>JAUNGI010000058.1 GCA_030524525.1 Lachnospiraceae bacterium
ATCGCCGTTCCTCGAACTGTCAGTCCGCTTCCGGAACGGATCGCCGTTCCTCCGACTGTCCGTCCGCTTCCCGCAGACCGGAGCATTCCTCGAAGAAGTCGCTTGCCATGGCCTATGTTCCTTGGCAGAAATTTGAAGACCTGTACCCGAATGACGCCGCGCTTTCCAAAGGCACGCTGTTCTGTCAGCTCGACCTTCCGTTCCGAGGCAGAAGATAGCGCGAAGCAACGGTCATGCGGCTTTGCGCTGCTCGCCGCAGACCTTCCTTGGAAAAGCAGCGCAGAAATGAGGAGAGGTATGAATCAGACACAGCATGGCAATCTCATCGCCGAGATCAGCAAGGTCAGCTTTGTGATGGACGATCTGCGATTGTTTCTTGACACCCATCCGGATGACGAAGCAGCGATCCGGCACTACAACGAATGCTCGAAAAAACGAGGCGAGCTCGTTTCCGAATACACCCGGACCTTCGGTCCTCTCATGTTCTACTGTCCCAATGACAATGCATCCCGCTGGATGTGGAACGACGGCCCTATGCCGTGGGAAGGAGTGTGTTAAATTATGTGGCTGTATGAAAAGCGTTTGCAGTATCCCGTAAACATCAAAGAAAGCAATGCGACGCTCGCGCAGGCGATCATTGAACAGTACGGAGGTCCGAATCGTCTCAAAAGGGCAATTCCCCGATATTGGGAAACGGCACATCCTCCCGTTCCCAAAGCGCGTCTTCAATGACGTCCCTCATATGTACCAAGGAGACCCCGCCTGCGCCGAGCAGCTCGCAGAGCCTACAGACAAACGCCCGATCGGTGGAGATCGCCGAAACCGCAGCCGTCTCCCCTCCGTCCGTGCACTGCCCCACGATCCCGTAGCAGACGACCGGCTCCTCCCCTTCCTCTTTCCACAATTCCGTCGTTACAGAATACCTAACCATCTTCCGTACCTTCCTTCCCTCACCTTTTTTTCTGTAGTATATTATCGCATAAAATCGTTTCTTGATATGTCGAAACGCGTATAATTTTTCCGAAATCCGTTAAGATTTTATAAAGACGGCGGTTCATCCGGGAAAATTCGGGGAAAATCGCCCCGAACAAGCTGTCCGTCCCAGCGCTGATAGCCCCAATAGATCGGATTATGCAGAATATAAGACACCTCCCTGCCGTGAAACGCTCCGCCCCGCCGCGTTCGGACGGCACCGTCGTTCAGCCGTTCGGCGATCTCCCGGTAGCTGCATCCCTCGCCGCGCCACGCGCGCATCCGCCGAACCGCCTCCGCCTCCTCGGGACAGAGCACGAAGCGCCCCTGTTCCACCCGATAGCCGAAGGGGGCTCCCGTAACGACGCCGCCTCTGCGGAACTTCTCCCGCATTCCGCGCCGCACCTCCTCCCCCAAGTTCAGCGAATAGTATTCGTCCATCGCCTCCAGCAGGGCTTCCATCAACACGGCGGTCGGGTCGCCGCAGATCGGCTCCGTCACCGAAACGACGGAGATCCCCAGCCTCCGGAGCTGCTGCTTATAAACGATGCTGTCGCTGCGGCTCCGGGAAAACCGCGAGAATTTCCACACAAGCACAAGCTCGAACGGACGCGGGCGTTCCCTTGCCCGTGCAAGCATTTCCAAAAAAGCCGGGCGGTTCCCCGCCCTTCTCCCGCTGATCCCGATATCCGCATAGCAGCCGTCGGGAAGCAGCGCGATCCCGTGGGCGTCCGCATAGTCGGCGATCGCCTTTTTCTGACTGTCCGGAGAATACTCGGTCTGCTCCTCCGTGGAGACCCGAACATAGCAGACCGCGCGCTTTCCTCTCAGAGCTTCTTCCATAAAACAAGCCGTTCCTTCCGGAAAACCGTTTTTCGTCTTATTTTATGACGCCAAAAACCTGTCCTATGTGCCGGAAATACGATTCGGAGGTCCGGATGGTGAATTGGGCGCGTCCCTGCGCTATCTGAGCCAGCGGTATACGATGCCGTATAAGGAAGTTTCGGGGTTGTTTACCGATATCGGCACCGAGGAGCTTGCGCATCTCGAAATGATCTCCGCGATCGTCTATCAGCTCACGAAAAACCTTTCCATGGATGAGATTGAAAACAGCGGCTTTCTGCCCTACTATATGAGCCATACGACCGGACTGTATCCGGCGGCGGCTTCGGGCGATCCGTTCAACGCCTTTGTTTTCCAGTCGAAGGGCGACGCGATCACCGACCTTCACGAGGATATGGCGGCGGAGCAAAAAGCCCGCACGACCTACGACAATATCCTCCGTCTCGTTCGGGACCATCCGGACGTGGAAGCGCCGATCCGCTTCCTGCGTCAGCGGGAGATCGTGCATTACCAGCGTTTCGGCGAAGCGCTGCGCATTGTACAGGATCATCTGGATTCCAACAACTACTACATCATGAATCCGGAATTTGACCGGGGCATCTGCGGAAAATAAGAACAAAGAATCTCGCTTGCAAGATTCTCCGCCTGCGGCGGGTCGCTCTGGCGACACAGTTCCTCTTCGCCGCAGTGCGATCCACGCGGAGTGTTTTTTGTTCTATAGGGAACGCAGTTTCCTATAGAACAAAAAAGACCTCCTGCTTTGCGGGATCTTACGATCTGACGCATCGTCAGGAGGTCTTTTTCGTTTTATGCTCTTACAAACACATAGTAGTCGGTATCTCTGCCGCCAAAGCGATAATCTCCGCTTTTCCATTCGAGGATCAGATAGTCCCTGCCCCCGATCGTCCGGATCTCGTAGGCGCAGGCGCAGGAGTTCCATTTACGGAGCAGATATCCCTTCGTCCACGTCTGCATATCGTCTCCCGTGATCGTCTCATCGTCGTAAACCGAGGTACAGCCGCCGCCCTCGAAAAACCGAACCTCGCGGAAGCACAGCGCAAGCTGCTTTTTCTGCGCCGGATCGTACGCGGCGCTTTTATACTCCTCAGCAAGCAGGAAGTCGTATGCCGCCCACCTGCCAAGGACCCGCGGGTCATTCTCAAACGGCTTATTCAGATCATCCTTTCGCGCGATCTCCGTCCGCGTATACCGTCTGTCGTCAAGCTTCCGAAGCACGACCGGCGTGACCTCTCCGGTCTCCTCATAATCGAACGACTTAAACTGCACGATCATGTACCGACCGTCCGCCCGTTCCTCCAGACGGTAGTCGTTTGCAAATGTGTTCCTCCCGTCGTCGTAGAGCAGCCTGCCCTTCGTCCATCCGTAGCACCAATACCGCTCGCCTCCCGGCAGGAAATACAGTTCGCGCTTCTTGCCGCCCAAAGCGGTATCGGCTTCCGCTTCGCCGCTTACGCAAACGATCTCCCACTTGCCGACGACCGCCTCGTCATTTTCAAAGGGAAGGTTGATATCTTCCGCCAAGGTTCTGATTTTTTGTTCCATAAATTCGCCTCCAAACGTCTTTCTTCCAATGCCGTCGAGGTTATGAAGCATCTGTTCCAGTTGGCTCCGCTTTTGCGAAAAAAGCGCCGTTCTCTGCTCCGCATCGGCGGAATACAGCAGGAACTTGATCTCCAAAAGCGAAAAGCCCGCCGATTTCAATTCCTGAATCCGCTCAAACACCGCCTTCTGGGAGCTGTCATAATACCGGTATTCCGTAAAGCGGTCGGTATATGCCGGACGCAGCACGCCAAGCTTGTCATAATGCCGCAGCACCGAAATCTTGGTATTGCAGATTTTTGCAAATTCGCCGATCTTCATAATTGCCTCGATACCTCCATGTACAAATTGATAAGACGTCTTATGAGCATATCATAAGCCTGACGGTAGGATGAGAGTCAAGAGACAGTTTCCTCTCCGCGGAGCGTTTTTTGTTTCATAGGACGCTCTTTCCTATGAAAGAACAAAGAATCTCGCTTGCGAGATTCTCCGCCTGCGGCGGGTCGCTCTAGCGACACAGTTCCTCTCCGCCGCAGTGCGATCCCCGCGGAGCGTTTTTTGTTTCATAGAACGCTCTTTCTATGAAACAAAAAAGACACAGTCGCGCGGGGTGCGGACTGTGTCTCAAGCGGCTCTTGTTCCGTTTTACTTGCTAACCTGCTGACCGTCGTCTTCTTCCTTCGCATTTTTCAGAAGGAGATTCGTCAGGATCCCGAGGATCAGCGCCACCGCAATGTTCGTGATCGTGACCTTGCCGAAGGTCATCGACATGCCGCCGATACCGGCGATCAGAATGACGGAAACGACGAACAGGTTTTTGTTCTTGTTCAGGTCAACGTCTTGGATCATCTTCAGACCGGACACGGCGATAAAACCGTAAAGCGCCATGCAGACGCCGCCCATGACGCAGGAAGGGATGGAATTGACCAGAGCGATAAACGGCGAGAAGAACGAAATGATGATCGCGCCGAACGCCGCCGCCATAATGGAAACGACCGAAGCGTTTTTCGTGATCGCAACACAGCCGATGGATTCACCGTAGGTCGTGTTCGGGCAGCCGCCGAAGAAAGCGCCCGCCATGGAACCGACGCCGTCCCCAAGCAGCGTGCGGCTCAGTCCCGGATCTTCCAGCAGATCTCTTTCAATAATGGAGGAAATGTTTTTGTGGTCGGCGATATGCTCCGCAAATACCACAAAAGCAACCGGAACATAGGCAACGGCAACGGTTCCGATATAGGAAAGGTCAAGCTCGTCGAACGCCTTCAGTCCCTTTAAGAACGTAAAATCCGGGATGCGGAAAAACGTCTCCACGGAAACGCCGCCGTCCACCAGCGCCTTGAAGGAATCAAAGCTCGTGATCTGGATCGACTCGATGTCCGCCGCCATCCCCACAAGCGTGAACAGGATGCTCGTCACATAGCCTGCCAAAATACCGATAATAAACGGGATCAGCCGGGTCATCTTTTTGCCGAAGGTGGAGCAAAGCATCGTCACCGCCAGAGTGACCAGACCGCAGAACACACATACGAGGGCGGTTGCCACCTGATACTTATTGCCGGTCACGCCGCTGTGCGTCAAGTCGCCGACCGCATTGCCCGCAAGGGACAGTCCGATGATCGCAACGGTGGGTCCCACAACGACCGCCGGCATCAGCCGATTGATCCATGCAACGCCGATCTTTTTTACAATGAGCGCGATAACCACATAAACCAGTCCCGCCATCAGCGCGCCGAGCATCATCCCCAGATAACCAAGGGACATCGACACCCCGCCGGCAAACGCCGCCAGCATGGAGTTAATAAAGGCAAAGGAAGATCCGAGAAATACCGGGCTCTTTTTCTTCGTAAACAAAATGTAAACCAGCGTGCCCACTCCTGCGCCGAACAGCGCGGCGGAAGAATCCATGTCATGTCCGACGATGATCGGTACCACAAGCGTGGCGGTCATGATGGCAAGAAGCTGCTGAACGGCAAACATGATCAGTTCGCCGGTCTTGGGTCTGTCTTCCACTTGATAAATCAGTTTCATACTCTTTCCTCCATATTCTGTTGTGTAATGTACGGGCGAAACGGCGGCGGAAAACGCCGCATTTTGCCTGCCTCATACTAACATAATTCGACAGGCTTGTAAAGAAAAAGAATTCCTGACGGCTGCCTTCCTTAGCCGCCGCTGACAAGCAGAAGCATACGCTCTGACGACTTTATATCTTAAAAAGAACAAAGAATCTCGCTTGCGAGATTCTCCGCCTGCGGCGCTTTCCCGCGAACCGTTCCGCCCGCCGAACGGGAATTTGGAAGCTTGAACGGTACCTCAAAAAGTAGGACGGTTTTATCCTTTTTTTCGTATCAGAAAAATTCCAACGATCGCCCCGATCAGGATGATCGGCGCCAGACGGACAAACATCCACTCAAACGCGTGAAAGGCGACGCCCATAACGGCGGTTTCGGCATCGCTGTAATTCCAATCCAAATAAGGACTGTTTAAGACGATTAAGACCGCAGAAATCGTTATTATGACCGCACACAAGGCGAGCAGCAGCCAAGAAAGGATTTTTCGTCTCGCGTTCTTCCTTTGGGCAAGCTGCAAATTTATGATCTCCAATTTCTCGGAAATCACCTTTAAGTCGTCAAGCTTCGGTTCCGCAACGGTTTCTCCAAGCAAGGTGCATACGGGCGTTTCGAGCGCCTCGGATATGGCGATCAGCATATCGGAGTCCGGAACGGACAATCCCTGCTCCCATTTCGAGATCGTTTGCCGCACCACGTTCAGCTTGACGGCAAGCTCCTCCTGCGAAAGCCCTTTTGATTTTCGGATCGTTTTTATATTCTCGTTTAACATGAGAGAGAACCTCCTTTCAGTCGTTAAGGCTATTGTATGAAAAGCTGCCCGTTGCTGCAAGCAACGCGTATTAACATGCAGGTTTTAACGCCATGGTCCCTGTGGAGCTATCCCGTTTATGCCCTGCCGTCTGCGCTCTGCCGTTTCAGCCCTGCCGTTTCAGCCCTGCCGCACCCAGCGTTCGTCGTCGCATCCGCGCCCTGCGTCTATTTCCCCGCCGTGCCGTTTGCATCGCTTTCACCGTCAGCCCTCAGCCCGAAAAAGCCGAGGGCGGCGGCATGATCGGCATTTGTGCGATCCTCGGCGGAGCGTTTTGTGCCGTTTCTTAATAGAAGAACAAAGAATCTCGCTTGCGAGATTCTCCGCCTGCGGCGGGTCGCTCCAGCGACACAGTTCCTCTCCGCCGCAGTGCGATCCCCGCGGAGCGTTTTTTGTTTCATAGGACGCATTTTCCTATGAAACAAAAAAAGAATGTGCCTCGGCACATTCTCCTTCCGTTTTTATTCCTCCCCGGACGCCGCGCACGCCTTGAGCCCGCAGTGCTTTTCCAGAAATTCCAGCAGCTTTTTCTGGTATTCCTCCAGCGCCGCCAGATAGCTCAGCGCATGCCCCGCCTCGGGGACGAGCAGCAGCTCTTTTTTGCCCGCACAGGCGGCGTAATTGTTCTTGGTATGCTCCGGCAGAACAAAGGTGTCCTTTTCTCCGTGGACAAACAGCACCGGAACGCGGACATGCGCCATTTCATCCACCGTTGACAGCTCACGGAAGCCGAAGCCTGCGCGATGGCGGCAGACGACCTCCAAAAGCGGAAGAAACGGAAACGCGGGCAGGGAAAAGTTCTTTTTCGCCACATGGAGGAATTCGTCGTAGGGGCTGGTAAAGCCGCAGTCCGCCACAACACCGATCAGATTTTCCGGCATGGTCGGAAGCGCCGCGGCAAGCAGCGCAGTCGTACAGCCCATCGAAACGCCGTGAATCAAAATCTGCACGCTCTGGGAGCGGCGCAGAACGAGCCATTTGCACCACGCCACCAGATCGTAGCGCTCCTTTACCCCAAAGCAGATATATTTTCCTTCGCTTCCCTCATGCGCCCGCTGGTCGATCACAAGCAAATGAAAGCCCTGCTCCCAGTAAAACGGAAACATCGCGCCGAAATCGTGTTCTCCGCTGCTGTGATAGCCGTGACACAAAAGCGCCACGCGGTCGCCCCCGGCAGGATTTTCAAAAAACCGGGCGTGCAGCCGAAGACCGTCAAAGCTGTTCAGATACCAGTCCTCATGCTTCTGAACATGCAGCCAAGCGATTCCCTCCTTCAGATCCGGGACCCGATGTGCAAACGGCCCGCGCTCCAGAAACGCATAGTACTCCTCGTTCAGCTCGTACCGGCTCTTGCGGCGGCTCCGCAGGAAAAAGGAATGAAAAATCGACAGAACGCCGCCGTACAGTGCCAATCCGGCTCCCGCCGCAATGCCTCCCGCAATTTTCCATCGTTTTTTCACGCTATCACCAACCTTGTCCGATCTCTTTTACTCCTCGTCCTTTGTATTCTCTTCCTCGTCAAAGCGCTTTTCCAGCTTCAGACCGGGGAATGCACGGTGCAGACGACGGCTTGTGTAGGAAGCGCGGAATTCGGAAAGCTTCTGCTGCCACTCCTCGCGACCTGCGGCAAGCTTCTCCTTGCTTTCGGCAAGCCTATCCTGCCACTCCTCGCGGCCTGCGGCAAGCTTCTCCTTGCTTTCGGCAAGCTTATCCTGCCATTCCTCTCTCTGCTTTTCCTGCCACTGCTGCCATTCCTCCTTGCCTTCCTCCGCCTTTTCCATCACCGAAACGGTGGTGTCATGAAGGTTCTCTCCGATATAATCCGAAAGCTTCCGTACGTTTTCGGTCATTTCGCGCAGAATGCGAAGCTGGAGATTGATCTTTCGGATCTGCACCACCGTTACGATGTTGTCCGCGATCCAGATGATCGTACAGGCGATCACAATGCCGCCTCCGACGCTTTCCGGAACGCGAGCC
Source organism: Lachnospiraceae bacterium (assembly GCA_030524525.1). Taxonomy (GTDB): domain Bacteria; phylum Bacillota; class Clostridia; order Lachnospirales; family Lachnospiraceae; genus ISDg. The sequence continues at coordinate 8,230 of JAUNGI010000058.1, forward strand.
ACCAGACCGGCGATCAGCGGATGAATGATCAGCAACACCGCCGTGCAGGCAAGTCCCCAGAGCAGCGAAAATTTCAGGCAGATATAGCCCCGGAAGTTAAACTTGTCGTTGGAATAATCCCACCACTTTTCATGAAAGATCCGTTCCAGAAGCCAACCGGTCACAAGCTCCAACAAAGTCGCCAGCGCCACGGAGCCCGCAAACAGCACGAGCAGATTGTCCTTGATCGGCGTCAGGCAAAGCACCACGCCCGTAAAGCCAAAGCCATAGATCGTGCAGACCGGGCCGTTGACAAAGCCCCGGTTGGAAAACTCTCCGTAGGTCACGGTGTGATAAATGACCTCCACACACCAGCCCAGAAAGGAATAGATCAAAATATAAGCGCTAATTTCATATATCGTCATCGTACCCTACCGCATTCCGTCGTTTTTCTTTCGTACCGGCAAATCAGCCGAGTTCCCGGATGTTTGCGGAGATCTCCGCCTGCTCCTGATACCCCACGGTCCGTTTCAAAACCTTTCCGTCCTTCAAATACACAAGCGTCGGAATGCTCATCACCTGAAACTGCTCCGCAAGCTTCGATTCCTCGTCCACGTTCACCTTTCCGAACAGCGCCTCCGGATGCTCCTTTGCCGCCGCCTCAAACGCCGGCGCCTGCATCTGGCAGGGACCGCACCAAGAAGCCCAAAAATCAAGCACGACAACGCCCTTGGCTTGCAGCACCTGTTTGTCAAAATTTTCACTGGTAATTGCTAACATTTGTCGGTTACTCCTTTTTTTGGTAGTATGTGAAACCTTTGCCTCAATTATACACAAAAGCCCGCTTCTTGACAAGCATATCCCGCCAAACTCAGCCGATCCGAAGTGTAGGCTTACAATACATGTGTTACACCCGAACAAGAAAAAAAAGTGCGAGAT
>JAUNGI010000059.1 GCA_030524525.1 Lachnospiraceae bacterium
AAAATGCTTCGCATTTAGCACTTCTGAATTAAGTGTGCGCCAAGGCGCACGAAGTTGTGGTATCATGTGCAAAATGCTTCGCATTTAGCACTTCTGAATTAAGTGTGCGCCAAGGCGCACGTGCGCTAAAGCGCACGAGATCATGGTATCATAAATTCGGCTCCCCGCGGAGCGTTTTTTTCATAGGACGCTCTTTCCTTATGAAAAAAAATAGAGGCGAGCACCCAAGCCCACCTCTTTTTTTTGCAGTTGCTTCCGTTATGCGAGCTTGCTCTTTGCCATATCGCAGAGCTTCGTGAAGCCCTCGGCATCGTTGATCGCCATATCCGAAAGAAGCTTCCGGTTGATCGTAACGTCGGCGCACTTCAAGCCGTACATGAACCGGCTGTAGGACAGACCGTTCATTCTGCATGCCGCGTTGATGCGGGCGATCCAGAGGGAGCGCATCTGTCTCTTTCTTTCCTTCCGTCCTGCAAATGCAGAAGTAAGAGCGCGCATTACGGACTGCTTTGCCACCCGGTACTGCTTCGATCTTGCGCCCCGGTAACCCTTTGCAAGCTTTAATACTCTGTTATGTTTTTTCTTTGCGTTCAAACCGCCTTTGATTCTTGCCATCGTTCTAGTCCTCCTTCAGACGTTCTCTTACAGATACGGTAAGATTTTCTTCATATTTCTTTCGTTTGCATGATCGGTCATAGCCGCTTTTCTTAAGTTTCTCTTCGTCTTGGTAGACTTCTTCGTTAAGATGTGCTGCTTGCCGGCCTTCATTCTTTTCAGCTTGCCGGTACCTGTTTTGGAAAAACGTTTTGCAGCCGCGCTGCTGGTCTTCATTTTCGGCATAGTGATGTCCTCCTTAAAATCACAAGTATTCTTTATTTCTTCGGTGCTAATGTAACAACGAGATTCCGGCCCTCCATCTTTGCCGGCTTGTCTACGGCAGCCACGTCCTCAAGCTTACCGCAAAAGGCCTGAAGCATTGCGACGCCGTTCTGCTGATGCGCCATTTCGCGCCCGCGGAATCGAAGCTGCACCTTCACCTTATTTCCTTTGGTTATGAATTTACGAGCCGCCTCCGCTTTTGTGTTCATGTCGTTTTCCGCAATGTTCGGGGAAAGCTGGATCTCCTTCGTTTCCGAGGTCCGCTGCTTCTTCCGGTTTTCCTTTTCCCTACGAGTCTGCTCGTAGCGGAACTTACTGTAATCAACGATTTTGCAGACAGGGGGCTGCGCCGTAGGTGCAATCTTCACAAGATCCAAGCCGGCGTCCTGTGCTTTGAAATACGCCTCCTTCGCCGACATAATGCCAAGCTGTTCTCCGTTTTCTCCGACCAGACGAATCTCCTTGTCTCTGATCTGCTCGTTAATCATATAATCGCTAATAGTGTTGCACCTCCCAAAAGAAAAAAAGTGGACGCAAAAGCTCCACTCAAAATTATCACCGAATATTAGCAATAAAATCTTAAACCTCTTTGCGTTGCGAACAAGCGGAAGGTGAGAGTGGAAGCTCTGCTTTGGCTGTTATTTTTCACAGCTTATAAAATATAGCACAGACGCGGCGGGTCTGTCAACCGTTTTTTTCGGTTTATACGAGATTCCGAACGACTCCAAAAATAAGCAGCAGAACGATCGACCCAAGGACGATCCCCTTCTGCGCCTTGGTCTGCTCCCGCTTTCCCTCCCGGATGTAGGAAACGAGCCATGTCAGAAACGCATACAGCCAGAACGGCGCCAGCAGCATGACGAGCGGATGATAGTGAAACGCCGCGCGGAAATCAAGGCGCATTAGAGCGATGCACATCCGGCTGATGCCGCAGCCCGGACACAAAAGCCCGGTGAGCTTATGGAAAACGCACGGCACCGCCCAACCGGTCGCCATGACAAAAAGACCGTAGGCAAGCCCCGCCGCCAGCAGCACACCTGCAATTTTCAGACAATGAAACGCTCGTTCCTTCATAAAAAACCTCATAAAAAGAGGAAAGGGGAAAACCGCTTGCCCGCGGGATTCCCCTCGCCCCTTTTTCAGGAGTCTTCGCAAAAATTGAAACCACAAAAAGCCATGTGATATGCAGTCAAAATTATGCGGCCAAATTGTTCAGCTCGTTCTGCATCAAAGCGTACGCGATAATGCTGAAGCCGAAAATGCTAAGAAGCAGCTAGATCAATCCGTTATTTCCGGCGGAAAGACCCTTCTGGGTTCTCAGCTCGTCGATCTTGTTTCCTGTTATGTACATCCAGTAGAAAAGATAGATGCTGCAGGTAACGATCGAGAGAATAACAACCGTTCCGCCCGCGGTTCCCGGCTTATCCGATACCGTGTTCACATCGTTTGCCATGCAGAACAGCCAGTAAAAACCGTAAATGCCGCAGGTGACGATGCTCAGGATGATGCAGGTTGCAATACTTCTTTTTTGAATCATGACGCTACTCCTCACTCTCACGTTTTAGTTGAACGATACGCCATTGTTCAACTTACTTCCAATCATAATAAAATTCATCTGAAATGTAAATAGGAAAAACCTGTTTTTCCGCTTTTTTTTGCATATTCCGTTCTTTTGCGCTCTTATCCGCGGCGCCTAGGCGTCCACTCGGCTGCCGTCCGTTGTCATCCTGCGGATCACGCCTTCGTCATGAGATATTAAAAGATATGTCAGATCCCACAAATTATGAAGCTTTATGAGCAGCGACAGGATCTGCTCCTGTACCGTAACGTCAAGCGCCGAAACCGGCTCGTCGAGAATGAGGATCTCCGGACGCGACATCAGCGCGATCCCAATGGCGACCCGCTGCCGTTCTCCGCCGGACAGCTCGTTGATCCGCCTTCCGGCGTAGTCCTCCGGAAGCCCGATCTCGGCAAGCATGGCAAGCGCTTCCTTTCTTCGCTCCGCCTTCGGCACCCTCCGGTTGCGAAGCGGCTCCTCAAAAAGCCACCGTACGGTCTTCTGGGGATTCAGACTGCTGTACGGGTCCTGAAACACCATACCGACCCTGCCCTCCGCATGCGCCTGTCCCGCCACCTTTCCGGTCGGCAGCCCGCAGAGGCAGCGCGCAAGCGTGGATTTTCCGGTTCCGCTCCGTCCGAGGATACCGTAAATATCCCCCTTGCGGACGGTCATGGAAAAGCCGTGCAGCACCTCCTTTTCGTAAGCCAACGGACGGAACGGACGCTTCCGCTTTCCGAAATATACATGCAGACGGTTTGCGGTCAGCACGACTGGGCGCTCCTTCGGAAGCTCCAGCCGCTTGGTAAAATCCTCGCCCTCCGCCGCCTGCAAAAGCCTTCGGGTAAACTCCTCCTTGGGAGCCGTAAAGATCCGTTCGCAGCTTCCCTGCTCCACGATCCGCCCCTGCTCCATCACCAAAACCCGGCTGCACAGCCTGCGAATGACCGAAAGATCGTGCGAGATCAGAATGACCGCCGTCCCATGCTCCTTTTGGAGCCGCTGCAACAGCGTCAGGATCTCCTCCTGCGTCTGCGCGTCCAGCGCGGTCGTCGGCTCGTCCGCAAGCAAAAGCCGCGGCTGCAGAAGCATTGCCATGGCGATCATCACGCGCTGCCGCATCCCGCCGGAAAGCTCGTGCGGATAGCTCCTTAATATGGTTTCCGTGTCGTCCAGCTCCACCTCCCGCAGCGCGTCCTCCAAGCGCCCGCGAAGCTCGTCCCGGCTTCCAGCAATGCGGTGCGCCCGGAACACCTCCAGCATCTGCGCTTCGATGCGCTTGACCGGATTGAGGGAGGTCATGGGCTCCTGAAAGACCATGGCGATCTTCGCGCCCCGAACGGTGCGCATCGCGCCTTCCCCCGCCGAGAGCAGCTCGGCAGGCTCCGCGCCCTCCTCGGTCCGAAAGCAAACGCTCCCCTCCGTTCGTGCCGCCTCCGGCAGCAGTCCGAGGATCGCCTTTGCCGTCATGCTCTTTCCGCTGCCCGATTCTCCGACGATGCCGAGGATCTCTCCCGGCTTCATGGAAAAGCCGACCTTCCGAACGATCTCCTTTTCCCCGCTCCGTCCCTCGCCCGGAAGGAAAACGCGCAGCTCCCGAACCTGCAAAAGCACGTCTTTGGGCGTTTCCGGCGGCTCGGCGGCAGCCTGCTTTCTGCGCCGTGGTCTTGCGGCGGTCGGCTCCTGCCCGGAAAAGGCTTCCGAAAGCAGCGCCACCCCCAGCACGGCAATCACGATGACCGCGCCCGGAACGATGGCGTACCACGGCGCGAGCCGCAGACAGCTCTGCGCCTCCTGAAGCATCCGTCCGAGGCTCGCCTTCGGGGGCTGCACGCCCAAGCCGAGAAAGCTGAGCCCCGCCTCCGCCAGCACCGCGTTGTTAAAGCCGATCGCCATCGTGACCAGAAGCGTCCGACGCAGGTTCGGCAGAATATGCACAAAAAGGATGCGGGGCGTCGAGGCTCCCATCAGCCTCGCATTGGTCACATAGTCCAGCTCGCGCTGCCGCAGCACCTCGCCCCGAACGACCCGGGCGATGCTCGGAATAAACAAAATGCCCAGCGCCAGAACGACGTTCTTTTCGCCGCTTCCGAACATGCCCACAAAGGCAAGCGCCAGCAAAATGCTGGGAAACGCCAAGATCCCGTCGTTCAGCCGCATAATAAGCTCGTCGATCCAGCCGCCGAAATAGCCCGTCAAAAGTCCCACGAGCGTCCCAAAAAAGCCGCCGATCGCCACGGTCAGAAGCCCCACGACAAACGTGGTGCGCGCCCCCACCATGACCCGGCTCAGCAGGTCCCTGCCGTAGTTGTCCGTGCCGAACCAATGCGAAAGGGACGGCGCAAGGTTTTTGCTCGCCGCGTCCATGCCGTCGGGGTCGTAGGGCGTATAAACAAGCCCCACCAGCACGAGCAGAAGCACGGCGCCGGTAAAAAAGCAGCCCCAGATCAGATTGTTGTTCCGTTTCTTTTTCATCTCTTCTCTCCGCCCCCTGTCACGCCCGACGGACTCTGGGGTCCAGCCGGCGATACAAAAGATCGACCAGCAGATTCACCACGACCACCGCCGTGCCGATATAGAGAATGATCGCCTGTACGACGTTGTAATCGCGGTTGGCGATGGAGGCGACCAGAAGTCTGCCCAAGCCGTTCACGCCGAATACCTGCTCCACGACGATGCTTCCCGCCAGCACCTCCGCCGCGATCACGCCGAGAAAGGTCACCACCGGGATCAGCGCGTTGCCGAGCATCTGCGTCAGCAGGACCCCGGTGCGGGACATTCCCTTGCTGCGGGCGGTGCGCACATAGTCCTTGTGCTTCTCGGTGATCAGCGCGTTCCGCAGAAAGCGCACGGTCATCGCCGCCTTCGGCAGCGCGATCGCCAGCGCCGGAAAGAACAGATAGCGCAGGCATTCCGCCGCGTCCTCGTTCCACGAGACCGCCCGTCCCGGCACGAACAGCCGAAGGACGATGCCGAGGAAAATGGAGATCAGGATGCCCAGAAAGAACGACGGGATCGCCATAAACGTTTGATTGACCCAAGTAAAGAACCGGTCGAACAGCCCTCCCTCAAAGCGGGCGCAGACGATGCCAAGCGGAAACGCCAGCGCCAGCACCAGAAAAAGCGACAATACCGCCAGCGCCAGCGTGTTCGGCAGCATCTGCGAAAGCAGCTCCGAAACGGGCAGGCGGTAGCGGGAGGAGGTTCCGAAATCCCCCTGCACGGCGTTTGCAAGCCAGCGCGCATAGCGGATCGGAACGGGGTCGTCCAGTCCCATTTCCGCACGCAGCGCCTCAAGCGCCTCCGGCGTGGCGTTGGTGCCGAGCTGCACCTGCGCCGCGTCCCCCGGAATGACCTGAAACGCCAAGAATGTCAGAAACGAAAGCAGCAGAACGGTTCCGATCATTGCGAATAGTTTTCGGACAATGCCCATAACGACGGCCCTCCCTTACAAAAGGCACAGGCGGAAGCCTGCGCTTCCGCCCCGTGCCGCATTTTACTTATAATAAACCGAAGCCATATCCTGCACATAGACCGGATAGAAGGTATATCCGCCCAGCGCCGGATTGACCGCTACAAGCAGCGCCGGGCTCTGGATAAACACCGAAGCCGCGTCGTCCGCCAGAAATGCCTGAAGCTCCTTGTAATACTGCTTTTTCAGCTCCGTATCCACGGTCTGCATCGCCTTCTGGTAGGTTTCCGTAAAGGCGGCGTTCTCGTAGTTGATAAAGTTCTTCGGAGAACCGGAAATGTAGTATTTCAGTATATCCGAAGGCGCCAGCTGTGAGTCCAAGCCGATGATCGTCGCTTCGAAGTTGTGGTCCGTATAGACGTCCGAAAGCCAGCTCGCCCATTCGATCTGCTGGATCTTCGCCTCAATGCCGACCTTTTTCAGCTGCTCCACGATGACCTGCGCGGTGCTGACATGATAGGAGTAGTTTGACGGAACGACGATCGTAAACGAAAAGCCGTCCGCATAGCCCGCCTCCGCCAAAAGCTCCTTTGCCTTTTCCACGTCGTATTCGTACTTGTCGGCAAGGGACGCGTCATAGTACGCGCCGAAGGACGCGTAAACGCCGCTGCCAATGACCGTGCCGTGTCCGCCGGAGATCATGTCGAGGATCCCCTGCCGATCGACCGCATGGCACATGGCCTGCCGAACGAGCGGATCGTTGAACGGCTCCACCGCATTGTTGAGGAACAGTCCCTGCACGAGGCTCATGTCCCCGATCTCGATATTATACTGTCCCTGCAGCTGCGCCGCCTGATCCTCGGTCAGATACGGGAAAATGTCGATATTCCCGCCGAGCAGCTCCACAAACGCCGCGTCCGTGCTTTCGGAGATCTTGAAGGTCACCTTTTCGAGATGCGCCTTCTGTCCGTAATAGGACTCGTTTCTTTCCAGCACGACGCTGTCCATGGGCGTATAGGACACAAAGGCAAAGGGCCCCGTGCCCACCGGCTTTGCAGCCTGCTCCGTGTAGTCGCACGGAAGGATGCTGCACGTCAGATAACCGAGCAGCTCCGTATTGGGTGTGGAAAGTTGTATGGTCACAACCTCTTTTCCTTCTCCGTTCGTGGAGGATTCGATGGTCTGAATTACAGAAAGCGCAGCCACTACCTGCACCTCCGGATCGGACGTGTCAAGCAGCCCCGCGCTTCGCTTCAGCGAATAAATAACGTCTTCGGCAGTTACCGTTTTTCCGTTATGGAACGTCACGTTCGGACGAAGCACGAACGTGTAAGTCATTCCGTCCTCGGAGACTTGGTAACTCTCCGCAACGGCAGCGACTAAGTTTCCATCCTTATCGGGCTTTACCAAGCCTTCAAAAATGTTGTACAAAACCTCTTTCGTTCCTGCCGCAACTGCCTTATGTGGGTCAAGACTATCCAGATCCTGTGTAATTCCGACAACAACCGATCCGCCTCCGGAGGTATTCTTCTCCCCGTCCTTCTTTGTCCCATCCGAACACCCGGTCAGTATGGTCAAAACGGCTGCGAGAAGAAGGCTTATCGTCATGATTTTTTTCATGGCAATCTCCTTTCACAGGCAAATATTTTGTTGTGCGCTCTCAGCATACCCCAGCTTTGCGGATTTTGCAAGCAAAACTTTTTGGAAGCGCCGAAAAGCTTGCCGCAGTTCCGGCCGCACGGAAAAATACCCTCCGTCCGTCATTGCTATTATCCCGAAAAGGTGGTACAATTTTTACCGTATTCCCGCTTCCGAGCGCGACCGTTTGAATGGAGGTTCCCATGCAGAAACGTATTCTGATCCTTTTTTCTATTTCCCTTCTGCTTCTGCTGCTCTTTGCCGGATGCAGGCAAAAGGACGACTTTCCCACAGGCGACTCCCGCGAGGAGCTGCTGAAGCATACGGAGCTTCCCACGCCCACGTCCACGCCTTCGCCCACGCCGAAAACGACGGTGCTTCGCGACTATGACGGCTGGGAGATAGACCGGGCTGCCGCCGAGCTGGAATCCTTAAATATGGGGCTGCAGATTTCATACGAGGAGATGGAATACATTGCCACGATTTCCCTCTACAACCCCGGCCTCGTGATCGGTCAGAGCCCTCTTCCCGGTGAGACGCTCCACGAAGGGGACGCCGTTACGCTTTTTTATCAAAAGCCTGCCCCCACCGCTCCGCCGGTCACGGCGGCGCCCATTGAACAAAAGGGATATTCCGCCGAGGAGATCATCTCCTATTTTCTGGAAACCGTTATGCATTCGGAGTATTATGAAGGGGACGAGCCGGAGCTGCTCCGAAAATGGGAAATTCCGATCCTCCTGTACGTGGAAGGGGACACGACCCTAGATGACATGAATCTGATCATCCTTCTTATCAATGCCTTAAACGAAATTCCGGGCTATCCGGGAATTCAGCTTTTGGATAATGCGGAGGAAGCCAATCTGATCGTTCGCTTCCTGCCCGGCGACGAATACGTCGAATCCGCGCTGGAGCACATCGGCGACGAAAATACCGACGGCTACGCCACCGGCTGGTATTCCGGCTACTCTTATTACCAAGGAGAAGTCGGCATATGCTCCGATATCGACCGTGAGACAAAGAACTCCGTTATTCTGGAGGAGATCATCCAGTGCATGGGTATCTTCAACGATTCCTACACCTATCCGGACAGCCTGTTCTATCAGGGTTTCAACACGCCCCAGTGGCCCACCGACATGGACTGGCTGATGGTGCAGCTTCTTTACCGCGAAGAGCTGGAGCCCGGCATGACCGAGGAAGAAGTAACGGCGGTGCTCCGCGGACTGTTGGAGGATTAGCCGGGAAGGGAAGAAGCCGGATTTCCGGTTCCGTTAAATTTTTCCGTTTCCCCCTCGATTTTTGTAGGTTTGTCAAACATGTGTTACACTCTCAGCCATAAATTCTCTTAA
>JAUNGI010000015.1 GCA_030524525.1 Lachnospiraceae bacterium
AACAAAAAACGCTCCGCGGGGATCGCACTGCGGCGGAGAGGAACTGTGTCGCTGGGGCGGAATAGAAAAAACGCGTTGCCGCAGCGTACCACCGAAACAGAATAAAAAGAAAAAGGAGAGTGCTGTAATGGAAAAAACAATGGACAAGATCGTTGCGCTGGCAAAGGCGAGGGGCTTTGTGTACCCCGGCTCCGAAATCTACGGAGGACTGGCGAACACATGGGATTACGGAAATCTCGGCGTGGAACTGAAAAACAACGTAAAGAAGGCTTGGTGGAGCAAGTTCATCCAGCAGAATCCCTATAACGTGGGCGTGGACTGCGCGATCCTGATGAATCCCCAGACTTGGGTGGCTTCGGGACATCTGGGCAGCTTTTCCGATCCGCTGATGGACTGCAAGGAGTGCCACGAGCGCTTCCGCGCCGACAAGCTGATCGAGGACTTTGCGGCGGAGAACGGCATTGCGCTGGACGGCTCCATCGACGGCTGGAGTCAGGAGAAAATGAGAAGCTTTATCGAGGAGCATGCGGTCCCCTGTCCGACCTGCGGCAAGCATAACTTTACCGACATTCGGCAATTCAACCTGATGTTCAAGACGTTTCAGGGCGTGACCGAGGACGCGAAAAATACGGTTTATCTGCGTCCCGAAACCGCGCAGGGCATTTTTGTCAACTTCAAGAACGTGCAGAGAACGAGCCGGAAGAAGATTCCGTTCGGAATCGGACAGATCGGAAAATCGTTCCGCAACGAGATCACGCCGGGCAACTTCACGTTCCGTACCCGCGAGTTCGAGCAGATGGAGCTGGAATTCTTCTGCGAGCCCGATACCGATCTGGAATGGTTCGCATACTGGAAGCAATTCTGCATCGACTGGCTCAAGTCCCTTGGCATGAAGGACGAAGAAATGCGCGTGCGCGATCATGAGAAGGAGGAGCTTTCGTTCTATTCCAAGGCGACCACGGATATCGAGTTCCTGTTTCCGTTCGGCTGGGGCGAGCTGTGGGGCATTGCCGACCGTACCGATTACGACCTGACGCAGCATCAGAACGTATCGAAGGAGGATCTGACCTACTTCGACGACGAAAAGCAGTGGCGCTATACGCCTTACGTTATCGAGCCTTCGCTCGGCGCGGACCGCGTTGTGCTGGCGTTCCTCTGCGGAGCATACGACGAGGAGACGCTGGAGGGCGGCGATGTGCGGACGGTACTGCATTTCCATCCGGCGCTGGCGCCGGTGAAGATCGGCGTGCTTCCGCTCTCAAAGAAGCTTTCGGAAGGGGCGGAAAAGGTATTTGCGGAGCTTTCCAAGACCTATAACTGTGAGTTTGACGACCGTGGGAACATCGGCAAGCGTTACCGCAGACAGGATGAGATCGGAACGCCGTTCTGCGTTACTTACGATTTTGAGTCCGAGACCGACGGCGCGGTGACGGTGCGCGATCGGGACAGCATGGCGCAGGAGCGCGTGAAGATCGCCGACCTGAAGGCATATTTTGAAGAGAAATTTGCATGGTAAATGGACGGCTGGTGTGGCTGACAAATTATATGACAGAAAATTCCGGAATCTTTCCGGAATTTTTTGTTTCATAGAGAAGTGCGTCCTATGAAACAAAAACGCTCCGTGGGGATCGCTGTTCTTTCTTTGCGAAAAGAAGCGGGGAATTAAGCTTGAAAAAAGAAAATGACATTGACAAAATGCCCTAAAACAATATACAATACAGGTGTGGGATTGGATAATATTCACAAGAAAATGACGGCTTGGAAAGGGGCGGCGTCTTATATGAGAAAAATGTTGCTGCTTACAGCGCTTATCGCAATATGCTTTATCGGCTGTGATTCCAAAGAGACGGAAAAACAGCCTTATGCGGCGACGCCTGTTCCGACGCTTTCGATCGAGGCGGAAGCTCCCTCGCCCTCCGCTTCGGCCGCGCCGAGCTCGTCTCCGGAGGCAACGCCAAGCGGAACCCCTATTGCGACGCCAACGCCGGAGTTTACGGTAACCGCCTATGAGGAGGAGAATGGAGAGATTCGCATGGAGGTAACGTCCTACGATCCGCAAACAGGGTGTACCTGCTATAAGACCTATTTAGATGGAGTGCTTGTTACAGTGCTTGAGATCACTCAAGACAGGGTATTTGGACAGAAAGACTATGCAAATATTACAAAAAGCATTCAGTATCTAAATGGGAAAGAACAGTCAAGAATGGAAGAAAGAGACATCTATTCTTTTAATGGAAAACTTTTGGAACACTTGGAAACCGTAAACGGCTTGTATTATTACAGGGGAGAGGAGCATGTTTACAAGGATGGACTTCGGACTGACTACTTTGCTTATCTGAAAAACCATGAGGCTGTGGAACATGAAATAACAGAATATGATGAGAAGGGACAGCTGGTGCATGCCAAGCTTACCCATGTGCAAAACAATCATGTCCTTGCAGAGGTATTTTGGGAGTACTACGAAAACGGAAATGTAAAGCTGGAGCGCAGAACGGAGCCGGCGCCGTATCTACATACTTATTATGAAAACGGGGAGCCGCACATCAAAAAGGGTTATACCGAAGGCGGGAACTGGTATCATTATGAGTATAATGAAGATGGCGGCTATTATGAATACGACGAAGACGGCAACCTGATCGACACCGTTTTGAAGGAACCGGACGAGGAGGGAGAATAACAAAATGATAAGAGATACACGAATCCGATTACTTGGCGTTGCTCTTTTCGCCTGTCTGGTCATTGGCGGGTGCGGGGCAAACGAGAACGGAACGGAGGCGGTCAGCGGCAGCGCAAGACCCGCCATGTCCCCTGCGGAGCCTTCGCCTACGGAGACGCAGGAAACGCCGACGCCGACCAAGCGCCCCACGCCCACGGGAACGCCGACGCCGATCCCGCCTTCGCCGACGCCGAATCTGATGCCGTTTCCGGAGGTAAGAACCGAGACCTTTACGGATGAGGCCACGGGCGACGTCCGGCGGATCGTCCGCAGCAGCGATCCCTCGCAGGGCTATACCTGTACGGAAACCTACTGCAACGACGTGCTTCAGGAGAGGATCGAGCGGTCGCTCATTGGCGACAAGCCAGCATATTACCGGGAGACCTATTATCAAGACGGCAAGCTGGCGGCAAGATATGAGACGATCTATGCCTATTCGGACGACGGTCTGCCGCTGAGCGAGATCACGGTCTATAACGACGTGTATTATCTGAGCGGGGTGCAATACGAATACACCGACGGCAGAATGACGCACGCGCGCTTCTACGGAGAAGATAAGGTGCTTACCGCAGAGGTGGAGCGAACCTACGACGAAACGGGGCAGGAGACCTATTATAAGGCAACGAATGCGCAGACCGGCGATATTGCGGCAGAATGGAAGACCGAGTATTACGCGGACGGTTATGTGAAGCGGTTTGAGGTCATGGCTCCCAGAAAATGTATTTATGAATACTGGGAAAACGGAGCTCTCCGTATTCGGGACGGGGAGATCGCCGAGGGCGTTGTCGTTCACGAGGAATATGACGAAAACGGAACTCCGATTTCCGATTAGCGAGTGAGGAAATCATGGAAACACAAACCAATAGGATCGTAGAAAAGAATAAGCAAAGCTGGGATGATTTTTCGGAGCTGCATATGAAATACAATCATTCCGAGAAGATCCTGCGCCCGATCCTCGACGACCCTGCGGAAGCGTTTCCGCGTCCGGTTTGGGAGCAGCTTCGGCGGTTCGTGCCGGAGCTTCGGGGAAAGCGGGTCTGTGTTCCGTCCAGCGGAGACAACCTTGCCGTTTATGCGTTTGCACTGCTTGGAGCTGTCGTTACGTCCTGCGATATTTCGGAAAAGCAGCTTGAGGCGGCAAGGCGGACGGCGGAGCGGATCGGACTGGGAGAGACCGTTCGGTTTGTCTGCGCCGATACGATGCGGCTCGAGGGGTTGGAGGACGAGGCGTATGATCTGGTCTACACCTCGAACGGGGTGCATGTGTGGCTGAACGATCTGCCCGCCATGTACCGCAGCGTGTATCGCATCCTCAAGCCCGGCGGGATCAGCCTTTGGTACGACGTGCATCCGTTCACGCGCCCGTTCGACGATCGGATGAAGGTGATCAAACCTTACGATCTTACCGGCCCGTTTGAGGACGAATACAACGTGAACTTTCTTTGGCGGGTGCAGGATCTTCTGAACGCGGTTATGGACGCGGGACTGCTGCTTGCGCATATTGAGGAGATCATGCCGGAAAAGGACGATAAACATCCGTTTTGGATCTCTAACGAGGAGCTGGTCAACGGGGTCGAAATCAGCAGGGAGGAACTGGATCGGATGTATGATCCGGAAAACAATCCCCGCGCGGCGCTGCCGGCATGGCTGTGCGCGGTCGGCAGAAGGCCGTGAACGGACCCTGCGCAGGGGAAAAGCAAGGTCGAGGAACGGGTCGTAGGACAGGGAAAAAGCAAAGTCGAGGAACGGTCGTAGGACAGGAGAAAAGGAAGGGGGAGGTTTTATGAAAAAAATATCGGCAGTAATACTTGCGTTTTGTCTGCTGCTTTCCGCCGCCGGGTGCGGCGACAGGACGGGGCGCGGAAAAACGGGAGAGGAGGAACCGGAAGTGGAAAAAGCGGTAAATCTGACCGACGGAACCGGTTCGGGCAGCGTGACCGGGCTGGAGTTGGATGACGAATTTGCGGAGGGGTATCAGCGGTTTGCGTTTGAGCTGCTGCGGCAGCTTTATGCGGCCGAGGACAAAACGGAAAACCGGATGGTCTCGCCTCTGTCGCTGCTGGTGGTGATCGCAATGCTGGAAAACGGGGCGGGCGGGGAAACGCTTGCCCAGATGGAGGAGCTGACCGGGATTGAACGCGACCGCCTCAACGCATATCTGTTTACGCTGCTGAATCAGCTTCGCAAAAGCGAGGGCGTAGTGTTTTCGGCGGCGGACGCGCTGTGGGTCTGGGAGGGAGCTGCCGATTCGCTCCACAAGGCGTTTCTCGGACGGTGCGCGGATTATTTTCAGGCGGGCGTTTACAAGGGAGCCTTCGACGAGACGACGCTTCGGCAGATCAACGCGTGGTGCAGCGAGCAGACGGGAGGCAGGATCAAGGAAATTTTGACGGAGATTCAGCCCGGAGCGCTTTTGTATCTGCTGAACGCCATTTCCTTTCAGGGAAATTGGGAGGAGGAGTATACCGAGGACGACATTTCGGAGGGGAGCTTCTTTGCCGCCGACGGAACCGAGGAGACGGTGACGATGCTGCACAGTCAGGAAATGATCTATCTGGAATCCGAGGATTTTACGGGCTTTGTGAAATATTATGAAAACACCAGATATGGTTTCGTCGGGCTTCTGCCCAAGTCCGAGGGGACGGTCTCGGAGGCGGTGGATAAGCTGACGGCGGAGGCTTGGCGCGAGCTGTTTGAAAACGCCCGGCGCGGCGTGCAGGTATCGGTCACGATGCCCGAATTTGAGTCCGAATATGAGATCCTGCTTAACGAGACGCTCAAGCGGATGGGGATGACCAACGCGTTTGGCGGAGCGGATTTTTCTCAGATGTTTGCCGAGGGAGCGGCGTTGGTAAATCTGGGTTTCGTCTTGCAGAAAACGATGATCCGCGTGAACCGCAAGGGAACCGAAGCGGCGGCGGTCACGATCGCTGCCGTGCTTTCAAGCTGCACGCCGATGGAGGAGTATTATGAGGTCGTGCTGGATCGGCCGTATCTTTACGCGATCATTGATATGCGGACGGAAACCCCGATCTTCCTCGGAAGCACGGTGCAGATCGGCAAATAGCGCTTTTGACAAATTCTTTTACAAAAATTCCGGAGGCTTCCGGGATTTTTGTACTTTTTTCACAAAAAAATGCCCGAAAAGCTTGGATTGTGTTTGTATTGCGGAGCTTCTTGTGTTACAATAATTTCAGCGCCTGTTCGGAGACGTTTGTTTGACGACCCCTGAGGGAGACAGGAGACGTTGGAAAGGGCGAATATAAAATGGGGAGGTCCATAGATATATGGCAAAAAAATGGGTATACCTTTTTAAGGAAGGCGACGCAGGAATGAGAGAGCTTCTCGGCGGCAAGGGGGCAAACTTGGCTGAGATGACGAACCTCGGGCTTCCTGTTCCGCAGGGATTCACAATTACGACCGAAGCATGTACGCAGTATTACGAAGACGGACGTAAGATCAACGATGAAATACTGGCGCAGATCATGGAGTACATAAAAAAGATGGAGGAGATCACCGGCAAACGCTTCGGCGATCTTTCCAATCCGCTGCTTGTATCGGTACGAAGCGGCGCGAGAGCATCCATGCCCGGTATGATGGATACGATCCTGAACCTTGGTCTGAACGAGGACGTTGTCAAGGTTCTTGCGGACAAGTCCGGCAATCCCAGATGGGCGTGGGACTGCTACCGCAGATTCATTCAGATGTATTCCGACGTGGTTATGGAGGTCGGCAAGAAGTATTTTGAGGAGCTGATCGACCGCATGAAGCTGGAGCGCGGCGTGAAGCAGGACGTGGAGCTGACCGCGGAGGATCTGATGATCCTTGCCAACCAGTTCAAGGACGAGTACAAGTCCAAGATCGGAAAGAACTTCCCCGACGACCCGAAGGAACAGCTCGTAGGGGCGATCGAAGCGGTTTTCCGTTCTTGGGACAACCCCCGCGCGAACGTATATCGCCGTGACAACGATATCCCGTATTCTTGGGGAACCGCGGTCAACGTACAGATGATGGCGTTCGGCAATATGGGCAATACGTCCGGAACCGGCGTTGCCTTTACGAGAAACCCCGCCACCGGCGAGAAGGAGCTGATGGGCGAATTCCTCCTGAACGCACAGGGCGAGGACGTGGTTGCCGGCGTTCGTACTCCGGAGCCGATCGCGCATTTGAAGGAGATCATGCCGGAGGTTTATAAGCAGTTTACCGATATTTGCAATACGCTGGAAAATCACTACCGCGATATGCAGGATATGGAGTTTACGATCGAGAACCGTCACCTCTACATGCTCCAGACGAGAAACGGAAAGCGTACCGCAAAGGCGGCGCTCAAGATCGCCTGCGATCTGGTGGACGAGGGCATGATCGACGAGGAAAAGGCGGTCATGATGATCGACCCGAGAAATCTGGACTCCCTGCTTCATCCGCAGTTTGATTCGTACGTTATCAGCAAGGCGGTTCCGATCGCCAAGGGTCTGGCGGCGGCTCCCGGCGCAGCCTGCGGCAAGATCGTCTTTACGGCGGAGGATGCAAAGCGTCAGGGCGCAAAGGGCGAGAAGGTCGTTCTGGTTCGCTTGGAGACCTCTCCCGAGGATATCGAAGGAATGAAGGCGGCACAGGGCATCCTGACCGTTCGCGGCGGTATGACGAGCCATGCGGCAGTCGTTGCCCGGGGTATGGGCGCGTGCTGCGTATCGGGCTGCTCCGCCATTGTTATGGACGAGGCGCATAAGGTGTTCCGCATCGGCGACCGCGAGTTCCATGAGGGCGACGTGATCTCCTTCGACGGCGTGACCGGATACATTTACGACCGGGCTATCCCGACGGTGGACGCTACGATCGCCGGAGAGTTCGGACGGATCATGGAGTGGGCGGACAAGTACCGCACGCTGAAGGTACGCACGAACGCCGACACGCCCGCGGACGCAAAGAAGGCGAGAGAGCTGGGCGCAGAGGGAATCGGTCTTTGCCGTACCGAGCATATGTTCTTTGGCGGGCACCGGATCGACGCGTTCCGCGAGATGATCTGCTCCGATACGCTTGAGGAGCGGGAGGAGGCGCTTGCGAAGCTGCTTCCGCTGCAGCAGGGCGACTTTGAGAAGCTGTTTGAGGCAATGGAGGGCGACCCGGTCACCATCCGTTTCTTGGACCCGCCGCTGCATGAGTTCGTACCTTCCGAGGAGGAGGACATCCGCAAGCTGGCGGACGCAAAGGGCAAGACGATGGAGGAGATCCGCAAGTTCATCGAAACGCTTCACGAGATGAACCCGATGATGGGTCACAGAGGCTGCCGTCTGACCGTTACGTTCCCGGAGATCGCCCGGATGCAGACACAGGCCGTGATCCGCGCCGCGATCAACGTATCGAAGGCGCATCCGGACTGGAAGCTCGTTCCGGAGATCATGATCCCGCTGATCGGCGACGACAAGGAGCTGAAATTCGTTAAGAAGTGCGTGGTGGAGACTGCGGACGCCGAGATCAAGGCGGCAGGTGTGAACCTCAAATACGAGGTCGGCACCATGATCGAGATCCCGCGTGCGGCTC
The DNA here is from genome assembly GCA_030524525.1 of Lachnospiraceae bacterium. Taxonomy (GTDB): domain Bacteria; phylum Bacillota; class Clostridia; order Lachnospirales; family Lachnospiraceae; genus ISDg. Next base: position 8,258 of record JAUNGI010000015.1, read on the forward strand.
TGACGGCGGACGATATCGCAAAAGAGGCGGAATTCTTCTGCTTCGGTACGAACGACCTGACGCAGATGACCTACGGCTTCTCCCGTGACGACGCAGGCAAGTTCTTGGAGGCTTATTACAAGGCCAAGATCTTTGAGAACGACCCGTTCGCAAAGCTGGACCGCAACGGCGTCGGCCGTTTGATGGAAATGGCGATCACGAAGGGCAAGGAAACAAGACCGACCCTGCACTGCGGTATCTGCGGCGAGCACGGCGGCGATCCGAGCTCGGTAGAGTTCTGCCACAGCATCGGTCTGGATTATGTATCCTGCTCGCCGTTCCGCGTGCCGATCGCAAGACTGGCGGCAGCACAGGCGGCGATCGCAAGCAAGAAAAAAGCAGTAAAGTAAGTAAAGTAAGCAAAGTATAAAGTGAATAAGCGTATCATTAGTGATAGTGATACGCTTATTTTTCAAATTTGGATGTGGAGGATATTTTTTGATGAAGGCAGCAAGAAAGCTCATTTTTGTCGTTCTGCTGATGCTTTTCGCGTTGGCGCTGACGGCATGCGGCGATAAGGGGGAATCCGAAAAGGAAGAAGAGACGAAGAGCGAAGCGACGCCCGGTCAGGACGATAAAAAGCCGGAGGCGACGCCCACCGAAGCGCCGGACTACCCGACGATCGACTGGTCGGAGATCCCGGAGGCCTCGGAGGAGGATTTCAAGGCAGAGAAGGCGGGCGGCGGAGTCGTTATCACGGAATATTATGGAGAGGGCGGCAACGTCAAGATCCCCGCGCAGATCCGCGGCTATGACGTTGTGTATATCAATGAGGCGTTTCAGGATTGCGAAACGATCACCGGCGTTTATATTCCCGACACGGTAACGGAGATCCGTTCGTACGCATTCCAAAACAGCAAGGAGCTGACCTACGTCCGGCTGCCGGAAACGCTGCGGGCTATGGGAGCTCAGGCGTTTGAGGGCACGGCATGGCTGGAAGCCAGAATGGCGTACGATCCGCTTGTGATCGAAAACGGCATCGTGATCGAAGGGCGGAACTGCTCCGGCGACGTGACGATCCCGGAGGGCGTATATATGATCGGCGCGTCTGCGTTCTACGGCTGCGAGGGGCTGACAAGCGTAGCTCTGCCGGACAGTCTGGAACGGATCGAGATCTGGGCGTTTGCGAATTGCGGCAATTTGGTGGACATTACCGTTCCCGACGGCACCGCCAAGGTCGCCGCGCAGATTTTCAACGGAAGCGAAAAGGTTTCCGTGAAGTATAAGGGCACGACCTATTCCTACGAGGAGCTGGATGCGTGGTACGAGGCGCACCGGGAAGCAAACCCGATCTAGACGAAAGAAAAGAGCTTTTTGCCAAGCGGAACAAACCGGCGGACGGCAGGACGGAATTTTGGAATGGAAAATGGGGTAACCCTGTGAGGGAAAGATGAGAACGAGAGAATATGAGCTGCTTCTGGATTCGCTCCAGATGACCGGAATCTATGTGATACGGGAGGACGATCATAGGATTTTGTATTACAACCGGCGGGTAAAGGAGGTCGCTCCGAACGTTGCGCTGGGGACGGTCTGTCACGAGCTCTGGAAGGGGACCTGTGCGAACTGCCCGCTTCTGCATATCGGGGATCGGAAGGAAGCGCGTTCCATCAATTATGACGACCCGTTCGGGAAGGCGGTGGAGATTGCGGCGACGCGCATTCTCTGGGAGGACGACGTTCCCGCCTTTATGATCACGGTCACGCCCCATGCGGAAACCGCCCGTCAAATTTATCATAAGGTGCTGCGGGCGGACCTGAGCGCGGATCGTTACGAGATCGTCAAAGCCGACGACAGCGAGCTTTCGGATATGCAGGGACGTCTTACCTCGCTTTCCGACTGGCTGGAGGGGGTCGCCTGCCGCGGTTATATTTATGAAGAGGACGAGGAGCGGTACCGCAGATTCGTAGAGCCTTCAAGATTGCGGGAGGAGCTGAAAAAAGGCGCGAAGATACTGAGCTGCACCTATCGGCGCAGAGTGGGCGACCGCTACCGTTGGCATACGCTGGAGATCGTTCCCACCGAGGAGTATACGGACGAGACTCCGTGGGTGATGATTTATGTAAAGGATGTGCATGACATTTTCCACGAGGGACTGGAGCGGGAGGAAGTCAATATCCGCAATCAGGAGATCATCCGTTCGCTGGGCGAGATGAATTTTGCGGTCTATGTGGTGGATCTGCAGAGCGGCGGCGTTAATATCGTACAGACCACGGAAAAGGTCAGAAGCGTGGTAAAGTCGGAGATCTTTCTGTGGGATCATATCTTTGAAGGGAAAGCCGCCGAGTATATCGCGTCGGAGGATCGGAAGGAATTTGCCGGCAGGTTCTCGCTTGCCGCCATGAGACAGGCGTGGCAGAACGGGGAGAAGAAGCGGCAGTTCGTCTGTCGGGCGCTGCTTGGCGGAAGGTGGCGCTATATCTCGATATCCGCCTTTTTTAAGGACAACCGGAGAAACGGCGGCTATGCGATCATGGCGTTTCAGGATGTGGACGAGCGGACGAGAAAAGACCGGGAGCGCACGCGGAACGACCGGAGAATGGCGGCGATCATCAAGTCCCGCTATGGCAGTTTGAGCACGGTCGATCTGGAAACCGGAAGCTGCGAGCGGTTCGACTTGGAGAACGGCCGTACCGACAGACGGCGGGAAGGACGCCTTGAGGATTATATCCGTCAGGGGCTGGAAGAGCATGTGGCGGAAGCCGACAAGCAGAGCTTCCGGGAGATGTTCTCGCTGGAAGCTCTGCGCAAAAAGGCGGAGACGGTAGAGGACTTTAAGGAGGAGATATTCCGATACCGGCTCAAAGGCACGCCGGTGCGGTGGGCAGAGGTGCACGTGCTGTTTCTGCGGCAGGGAGAAAAGACCATCGTTCAAATGCTGGGCCGCGACATAACGGAGAAAAAGCGGCAGGAAGATCGGGCGCGCAGAGAGGCAATGGATAAAGCCGCGATCATCAACAGCCTGAGCGGGATGTTTTTCGCCACCTATTACATGGATCTGGAGCGCGATACGTTCCGCACGATAACGCAGAAGGCGGAGGTCGGCAGCGTTCTTGGCGACGAGAGAAACTGTACGCAGGCGCTGCAGAGATATGCGGAAACCTTTGTCTGTCCGGAGGACAGGGAAGAATATCTGAAACAGATCAATCAGGAGAATCTGCTGAAAACGCTGAGCAGGGAGCATCCGTTTCAGGCGTTTGAGTACCGGATGCTGCCGGACGAGAGCGGTCGGCGGGCGTGGATCCGCGCCACCGTTGTGCTGGCGGAGACCGCAAGCGACGGCAGACCCGCGCGGGCGCTCTATGTGGCGCAGGATGTGACGGAAAGCAAGCAGCAGGAGGAACGGGAGCAGCAGGCGCTGAAAGAGGCGTGCGAGGCGGCGAATCATGCCAACGCCGCCAAGAGCGAATTTATGTCGAGAATGAGCCACGATATCCGGACGCCGATGAACGCGATCATCGGCATGACGGCGATCGCCGGGCGCTATTTGGACGATAAGGAACGGGTTGCGGACTGCCTGAGCAAAATCACCGTCTCCAGCAAGCACCTTCTGTCGCTGATCAATGAAGTTCTTGACATGAGCAAGATCGAATCCGGAAAGATCGATTTGGCGGAGGAGGAGATCAATCTCTCCGATCTGATCGGGAATCTTGTCACCATGATCCGACCTTCCATCGAGGAGAAAAAGCAGAATCTCGACGTGCGCATCACGAACGTGGAGCACGAGGAAGTGATCGGAGATTCCATGCGGCTGCAGCAGATCTTTACGAATATTCTGGGCAACGCCATGAAGTATACGCCGCCGGGTGGCAGCATCGAAATGGAAATTCACGAGAGGGCGTCGTCGGCTTACGGCTATGCGTCCTATGAATTCATCTTCCGGGACAACGGCATCGGGATGAGCCGGGAGTTTCAGGAGAAGCTGTTTGAACCCTTCAGCCGCGCGGAGGATTCGCGGGTCAGCAAGATCGAAGGAACCGGTCTTGGCATGACCATTGCAAGAAACATCGCCCGCAGGATGAGCGGGGACATCACGGTGGAAAGCGAGCTTGGCAAAGGAACGCAGTTCAACGTGTTCCTGTCTCTGCGGCTTATGAACACCGCGGGTCCGAACACGGAAAAGCTTGCGGATCTGCCGGTGCTGGTGGCGGACGACGACGAAACGGCGGCCGCTTCCACCTGCCTGATCTTGGAAAATATCGGGATGCAGGGCGAATATGTGCTGAACGGCAGAGAGGCGGTGGAGCGCGTATGGGCGCGCCGAGAGAGTGGGCAGGATTATTTCGCCGTGATCTTAGACTGGAAAATGCCGGATATGGACGGCGTGGAAACGGCGAGGGAGATCCGCAGAAAGGTCGGCCCGGACGTCCCGATCATCATACTGTCCGCATACGACTGGAGCGGCGTGGAGGAAGAAGCGCGCAGCGCCGGCGTGAACGGATTTATTTCCAAGCCGCTGTTCAAGTCCCGGCTCGTATATCTGTTCAATCAGCTGGCGGGGAACGATCCGGAATCGAAACCGATTTCCGCGGAGAGAAAGGAAAATCCGCTGCCGCCGGGGAAGCGGGTCCTGCTTGTGGAGGACAACGAGCTGAACCGGGAGATCGCAGAGGAGATCCTCGGTCAGGCCGGCGTGCTTGTGGAAAGCGCCGAGAACGGAAAAGAGGCGCTGGAGCGCTTTGCGCAGAGCGAACAAGAGTATTACGATATGATCTTTATGGATATTCAGATGCCGGTCATGAACGGCTATGAGGCGGCTGCCGCCATCCGCAGACTTCCCCGGAAGGACGCCCCGCGGGTGCCGATCGTGGCGATGACCGCCAACGCCTTTGCGGAGGACATTCGGCGAAGCCGGAAGGCGGGCATGAACGAGCATCTTACCAAGCCGCTGGATATTGAGGCGCTGATGAAGTGTCTGGAAAAGTGGCTGGGCGGGGACTGCTGAGAAAGACCTTCGTCAGTGCCCTTGGATCGGTAGATCGTAGGTCAGGAGGTTTTTGCCCGTGAAACAGGGCTGCGTGTTCCGCAGCATCCGAACGGCGGCACGACTGTCGGTTCCTGATTCGGGGGGGGGCGATACCGAAACGATCAATTTATTCGCTTGGCATATCTGTGCTTTAGCGGCATGGGAATGCAAAAAAGATTAAGAATGGAGAGAATATGGCAAGCATCAATGACGTGGCGAAAGCAGCAAAAGTAGCAAAGAGTACCGTCTCCTTGGTCTTGAATAACAGCGAGCATGTATCGGAGGAAACCAGAAAAAGAGTGGAGGAAGCCATTCGTAAGCTGGATTATCATCCGAGTCAGCTTGCAAGAAATCTATCCAGAAAAAAAACCAATCTGATCGGCATTGTGATACCTGACGCCTCCCATCCGTTTTATGGAACCTTTTTGAAGTATGCGGAGGAGGCGTTGTATCGAAGGGGCTATAAAACTTTGCTTTGTGAAACGGTGGAGCGCGAAAACTTGGAAGAAGAATTTATTTCCATGCTGAAGCGGCACACCATAGACGGAATTATTATGGGAGCGCATTCGCTGATTCATAACGGATATAATCACTTGGGTAAGCCTGTTGTGGCGTTTGATCGAAAGCTGGCGGAAGATATTCCGATTGTCCGCGCCGACCACGAAGGCGGCGGAAGATTGGCGGCTGCAAAGCTGCTGGAAAAGGGGTGTAAAAAGGTGGTTCAGGTCAGCGGCTCCGGGCTTGTCAATACTCCTGCGCATAAGTATCATGTAACCTTTGAAGAGGAGCTGCGGAAGAACGGCGTAAACGTAATTGATGTGGAAATGCCGCATAATGCCTTTGGAGAAACGGACTTTTTAAGGACGGCAGAGAAGATTTTTCGGGAGTATCAGGATTTTGACGCTATTTTCGGCGCGGATATGGTAATACAGGCATGTCTCCGAGAGGCAAGAATCCGGAATATCCGGGTACCTGAGGATTGTCGTATGCTGGCATACGACGGGACCTATATTACGAGAATGTGCGGGGTACCAATCAATTCCGTTGTGCAGCCGATTGGAGAATTGGCGGATGCCTGTGTCGCTTATATCGACAAAATTATTAACGGCGAAGAGGTGGATGAATTTGAAAAGATAATCCCGGTGGCTTATCAGGAGGGTGACACTCTTTGATTTGGTGAATGTGTACAGAAAACGAGATTTACAGTTGTATAAAATGTAGAAAGTGATAGGAGGCTATTGACTTTATCGGCTCTGTTTGCTAACATATAGACAATAAAACCGGTTCGATGGAAGACGTCGAACCTTTCAAAAGCCGCGACATCGAACCGGTTCGAAAACATGAAAAAGGAGGTAAGACTATGGGGGCTATTTATTCCGGCGAGTACCGATGTTTGGAGATATTCGCAAAGTCGGAGGACGGTAAAAAGAGCACGGTTTTGGTTGTCGGACCGTCCGGCAAGGCAAGCGTCTATCCGGCAGGGAAATGGCAGTATCGGCTGATAAAGATTCCGCTGGAAAAAAACTGTGGATATGAGGTAAGGCTCGAGAATTGCACCGCGAGTATCTGTTACTTATCGGAAGCCGACGACATTTTGGACAGGGGCGTTTGTTTTCTGGAATATTCCGACGGAAACTGGAGGAAGACGGACAATCTGAAAGAATGGTATCAGACGCCGAACCGTGAACAGTATCATTTCTGCCCTTACAAAAACTGGATCAACGATCCGAACGGACTGTGCTGGTACCGTGGCTACTATCATATGTATTATCAGGCAAATCCACATTCACAGGAATGGGGGCATATGTATTGGGGACACGCCGCAAGCAGGGACTGCGTCCATTGGGTTCATCTTCCCTTTGTTCTGATGCCGCAGGAAGAAATCCTGAATGCAAAGGACCGAAAGGGAGGCGCTTTTTCCGGCAGCGCGGTCGTTCTGGAAGACCGAATCCGGTTTTATCTGACAAGGCATTTCGGACCGCCCGACGACAGTGAGGAAGAAACCGTTCAATATCAGACGATGGTGGAGTCTGAGGACGGGATACATTTCGGAGAAGAAAAAACCATTGTTGAAAAGCCGAATTCGGACTTCTCGTTTAATTTCAGGGACCCAAAGGTTATCCGGTACGATAATTGCTGGCAGATGGTCATTGGAACCCGGATAAAAAATGTTCCGTCGATTGTGCGTTATACCTCGTCGGATGGAGAGAACTGGAAATACGGTGGGGTCGTCCTCGAAGAAAAGACCGAAGGAGTATACACCTTTGAATGTCCCGATATTTTTCCGCTGTCAAGTGAGATGGTTTTGACGGGCGCATGGATGTTTTATGCGGACGAACAGAGAAGATTTCAGCCGACCTATTATTATCTGGGAAATTACCGGAACGGAAGGTTCGAAATCCGGGATCGGGGACTGTACGATTTTGCGGGCAATTTTTACGCGGCGCAGTCCTTTGAGCATGAGGGAAGAAGAATTGCAATCGGCTGGATTTCCGATTTTTATCAGGAGCATTGTCCGGAAGAAAACGGCGCCTACGGAAGCATGGCGATTCCGAGGGAACTGTTTATGGAAAACCAAAGGCTGTATATCCGGCCGATAAAAGAAATTTACCGGCTAAAGGGGAAGTGTTACTGCAATGTGGAACGGCAAAATGTCAGATTGAAGCATTTGAACAACAATTCCTATTATGCGCGGCTTACGTTTTCCGCGAATGCTGACTTTGAGATCCTGCTCGGGAAATCAGAGGTCGGGGAAATCCGACTGGTGCGGAAGAGCGAAACGCTTCAAATCGTTACAACGGGCGTGAAATCGCATTATGTGCAGTTTGTAACCGAGCTGAAGGAACTGAGAGAGCTGGAGATTTTTGTGGATCGGCGTACGGTAGAAGTTTTTGCAAACAATGGGGAGTGCGCCGGAACCAAGCTGTTTTACGGGGAGAGAGATGGGATTTTCGAAGCGGAGTTTGAAAAAGAGGACGCGGCAGAGAAAATTGAAGTTTACGAGATGAAGGGTATTTGGAGGTAAGCAAATGAAAACGAAAAAAAGCTTGAAACTGAGAGAAAGAATTTCTTACGCCTGCGGAGACGCCGCAAGCAACGTTGTTTGGGCGGCGTTAGGAGCCTTCGTAATGATGTATTATACCGATGTGGCGCATGTGAATGCCGGTGTCATCGGCGTTATTATGATGGTCTCCCGTTTTTTGGACGGCGCGTCCGATCTGATTATGGGACTGATCGTGGACAGAACCAAGTCAAAATACGGAAAAGCAAGACCGTGGTTGTTGCGGATCGCCATCCCGTTTGCGATTGCAACCGTATTGATGTTCTCGGTTCCTGATTTTACCGATAAGGGGAAAATTATTTACATATTTGTCACGTACAACCTTGTTATGACCATGTATACGATGATCAATCTTCCGTACGGCTCCCTGAGTACGCTGATGACTGACGAACCGTATGAAAGAAGCATCCTGAATATTTTCAGACAGATTTTTGCTCAGATTACCAGTTTGATTATTACTTCTGCAACGCTCCCGTTGATTAAAGTGTTTGGAGAGGGGCAGAAAGCATGGACAATTACCTACGGAATTTTTGCAGCGGCAGCGGCTGTTCTTTTCCTGATTTGTTTTGCGGGAACGAAGGAGACGGTCGGCGTTTCTGCAAAGGAGCGGGAGGTCGTTCCTGTGAAGAAGGCATTGCTTTCCCTGCTGAAAAACAAGTGCTGGATCATTTCGATGTTTTTGGGAACCGGAACCTGTTTGTTCTATATGGCGATCTCTACGGTAAACAGCTATTTCTGCGTACAGGTTCTTCATAAAAAGAGCATGGTAGGAACCTTGAACGCGGCATATATTGCGCCTATGATTGTATTTTTCTTCTTGATGGCGCCGATTGTAAAGAGGATTGGAAAGAAAAACACGAATCTCCTTGGCTGGCTGCTTATTCTGCTGAGCTACATTCCGCTGCTCTTTGCCATGACGTCGGTTCCTGCGTTAATTGCCTGCTCGGTTCTCCGGGGAATCGGTTATGCCTGTGTCATGGGCGTACAGTTTGCAATTATCGGCGACAGCGTTGAATACGGTGAGTGGAAGACAGGGGTTCGCTCGGAAGGCTTGGTTTTCAGTGCGCAAAGCTTTGGCTGCAAGGTTGGTATGGGTTTGGGAAGCGCCCTGATCGGAGCGCTCCTTTCGTGGAGTAAGTATGACGGAGAGCTGACCGTTCAGCCGGATTCCGCAATTACTGTAATTAAGATATTATATGTCGGTATGCCCATACTTGTAGCGATTCTTCAAATGCTGTTGATGATTCCGTACACCATTGAAAAGGAATATGACCAAATGCACAAGGAGCTGGAAGAAAGAGCTGCGGCAAAGTAAAAATAATGGAATGGAAGGAGGCGTTTTCGTTGCGGAAAAAATATGACGTCGCTGCGATCGGAGAATTTTTGATTGATTTCACATATTCAGGAATCAGTGAAAACGGAAGAAAGCTTTTTGAACAGAATCCGGGAGGCGCGCCCGTAAATATGCTGACAACGGTAAGTCATATGGGCTATAGAACCGCTTTTATCGGTAAGGTCGGAAAAGATATGCACGGGGATTTTCTGAAACAAACGCTGGAAAAAGAAAATATCTGTTCCGATTATCTGATTCAGGACGGCAGCGTTTTTACAACACTCGCGTTTGTTGAGATCGATGAGAAGGGGGAGCGCAGCTTCTCTTTCGCAAGAAAGCCCGGAGCGGATGGCTGCATTTCCTTCGGAGAAATCGACCGGCAGCTCTTGGGCGACTGTAAAATTTTTCATTTCGGCTCTTTGTCTCTGGCGGGTGAACCGGCGCGGACGGCAACGATCGAAGCCGTAAAAGCCGCGAAAGAATCCGGCGCGGTGATTTCCTATGATCCCAATTACCGTCCGTCTCTCTGGAAAAACGAAGCGACGGCAGTCAGAGCGATAAAAAGCATGATGCCCTATGCGGATTTTATGAAAGTTTCCGAGGAGGAAAGTCGGCTGATTACCGGCGAGGCAAACTTGCAGAGGGCGGCCGATAAAATTTTGGATGCGGGAATCCGACTGGCTGCAATCACGCTGGGCGGTCAGGGCGTTTTCCTTGCCTGCTCCGGCGGGTCGGAGCGGGTTCCGGCGTATGAGGTAACTCCGGTGGATACGACCGGCGCGGGCGACTCTTTCTGGGGAGGCTTTTTGAGCAAGTATCTGGAATTTGCGCAGCCGCCGCAGAATATGGAATGGACGGCATGGAAAAAATGCGCTTTGTACGGCAATGCGGCGGCGAGCCTGTGCGTACAGCGCAGAGGCGGGATTCCGGCGATTCCGACAAAAAAAGAAACGGATCGTCGTTTGCAGGATCTTGAAAAACAGTATTGGAAGGATATCTGAAACGATCCCTCCGGGGGCGGAACGCAAGCTGCGGCCCCGGAGGGATAGCGCATTTTATCCGCCTGCCGTTCCGCCCTGCCCGCAGTTCCGCTGCAGGTATTTGGCGGGGCTACCGTTCGCTTCTGTCCCTGCCGTTAGTCGGAAGCAGTTTAGAAAACAGTTTTTTCCGAGGTGAGCAAACGGTTCGATGCAGAGCGTTTTCCGGAAATGACGGTATCTGTCCAAAAAAGTATTATCGTATTAGCATCGAGGATTATATCAGTAGAATAATCCCCTGTAATCGTATTAAATCATAAGGAGACATAATGTCAATACGAAATCGCGCAAAGGAGTGTTCTCATGGCAAAATGGCTGGACAACGCAATTTTCTATGAAATTTATCCGCAGTCGTTCAAGGACACGAACGGCGACGGGATCGGCGATCTCAACGGCATCGTCGAAAAGCTGGATTACATTAAGGAGCTTGGCTGCAACGCCCTCTGGCTGAATCCGTGCTTTGCTTCGCCGTTCGGGGATGCGGGCTACGACGTGTCGGATTACTATTCGGTCGCGCCGCGCTACGGAACGAACGAGGATCTGAAACGCCTGTTTGAGGAGGCGCACGGACGGGGGATGCACGTTCTGCTCGACCTCGTGCCGGGGCATACCTCGGTGGAGCATCCGTGGTTCCGGGAGTCGATGAAGGCGGAGAAAAATCCGTACACCGACCGCTACGTCTGGACGGACAGCATTTGGGAGGAGCCGCAGGGCATGGGCTGTCTGCGCGGCATTTCCGACCGCGACGGCGCGTGCGCGGTCAACTTCTTTTCGCATCAGCCGGCGCTGAATTACGGCTTTTACCGGCCCGACCCGGAAAAGAAGTGGCAGCAGCCGACGGACGCGGAGGGACCGCAGGCGACCCTTGCGGAGCTGAAAAACATTATGCGCTTCTGGCTCGGTATGGGCTGCGACGGCTTTCGGGTCGATATGGCGGGTTCCCTCGTCAAGCACGACGAGGAGGGCAAAGGAACCATTCGTCTGTGGCAGAATGTGCGCGAGTTTCTTGACCGGGAGTTCCCGGAGGCGGCGATGGTCTCCGAATGGGGCGAGCCGGACAAATCCCTGCAGGGCGGCTTCCATATGGATTTCCTGCTGCATTTCGGGCCGTCCCACTATAACGATCTGTTCCGCTGCGAGGAACCGTATTTTTCCGGCAGAGGAAAGGGCGACGTTTCCGAATTTGTCCGCAAATACATGGAAAATTACGAGAGGTCGGAGCGGAAGGGGCTGATCTGCATCCCCTCCGGCAATCACGACATGGATCGGCTTGCCCGTGGTCTTCACGGTGACGAGCTGAAGATCGCCTTTGCGTTTCTGCTCTCGATGCCGGGCGCGCCGTTCCTCTATTACGGGGACGAGATCGGTATGAACTATGTCGAGGATCTCGTGTCGGTGGAGGGCGGCTACGGCAGAACCGGTTCGCGCTCGCCGATGCAGTGGGACGGCAGTACGAACGCAGGCTTCAGCGCCGCGCCCGCCGAGCGGCTCTACATTCCGCTCGATCCGCGCGCCGATCGTCCCAACGTCCGAGCGCAGCTCGCCGACGAAAGCTCGCTTTATCACGAGATCAGGCGGCTGATCGGCATCCGGCAGTCCCACGCCGCGCTGCAAAGCAAGGGGGAGATCGAGTTCGTCTATGCCGAGAAGAACGCCTATCCCTTCGCTTATCTGCGAAGCGCCGGAGACGAAAAGATCCTTGTCGTGCTGAATCCGTCCGAACGGGAGGCTTCCTTTGCCTGCGCCCTCGAACCGAAGGAGCGCCTGTACGTTTTCGGAAAGGAAATTGCCGCCGCGGACGGCAGAATAATCGCCGCGCCCTGCTCGGCGGGATATTATAAACTTTAGGAGGCAACTATGAAACGATCAATTTCCCGCGTATTGTCCCTCGCTCTGGCGCTTGCGCTCTGCGTCGGCATGACCGCATGTAAAAATGAGGAGAAAAACGAACCCGCCGGCGGGGAGAACGCCGCTTCGGCGACGGGGACGCCGGCGGCGACGCCCACCGAAGCGGCAGGAGAGCTTACGCCCGACGGAAGCGCCGACTGGACCTTCGGGCAGGTGGCCATGGGCGGCGGCGGTTTTGTTTCGGGCGTTTTTGCAACGTCGGAGCAGGATCTGTTCTATGCGCGCACCGACGTGGGCGGCGCATACCGCTGGGACAACGACGCGCAGCAGTGGGTCTGCCTGAGCTACGGCATCAGCGCGGAGGACAAGGGACTTTACGGCATCGACGGTCTGGCGGTGGACCCGAATGCGCCCAACCGTATTTTCCTGCTTGCGGGAACCGAATATTTTAGCAACGGCAAAACCGCCGTGATGTATTCGGAGGACTACGGCGAAAGCTTTGAGACGGTCGTTGTGACCGATCTGATCAAGGTTCACGGCAACGGCTACGGCAGACAGAACGGCGAGCGGATCGCCGTTGACCCGAACGACGGAAATATCATCCTTGCGGGCGGCAGAACCGGCGGACTCATTAAGAGCACGGACGGCGGAAAGACGTGGGCAGCGGTCGATTCGTTCGCCGTCAAGAGCACCGAAAACGGCAACGGCATCAACGGGATCGTATTCGACGCGGCTTCCGGCACGAGCGGCAGCGCCACGCCGAGGATCTACGTTACGGTTTCGCAGAAGGGCGCGGAGAACGTCTTTGTGTCCGAGGACGGGGGCGCGAGCTGGAATGCGGTCGCGGGGCTTCCCACCGAGAACATGCCGCAGCGCATCAAAGCCGACGCGCAGGGAAACCTGTACATAACCTACGGCGCTTCGGAGGGACCTTCCACCACCGGAGGCGGCGGAATTTACCGCATCAACGCTTCCGATAAGAGCATCGACGATATTTCCCCTGCCGATAAATGCTTCGGCGACGTTGTGATCGACGCGGAAAACCCGCAGCGGCTCGTCTGCTGCACCGAAAGCGTTTGGAGCAGTCAGCCGAACGGCTCTTGGGGAGACGAATTTTACACCTCCACCGACGGCGGGGCGACTTGGAAATGCATCAACGGAAGCATGAAAATGAACAACGGCGGCGTCGAGTGGGTGACGGGCTATGCCATGCACTGGTGCGGTTCGATGGCGATGGACCCGTTCTGCGCCGATACGGTCATGGTCGTTTCCGGCAACGGTATTTTCCGCTGCGACAATATCTGGGCGGACGCTCCGGAATTTACGTTCTTCGTGCGCGGGCTGGAGGAAACCGTTCCGCTTGGCTGCATCAGCATTCCGGGCGGCACGCTCTTTACCGCCATCGGCGACTACGACGGATTTGACAATACCGACGTGACCGAATACGGCAGACTGCATACGACCACCATCGGAACGACCACGTCGATCGCCGTTGCGGGGCAGAATCCGGACGTCCGCGTCAAGGTCGGCGGCAACGCCACCTCCCAGAAGCTGCTTTACTCCGAGGACGGCGGCGCAAGCTGGACCTATATCAACACGCGTCCCGATCCGAATGTCGCCGCATACGAGGGCTCCGTGGCGGTAACGGCGGACGGCAAAAACATTATTTGGAGCACGTCCGAATATATGGGCGCTTATGTGACCTCCGACCGGGGACAGACTTGGGAAAAGGCGGAGGGTCTGCGGGGCGGCTATTACCTTGTCGCCGATACGGTCAATCCCGATTATGTCTACGCAAGCGGTCAGAACGGCCTTCTGGTCAGCAGCGACGGCGGCAAGACCTTTTCCGGTACCATGATGAAAAGCGAGCTTACGCGAAAAATCACGGTGTCCTACGGAAACGAGGGCGTGGTTTACATTCCCTGCGGCTACGGCGGACTGTTTCTTACGAAGGATCACGGTCAGACGTTTACCCGGCTCGACACGCTGACCTCCTGCGAAGCCGTAGGCTTGGGCAGGGGAAAGACCGACGACGCGCCGCAGGTCCTCTACATCTGGGGCAAGCCGGGCGAGAACGATCCGGAGGGCATTTACATGTCCGAGGACGAGGGCGCAACGTGGACGCGCATCAACAACGAGGACAATCAGTTCGGCGGCCCGGGCAACGGGAATTTCTTGGTCGGCGACTATAACGTTTACGGACGCTGCTATTTGGCGACGACGGGTCTGGGCTTGGTTTACTGCGATAAGACCACAAAATAAAAGGAAAATATGGAGGGAAATATGCCGCAGAAACCGACCGTTCTTCTGTCCGTGAAGAACAAAGCAAAGGAGGAGCAGATCGCCGGGCTGTGCCGCCGTCTGGGTTTTCAATGGAAGCGGGTGGACGCCCGCGACCGGAGCCGGACGCTGGGTGAGCTGGCGGGGATCGCGGGATTTTCGTCGGCTGCCGGGACACAGAACGCGCCGCTCTCCCCTCTGCTTGCGCCGCTGCCGGAGCTTTTGCTCTTTTCGGGCGTTTCCGACGAGGCGCTCGACCGCTTTCTGGCGGCTTACCGGCAGGAAGGGATCGCGCCGGTGGCGCTCAAGGCGGTGCTGACGCCGGCAAACGTCCGGTGGACGCTGGAGGCGCTGCTGGCGGAGCTGTACCGAGAACGCGCTGAGATGGAAAAGCAGCAGTAGGGAACGCAGCCTCTTAATAAATTCTTAAACTTTCGCTTGCTTGTATCTTAATTTTTGCAAGATTACAATGAGAGTAAAGAATTTCAGGAGGTTTCCCATGAAGAAAATTTTCATTGCTTTCTTGCTGGTCGTAACGCAGCTTTGTTCTCTGGCGGCGGCAGGCGGACTTCTGAGAAAAAGAAACGAACGGGTGTACGCCTATTTTGAGGAGCTGGAGCCGCTTGGCGACCGGCAGCCGTTTCTCTGGGAGGAGGAAAAGGAAGCCTATGAGCTTGTCTGTTCCGAAGACGAATGCCGCATTTTGCAGCTGACCGATCTGCACATCGGCGGGTCGGAGGCGACGGAGCGGGAGGATCTGCTCGCTTTTGGGGCTATGTATCGCCTGATCCGGCATTCGCAGCCCGATCTGATCGTCGTGACCGGAGATCTGGTCTATACGAAGCAATCCAAGACGCATTCCGACGACAACGCAAACGCGTTTACGCTGCTCTGCGCGTTTTTTGAGCGCGTGGGCATCCCGTGGACGTATACGCTCGGCAATCACGATACGGAAGGAACGGCGGACGCCGAGGAGCTGCTGGAGATCTCCGCAGGCTATGAAATGTGCCTTTCGCAGCAGGCGGAACCGGTCGGAGGGCGCTGCAATCTTTGGATCCGACTGTGCGACTCGCAAGGAGAGCTGTTTGAGTCGCTGTATCTGCTCGATTCCGGCGACTACGAGGCGGACGGCTACGGCCGCGTCAGCGAAGAGCAGCTGCAATGGTATGAGGAAAAGGTGCGCGAGGCACAGGCGGAGGCGGGAGCGCAGACGGATTCCATGCTGTTTTTTCACATTCCGTTTTATGAATGGGATTGGCTTGCCGAACAGTACCGCAGAGGCAGCGGGAGCGTAAACTATTATTACGGACGGATCGGCGAGACCGGCGGCGTTTTGAACTGCTCTGCAAAGAGCAGCGGAATGCTGGAACGGATCCTGCGGCTCGGAAGCACGTCTGCGGTCTTTGTGGGACACGATCATCTGAACGACCTTTCGCTGGAATATGAGGGCGTCCGGTTTACCTACGGAAAATCCATTGACTTTCTGGCGTATCGGAACATCGAGGATTACACCTACCAAAGAGGGGCGACGCTGATCGCCGTTTCGGCGGACGGAAGCCGGGAGATTGTGCCGATCGTGCTGGAGGAGATCGGCGGATAAAGGGGGAGAGGAAGCATGGCGAATATTTTGGTTTGCGACGACGAGGCGGATATCGTCAATGCGGTGCGCATCTATCTGGAGGCGGACGGAAACCGGGTGGTCACGGCGTCGGACGGCGCGGAGGCGGTTGCGTGTCTGCAAAAAGAAGACGTACAGCTTGTCGTTATGGACGTTATGATGCCGGTCATGGACGGCGTGCAGGCGCTTGTAAAGATTCGGGAATTCAGCAATGTGCCGGTTATTCTGCTGACCGCAAAGTCGGAGGATGCGGACAAGGTGCTGGGGCTCGATCTGGGCGCCGACGATTATGTGACCAAACCGTTTACGCCGCTTGAGCTGCTTGCCCGCGTGCGCTCGCAGCTTCGGCGGTATATGCGTCTTGGCAGCGCCGCTCCCGCGCCCGAGGGTTTGACGGTGGGCGAACTCTGTCTGAACGACGAGACGAAGCAGGTCACGGTTTCCGGAGAGCCGGTGCATCTGACGCCCACGGAATATGCCATTCTGAAGCTTTTGATGGAGCATCCGGGCAGGGTATATTCGAGCCGGGCGATATATTCGGGCATCTGGAAGGAGTCCGTGCAGGGAAACGAGAACAGCGTGGCGGTACATATCCGGCATCTTCGCGAGAAGCTGGAAATTGACCCCACGTCGCCTCGTTATATTCAGGTTGTCTGGGGACAGGGCTATCGGCTGGGAGAAGGAATATGAAACGGAAATGGGGCGGTCTGCTGGCGGGCGTTCTGCTGTTCTGCGCGGTACTTGCCGGGAACGGCACGGCTTGGATGGTGCGGGAGGAAGCATATGAGGAAATCGAGTTTTCGGAGACCAAGCATGTGAAGAAGCTGGTGAAGCAGACCCGGAACGAAGTCTACAATCTCTTATACAATCTCTTCTGGGATAATGTGAGCGCAGAGGATATTGCTTCCGATTCCACCCGCCTAGACGCTGTGAAACAGCTGCTCGGAGATTGCCTTCAGAAATATACCGACGGAAATTTGCGGTTGAAAATTTATAATTCCGAAGGAGAAGCGCTTTTTGACAGCGTATCCAGAGAGATGGACGAAGTATCCTCCGACCGATGGAAAATGGTTACAAATCAGCGCGACGAACAGAATAACCTTGTATTCGCCACCGTGCATTTGAAGGTTTTCCTGTCGGAGCATCCGGAGCGGGGCGACGAGGTTTTTGAACGGTATGAATACTATCGGCTGTTCCGGGGGCTTCGCTGGTTGTTTCCGGCGGCGGGGGCGGTTTTGCTGGCGGCGGTGTTCGCGCTTATTCTTCTTCAAAAAAGGAACTATCGCGGCAGCTTTCCGGGAGACGCGGCGCTCCTTTTGGGCGCCGCCGCATCGGTGCCTGTGATTTTTGCCGTCGTTCGGGTGGATTGGAAGGGACAGTCGTGGGGCTTGTCGCTCCTTTGGAGCGAGGCGCTCTGTTTGACGGTGCTTTTCGTCGTTTGGCGGCTGTTTCCGCTGGTCGCGTCACAGATCGGCACAGGCGTTTTTCGGCAAAATCTTGCGAGCGCGCACCTTCGCGGGCAGACCCGTTACGCGCTGCTGCTTACCGCTTTTGCGCTGGCGCAGGGCGGCGTGCTGGTCGTTCTTTTTTGCGGAAACTCCGTAGACCGGGCGCTGGCGTTCGTGCAGCTTTTTCTGCTTCTGCTGCTGCTTGCGCTGCTGTTGCTGTGGAACCGGAAAACGGGACAACGCTTACAGGAGGCGGTCGAGGAGCGCATGAAGGGGGAGCGTCTCAAAACGGAGCTGATTACAAACGTGTCCCACGACGTGAAAACGCCGGTCACGTCTATCCTGAATTATGTGGATCTGCTGAAACGGGAGGTCGGCGCAGAGGAAAAGCTCGCCCCGTATATCGAGGTGCTTGAACGGCAGTCGCATCGTCTCAGGAAGCTTGTAACGGAGATCGTGGAAGCGTCCAAGGCGGCGACGGGCAACATTGAGATGGACATTCGAGAGCTGGATTTGCTGGAGCTTCTGCGGCAGACCTTCGGCGAATACGAGGAGCGTCTTGCACAGGCGGGGCTGACGCTTGTTGCCGCGCCGGAATTTGACGGGGAGACGGTTTTGGTCTATGCGGACGGCGACTATCTTTGGCGCATTTTTGACAATCTGCTCTCGAATATTTGCAAATACGCCAAAAGTGGGACGCGGGTCTATGCGGAGATGAAAACGGACGGGGAAATGTGTTATGTTACGTTAAAAAATATCTCCGAAGCGCCGCTGAATATTTCCGAGGAGGAGCTGTTCGAGCGCTTTGTACGCGGCGACTCGGCAAGAAGCACGGAAGGCAGCGGACTGGGGCTGACGATTGCAAAAAGCTTTGCGGAGCTTATGAACGGAACGCTGCGGATTGTCATTGACGGCGACATGTTCAAGGCGGAGGTCGGTCTGCGAACCGAAAGAGAAAAGACAGGAATAAAGCCTTCCGGACGGGGGATGCTGAAATAAGAAAGCTCCGCCATCGGGGGCGGCTGAAAAAAAGTGAAATGCGAGGGAAAAGTCCATGCTGAATCCAAGAGCGCTCATGAAGCTGATGAGCGCAAAAAAACAGTTCTCGGAAAACCATCCGAAATTCGTGGCGTTTGTGGAGGCGGTATTTTCCGAAAAGCTGGAGGAAGGGACCGTTCTGGAGGTTACGGTCACAAAGCCCGGAAGAGAGCCGGTGGTCTCCAATATCAGGCTGAAGGAGTCCGATCTGGAGCTGCTTGAGGAGCTGAAGGGAGTACTGGGAAATTCATGAAATACCTAAAGCAGTTTGCCGTGATCCTGACGATCTCCCTGCTGGGGGAGCTGCTGCATTTTCGGCTGCCGCTGCCGATCCCGGCAAGCATTTACGGTCTTGTTTTGATGCTGCTTTCGCTGCGCTTCGGGCTTGTGAAGCCGGAGCAGGTTCGGGAAACCGGAATGTTCCTTGTGGATATCCTTGCGGTCCTGTTTGTACCTCCGGCGGTACGGCTCCTGACCGTCTGGGACGTGCTGCGTCCCAAAGCGCTGGCATATGCGGCGATCACGCTGGTTTCGACGGTGCTTGTCATGGCGGCTGCGGGCAAGGCGACGCAGCGGGCGCTTGGGAAGACGGGAGGAGACCATGAATGAAGTTTGGAACGACTCGCTGTTCTTCGGCGCGGCTCTGACGCTGCTTGCCTACGGCGCGGGTCTTTTTGTGCAGAGCAGGTTCCGGCTTGCGGTCTGCAATCCGCTGCTGCTGGCGATCGTGTTTGTCATGGCATTCCTGACGGCGACGGACACGGACTACGAGACGTACGAGGCGGGGGCGAAGTATCTGAGCTATCTGCTTACGCCGGCGACGGTCTGCCTTGCCATTCCCTTATATGAAAAGCTGCAGCTGCTTCGAAAAAACTGGAAGGCGGTTCTGGCGGGCGTCTTATCCGGCGTGCTGACGAGCTTGCTCACGGTTCTTGCAGGCAGTCTGCTGTTCGGACTGTCCAAGCGGGACTATATTACGCTCCTTCCGAAGTCGGTGACCACCGCCATCGGGATGGGGGTTTCCGAGGAGCTGGGCGGCTATGCGAGTCTGACGGTGGCGGCGATCATCGTAACCGGGATTTTCGGAAATCTGATCGCGGAGCCGGTATTCCGACTGTTTCGGATTCAGGAGCCGGTCGCAAGGGGCGTGGCGCTCGGCACGTCCTCCCATGCGATGGGGACCGCAAAAGCCATGCAGCTTGGCGAGACGGAGGGAGCGATGAGTAGTCTGTCGCTTGCGGTCGCGGGACTGCTGACCGTGATCGGCGCTTCCGTTTTTGCGCAGTTTTATTAGTTTTGGGTAGTCAACCGGAGAAAAATATGTTATGCTGGAACAAAGGAGGATGCAAAATGAACGGAAAACGATGTCTTTTTGCCGTTCTTCTGGCGGGCATGCTGCTCTGCGCCGTGGGCTGCGGCGACAAGGAGAAGAAGACGCAGGAGGAAGCGCCGGAGGGAACGCCGATGGCAACCGGAACACCGTCGGCAGCGCCGGCGCAGGAGGAGAAAAAAGTGTATACATTGACCAGCAATAACGTCCGTCCGATCGGACGGACCAAATACGAGGACGGGCTTTGGTGCGCCTTTTCGGGCACGGGAGCGGAATTTCGGTTCCACGGCTCCAAGCTGATCGTGCGGATCAACGGCGACAGCGCCGCGCAGAATCCGTACAACGAGGGCAATTATTCCCGCGTGGCGATCTACATAAACGGCGTTCGCGTTGTGGACGATATGATCGACGAGCCGAGCAAGGAATATACGGTCGTGGAGACGGCGGAGCCGAGCGACGCGCTTGTGCGGATCGTCAAGCTTTCGGAGACCGCCATGTCCACGTTCCTGATCAAGGAGATCGAGACCGACCCGGAGGGCAGCGTCATGCCGTCCGAGGAGAAGAACGCGCTGATCGAATTTGTGGGCGATTCCATCACCTGCGGCTACGGCGTGGACGACGAGGACCGCGACCATCATTTTTCCACCGCCACCGAGGACGCCACCAAGGCTTACGCGATCAAGACCGCGCAGCTTCTGGACGTTGATTACAGCCTTGTTTCGATCAGCGGCTACGGCGTCATTACCGGCTACAGCGGGGACGGCGAAACGAAGTCGGAATCCCAGATCATCCCGAAGTATTATACGAAGCTGGGCTTTTCCTACGCCAATCCGAAAATGGCGAACACCGATTGGGATTTTGCCGGAAATCGGCAGCCGGACGTGGTGGTCGTGAATTTGGGTACGAACGACGACAGCTGGTGCAAAACGGTGCCGGAGCGGCAGGAGGAGTACATTGTCGGCTATATCGCCTTTTTGAAGACCATCCGCGAGAACAATCCGGACGCAGTCATCGTCTGCGCGCTCGGCATCATGGGCGACAACCTCTATCCGTGCGTGGAGGAGGCGGCGAGACGCTACAGCGAGGAGACCGGCGATACGAATATCGACACGTTCCGTTTTACGCCGCAGCTCCCGGAAGACGGCTATGCGGCGGACTGGCATCCGACCGAGGCGACCCACGACAAGGCGGCGGCAAAGCTGGCTGAAAAATTGCAGGATATTCTGAAGTAATTTGAAAATTCCGCTTTGAAATTTCCGGGAAATTGGGCTATAATATAGATATCTGAAAGTGAGGTAATCTATGGAAAAGCACCAGTTTCAAATAGGAGAACGCATTGTTTACGGAAATCGCGGGGTCTGCCTGATCGAGGATATCCGGACGCTGGACTTTGCGCAGGATAAAAACCGGCTGTATTATGTCTTGAAGCCGACGGCAAATCCGAACTCCACGTTTTACACGCCGGTGACGAGCGAGCAGCGAAAAGAGGAAATGCGCTACGCGCTTTCGAAAGAGGAGATCGACGAGCTGCTGACGCGGCTTCGCGGAAAGCGAATGAAATGGATCGACGACCGGAACGGGCGCGCCGCTTCTTTTCACGATATTCTGTCCGGCAGGGAACAGGAACCCCTCATTATGATGGCGGGCTGTATCTACGCGCGGAGAGAGGAGCTTCGAAAGAAGAATAAGAAGCTTTCGGTTTCGGACGAAAACGTACTGCACGCGGCGGAGAAGCGGATCAGCGAGGAATTTGGTCTTACTTTGGAGATGTCGGAGACGGAGGTCGGAGAGTATATCCGGCGGAGCCTCGAAGCCGACGTATGCGAAGCAAAATAAAATATGGAGGACTGCGGAAACAGTTCGTTCAGCGCAAGGATGTGCCAAACGGCACATCCTTTTTTGTAAAAAAAGAAGGTATGAGGGCGTGAAATGAAAAAAATATATTGACAACGTCCCTAGTTGCGCCTAAAATATTTCCTTAAGAGTTAAAATTACTTTGTCGAATCGGATTCCGCATGGCGGAAAACAAAAATAAAGAGGTTGATATTTATGCGAAAAGCGAAACGTTTCACGGCAATTTGGATCTTGGCATTGGCATTCTGTATTATGGGATGCTCCAAGGAGGAGGAAAAGGGAGGACCGGCCACTTGGGGTTACGAGTGTACGGTGACCTACGACACCCTTGGGGGAATGATCAACAGCCGTGAGGTTCGAACCACATATTATCTGCCCAACTCGTATCTCTTTGAGCCGGGAGGCGCGTCCGGAATGCTCGTTGAGCCAAAGAAGGAAGGGCATATTCTTGCAGGCTGGTATACGGCGAAGACCGATATCACCGACAGCGAGGGCAACGTCGTCGGCTACGAATTTAAGGCGGAGGATCGCTGGGATTTCAATATGGACCGCGTTCAGGGCGATATGACCTTATATGCAAGATGGATTCCGCAGGGCGTCGTGAACTATTACAACGCCGAAACGGGAACCGTTATTTTTACAAAAAACATTACGGCGGATTCGCCGGTGCAGCGTCTTTCCGACGCCGTGCTTTTGATGTATATGCCCACGGGCGCCACGCTTGCGGGCTACTATGAGGACAGCGAATGTACAAAGCTTTATGATTTCTCGGGCTATCAGCACGTCGATCTGGTTACGGACGACATTGTCGTTTACGAGCAGCTCGCCGAGGAGTTCCCGGAGATCGTTGTTCCGTACACGGTTCCCGAGGGCGAGGAGGAGGATAACAGTATTTACCGCTTCCTTCACCAAAAAGGATATGATATTATAACCGAGGACGAGGCGGCGCTGACCGAACTTTTTGCAAGATACGACGAGATCATCGAAGACACGATCGAAACCTATCAGTCCAATACCGCCAACCAGAATTTGTATCTGAAATTTACGGACAGCAGCACGGTGACGGTGCATTCCGTAGAAGATCTGAAGGACGGCAGCAGCTATGTGTTGTCCGGCGATGTGGAGACCTATGTCATTTCCGCCGATCTGGATTTCAGCGGAATTGATCTGACGGTTGCGGAGGACTTTTCCGGAAAGATCGAAGGAAACGGTCATACGATCTCCAATTTGACCTTATCCTATACAAGCTCCAAGCGGGAGAAGCCGGGCGAAAAGTTGTACGGTCTGTTCGGCAGCATGAAGGATGCGGAGATCTCCGATTTGAATTTTGAAAACATCAGCGTGACCGTCAGTCCCAGACTCGGTGTAACGCTTTATGCCGGGCTGCTGGCAGGAAAAGCGGAAAACTGCAAGATCACAAACTGCACGTTCCGTTCCGTTACCGTAACGACCGCCGAAAGCTATGCGGCGGGAACGACGGACATTTATCTGGGCGACCTGTTCGGAAGCTCCGAGAACTGTACGATTGAAGGCTGCACGGTGGAGGACGTTACCGTGAATTTGGAAAAGGCAACGGAAGGCAATCTCCTTTTGCCGTCTGCCGATTCGGCCGAATAATGTGTTTGGCGAAAACCTGTTATTTGCGATTGTAAGCGAGAAATCGCTTATAATAAATATTAAGGAGGATAAGTTTATGAAGAAGAATCTTTCTCGTCTTCTTGCGCTGCTGATGGCTATGCTCATGGTTGTTGCCATGGTTGGCTGCGGCGACAAGAAAGAAAAAGAAGAGGACACGAAGACGACCCCTGCGGCAAGTCCGTCCGGTTCTGCTACCACGGAAGTAAAGCCCGACGTTCCCGCAGATCGTTACGATGCGACGACTACTCCGAGAACCGGAGCGAATGAGAGCACCCCTCTCGTTATTTCGACTCTGACTCTCGACGGTAAGTTCAGCCCGTTCTTTGCTACATCCGGTTATGATACCGACGTAGTCGGAATGACGCAGATCGGTCTTATCGGTTACGATAAGGACGGCGCTCCGGTAGCCGGCATCGACGAGTACTGCCTTGCTTACTCGTATACGCAGGAGGTAAAGGATCAGGGAACCGACAACGAAACTTCGGAATATACGTTTGTTCTGAAGAACGGTATCACGTTCAGTGACGGAACTCCGATCACGGTAAAGGACGTATTGTTCAGCTTCTATACGTTCCTGGATCCGCTGTATGACGGCTCCTCGACGCTCTACACTCTGGATATTCAGGGTCTGAGCGAGTACCGTACGCAGACCACCGCAGACGTCAACGCAAAGTACAGCGAGATGGCTGAAAAGATCTATGCTGCCGGTCTGGACAGCGAAGGCAAGCCGAATGCGGTTGACGGTGTTGACGCCGCTATGGTAGAGGCATATTGGAGCTACCTGTCCGAGGCAGGTTCCAAGTTTGCACAGGAGATCATTGATTACGTTGCCAGCAACTATGGCTCGACCGCTTATGTTCAGGCATATTTCTGCCCGGATCTGACTTGGGAAGAAGTCAATGCGGACGAGAATCTGAAGATCGCTTACGGTATGGCTATGTGGGGCTTCGGCGCATATGACGCTGCAACCAACACTCTGACCGACGCTACGGGAGCTGCTCACGATCTGTCGAGCGAGACTCTGACCGCAGAGACTTACTGGAATGTGATCGCAGCGGCATACGGCTACGATCTGACCTCCGACGAGGGCATCAACAATGTGTCCGCTGGCTCCACGATGGACACCCTGCTTTCCGACCTGTTCGTCCTGAACGAAGGTTCCAAGGAAGCAGAAGGCGGTATCCCGGATATCTCCGGTATTACCACCGGTAAGGTGACCTGCGACGACGGCGTTGAGCGTGACTATGTTAAGGTCGTTCTGAACGGCGTTGACCCGGTTGCGATCTTCCAGCTTGGCGTTACGGTGGCTCCGTTCCACTACTATACGGACGGCTTCAGCGGCACGCTTGACGAGCACGGCGTTTCGCTGAACGACAAAGAGTTTATCGCTCATCTGAAGACGAAGAACAACGCTCCTCTGGGCGCTGGTCCGTACGTTTTCCAGAGCTACAAGGACAACGTAGTTACCTACGTTGCAAACGACAGCTTCCTGCTTGGCTCTCCTAAGATCAAGAACCTGAGATATCAGGTAATCTCTCAGGGCTCCGAGCTTGATTCCCTGAAGACGGGAACCGTACACTACTCCGATCCGTCCGCAACGACCGAGATCGTAAACGACGTTACCGAAGGCAGCGGAGATTATGCAAAGCTTGCTTACACGCTTGTTGACAACGACGGCTACGGCTATATCGGTATCAACGCACAGTTCTTCCCTGAGCTGGAAGTTCGTCAGGCGATCGCTTACTCGATGAACATTCAGCTGACCATCGACAACTGGTATGAAGAGCTTGCAAGCGTAAACTATCGTACCATGTCCAAGGTTTGCTGGGCATATCCGGAAAATCCGGAGAACCTGTTCCCGTATGACGGAACCGGCGCGAAGTCCAAGGAGCTGTTCCTTGCGGCTGGCTACAAGTATGACGAAGCAACCAACACGATGACCTATCCGGACGGACACGAGAAGGCCGGACAGCAGGTAACCATTAAGTACACGATTCCTTCGGATGCGTCCGAGCATCCGGCAGGCTCCGTATTCCTGGATTCTCAGAAGGTACTGGAGAGCATCGGCGTAAAGGTTGACATCGAAATCGACCAGAACGTTCTTGACAAGCTTTCCACCGCTTATGAGAACGGAATTCAGGTATGGTGTGCAGCATGGGGCAACGGCGGTATCGACCCGGATATGTTCCAGGTATGGTATTCCGATCCTTCCGTAAATCAGGGTACTTCCCCTGCAGCAAAGGG
This sequence comes from Lachnospiraceae bacterium, assembly GCA_030524525.1. Taxonomy (GTDB): domain Bacteria; phylum Bacillota; class Clostridia; order Lachnospirales; family Lachnospiraceae; genus ISDg. The sequence continues at coordinate 33,989 of JAUNGI010000015.1, forward strand.
CCTGTTCTGGCTGTACCAGAACGGCAGCGACGAGCAGAAGGAAACGCTGACGAAGCTGAACAGCCTGATCATTGCCGGCAGAGGCACTCTGGATCAGGAAGAGCGTAAGGCGATCTACAAGGAAGCGCTTGAGCTTTCGACCGGTCTTGCCTGCGAGATCCCTACCTACCAGAGAAAGAATATGTTTGTTTACAACAAGGATGTCATCAAGGCGGACACTCTGCTGAGCGGCGAGGATGTAACTCCGTTCCAGAGCCCTCTTGGCGAGATCTGGAATGTAGAACTGAACTAATCGGTTAGCCTTTATAAGAATGGATTTCCGGCGACGAGGCCGTGGGGGTTCCCATGGCCTCGCACTGGATTTCTCTTCGTTTTTCTCGCAATTTTCACAGTAGGGAGTATTACTATGGTCAAATACGTTTTAAAAAGACTAGGACTGGCAGTCATTATATTACTTGGTGTCTCCATCCTGATTTATATGTTAGCCATGTTGATGCCGGCAGATTATATTGATAACCAGACCGCAGCAGCTTTGCAAAACGGATCGATGACGCAGGAAGATGTGCAGCATCTGAAAGAGTTATACGGCCTGGCTGACAAAAGCTTTTCAGGAATCTTAAAAAGTTACGTTTCGTGGCTCGGAAATGTTGCCAAGGGCGACTTTGGTTTTTCGTTCCTTTATGGTGCGCCGGTAACCGAGGTGATCGGTGAATATATGTGGATTTCCTTTATTCTGGCGTTCCTTTCTTATTTTTTGGAAATTATCATTGCGATTCCTTTGGGAATCAAGTCGGCAGTCAAGCAATACGGCGTATACGATTACTCGGTCACCGTCTTGGCGATGATGGGTATCAGCTTGCCGTCGTTCTTTCTGTCTGCCCTGATGATGAATATCTTTTCCATTAAGCTCGGCTGGTTCCCGTTACAGGGTCTGACCTCTGCGACGATCATTTTCGAAGAGGGCGACTGGTTTGGCATCTTTATGGATAAGGCATGGCATCTTGTACTTCCGCTTTTGGTTTGTATTTTGCTCGGTGTGGGCGGTACCATGCGCTACACCCGTACCAATATGCTGGAAGTTTTGAATTCGGACTATATCCGTACTGCCCGGGCGAAGGGTCTGTCCGAGCATACGGTCGTATATAAACATGCGTTTCGCAATACCCTGATCCCGATCGTCACCACAGTGGCGGGAATGATTCCCGGACTGTTTGGCGGTATGATGATTCTGGAGTCGGTATTCTCCATCCCCGGCATCGGTATGATGGCGTACCGAGCCACGACGCAGGGCGACATTCCGTTTATTATGGGCTACAACATGTTTCTGTCGGTGCTGTCGGTGCTGGGCATCCTGATATCCGACCTGCTTTATGTTGTTGTAGACCCGCGTGTAAAGCTGAAGTAAAGGAGGCATGGATATGGCAGAAAATAAAAAAGAACAGGCTGCAACCGAAACCTACCGTGTCATCTCTCCTTCGCGAATGGTGGCAAAGCGCTTCTTTCGAAGCAAGCTGTCCATCGTAGGCTTGTGCATGCTTCTGTTTGTGTTTGCATTTTCCTTTTTGGGCCCGATTATTGTAAAATTTACATGGGGCTACGGTCAGACGGAGGTCTTCTACATTCCCCGTACCTCGACCATGTATTCCGTTCAGGATTTTGACGCCCCGGACGGAAAGACCTATGATTTCTATGACGAGTCGGTATCGACCATCAATTTTAAGGCGCCGATCTCCAAGGATCACTGGCTCGGCACCGATACGAGCGGTATGGACATTTTTGTGCGCCTGATGTACGGCGGACGGATCAGTTTGATGCTTTCGTTCCTCGTTATCATTATGGAAACGTTGCTGGGCGTATTTTTCGGCGGTCTGGCAGGCTACTTCGGCAAATGGGTCGATCAGATCATCATGCGAGTCGTGGATGTTTTCTACTGTTTGCCCGGTCTTCCGATTTTGCTGATCCTTTCGGCGACGATCTCCTCGATCGAGAGCATTCCGGCCGAACACCGGATCTATTATGTCATGGGCTTTTTGACCCTGATCGGCTGGGCAGGAACCGCCCGTCTGGTACGCGGACAGATCCTCATGCTTCGCGAGCAGGAGTATATGATGGCTGCCGAAGCCACCGGTCTTCCGGCGTGGAGAAAGATTTTTAAGCACCTGATCCCGAATGTTATGCCGCAGCTTATCGTCAGCATGACGCTTGGACTCGGCAGCATTATTCTGTACGAGTCTACGCTTTCCTATCTGGGACTTGGCGTGCCGTTCCCGAACGCCGCATGGGGTTCGATGATCGCCCTTGCCGATCCGTCCAAGGGACAGGAAATTCTCGCGAACTACCCGAATATGTGGGTGCCCGCCGGCGTTCTTATTATCATTGCCGTTCTCGGCTTCAACTTTGTCGGCGACGGTCTGCGGGATGCATTTGACCCGAAAGCAAGAAAGTAGGTGAACCGTATGGCATTATTCAAAAAGAAAAAAGTACAGTCCATTGGCGATAACCAATACCTGACCTTACGGGAAGAACGAAAGATAGCAAAAGAAAACGCCAAGATCACACGGGCGTTCGAAAAGAAGAAAAACCGCACGAAGGTTCCGGAAAGCGAGTATCTGACCGAGATGCACGATCCGAAGAACGTCGTGGAATTCGATAATCTGCATACCTATTTCTACACCGAGGTCGGCGTTTCCAAAGCCGTAAACGGAGTTTCCTTCGATATTCCGGAGGGAGCCATCGTCGGCGTGGTGGGCGAGTCCGGCTGCGGCAAGAGCGTAACGTCCCTTTCGCTGATGCAGCTTGTGCAGGCGCCGCAGGGACAGATCGTCGAAGGCGAGATCCGCTATAAGGCGTCGAACGGTAAATGCTACGACATCGCCAAGATGCCGAAAAACGAAATGCTTCACATTCGCGGCAAGGAGATCTCGATGATCTTTCAGGAGCCGATGACCTCGCTGAATCCGGTCTTTACGATCGGCGCGCAGCTTGACGAGGTCGTGCTGCTTCACGTGCCGGGAACGACGAAGGAGCAGGCAAAGGCGCGTTCGCTGGAGATGCTCAAGCTGGTGGGCATCGCCATGTGCGAAAAGGTATACGACAGCTATCCCCACGAGCTGTCCGGCGGTATGCGGCAGCGCGTCATGATCGCCATGTCGCTGTCCTGCAATCCCCGTCTGATCATTGCGGACGAGCCGACGACGGCGCTGGACGTGACGATTCAGGCACAGATCTTGGATCTGCTCCGGGATCTGCGTCATAAGATCGACGGCAGTATTATGCTGATTACCCATGATCTTGGCGTGATCGCCGAAATGGCGGACTATGTTGTTGTTATGTATGCGGGACGCATTGTTGAAAAGGGAACGGTAAGGGAAATTTTCCATGATCCGAAGCATCCGTACACGATCGGTCTGATGAAGAGCAAGCCCAGCGTCAACAAGCTGGTGGACCGGCTCTACAGCATTCCGGGACAGGTGCCGAATCCGATCAACATGCCGAAGCACTGCTATTATAAAAACCGCTGCGAAATGTGCAGGGAGTGCTGCGAAGGCGATTTTCCGGAGCTGATGCAGTTTTCGGAGACGCATTTTGCCGCCTGTCATTTGTACCGGGAGGATAAGGATCTGGTGATTTACGATGCCATGACCACCGGCGCGGCAACGGAGAAAGTAGAGGTGGCCCATGAGTGACGATAACATTCTGGTGGTTGAAGACCTGAAAAAATGGTACCCGATCAATAAAAATCTGTTTGGAAAGCCGCAGAACTATGTAAAAGCGGTGGACGGCGTTTCCTTCTCGATTAAGAGAGGCACGACGATGGGACTCGTTGGTGAGTCCGGCTGCGGCAAGACCACGGTCGGAAGAACGATCCTCCGGCTGCACGAGGTGACCGGCGGAAAGGTGCTCTTTAACGGACAGGATCTTTCGGAGATCAGCCCCGGCAAGCTTCGCAAGATGCGTCCGCAGCTGCAAATGATCTTTCAGGACCCTTACTCCAGCCTTTCGCCCCGTATGCCCATCGGCGAGATCATCGGCGAGGCCGTAAAGGTTCATAAGATCGTTCCCAAGTCGGAATACCGCGAGTATATTCTGAAGGTCATGCAGGACTGCGGCTTACAGCCTCAGTGGTATTCCCGTTATCCGCACGAGTTTTCCGGCGGACAGCGGCAGCGTATCTGTATTGCCCGGTCGGTAGCCCTGAAACCGCAGCTCATTATCTGCGACGAGCCGGTCAGCGCTCTGGACGTGTCGATTCAGGCGCAGATCATCAACCTGATGAAGGATTTGCAGACGCAGTTCGGCTACACCTACCTGTTCATTTCCCACGACCTTTCGGTCGTTGAGCATATCTCCGACGAGGTCGGCGTTATGTATTTGGGCAATATGGTGGAGTACGGCTCGAAGACCGCGATCTTTAAGAATCCGCTCCATCCGTATACGAAAGCGCTGATGTCGGCGGTTCCGATGCCCGATCCGGACTATAAGATGAATCGGATCATTTTGAAGGGCGATATTCCAAGCCCTGCCAATCCGCCGTCCGGCTGCAAGTTCCGGACTCGCTGTGAGCACTGCATGGAGATCTGCGCAAACAAGGTTCCCGAATTCCGAGAGATCGAACCGGGTCACAAGGTAGCCTGCCATCTGTACAACGACAAGGAAAGTGAAGCGAAATGAAACCCGAAAAGGATTTTGAGGACGACGGTCGCACAATAGCCCCCATGGATGTGGACGGCATGCGGGACGGTCTGTTCCATCACCGCAGGAAGCGTTTTGACGAGAGGCACAATACGGAAGAGAAAAACGGGGAGCCGAAGGAAAAACAGCCCGAAACTCCTTTGACCAAAAAGGAAGCCCAGCTTGTAACCCGCGGGATCTGGCTGGCATACGCTCTGACCGGATTGATCTTCTTAGGCTTTTTTGCTCTGTTCCTTCTGTTCTGTCAGTATGTATGGTTTGCTTAAAAATTGAGCTTGCGAACGCAGGCTTTACGGGAGACCGGTCAGGAATGACCGGTCTCCCTATTTTATCTATAGGAAACTGCGTTCCCTATAGAACAAAAACGCTCCGCAGGGATCGCACTGCGGCGGAGAGGAACCGTGTCGCTGGAGCGACCCGCCGCAGGCGGAGAATCTCGAAAGCGAGATTCTTTGTTTTTATGACGACGGAACGGCGCTGTATTACCGAAAGGGGGAGACGGAGCGCCTTGTGGAAACCGCTCTGCTGCAAAGCGTTTGTCAGGGCAGGGAAGGAATTGCGTACCTGACTGCAGCGGATGAGAAGGAGAGCGAGCCTTCGCCGGAGGACGGGACAAATATTTCTATCAGGCTTGACAATTCGAAATGAAGGGAGTAGTATAATTGCCCGAGGCGGTATTATAATGAGCAAAAAGTATGAGTGGCTTGTGGTTATCTTTCTCTTAGTTTTCTTTTCAAAGGCGAGCTTGGCGCAAGCCGAGGAAGAAGAGTGTGAAAATCCGGCAAAATGGTTTTCGTGCTTGGAAAATATAGTGGATTTTACGGATGAATATGATACATATTCTTTGGAGCTGCCGGACGGAACGGTTTCGGCAAAGCTTTTTCAATTTTATGACGGGGCTGTTCCTGTATCCTATGTTGTGGTAAGTAATGAAATCAGTAATCGTCCGGAAATTATCGAATTTGGAGAAGGGTATGCGCAAAGTATTTTGGGCATTTCGGAGGCATTAGAGATTTCCCCAGAAAAAAGTCGGTTGCTTTATTTGGGAAACTTGCAATATATTCTTGAATATCAGGATGAATATTATAAAATTGAAGATGGGGAAATAATACAGATGTCGCGTCTGCCGGAAATTTCCGACGAAGTTGAAGATAATTATTACAATGAGGGCGAAAGCTTAACATGGTCAGATGTTTATAAGCGCGAAGTTGGTGGGTATGCAGTTCAACGGCAGCGTATAATTTGACTGTTTATTGGTATCATCAGTGATATGATAATTTTAACTTAACAACCAGAGCAAGATAGAATGCGCTTTTCAATGCATATTATAATAGACTTGGAAAAAGCGCTGTAATTAAAAATTGTCAATACGCATACAAGAATGTTTTTTATGAGTATAACTATTACTGTACATCGAAGTATATTGAAGACGCATCTTGGAAGGAAATAACGTCTGCTATTGACGACGGACCGGTACATGTACACCTTAGAGACTCGGAGATATATGGCAATCATGGTACTGTTGGCATTGGCTATGTAAGCTTTATATTTCCTTCTGGCTGGACGAGTCGATATATTATTTTGATTGACGGTTGGACGGTTGGTTCACGATATGTAAACTATACCCTTGGAATTGATAGTATAGATATTACGATTGTCAAGCCGGTAAAAGCACATCCGGGAATCAAACCTGCAATATAAACGGAGGTCACTATGAAAAAAATGCTATTCCTAATTATATTTTTCTGCACTTGTTTTCTGGCTGCCTGCTCCTCCGAACGGGAGGAGGGCGGTCCCTCCGACGAGACGGACGCCGAGATTGCTTCGCAGGGCGATTACGTCTATTATATATCGCGCAAAGGCTTTCTGTGCTGTTTTACCCTTTCGAACGGCGTATCGCAGGTCGTTTCCGAAACGACGGGAAGCGTTCGGCAAACGCCATGGGGCTGTCTCTTCATACAGGGGCGGCAGATCGGACGGCTGGAAGACGGAACGCTTAGATCGTGGCTTACCCTGCCGGAGGGAACAGTATTTGCCGCCGCCACGGAGGACGGCTGCTACTCCATAAAGGAACGGAAGGAAGAGGATGGGGCGGAGGTCTATTATACGACAGAGGGAGCGGAGCGCCTTGTAACGGTGCTGGACTTGCCGCAGGAGAATGTCTCGCTGCTTCGGCTATATCCCGCAGGGGAAGGCTTTTATTATGACGACGGAACGGCGCTGTATTACCGAAGGGGGGAGACGGAGCGCCTTGTGGAAACCGCTCTGCTGCAAAGCGTTTGTCAGGGCAGGGAAGGAATTGCCTACCTGACTGCGGCGGATGATAGGGAGAGCGAGCCTTCGCCGGAGGACGGGATGGACGCGCGCGTCTGCAGTCTGCATTATGTGTCGCCGAACGGTTCCGAGGTGCTTTCGGAGCAGCTTTCCGCAGAGGGGCTTTTCTATGCGGAAGGACGGTTTGTGACCGTCGGCGCAAGGGCGTACGGCTTTTCGGAGGAGCAGCCGCAGGCGGAGCTTTTGACGCTGACAAGGGAACGCAGCTATACGGTTTCCAAGAGCTGCATGAATGAGAAAGGACTGGTTTCCCGGATCGCCTATGAGGATCGTTTCTGTTATCAGAGCGACACGCAGGAGCGTGTTTATGATTTTTCGGGGGAATAACAAAGAATCCCCCAGATCGTTTTAGTTGCTTTTCCTATGAAAGAACAAAGAATCTCGCTTGCGAGATTCTCCGCCTGCGGCGGGTCGCTCTAGCGACACAGTTCCTCTCCGCCGCAGTGCGATCCCTGCGGAGCTTTTTTTTATTCTATAGGAAACGCAGTTTCCTATAGAATAAAAAGAGTGCCCTCAAAGCCTTGCAACAGCTTTTGGGGCACTCTTGGACTTTCCGATTCAGAAAGCCATGGCTGCGATTACTCCTCGTGGATCGCGCCCATCGGGCAGGTACCTGCGCAGGCGCCGCATTCCAGACATGCGTCTGCATTGATTTCATACTTGTCGTCGCCCTCTGCGATTGCGGAAACCGGACATCCGTCCGCGCAAGCGCCGCAGCTTACACATTCATCGCTGATAACATATGCCATGATCATATCCTCCTTATGATTGCGCAAGATTTTGTCGGGACAAAGTTCCGTCTGTCTCCGACCTGCCTCCATTGTACTTCATCTTCGTTTAGAAAACAAGGTTAATTTTTGGAATTCGTGCGATTACGGCTTGACGTTCTCCTGCCGCGCCGATATAATACCAGTGCAATGTGTTTTTTCTTATTGCAGACAGAGGAAAATGGAGGTTTCTTTTATGGTAACGAAAGACATGACGATTGGCGAAATTCTTCGCATGGATATGGATGTGGCTCCGATTTTGATGGACGCCGGAATGCATTGCCTCGGCTGTCCCTCCGCACAGGGCGAGTCGCTGGAGATGGCGGCAATGGTTCACGGAATTGATTCGGACGAGCTGATCCAGAAGATCAACGATTTTCTTGCGGCAAAATAGAGCGGGACGGCGCATCCTAAAAGGAGCGGGTTCGCGTTCGAAAAGAACAAAGAATCTCGCTTGCGAGATTCTCCGCCTGCGGCGGGTCGCTCTAGCGACACAGTTCCTCTCCGCCGCAGTGCGATCCCTGCGGAGCGTTTTTTTATTCTATAGGAAACGCAGTTTCCTGTAGAACAAAAAAACCGGAAGTCCTTGGGGCTTCCGGTTTTTGTACGTTAATGACGGATCACAGCTTGGCAAGCTGGCGGATGGTGTCGTCGTCCAGAACCTTCCGAAAATGCTCCTCGTAGAACGTCAGAGGCGCGTTTTCCAGCATAACGCCATATTCGCAGGCAAGGTTGCATGCCCGGTTAAATGCTCCGGCGTCTCCTCCGGCGGGCGTCAGGCAGAGAACATAGGACGAGTCCGCAGGGTTTTTGTACAGCGTGCTGTCGCCCCGGTAGACGCGGCGAACGGTCTGCGCATAGCTTACAAGATCCGAGAGGCGGCGGAACAAAAAGGCGCGGATCGCGGTGGGAGCGGGGGCTTCGTTTGCCGGCAGGGAGACCGTTTCTTCCCGTCCGGCGGTCTTTTCTGCTTCGGCATTCTTTGCGCGTTTGTCCAGCAGATCCCCGAGAATGGATTTGTGGATCTGGTTTAGCTGCTCCAGCACCTCGCTTGTAAACAGGGAACGTTCGTTTTCCTCCTCATCCTCCTCGTCGTCCTGATTCTGATAGGGAGTAAAATTGGAAAAGCGGGTGTCCAGCTCCTCGGGATTCTCCACCTTCGTGATCAGCAAAATAATGGATTCCGGCGAGGTGGGGATCGCCTCTATCATAATCGGAATGTCGTCCGCTTCAAAACCATACTCCTGAAACGCTTCCTGCATCATGTCATGAAATAATTCTTTTGCTTTGTCGGAGCCATATGCAAGTTCGCTCAGTTTCAATTCCCGGTCCTTAAGATCCTGAGGGTTCAGGGTACAACGAATCTGATTTTCATTTAATTTTTCTATCTTCATGCTGCAAGCTCCTTTCCAAGAATGAAGGTATATGAAGTATAAGGGAAAAATGCACAGAAGTCAATCGCTTCGTTTGTAAAAAATGCTTAAAAAAATTGGAAACATCTCCAAAAACTTCCGTGAATAGCGCGAATTGCCCGGTTCGGATTCGGTAAAAAAGCGAATGGAAACAAAAGGAATTCCAACGCTATAATAAAAGAGCCTTTACGGGACCGCAAAGAGCCGAAACGCTGCCTTGGCTTTGCGGAATTCTCTGCATTCCGGCTGCATATGCTCTGTAACGGAGCCGTTAAGAAAAAACGGCGCCAAGTAAGGAAAAGAGGCTGCTGTAGATCATCACGAAAATCCGCCTATCCATAAGAGATCCTCTTTGCTTTGTTGTCGAAGCAAGGAGTAACCGCATCCGCAGCTCCGGAGGAAAGCCCCATGAAAAAAACGATTTCCGGCATATTCTCACAGGATTCAGCATGGGGTTTTCAAGCAGAGAAAAATATGTTATGATGAGTTCCGTAAAGCATTTCTTACAACAGAGGAGAGGATACGGGATGGTACGAGTGAAGAAAACCGCGCGCTTTCTTTTTATCATATGCATGCTGCTGTTTATGGTGACTGCCTGCGGGGAGGCGCCAAAGCTGCCGGACAAGGATGCGGAGCCGACGCCGTCCACCGAAAAGGCGGACGCAGAGGCGTATTACGGACTGAAGGACGGAGAACTGCTGCTGGTGACAAACGGTGTGCAGGAGACGGAACGGGGGCTGCTGCTTTCGGACGGGGTTTATATCCCCTATTCTGTGGCGGCTCAATGGGATGACCGGCTGTACTGGAACGAGGCGGAGGAGGAGCTGATCGTTTCCAACGCCGAGGGGCTGTACCGCTATTGGCCCGGGGTGACCCGCGCGCAGGAAAAGGACGAATTTGTGGAGACGGAGAAGCCGCAGCTTCTGATACAGGACGGGACGCTTTATGTGGCGTATTCTTTGGTTACCCGCTTCTGCAATATTCGGTCGCAGGTCTTGGAAGCTCCGGGACGCGTCGTCGCCTATGCCGACGGAGCGACTTTGTCGGCTTATACCGTGACCGATGCGGAGCGCGGCCAGCTTCGGACCGAGGGCGACGTTACGACGCCGATCCTTGCCGAGCTTCCCGCCGGGGAAAAGGTATATGCGGCGGATGCCGCCGGCGACGGCAGTTGGGTCAAGGCGACGACGGCGGACGGCCTGACCGGCTATATTCAGAAAGACGCCTTGGGAAATATGGAGTCTACTATGGTAGAAAGTGGATTTTCCGAGCCGGAGTACGAACGGCTGCTTTTGGAGGACGAGGTACGGCTCGTCTGGCACCAGATCTTCTCCGAGCAGGGCGGCGGCGCTCTGCGGGAGGCGCTGGACGATGTGAGCGGGATCAACGTGATCTGCCCCACTTGGTTCAAGATAACGGCGGTTGACGGAAGCGTTACTTCCCTTGCGAGCGCTTCTTATGTGGAAGCGGCGCATGAGATGGGCCTGCAGGTCTGGGGACTGGTGGATGATTTTACGCCGGGGGTTCCGGGCTATGAGGTGCTTTCCGGCAGCGAGAGCCGCGCCAATCTGATCGGACAGCTTGTCGCCGAGATCAAGCGGGTCGGCGCGGACGGCATCAATATTGACTTCGAATATATCACGCGGGAGTCCGCCCCCCACTATATGCAGTTTTTGCGGGAACTGTATTTGGTCTGCCGGGAGGAGAGTCTCGTCCTTTCCGTGGACAATTATGTTCCCGATTCGAGCAACGGTTTTTATCAGCTGGAAAATCAAAAGGACGTTGCGGATTACGTTATCGTCATGACCTATGACGAGCATCATTCCAAGTCGGAGGAAGCCGGCTCCACCGCTTCCATTGAGTTTGTGGAGCAGGGGGCGGCGGCGGTGCTGGCGCAGGTCCCCAAGGAACAGGTGCTGCTTGGTCTTCCGTTTTTTGCCCGGAAGTGGATGACGACGACTGCGGAGGACGGGACCGTTTCGGTGACGAGCGAGGCAGGGGGAATGCAGGGACTGCGGGATTTCGCCAAGGAGAACGGGGCGGAATGGGTCTGGAACGACATATGCAAGCAGTACTATACGGAATTTACCGCCGAAGGAGTTTTTTATCAGATCTGGCTGGAGGATGCGACGTCGCTCTCTTATAAGATAAAGATCATGCAGGATTCCGAACTTGCCGGCTTTGCCTGCTGGAAGTTGGGGCTGGAAACGTCGGATGTGTGGGAAGTCCTTTCGCCGGCAGAATAAGAACCGGGCAGGGAACATAGGATAGTGAAAAAGGAATGGAGAAGCGCAATGAGAAGATGGGTGCTTCCGGCAGTTCCCTTCGCTATCCTTTTATTATGTTTTTTTTCCTACCATTTGTCAAAACGGAGCGTCGCCGTGTTTCTGCGGCAGAAGGAGCAGATCTGGGTGACCTATTACGAAGACGGAGAGCCGTCGGAGCCGATCCTGATGAAAGAGGAGGTCATTGTGCTGGATGCGGGACACGGCGGCATCGACCCCGGCAAGGTTGGCGTTTCCGGCGTTCTGGAACGGGAGATCAACCTTTCTCTCGTGTATCGGCTGGCGGCTGCGCTGGGCGAGCGGGGATATCAGGTCGTGCTTACCCGTACCGGGGCGGACGGGCTGTACCGGGAGGGCTCGCCCAATAAAAAGCGGGAGGATATGGCGAATCGGGTTCGGATCATTGAGGAGGCGGCTCCGGCGCTGACCGTCAGCATCCATCAGAACAGCTATCCGGACGCGTCGGTCCGGGGAGCGCAGGTGTTTTACTATGGAGGCTCCGAGCCGGGGAAGCTGCTGGCGGACTGCATTCAAAAAGGGATTCAGGCGGCTGCGCCCGAATCCGGGAAGCGCAGCATCAAGGCGAATCAGGATTATTATTTACTGACCCATACGACCTGTCCGATCGTGATTGTCGAATGCGGATTCCTCTCCAACCCCACAGAAGAAAAGCTCCTGACAACCGAAAGTTATCAGGAGCTGCTTGTCGCAGGTATTGTGGACGGGATCGAGGCCTATCTTGCTTCAGCGTCCCGCTGAACCGGACTGCTCCGGAAGCGCGTCGGGCGCGGGGGTGGGAGAAGCTTGCGTCTCCGCCGTATCGGTCTCTGTCAAGGAAGGATCCGGCCAGCGGGAATAGAGCACCTTCAGAATCATGGGCGTGATGATCGAGGAAATAATTATCAGCAAAATAACCGCGGTGAAGTAGTCCGCTTTCATCAGGCCGACCGAAAGTCCCTTCTGAGAAATGATCAGGGCGACCTCTCCCCGCGTCATCATGCCTACGCCGATTTTCAGCGAATCCGTGCCGGAGAAGCGGCAGAGTTTTGCGCACAGGCCGCAGCCGATAACCTTGGTCAGCAGGGCGACCACAACGAAGCAGACGGAAAAGAGAAGAAGCGTCTTGTCCATGCTCTCAAGGCTCGTTTTGATACCGATGCTGGCGAAGAAAACCGGCCCGAAAAGCATATAGGAGTTAATGTCCATCTTTTCCGCGATGTATTTGGAATCCCGCAGGTTGCATAAGATAATGCCGGCAACAAAAGCGCCGGTAATATCGGCGATGCCGAAATGCTCTTCGGCGACGTAAGCCATAAACAGGCAGAGAGCAAGACCAGCAATGGGGATCCGGCGCGTGTGAGGATGCAGCTTGTCGTAGCGCTTCATCAGTTGATAGATGAAGTAGCCGAACAGGAAGGCGCAGGTGAAAAACAGGACGGTGTTCTTGATCGTTTCCAGCGGGCTGATGCTTTTGTCCTTCATGCCGAGCACAAAAGTCAGGACAATAATGCCGATCACGTCGTCGATAATGGCGGCGCTCAGAATGGTCGTTCCGACCTTGCCTTTCAGATAGCCCATTTCGCGCAGCGCTTCGACGGTGATCCCGACGCTGGTTGCGGTCAGGATGCAGCCGACGAAAACCGCTTGATGAAACTCCTCGCCCTTAAAGCTGTCCACATGGTAGATCGCCATATAGGTAAGCGTTCCGCCGATCAGAGGAACGGCGACGCCCGCCATGGCGATCAGCGTAGCGACCGGACCGGTTTTTGCAAGCTGCTTCAGGTCGGTTTCCAGACCTGCGGAAAACATCAGAAGTACAACGCCGATTTCCGCCATGCTCACGAGAAAATCGGAAGAGTCTACAAGTCCAAGCACGCTCGGTCCGATCAGAAGACCGGCAAGGATCTCCCCTACCACCTGAGGAGCTTTTACCTTCCGTGCAAGAATGCCAAACACTTTGGCGGTGATCAGAATAATGGCTAAGTCGAGAAATAAATCGTAATTCATGGTTCCCCCTCGTACAGCGGAGCAAATTTATTTGTCATGCGGCTCCTATTGCATTTTAATACAGATTTCCAAAAATGCAACCGATTTTTACTTTTGGGCGAAAACTGCTCAATACTGCGCATCCGGGGAAAAAGTTGCCAGAAAAATGATTGAAATTTCTGCGAAAATGTAGTAATCTAAAAGCAGTATTTTTGTTGATTTTCTTATGGAGGAGCCTATGCACATCGGACTGATAGCAGATGATAACCGTAAAGCTCTGATGCAGAATCTGTGCATTGCCTATAAGGGCATTTTATGCAAGCACGAGCTGTATTCTACGGGCGTTACCGGGCGGATGATCGAGGAAGCCACAAACCTTCATATTCATAAGTTTTTGTCCGGCTCGCTGGGTGGGGAACAGCAGTTGGCAATGATGATCGAACAGAATCAGCTGGATATGGTGATTTTCCTGCGGGATTCCGGACACATCACGAACTATGAAGTAAAATTCAATTATGTGATTCCTCTGTGCGACCAGTACAGCATTCCGTTGGCGACCAACATGGCGACGGCGGAGATGCTGCTGAAAGGTATGAACAACGGGGACCTCGAATGGAGGAGCCTGTACCATGAGGTATGACCGGTAAAGAGTATCCGAGCTGGAAACAGAGACGGGTACTCTTTTTTTGTTCTATAGGAAACTGTGTTTCCTATAGAACAAAAAACGCTCCGCGGGGATCGCAC
>JAUNGI010000060.1 GCA_030524525.1 Lachnospiraceae bacterium
ATCTCGCACTTTTTTTTCTTGTTCGGGTGTAACACATGTATTGTAAGCCTACAATGCTGGACGAGGATTGAGGATTCCTAAGGTTGCCTTTTGATCTGCGTTATGCTAAACTGAACCTGTATTTTGTGATTTAGGAGGCTGCGCCCATGGCATATACTGCGATGTATCGGAAATTCCGCCCGGATTCCTTTGAAGAGGTTAAGGGGCAGGAGCCAATTGTTACAACGCTTCGAAATCAGATTACATCCGGTCGTGTGGGGCATGCGTATTTGTTTTGCGGAACGCGGGGAACCGGAAAGACGTCGGTTGCGAAGCTGTTTGCAAAGGCAATTAACTGCGAGCATCCTGTGAACGGCAATCCGTGCAATTCCTGTGCTGTTTGTAAGGCAATTTCGGCAGGCAACTCGATGAACGTTTTGGAAATCGACGCGGCATCCAACAACGGTGTGGAAAATATCCGTGAGATTGTAGAAGAAGTGCGCTATTCTCCTACGGAAGGAAATTATCGAGTATATATTATTGACGAGGTTCACATGCTCTCGATCGGCGCTTTTAACGCATTGCTGAAGACGCTTGAAGAACCGCCGTCCTATGTAGTGTTTATTCTTGCAACGACCGAGGCGCATAAGATCCCAATTACGATATTAAGCCGTTGCCAAAGATATGACTTTAAGCGCATCAGCATGGATACGATCTCCCTGCGCTTGCAGGAGCTGTGCAAAAGAGAAGGGATTGTCTGCGACTCGGAATCTATGGATTATATTGCCAAGCTGGCGGAAGGCTCCATGCGGGATGCACTCAGTCTGCTGGAGCGCTGTATTTCGTTCTATTTTGAGCAGGAGATCACCTACGATAAGGTTCTTGAGGTTTTGGGGACGGTGGATATCGACGTTTTCGCTCGGATGCTGCGGCATATCCGTGGGGGCGATGTGCCGGGATGTATCCATGTACTGGAAGAAATGGTAGTCGCGGGACGCGAATTGAGTCGTTTTGTCATTGATCTAACGTGGTATATCCGCAATCTGCTGTTGGCACAGAGCGGAGAGGATCTTTGCAGTGTGCTTGAGGTCTCAAAGGAACAGATGCAGATGCTGATCCACGAGTCAAAAGTGTTTGAACAAAATCAACTGATGCGCTATATTCAGGTTTTGAGTGAGCTGACAAATCAGCTTCGGTTTGCGACTCAGAAACGAGTATTGATTGAAATGGCGCTGATCCGTCTGTGCCGTCCGCAGATGGATGCGGACAACAGCGGCGTATTGGATCGAATCCGGCAGTTGGAAGAAGAACTGAGCGTTTTGAAGCGCACCGGCGTAGCCGCGCCGCAGCCGGTGGAGCCGCAAAAGGAAGAACCGGAAATCATAGAGCTTCCCAAAGCGCTTTCGGAGGATATACAGGCGGTTGCAAACGATTGGTCTGCATTGGTACGTCAATTTCCGCAGCCGGGGAGACTATGTCTGATGAGCGCCCGCCCAAGCGTAACGGAGAATGACAGACTTCTGCTTATATTTGACAATGCAACCGACTATGTATTTATGAATACAGAGGAAAAGAAATATGAGCTGCAAAAGCTGATTGCGAGGGTAACAGGGAAGGACGTAACTGTGGAAATGAAGCAGCTCCAGCCGGAGGAGTCGATGAAGCAGTTTGTTGATATTACGGTGTTAAATCAACGCCTCAAAAATATAGTGATAGAAGAGATTGATTAAAAGGAGAAAAAACAGATGGCAAAACGTGGAGGATTTCCGGGAGCAATGCCGGGAAACATGAATCAGTTAATGAAGCAGGCACAGCGGATGCAGCGACAGATGGAGGAAAAGCAGAAGGAGCTGGAGGCTAAAGTATGGGAGGCGACGTCCGGCGGTGGTGCAGTGAAGGTGCGCGTCAGCGGACAGAAAGAAATCGTGGGAATCGAAATCTCGCCGGAGGTTGTTGACCCGGACGATGTGGAAATGCTTCAGGATCTGATCATGACTGCGACGAACGAAGCGCTGCGCAGCATGGAGGCGGAGTCCAGCGAAATGATGAGCGATATTACCGGAGGTCTTGGCGGAAGTCTTGGCGGATTTGGCTTCTAGGCATGTGAAAAGTTGTGGAATATTACAGTGAACAGATCAGCAAATTAATTGAGGAACTGGGGCATCTGCCGGGAATTGGGACAAAATCTGCGCAGCGGCTTGCCTTTCATTTGATCAACCTTCCGATGGAGCAGGTAGAGCATCTCACGCAGACGATTACGGAGGCCAGACGCAACGTACGCTATTGCAAGGACTGCTTTACTTTGACGGATCGGGAGATTTGTCCGATATGCTCGAGTGAAAAACGCAGTCATAAGACGATTATGGTTGTGGAGAATCCGAGAGATTTGGCTGCATATGAGAAGACCGGTCAATATAAAGGGGTATACCATGTCCTTCACGGAGCGATCTCGCCCTTGCTGGGCATTGGTCCAAACGACATTAAGCTGAAAGAACTGCTGGTGCGCCTGCAAGGGGAGGTTGACGAGGTTATCATTGCGACAAATTCCAGTCTTGAGGGAGAAACGACGGCAATGTATATCAGTAAGCTGATAAAGCCTACCGGAATTCGGGTGACTCGAATTGCCAGCGGCGTGCCGGTCGGCGGGGATTTGGAATACATTGACGAAATTACCCTGCTCCGCGCGCTGGAGGGCAGGACGGAGCTGTAAGGGACAATGGAGTATCGGGCTTTTTGTCATTACACTGTTTTGCACGGAGCGAGGCAGGGTTCGTTTGCCAATCCAAGCTGTATTCCCCGGAAAATGTGATTGGTCAGCTGCATTACAATTTGCAGACGAGTCGTTTGCAGAAGCATTTGATCTGCTTCGCCTGCCTGATTCACGATTCCGGTGATAAAAATATGACCGATATTTGGAAGCTCCTTGCTGACGCCCGCACCGGGCTTCAAAGAGCCGGCTCCCAAAGTAATATATCCGATGTGGTCGCGGCTGCCCAGCGAAGCATCCACAGCAATGATAAAGGGATCGGAATAGCTGTCTTTGATAAGCTGTACCGTCGAAACTAAATTTCTTGCATGAACCGGATGCTCCAGTGTGCCGAAGATGGGAAAGGGCATGGAAAGTGTCCGGAGCCTATCACCCAGAAGCGGGCCGAGACAGTCTCCGGTTGCGCGATCGGTTCCGATACATAAAAAGATCGGCGTTTGATTTTCCTTACAGTAGCGTCGAATTAGTCCCCGGAATACGTTGCCGAATTCCAGTGGAACATAGGGATCGTGCGAATTGAAATAAAAGATCTGGTTTTTGTTGTATCTGCGAGGCATAGCTTCTCCTTTCTAACGGTAACTAGTGGAAGTATTACCGGAAATAAATAGAATAATCCCCATAATTTTCTGGCTGAAGAAAATATTGGAAGGGTTTTGCTGTATTGTGATGGAAATCCGCTTCCATTGTCATTTTCTGCGACAAGATTTCGAAGTTCTCTGTCAATTCGACAGGATTTCTGCCGCTCCTGTGTTATGCTCTGCCAAAGGCATGGTTTCAGGAGGATGAAAATGGATTGCAGCAATGTGACAAATTTAAATTGTTTGCCGGAAGCGCAGGATATTCCGGCTGTAAAACAGGTTTTGGATGCGCCCGCCGCTGAGTCGCGCCAAACTCCGAAGTGCTTCCGTCAAGTCGGACACCCGGATGCCGCGGAGCATGTTTATATTGAAGATTATGTGCAAAGTTATCTGATGCATTTCAGCGAGCAGGCGATGGAAACGGGCTGCCTTCTTGCGATTTATGGTACAAGAAGCTGTAAGGATGGCTGCCGGGAATGGTATCTGGACGGCGCTGCGGCATTAAGTTTGAGCTTGGATGATATGACTCCGGAGGCTGCCTCCCGTATCTGGGACGAGATTTTGCAGATTCGAAGTCGTTTCTTTCAGGCATGGGAACTTGTTGGCTGGCTGCTTCAGCTTCCTGCGTTTTTGCTGGGCGAAAATGTCCTGTATGAAGAACTTACAAAAACTTGGTTTGGGAATCAGGAGCTTTGTGTCCTGACTCACGATATATACGAAAAAAGCTTACAAGTATATTTTTATAATGGCCATCATCTTGAACTGCTGCCGGGACATTATATTTATTATGACAGGAATGTTCCTATGCAGGAGTATATGGTGGAACATCAATGGAATCAGGAGTCTTCGCCATTTGAAGATAAAATGGCAGAAGCGATCCGGACCCGCTTTCGTCAGCCGCAGGATTCGCCGGAAGGGAAGCATCTGGCACAATACATACAAAAAGGGAAGGATGCTTTGCGGGAAAATGCGGAGCATATTATGGCGCCTGCCAAAAAATGGTCGTTGCTTACCGTTATTACTGTTGTAACTACCGTCACGTTTCTTTTGTTGCTGGGGATCTTTTTGTATACCCAGCATGATCAGATGAATGAGGTTGCGGAAGCCGTACGCTCGTTTACGGAGGGGATTCTTACGAAAAAGTAGTGAAATCCCCGATGTGGTATGGTATAATGTGCAAAAAGCTTCGCATTTAGCACTTCTGAATTTAGTGTGTGCTAAAGCACACGGGAACAAGGTATAATGTGCAAAAAGCTTCGCATTTAGCACTTCTGAATTTAGTGTGTGCTAAAGCACACGGGAACAAGGTATAATGTGCAAAAAGCTCCGCGTTTAGCACTACTGAATTTAGTGTGTGCTGAAGCACACGGAACGAAGGTATAATGGAACAAATCAGAGGCATTGGTTTCCGTTTTTTGCTTTACCTGTACAGAAGAGGTGTACATGAAGAAATTATCTACAAGACAGAAAACTAAATATCTTCTGGTAGTAAGCGGTATCCTTCTGATTGTTCTTCTGGCTGCATTGTATCTGTATGCTCAAAAAAACAAAAACAGAACCTATCTTACATATGATGTGGAACGAAGCGTTACATTGGAAAGCAATTTTTCTTCGGGGTATGGACTGACCTCGGATGGTGTATTCCGCTATTCTCGTGACGGGGCGTCAGTGATTGGCGCCAAAGGAGAGGAGGTTTGGAACGTTTCCTTTAGTATGAGCAATCCGATTGCCGATACTTGCGGGAAGTGCGCTGTGGTTGCCGATAAGGGCTCTAAGAGCCTGTATGTTTTTGACGGTACCGGCTCTGCCAATCCGATCACCACAGAGTACGCGATTGAGAAAGCTGTGATTTCCGCTCAGGGCGTGGTGGCTGTCTGGATGGATGACGGAACGCAGGATTTCTTTTCTCTGTACAGTAAAGACGGTCAATGCCTAGTCGATATGAACACCCTTACGGCCACCAGTGGCTTCCCGGTGGACATTGCCATATCCAATGACGGAACAAAGCTGGTGACGACCTATGTGGAATTTGAGGACGAGAACCTAAAGACGCAGCTCACGTTTTATAATTTTGGCGATGTCGGAGAAAATTATGTGGATGGCTTGGTCGGGCTTGAAAAAATTGAAGGCGAGTTGCTGGCGGATGTGACGTTTTTGAATTCTAATCTGTGCGCTGCCTTTGGAGAAAAAGGCTTTACGGTCTTTTCTATGGACGAAATCCCGGAGAAAATCACGACGGTCTCCGTTGATGAGGAAATAGAAAGCGTATCTTACAGTGGGCAATATATCGGCATTGTGGTAAACAGCACTTCTCTGGGAACGGATTATGTTGCAAGGATTTATGATACAAAAGGAAAGCTGGTTGATGAACGCGCGCTATCCGGGCGATACGAGCATTTTGAAATTCTTGGAAACGAGGTTGTTCTCTATAATGATTTGCAGCTTTTGATCTATCGAATCGGCGGAGCGGAGAAGATCCAGACAGCCTTCTCTAAAAATGTAAATTGCATTTATTCGATTAATGAAGGCGACGCCTATCTTCTTGTGGGTGAGCAATACGCCGAACGGATTAAACTGATTGGGACAAAGGAAGAATAAGATACTATAACGACGGAGGTTGTTTATGAACTGGGTACTTGTCTGTGTGGTGATGATCGTTGTCGTATGCGTAGGCTTGGGATGGCATGCGGGCTTTATTAAATCCGTCTTTCACTTGTGCTCCTTTGTGGCTGCGCTTTTGCTTGCCGCGTTGTTCGCACCGGTTGCCGCCAATTTTTTGACGGCGCAGGATTCGCTTATGGATCATCTGTCGGAGAAAGTGTATGAAACTTTGCGACTCGAGGAAATGGATCATCTGATAACGGCAGCGGAAGAGGATATCGAGAAATTGGACATTCCGGATGCGATTAAGGATGAATTGTTAAAGCAGAACACAAGCGAGAATTATGAAAAGCTCGGCGTGACGAATGCCGGAGCATATGTCTCAAGGACGATGGCAATGATCATTGTGCGCTGCTTTAGTTATTTGGCTGTTTTTCTTGTAGCGCTGATATGTCTGTTTATCTTATGCAATACCTTGGATTTGATTTCCAAAATTGGTTTTTTAGATTCCGTTAACAAGCTGGCAGGAGCCGGAATCGGTCTTTTGGAGGGGGCGGTTATCATTGCTGTGCTGATGGCGCAGCTGACGGCTCTCAGCAGTACTGATATTGGAAAGTCTGCTATGGAGATGATTGCGGACAATGCATTTCTTTCCTATATATACAGCCATAATCCGCTGAATCTTTCAATACTGAACTTGTCCGGAAAATTTTGACGATAATGCACAAGGGAGCGATTATGCTGCTTTTCCGACTTTGATTTTGTGCTAAGGCGTCACGGAATTATGAGCATCGGATTGCTTCTAAATGTATGGCCGGTTTTGGATTTTGCCAAGGGGCTGCATCCTGTTAATGTGCATGCATTTCGCCGATATTTTATGTATATTTGCGCGTCTGGGTCAAACGAAAAGCTTGCCTTTACGAGAGTATTTATATGAAAGTCGCCTTGGATATGGAAAAAAACGTGAAAAATCATATTAATATACTGCTTTTTACGTTGGGATGTTTGCGGCGGAGCACAAACATCTTGGGAACTGGCATTGTTCCCGATTGCAATAATCTTGCTCCGGTGTGGAGGAAAACATGCATCAAGTATTAGAAAAATTTCAAAAAATCGGACTTATTCCCGTTGTAAAAATTGATCGGGCAGAGGATGCTGTGCCGCTTGCAAAAGCTCTGTGCGACGGCGGTTTGCCGGTAGCGGAAGTGACCTTCCGTACTGCTGCGGCAAAGGATGCGATTGCGGCAATGAGCAAGGCGTATCCGGACATGCTTGTGGGCGCGGGAACGGTGTTGACCGTCCAGCAGGTGGATGATGCGGTGGCCGCCGGCGCACAATTTATTGTTAGCCCCGGTTTGAATCCGAAGGTCGTTCGTCATTGTCAAGAGATTGGAGTGCCGATCACGCCCGGCGTTACGAGTCCGACTGAGATTGAACAGGCGCTGGAGCTGGGACTTCAGGTTTTGAAATTTTTCCCGGCGGAGGCAAGCGGTGGATTGGCAAAAATCAAGGCGATGTCTGCGCCTTATGGAAGTGTTATGTTTATGCCGACCGGCGGAATCCATGCCGGCAATCTGAATTCGTATTTGGAATTTCCTAAGATTCTTGCTTGCGGCGGAAGTTGGATGGTAAGCGGCGAGCTAATCAATCGAGGGGAGTTTGCGCAGATCACTGCGTTGACAAAGGAAGCGATCCGTGAGATGCTCGGCTTCAAAATAAAGCATGTGGGGATCAATCCGTGCGATGCCGATGCGTTGACAACTGCCAATCTGTTTGAAGATACCTTCGGATTTACGAAGTATGAGACGCCGATATCGTATTTCTGCGACAGCTCGATCGAGATCATGAAGGAACCCGGAGAGGGAAAGAAGGGGCATATCGCTATTCAGACCAACTATATGGATCGGGCGGTATATTATTTGGAACAGCGAGGATATTGTTTCCGACAGGACACGGCGATGCTGGATGAAAAAGGGAAGCTGAAATTGATTTACCTTGAGGGAGAATACGACGGGTTTGCGGTTCATCTCTGTAAAAAGTAAGTTCGCTATAAAGGGAGTCTGCCGGGAAGAGGCGGATTCCCTTTTCTTGTTCTATAGGAAACTGCGTTTCCTATAGAACAAAAAACGCTCCGCGGGGATCGCACTGCGGCGGAGAGGAACTGTGTCGCTGGAGCGACCCGCCGCAGGCGGAGAATCTCGCAGGCGAGATTCTTTGTTCTTTTAGGCAATCTTGTGTATGAAAACCGCGAAGAAAACAAGATGTTGTGGTTCTTTGTCGGAAGAAAAACAGTGGCAAAATCCCTAGAAAAAATTATGAAAAAAGGTGTTGACATCCTAAAGGCTGGGTGCTATAATCAATTTCGCTGACCCGGTGAGGGGCAGAAAAAACGGCATAAAACCTTATAAAATAAGGCATTGTGCGAAAAGGAACCTTGAAAACTGAACAGTGAAACAACCTTGAAATTTCGTTGACAAAGT
>JAUNGI010000016.1:0-15160 GCA_030524525.1 Lachnospiraceae bacterium
CGCTCTGGCGACACAATTCCTTTCCGCCGCAGTGCGATCCCCGCGGAGCGTTTTTTGTTCTATAGGGAACGCAGTTTCCTATAGAAGAACAAAGAATCTCGCTCGCGAGATTCTCCGCCTGCGGCGGGTCGCTCTGGCGACACAATTCCTTTCCGCCGCAGTGCGATCCCCGCGGAGCGTTTTTGTTCTATAGGAAACGCAGTTTCCTGTAGAACAAAAAACCGCGCAGCTTTACCTGCGCGGCAATTTTTCCTGCGGTCAAGATCCGGAATTACTCAATCCCCTTATCCGCCAAATAATTTACGACATCGCCGATGCTCTTGAGGCTGTCCAGCTCCTCCGGCTGAATCTCGATGTTGTACTCGTCTTCCAGTGCGGTCACCAGTTCGTATAAGTCCAAAGAGTCGATCCTCAGGTCGTCCCGAAACGTCGTTTCCTCGGTCACACCGGTCACATCCACTCCAAGCTGCTCATTCATGATTTCCAAAATCTTCTCAAACATTCCCATTCTCCTTCTATCTCTTTCTATTCCTTAGGTCCCGGTTTTCCCCGGCTTCTATGATTATCCGAAAGCATATTATGCTATGTACAGAGGTTTGTCAAGATACTTTCTGAGATTCCCTGCAAGTTTCCCGACGCCGTTACTCGTCGTCCCCGTCCATATCATCCGGCTCCGGCAGATCGTCCATATCCGCTGCGCCCTGCGGATGTCCCATGATCCCGTAAAATTCCTTGCCGACCACCTTTTTGTCGTCGCGGATCTGCTCCACCAGCCCCGAAAGAAGGCGGTTGACCTCCTGACAATGGCGGATGTTTTTCAGCTCGATCTTCTTCTGCGTATCTACACGGGAAAAGACCTCCAGCGTCCCCGTGCCGCAGATCTTCTGCCCCAAGGATCGAACCAGACGCATGTCGATGATGCGGTACAGCAGCGTCTCGTCATAGACCGTCTTAAAAAAGCCTCTCTGTATGTAAAGCCGATCCTTAGTAACCTGATATTTTGTAAAAGAAAACGGAAACCACAGCCAATGCTTCCGATCCTTCCAAATGATTTCTTCCTCCGGTAAAGCCATAAAAACCTCCCCTGTCACTGTCGTTTTTATGATTATAGTATGCCTCGTAGGAGAATGCAAGAGGCAGATGGGCGAAAATGCAGATTCTTCCCGCAGCGGATGGGTCAAAGCGCATTCTATGTTAAATATAGTTCAAAGCTTTCAGAATATAGATCAGCAGCGTAAGCGTCACCGAGGAAAACAGCGTCGTCAGCATCACGATCTCGGAGGTGAGATCGGCGTCGTTTTTCATATTCTTTGCCATTGTATAACAGGCCACCGTGGTCGGTGACGCCATCATGACGGCGATCGCCACCAGCGCCGCGCCCCGAAAGCCGCAAAGCACGGCTGCCAATACGACCGTTCCCGGCAGCAGCACCAGCTTGATGAACGTTGCGCCGAGGGCAGGCCCCAGCTTGCCGCGAACCTGATCGCCGCGAAAGCTTGCCCCCAGCAGAAGAAGCGCCAGAGGCGTCGCGATGCTCCCCATGCTCTCCAGCGACTGCAGGAGAATGTGCGGGATGCGGACGGAAAACGCCGCAAACGGGAAGGCAAGAAAAATGGCGAGGATCAGCGGATTCGTCACGATCCCCTTCAGCACCTTGCCGTAGGACACCTTGCTTCCGGGCTCCTCCGAGCCAAGGGACAGCACGATGACCGAAAAAATATTGTACAGCGGCACCACAGCCACGATCATCAGCGGAGCAAGTCCCGCCTCCCCGTAGATGTTTGTGACAAAGGCGATCCCCAGCACCGCCGCGCTGCCCCGGAACGAGGACATCGTAAAGGCGCCGACCATCTCCTTTTTGCGAAGCAGAAGTCTTGCCGCTCCCCAGATCAGCAAAAAGGAAATCGTCGTCGTTCCCATACAGAACACGACAAATTTCCAGTCGAACCGGCTCGTAATGTCCGCGGTCGCGATATCGACAAACAGCAGGATCGGCAGCGTCACGCGAAAATTAAAGCGATCCGCGTCCGGAATAAATTTCTCCGTAAACAGTCCGACTTTCCGCAGCAAATATCCAAGCAGTATAATCAGAAAGATCGGGATCGTCGCGTTCAGACTAAAAATCAAATCGTTCATTGCATTAGTAGCTGCTGATCGTATCGGCAGAATCATCCTCCGTTTTTTCGATGGAACGGATCACGACGTCATAGCCCTCGCCGTTCCCGGTGTCCACATGTACCCGCTCGCCGACGCGGCGCATATAGATTGCCTTTCCGATGGGCGACTCGATGCTGATCAACCCCTTGAGCGGCTTTGCCCGCACCGTCGTTACGATGCGGTAGGTCATTTCCTTCTGCGTCCGCTCCGAAAAAACCACCACCGTATTGTTCATGCCGACCTGATCAGCATGCGAATCCTCGTCGATCACTTGGGCGGTCTTGATCATATTTTCCAGATAGCGGATGCGGCTCTCGTTTTTGTTTTTGTCCCGCTTGGCGGCATAATATTCAAAATTTTCGCTCAGATCGCCCTGCGCCCGTGCTTCCTTCACCGCCTCAATGGACTCCTTCCGAACCACCAGCTTTCGGTGTTCGATCTCCTTCTGCATCTTTTCAATATCGCTTTTTGTTAATCTATCGTGCATGTCTGCGCTCCCTTTCTTAAAACCCTTTTATCTTAGCACGAAACCGGCGGAATGTAAAACAGAAACTTCCGGCAGGATTTTCCGTCGCGTCCCAACGCCGTGTATGTTATAATGTGCAAAATGCTTCGCATTTAGCACTTCTGAAACTAGTGTGCGCTAAAGCGCACGAGATCATGGTATAATTTGCTTTCAAAGCAAAAAAATTTTCGTATCCGCCTAACATTTTTTGTTTTCCCCCGACTATACGGGTGAAAGCAGTCACAGCTTTCGCGGAAAATACTTCACTGCGAGGAAAGGTACCTATGAAGAAACAAGAATTACGCAGCCTGCTTGACGCCGCGCTTCTCGACAAGCTGTTCGGATTTTGCTATGCAAGAACGAGCGACAGCCACGAGGCGCAGGAGCTTTGTTCGGACATTATTTTTGAGTTGGTGAAGACCGCCGGCAGGGAGGGCGACATCCAAAACGCTCATGCCTTTATCTGGCGGACCGCCCGCAACGTCTATGCCGATTTCTGCGACCGGCGGAAGAAGCGCGACGCGCTCTTTTATCCGGGCGACCCTTCCGACGTGCTCCCCAAAATCGCGGCGCAGGAAGCCGACGAGGACAGCGGCGAGCTGCTCCGCAAGGTTTACCGGCAAATTGCCTTTCTAACGAAAGCATACCGCGAGGTCATGATCCTGTATTACCTTGACGGCCGTTCCGCCGCAGAGATCGCTGGAAAGCTTGGCATCAGCGAAACCGCCGTGCGTCAAAGACTGTTTTCCGCAAGAAAAAAAATCAAAAGCGAGGTAGAAGAAATGACAGAAACGACGAAAAAACCGACAGCGCTCGACACCGTTGAATTTGTACTCTGGGGAAACGGCAATCCCGACTGGGGCGATCCAAGAAACGTATGCACCCGGCAGCTTTCCAAACAAATCGTATGGCTGTGTCGAAAAAAGCCCATGAGCGCGGCAGAAGCTGCCGATAAACTAAATGTCCCGACCGTTTACGTGGAGGAGGAGCTTGAAATCCTCACGCGGGGCGCAAACGGGGAGTACGGTCTTCTGCGCCGTCTGGACAACGGAAAATACGCCGTCAACATCATCCTGTTCGATAAGAACGAAATGGAACGGGCAACCGGCGTCTACACGGAACATCTGCCCGACATCTGCCGCATTATCTCCGAATTTATTGAAGCGCATAAGCAGGAGTATATGGCATTCCCTTACTTAAACAAACGGGTGGATTTCAATCTGGTCCTGTGGCAGCAAATATCCGTGATCGCGCGCATTTTCGGCGACGCGGTAGGCAAAAGCCTGTCGCAGAAGCACTTTGCCGGGATGGAGCAAACATCGCGTCCCTTCAGCCTATTCGGCTATCAGGAGAACGAAAAGTACTACGGCGGCGGCTGGGACGATACGACAGCGCATAACCTCTGCGGCTATTCCCAAGTTATTTTGACCAATATTTATACCCCGCGAATCAAACAGCACTTCGAATGCAACTACAATCTCTCAAACGACAAACCGATTCAGCTTGCGATCCGCGCCGTTTCCGGACTGGAAATCGCATCGCTCTCCGAGGACGAAAAGGAGCAGGCGGCAAAAGCGATTGCATGCGGCTATCTGTATCGGGAGGGGGAAACGCTCTACACAAAAATACTGGTAATCGAAGGGAAGGACGCCGGTCGGCTGTTTGACATCAGCCGTAGACTTTCCGACGGCTTCTTTGAAGAAGCGGCGAATGCGGTTGCCGAAAAGCTTGCCGCCTTCATTCGCCGCACCGTTCCGGAATACCTGCTCCCGGAATGGCGCTTTGCCAACACCCTTGCCGCAATGCCGGTGCTGGATGCGGTTGTAGACACCTTGATCGAAAAGGGGCTTCTTATTCCGCCGGAAAACGGGATCGGCGCGGAAGGCTGCTGGATGTATATAGACAAATAGAAAACAGCCTTCTCCTTTGGATTACAGAAATACAGGGCGCAGCAATTGCTGTGCCCTGTGCTTACTTCTCCCGCTCGCAATATTTTTCCTTGCTCCCGTACGACTTTTCCACCGGATATTTTTCCTCGTTTCGCTTTAGCTTTTCCCGGACGATCTCATCCGGCTCCAAGCCGCAGATATCCGCCATCAGAATGCAGTAGATCAGCACATCCGCGAGCTCCTCCCGGAGCTTATCCTGCTTTTCTTCGCAATTCACATCTTCCGCGCTCCACTGAAAAACCTCCAGCAGCTCCGCCGCTTCCAAGCTGATGGAAATCGCCAGATCCTTCGGGTTGTGAAACTGCTTCCAATTCCGCGCGTCACGGAATTTCAACACGTTTCGAATCGTTTCCTCTGTCACTCAAACCGCTCCTTTCGACATGGCCTTTGTGCTTTTCAGACATTCCCGCAAATGGGAGGCCAGATTTTTATCCACGCAATAAATGTAACAGCCCTTCATTCCTCTTGTCAAAAGCGTGCGGTAAGTATTTTTGATGATCTCATCCGCCAACGCCAACGCTTTTTCGGGATTTTCTTTATATATCTTTTTGATGCCCCGCAGCGACTGATCCGTTTTCGCCCGTTTTGTAAAATCCGTTACGATCTTTTCATCTTCATACCGCAGATCATTGCCGATGATCACACCGACATAGTCAAACTCCAATCCCTGCGAAGTATGGATACACCCCGCCTCCTTCACGGAGTCCTCGTCGATCGCAAAGGTCGACGTATTTTTCAGGTTCCAGCTGATTTCAAAATCATTGATTTTAATATCATGTACGTTGGAGTCGTTGTACCCCTCTTTCAGCCAGTTCCAACAGTAACCAGCCAAAATCCTGGCTCTGTTATGACTTGTCCGGTTCTTTTCGATAATGATGTCACGAACTTCATGTGGAGAATCCATAACTTGAACGTCATAATCGACATCATCCATAGTCCAGTTGGCAGTCTCACGGATACCCAGCGTATTATCGAGCCACGCCAGATAGCCGTCTGAACCGTTGCAGCGAAATTGTGAAGTCAATTCCAAGCGGCTGATCTCTGCGCCCGCCTGAGCCGCCCATTTTTCGATTTCGGCGACGCTGCCGATATCACTGAGCGTTACCCTTTGTTTTTCATCAATAAAGAAAACGCTGCATTTGGCTGCTCGAATAATTTCTTTGATCTGGTTTTCTCCCAGATTCTGAAACATGCCGGATTTTTCGTTCAGACGATGCGCTTCATCCACTAACAGGGTATCTGCGCTCCCGTCTTCGGCATCCGTATAATTCCCGGAACCCTTGAATAAGCTTTCAATGCTGCTCTTGCGAAGCTCTCCCTTCAGCTTTTGCTGATATACATTCCGAGGCGCACTGTTCTTCGACACATATTGACAAAATTGCTCCTCATTTGTAAGCTGAGCCAAAAGATTGACGGCAACGACCGTCTTCCCGCTTCCGGGGCCGCCCTCTACAATAATAACCCGTTTTTTTTGATCCTCCATCGTGCGTCTGGACAAATGCAGAATTTCCTCATAGACGACCTTCTGCTCGTCCAACATCACGAATTCCCGATTTCCCTTCAACATTTTCGCAATGGATTCCTGCAAGCTTTTAGAGGGTCTGATCTTTCCGTTTTCAATGGAATAAAGCAGCTCTTTATCATCCCCCTTCACAACGCTTTTCTTAATAAACGCTCTCAGTTTATCGACCTGTCCGCGTGTGAATGCCGGCGCGTCATTCAAAAAAACGTCATACTGCGCCTCATCCAAAGGATCGTTTTCCTTTCGCCGGTAATTATGTAAATACGCGCATGGATGGAGGTGAATATTTCCCTCCTGCACCGACTGATTATAGTCCGTGATCAGCGCCGAATAAGACCATGCCTGATAAGACGGATGCACCACCTGCCGCATACAACTGCCGGTATAAGTCTCTACCAGCGCTTCTTTTCCCTGCACAGAAGCAATGTGATCCCACTGTTTCAGTTCGATGATCACAACATTGCTCTCATCGTCTTTATCATATCCGGAAATCAAAAAATCCACGCGCTTTGAAGTTGCCGGAATGTTATACTCAATTGCAATTCCTGCATTCCGGGGTATTTCATTATCATTCAATACCTTATACATATATTCCAACGAATTTTCCCATGCACGAAATTCGCCGCGCGCAGTATGACGATTCATCTTTTCATAGATATTCTGCTCAATTTCAAAAGCGATTGTATCTTCTTCAACACTTTTCAGAAAATCCATTTTGTTCCCTTCATAAACTATCATATTCGTATTCTCCCGGTTCTTTTGTAATGCAGTAAGTCATCTATGCCCTGTGTCTCTGAACCTCTTTATTTCCCTTTTCTTTTCGTTTTATTAAGATGGTAGTATTCCTAATACATCTCTTCTTTGCGCCTTTTTTGTTATAATATAATTAAGCTCTGCTTTGCAGCCCCTTTATTTGCAGACTTTTTTGCAAAGCTTTACTAACAATTCTTTTGTGGCACATTAAAACCGAAATTGCAATATTGGTTTGTATGCTACATACGTTTTCTTGTAGGGAACAAGAAAAACTCAATGCGTTTCTCCTGCTTTTTCAGTG
The DNA here is from genome assembly GCA_030524525.1 of Lachnospiraceae bacterium. Taxonomy (GTDB): domain Bacteria; phylum Bacillota; class Clostridia; order Lachnospirales; family Lachnospiraceae; genus ISDg. The sequence goes on from JAUNGI010000016.1 coordinate 7,188, forward strand.
CTGAACCTCATAACTTCAACCTGCGCCTCTCTCACGGGAGGCGACCCCAAAAGCCGCTGTCGCAGCACATCTCTTACCTATTTTAATCCACGCCTCCCTCGCGGGAGGCGACTTTTTCAGTTTCCTTCGTCTGCCGTACGGATCGATTTCAATCCACGCCTCCCTCGCGGGAGGCGACATTCCCGTATACAAAATATATATTGTCGTTCGTATTTCAATCCACGCCTCCCTCGCGGGAGGCGACGCAATATTGCGGACACCGCACTACATACGGTAGATTTCAATCCACGCCTCCCTCGCGGGAGGCGACAAGGAGGCTGGTACCGAATGAGCATAAATCCTATATTTCAATCCACGCCTCCCTCACGGGAGGCGACTATAGAAGATGTTACAGCAAGAAAACAAAATGGTACATTTCAATCCACGCCTCCCTCGCGGGAGGCGACAATAAAGCACAAAAAATTTTGCAAGAAGATGTAAATTTCAATCCACGCCTCCCTCGCGGGAGGCGACCCTTTCCATAATTCCTTTCGTCCAACAGACTGTTATTTCAATCCACGCCTCCCTCGCGGGAGGCGACCGCATTCTGTATAAGTTCCTGTGCCATCTGCATATTTCAATCCACGCCTCCCTCGCGGGAGGCGACATTCCTTGCAAGGCATCTGTCAGTCCAATTTTTAAATTTCAATCCACGCCTCCCTCGCGGGAGGCGACTGTCATTTGGTTGGAATCTTTAATAAAAGACGGCATTTCAATCCACGCCTCCCTCGCGGGAGGCGACCTTCACCCACTTTCCACTATTTCAATTCCCAAAATGATTTCAATCCACGCCTCCCTCGCGGGAGGCGACGATATGTATTTCAATATCGCTCGGGAGAAGCGTATTTCAATCCACGCCTCCCTCGCGGGAGGCGACCTTAATCGCAGCTTCCTCCGAGCTTAAGTTAATCGCCATTTCAATCCACGCCTCCCTCGCGGGAGGCGACATGTTTCTCTGTTCCAATTTTATTCAAACTCCTATATTTCAATCCACGCCTCCCTCGCGGGAGGCGACCACTTGCCATTTTGCATTTCCTTTCCGCATAAAAAATTTCAATCCACGCCTCCCTCGCGGGAGGCGACAAATAGCGATTGCTTATGTTAAGATAGGCACAGTGAATTTCAATCCACGCCTCCCTCGCGGGAGGCGACCATAGGAGGTTCGTCCCCGGACTTCGTCCGACACATTTCAATCCACGCCTCCCTCGCGGGAGGCGACCGTCCGTGATCGTAAAGGTGATATCCTCCACCTTATTTCAATCCACGCCTCCCTCGCGGGAGGCGACTGTTTTTCCCTGCGACGGCATCACTGGAGCTTGCATTTCAATCCACGCCTCCCTCGCGGGAGGCGACCGCAGATGGCGTCGGAACAAGGGTATTCGACGCCGATTTCAATCCACGCCTCCCTCGCGGGAGGCGACTGAATACCAGTGGGACATGCCGGGAGTACGGGAGATTTCAATCCACGCCTCCCTCGCGGGAGGCGACGTCCTTCCTTGACCAGATCTTCAATGCCAAATTTGATTTCAATCCACGCCTCCCTCGCGGGAGGCGACTATACCTCTTAATTCCGTGATAATCCGCAAACTCCATTTCAATCCACGCCTCCCTCGCGGGAGGCGACCGCAAACATGCACAAGCTTTCCCCAAAGACCTTGTGCATATTTACCAAAAAAGCTTCCTAAAAAGCAACGCATGTCCCTTTTTCTCAGCATCCAGCTTCGCCGACACCTTTTTTTCTTCACAAATTGGGGTGCGAAGCTCCCCGGAAAAACATGTTTGCTTCCTATTCGCACCGAGGCTCCTCACCGCCCCGTGTCGGTCAGCCCCGGCGGCGGCTTGTTCTTCATGCTCTCGGCTTTTTATTTTCTGCTTTCAGCATAATACGCCGACTGCGCCTTGTCAACAGGCGCCGATCATAAAAGCAAACGCCGCCGTCAAAAACAGCGTCTCTCTTAGCCCCTGCTCGTACGGATCGACCTCCATTTCCCCGTACGATATTCGGCGAAAGAGATCGCCCAGTTTGCGAACCAGCCAATCGGCACCGCACGCCAGACCATCGCGATCCCAAAGCGGGGCGCAAGCAATGTGGCAACGAGAACCCGGATCGAAAGATTCACCAGATTCGCAATGGTAAACATCTTCATGTCCCCGGCGCCGCGCAGAAGACCGTCCACCGCCATCTTAAATCCGATCAGGCAGAAGAACCAGCCCATAAAAGTCAGATAGCCCTCCCCGGTCGCAAGGGCATCGGCGGTTCCGTCCGCACCGAGAAAAAGCGAAATGATCTGACGGTGGAAGCATTCCAGAATAAAGCAGATAAAAACGGCGCAGACGATCACCATTCCATTTGCGGCGCGATAGCCCTGCTTCACCCGATCCTTCCGGTTGGCGCCGATATTTTGCGCGGTATAGGAGGATAAGGCGTTTCCGATGCCGCTCATCGGTACGATGCAGATGGATTCGATCCGCATGGCGGCGGAAAACCCCGCCAGTGCCTCCGAGCCAAAGCTGTTTACGACCGACTGCACAAGCATCATGCCGATGGAGACCGTGGACTGCTGCAATATGGAAGGAAGCGCGATTTTCGTCATCGAATAAAACTCGCCCCGATCAAAAAAAGCCGTTTTTCCGCAGTTCAGTTTTCTTAATTCGCGGAAAAAAACCAAAAAAGAAAAGACGGCGGATATGCCCTGCGCGATCAGCGTCGCCCAAGCAACGCCGGCAACCCCCATTTGAAAGCGTCTGACCAAAACAAGGTCAAGAACGATATTAAACAAAGAAGAAAAAATCAGGAAAAACAGAGGTATCTTCGACTTCCCAAGCGCGTTGAACATTGCGGAAAGCACGTTATACATAAACAGGAACGGCAAACCATAGAAATAAATATTCAGGTATTTTACCGCCATATCGAGAACGTCAACCGGCGTATTCAGCAGCAGCATGATCTGCTTGCTGAACGCCAGCCCAAAACAACCCAGAAAAAGACTGATGCACAAAAAAGAAACAAAAGACGTAAGAACCGCCAGCTTCATTTTGCCGTATTCTTTTGCGCCGAAATACCGGCTTACGATCACAGACGCGCCGATCCCACCGCCGATCGCAATACAGATAAAGATATTCGTCAGAGAATACGACGCGCCAACCGCCGCCAGAGCGCCTTCGCTCACATAACGGCCGACAATGGCGGAATCGACCATCGTATAGGTCTGCTGAAATAAATTCCCGATGATGATGGGCAAAGAGAACAGAAGCAGCGCCCGAAGCGGCTTTTTTTGTACTAAATAATCCTTATCCATGTTCCTGCTCCTCCGAAGGTCAACTCGCTTTCTTCTCCACTGCCGGGAACTTTTTCAATGGCAGCGCAAAAAACCTCGGCACGCATATGTACCCTATGCCCCCCGCTCCTCCTTCGTACCCCGTCCCGCAAGCTCCGTCAGACGGCTCCCGAAATATCCCGCTGCGCAGCCAAGCAGCGCCCCTGCAAAGACGTCCGTCGGATAATGCACATAGAGATACAAACGGGAAAAAGCAATCGCCGCCGACAGCAGAAGCGCCGGGATCCAGAAGCGGCTTTTGCTGAAATACAGCGCGGACGTCGCCGCAAAAGAAGCCCCGGTATGTCCCGACGGAAACGAAAAGCCATGGGGCGGCGCAATCAAAAGCGTGACCGACGGATTCACGGTAAACGGACGAGGACGCGCCACTAGCGGCTTCAAAAGCATGTCACAGCAAAGCGATTCCAAGGCAAGACTGACCGCCATTGCCAGCCCCCATTTCCTCGTTTTCGGAAGAAGAAGCAGCAATAACGTAACCGCGATCCAGATCCATCCGCTGTTTCCAAGCTTTGTAATAAACACCAGCACGGTGTCGAGGAAGCCGCACCGCAGATGCGACTGAATAAAGTCCAGAATCGAAAAATCAAAAGACAAAGCATGACCTCCTTTGACGGCAGTTCCTCCCTGCTACGGAAGCAGCATGACCAGCGTTCCGGCAAGGATCGAAACCAGTCCGACAAGCGCCTTGCCGGACAGCCGCTCATGAAATACGAAATAAGAAAAGACGATGGATACCAAAATGCTGAGCTTGTCGATCGGAGCCACAACGCTGGCGGGTCCGTCCTGCAGCGCCTTATAATAGCAAAGCCAAGAAGCGCCGGTTGCAAGCCCCGAAAGGCAGATAAAGCCAAGCTCGTTTTTGGGGATCCGCCTTACCGAGCGCCGCTTTCCCGTGACGAATACCATCCCCCATGCCATAATCAGCACGACGCCGGTTCGAATGGCGGTGCCAAGGTTGGATTCCACGTCCGAAATCCCGATCTTTCCCAAAATAGAAGTAAGGCTTGCAAAAACCGCCGAGCCAAGCGCATAGAACAGCCAGCCCTTTCCCTTCGTCGGCTTTTGCACGTTCTCCTTTTTTTCCAGCATCAGAAGCGTTCCTGCCGCGATCAAAACGACGCCGAGCGCCTTTAAGAGACTGACCGATTCTTGGAGAAACAGAAACGCCAAGACGATCGTCAATACGGTGCTCGACTTATCGACCGGAACGACCTGATTGATGTCGCCAAGCTGCAGCGCCTTGAAATAACAGAGCCATGAAACGCCGGTCGCAAGTCCCGATAAAATCAAAAACAGCAGCGTCTTTGCGCCGATGGAGCCAAGCTGCGACTGCGCGCCCACCAAAAACACCATCAGCCACGCAAAGATCAGCACAACGATCGTCCGGACGGCGGTCGCCACAGTGGAATCCGTCTTTCGGATACCGCATTTTGCCAAAACAGAGGTGATCCCCGCAAAAAAAGCGGAGCCAAACGCATAAGCGATCCACATATTCCTTTCCTCCGTTCTTTTTTATTTTATTCGTCGGCGGACGCGGCATGACGCCCGCCTACAAACAGCCATAAAGCTCGGAAAATCACGGTTTTCCGAGCTTTATGCCAGTATATCCGGTTGTCCTTTATTATACACGCGCCGCAGAAAGAGTCAACGGGTTCGCTTCTTATTCTACGACCGCTTCGAGTTTTCCGTCCTTCACGTCGATGGCGATCACATCGCCCGCAGCCACCCGATCCTCCAAGATCAGGCGTGCCGACAGAGTCTCGACATGCTTCTGCAAATACCGTTTCTGCGGTCTTGCGCCGTATACCGGGTCATAGGCCGCCGATACGGCGAATTCCACGGCTGCATCCGTGAGCCGCACGCGGATCTGACGATCGGCAAGCCTTTCGTTCAGCCTTACAAGCAGCAGCTCAATGATTCCGCGAATGTTTTCCTTCGTCAGCGGCTTGAACAGGATCGTCTCGTCCAGCCGGTTCAGGAATTCCGGTCGGAACGTGGAACGAAGCTGGGTCATGACCGCCTGCTCGCACTGCTCGGAAATGCTTCCGTCCGCTTCGATGCCGTTCAGCAAATACTCCGATCCCAGATTGGAGGTCAGGATCAGGATGGTGTTCTTAAAGTCCACGGTTCTGCCCTGCGAATCGGTGATGCGCCCGTCGTCCAGTACCTGCAAAAGTACGTTGAACACGTCCGGATGCGCCTTCTCGACCTCGTCGAACAGGATAACGGAATACGGATGCCTCCGCACCGCCTCGGTCAGCTGACCGCCCTCGTCGTAGCCCACATATCCGGGAGGCGCGCCGATCAGACGCGCGACCGAATGCTTCTCCATATATTCGCTCATGTCGATCCGCACCATGTTCTGCTCGTTGTCAAACAGCGCCTCCGCCAGCGTCTTCGCCAGCTCGGTTTTGCCCACGCCGGTGGGACCCAAAAACAGGAACGAGCCGATCGGACGGTTCGGGTCCTGAATCCCTGCCTTGGAACGCAGGATCGCGTCGGTCACCTTCTGCACCGCCTCGTCCTGCCCGATCACGCGCCGATGCAGCAGCTCCGAAAGGCGCAGCGTTTTGTTCCGCTCGCCTTCGGTCAGCTTCGCCACCGGTATGCCCGTCCAGCGGGAAACGATGCGCGCGATCTCCTCCTCGTCCACGGTCTCGTGAACCATGGAATGTCCCTTGCCGCGAAGCTCCTCCTCCGCCTGCTCGATCTGCCGGGTCAGCTCCGGAAGCTTTCCGTATTTGAGCTCCGCCGCCCGATTCAGGTCGTAGTTCCGCTCCGCCGCTTGGATCTCGTTGTTGCAGGCGCCCAGCTCCTCTTTCAGCCTGCGCACGCGCTCCAGATCCGCTTTTTCATTGTCCCACTGCGCCTTTCCGGCGGCGAACGCCTCCTTGGCCTCCGCAAGCTCCTTGGAAAGCGCCGCCAGCCGTTCCTGGGAAAGCGCGTCCTCTTCCTTTTTGAGCGCCGCCTCCTCGATCTCCAGCTGCATCATCCGGCGCTTTGCGTCGTCCAGCTCCATCGGCATCGAGTCCAGCTCGGTCTTTATCAGCGCGCAGCCTTCATCCACAAGGTCAATCGCCTTGTCCGGCAGGAACCGGTCGGAAATATAACGGTTGGAAAGCACGGCGGCAGCCACAAGCGCGTTGTCCGATATCTTCACGCCGTGGAACACCTCGTAGCGCTCCTTCAAACCGCGGAGAATGGAGATGGTGTCCTCCACGGTCGGCTCCTCCACAAGCACCGGCTGGAAACGCCGCTCCAACGCCGCATCTTTCTCCACATACTGCCGATATTCCTTCAGCGTCGTTGCGCCGATACAGTGCAGCTCGCCCCGGGCAAGCATCGGCTTGAGCATATTGCCCGCATCAAGCGCGCCGTCGGTCTTTCCGGCCCCCACGATGGTATGCAGCTCGTCGATAAACAGAATGATCCTGCCCTCGCTCTTTTTCACCTCGTCCAGAACCGCCTTCAGGCGTTCCTCGAACTCGCCCCGGTATTTTGCTCCGGCAACGAGAGCGCCCATATCGAGCGCAAAAACGCTCTTATCCAGCAGTCCCTCCGGCACGTCGCCCTGGACGATCCGCTGTGCGAGCCCTTCGATGACCGCAGTCTTGCCGACGCCCGGCTCGCCGATCAGAACCGGATTGTTTTTGGTCTTTCGGGAAAGAATGCGGATGACGTTCCGGATCTCGCCGTCCCGCCCGATCACCGGATCGAGCTTCTGGGCGCGGGCGCGCTCAACAAGATCCTGACCGTATTTTTTCAGCGTCTCGTAGGTGACCTCCGGATTGTCCGTATTGACCTGCTGATTGCCGCGCACCTCCGAAAGCGCCTGCAAAAAGCGCTCCTCGGTGATGCCGAATTCGCGCAGCGTCTGCGCAAGCTCGCGTCCCGCGTACTTCATCAGGCAAAGGAACAGGTGCTCCACGCTCACATAGGAGTCCCCCATCCGCTTTGCCTCGTCCTCGGCATAGATCAGGACTTTGTTCAGATCCTGCCCGACGCGCAGCTCGCCGCCCTGTACCTTCGGCAGCCGCTCCAAAAGCCCCCGGATCTGCGCCTCAAAGACCTCCGGCGCAATGTCCATCTTCTGAAGAAGGCGGGGGATCAGCCCCTCCGAGTCGGACAGCAGCGCATAGAGCAGATGCTCCGGCCGCAGCTCCTGATTGCCGAAATCATAAGCCACCTTTTCACAGCCCTGCACGGCTTCCATGGATTTTTGTGTAAATTTATTGATATTCATAAGTCATAACCTCCTTTATCTTCCGACGTTACGCTTCGTTTGTTCTATTACAGCTATAACAATGCCACGTTTTTTCCCTTTTGTCAACCCCCAAATTCTAATATCCGCCCTCTTTTCCAAAACGGACGGCAAAACCTCCGGAACCTGCCGCCGCAGTGCGGTCCCCGCGGAGCGTTTTTCATTCTATAGGAAACGCAGTTTCCTATAGAATGAAAAAGCAGCCCCCATTCCTGTGAATGAGGGCTGCCCCTTGTTGTTCCTTATTGAAAAGCTCCGTTTCCTGCGGACGCGCTTACGCTCTCCACTGACGGCGCTTCCAGATCGCCGCCGTGCCGAGAACCGCCGCCGCTGCC
>JAUNGI010000016.1:15173-47137 GCA_030524525.1 Lachnospiraceae bacterium
TTACGCTGGGCTCGGTCGGCTCCGGTGTTACGCTGGGCTCCTCCGCCTTTTCTTCCCACCGCGCAGTCAGCTTGGACCCTTCGGTAAGCGTATAGACGGTCTCCGGAGTCACCTCGTTGCCGTCCTCGTCAAACCAGCCGACAAAGGTATAGCCCTCCTTCGTCGGAACCGGCAGCTCGCCCACCGGCTCGCCGTAGGTCACGGTGATCTCGATCTCCTCCTCGCCGTTGCCGGGGTCGAGCGTTACGGTGTAGCTTCCCGCAGTCACACGAACGATGCAGTAGCTTGTCACGGTCGTATCCGCCTTGGTCACCGCCTTCAGGTACGCATAGCCCACGCCCACGGCAGTTACCACGCCGTTTTCGTCCACGGTGGCAACGTCCTCGTTAAACGAAGTCCAAAGGATTTCCGTATCCTTCTCCAAAGACGGTTCGGGCGCAAGCGTGGCTTCAAGCGCTTCCTCGTCGCCGACCTCCATCTCCAGATTATTTGCGGAAAGCGAAAGCGTCTCCGCCTTGATCGGCTCGCAAACGACCGCAAAGTTCACGGAATACTTGCCGTCCTTGCTCGTTGCGGTAATGTAGCTTACCCCCGGCTCGGAAGGCGTATAATGCGCCACGTTTTTGGTCGTATAGCCCACCGTCACGTTTTCCTCGGTGGTCAGCTCGCCGCTCAGCTCATAGCCCTCGGTCACCGTCCAGTCGAACGGACCGTACAGAGCGTCGGGCGTCTCGTAGACCGTCCCGCTCAGCGTTCCCGCCGGATTGCCTGCGCTCTCAACGCCGTCGGCACGAATGACCATCGTGTTGTTTGCGCCGGAGGGTCCGTACTTCACATAGATCTCGCCGGTCGTCGAATCATATGTATAGTAGGAATAGTACGGAGAGTTCGACCACCAGTATTCGTAATTTCCGCCGGAGCTGTCCGGATAGCTGCAGCCAATCTGGATCGTCTCCGGAAGCGCATAGCCCTCGGTATTTACCAGCCTGCCTCTCCACTCGCCGCCGGCGGAAACGTAGCCCGGGCCGTCCAGAACCAGCCCGGCGGCTTCCTCCGTGGGGTTGGTGTAGCTGTAATTCTGCGCTCCCTCAAGAGAATACAGCTTAACGGGCAGCACACTGTGCGCGGAAGAGTTGTTGTACTTGGCTGTCAGCGTTGCCGTCTCGCCCTGCTTCACATAAACGGTCTGCTCGCCGGCGTACGCGTCGGAAACAATATCCTCGTCGGACTTGGTCTTGTACAGATCCTCCCAGTCAATGTGCATCTGGCGGCTGACGCCGTTCAGCGTAACGGTCAGCGTTGCGGAGCCGCCGGGGATCGGCGCGTTGCCCTGATTATACTCGTCGTACGCGCTGTAATTCAGGTAGATCTCTCCCTGCAAGCCGTCCGTCGTGTACCGGGCGCAGGTGATCAGACCCTCGTAATATTCGGCGGTCTCCTCGTCCTCGCTGACCTCCCAGCGAATTTCGTTCAGCACCACATCGGCGGGGTAAAGATCGACTACCTTCACGATCAGCTCGCCGCCGGGCTTCATGCCGGAAAAGCTTGCGATGGACAAATTGAAATCCAGTACCTCGGTCGGGTACTCCTCCACCGCCACAATACAGATCGCGGTGTAGGTGCCGTTTGTAACGGTGATCGTTGTCTGACCGACGCTCAGCGCCTCCACATGACCGTATTCGTCGATGGTCGCCACCTCCGGAGCGCTCGACGTACGGGTAATCGGAGCGTCCATACCGGTGTTGTCGATCACGCTCAGATCAAACGAATTGCCCACATGCAGCAGCGCGGAGGTCTGAGAAAGCAGAAGCCCCTCCTTCGTATTGTCCTCCACCCGAACCGCATAGGCACGATCGTTTCCGCCGTAATCGCCGCCGTAAATGTATACGTCGCCGGTCCATGTAAAGTTATAGTAATTGCTCTCCCCGGCATAGGTGTCGTTGTGTACGTATTCGGTCACATCGGCAATAAACGTATACCGGTCGACATCCTTGTCGTAAATATACTCGGTATAGAAGGAATCGCTCAGCGTTACCTTGCTCTCGGCGTAGCTCGGGTCCCCGTAGCCTTCCTTATATGTACGGGTCACCACCGGAGCGACTTGGATGGAGGCAATGGAGCCCTCGTCCGTAAAGGTTCCCTTGAGGTAAGTATGCCCGTCCTCCTCGTAGATGGTCACGGCATTGTTCACGAGCTTCGGCGCTGCGGTATCGACCATCACGTCAAAGGCGATCACATTGCCGGTCATGTCAAAGGCATGGCCGTTGAAGGTCGGCTCGTTCACACCGGGCACGATGGACTCCACGTCGGTCACATAGCGGCCAAGCTCCTCATCGTAAACCGTGGGGTAATCGCCGTCGCCGTATGCGGTAATGCTGTAAACGCACTGCGTGCCGCTCGGAAGGACGTTGCCGTCCAGATCGGTGCCGTCCCAGTCCGTTCCGGTAAACCAATACAGAGACGCCGGGATCCCCATTCCGTAGTTCGCGTCGTAATAGGTTTTGAACTGATAGGTCGCATAATCGCGATAATACAGTTCGCCGGTCTCCTTATTCTTTACTTCTACAACAATGACCTTTGCCTCGCGGAGCTGGAAGATCTCATAATCGTTGATCGAGGTGAACCAGCCGTTCGGAGAAACCGTAATATTTTCCTCATAATACGTTGTCTGCGTATTGGCGGAGGTCCCGTCAAACACATTCTGTCCCATGTTGTAGAAATTGTAGCCGTCATAATAGCCAAGCACGGTGGGCCACCATGTGCTTTCGGCGTCAAGAAAGCTTCCGCCCTCCTCGGTCTCGTCGATCCATGTGGCGCTGTCAAAGATGGGCGCCGCCGTCCAGTCGCCGTAAAAGGCAAGGAAGGGCAGACCGATCTGCGGATCGCTGCCGTCCGCGTCGGTCAGGATCACAAAGCCTTCAATATAAGTACCGTTCTCAAAAAGCTCGTCCAGCGCCTTCTTTTCCGCTGCGGTCAGGCTCACGGTCTTGGTAACCGTCGCAGCGCCGTTCGCAGGTACGGTAACGGTGCCCAGCGAAACGGTTTTGATCGTTACGTCGCTGTCCAGCATTACGGTGCGCTCGCCCCACTGAGACGAAACCGTATCGGTGGCAGGACGCAGCAGAACCGCTTCGGCGTTATAGGTCAGCGCGCTGCCGGTCAGGTTGTTGACATGAAAGCTCAGCTCGTAGGAGCCGGTCTTTTCCGGATCGTCGAGAAGCTCCAGCTTGCCGACGCTCTGGCCGTCCACGGTGATGTACGCGGGCGACGTGACCGCTCCGGAGGCGCTTACCAGACCCGCGCCCTGAAGACGCGGCGAATAATAGGTCCCGTCCGCGTCCTTCTGGGGAACGGCGGTGCTGACAAGCAGCCGCTCGGTCAGATCGGCGGCGTCAGACAGACCGTAACCCAACTGTTGAACGGCATACTGCTTTACCAGAGCCGTAATACCGGTCATGTGAGGAGCCGCCATGGACGTGCCGCTCATCATGCCGTAGGAGCCGACATAGTCGGAATAGGCTCCGCTGCCGCCGGAGTAGGAACCGTCCAAAATGGTTGACCAGATGTTTCCGCCCGGAGCGGTGACCTCCGGCTTCAGTTCCAGACCGGGGCCTGCTCCCCAAGAGGAGAACGAGGACATCTCTTCCCCGGACTCCCAGCGCACGACCTCGTCCTTCTCCGATACGGAGATCTGAACGTCATAGCCCGCGTTCACTGCGGCAACGATTGCCTCGCCGTCCGCCTTGGAAATAAAGGCGGAGGTCAGGGTCGTACCGTCGGTGCTCATGGTGATCAGCTCGCCCTCCACATTGTCGTAAACGAGCACCGCCTTGACCGGGCACTCGTTCACATAGGTCCCCGACGCGCTGTCATAAAAGCTCCAATAAAACTGCGACGCGTTGTTGATCTTGTCCGTAAAGCTGATCTCGCCTCGCTGTACAAGGGCAATTCCGGTCACGCCCTTTCCGCCGCCGTAGCCGTAGTAGCTGCGGAAGCCGGCTTTGTAGTAATCGTCATAGGTTCCGGTGCCGCCCACAGGGATCACGGAAACCGCGTCCTGTCCCGCAAATTTATATTTCATGGCGATCCCGGTGGGGTCAAGGAACGGCACCTTATGCTCCGTGCCGTCGGCGTCCGTCCATGTAAAGTAAGACTGTACGTCCACCGTGCTGTTGATCGAAGCGATCGACAAATTGGAATCGTAAACCGCAGGGGAGCTCATCATGGAGATCTCCGGGTTGGATGCCAAGGCATAGTCGCCGTAATTGCTGTTGGCGCTGGAATATGCGGAATTGCCCGCGGAGGTCATCAGCAGAATGCCCGCGTCCCGCAGCTTTCCATATGCCTCGTTTGCGGCGGTGTCGTCCTCGGCATAGCCGTTGTCGCTGCCGAGAGACAGGTTCACAACGTCGGCGCCGAGCTTAGCGGCGTCCTCCAGCGCGTTGATAATGGCGGTTTCGCCCGCGCCCGACCCGGTGTCGTCCGGGAACACCTTCATTGCCAAGATCTGCGCATCCGGCGCAACGCCGGAAAAGAGGATCTTTCCTTCGGCGTCCTCGGCATAGCCCGCCACCGTACCGGCAACGTGCGTTCCGTGGTCGCTGTCCTCGGGCCGTACGTTCAGATCGCCGTCGGCGTAATCGGCGGCAAACGGAACCTTGAGGTTCTTGCACAGAGCGTTGTCATCCCAGATCACAAGCTGTCCGTCGGCGCCCGTGTTGGCGTTGAGCTGCGTCGATTCCACGAAGCTCTTCATGGCGTCCTCGGTCCAGCGCACATTCAGCCTGCCCTCCTCGGTCATAAACGAGTCGGCGGTAAACGCCTCGTGAACACGGCGGATCCCGGTCACGTTGGCATTTGCGTTACTGTCCCAATAGGTGCTCCATTCGAGATCCAATCCGGTGTCGAGAATGGCAACGACCATGCCCTTGCCCGTATAGCCCGCCGCCCAGACCTTGCTGAGCCCCACCATATCGTAGCTGTAGCCCGCGATCTCGCCCCGTTGGTCTCCGGCTCCTCCGGCCGGTCATAGGTGACTTCCACATACGCGTCCGCGACGCCCGGAAGCTCCTTCACCTCGGCGAGACGACCGTAAGGGATCTTGACTGCCAGCGCGTTGACCAAGCCCGTCCACTGCGCCACGATCTCAACGTCGTCGGGCATGGCGGCTGCGCCGTCGGAATCCGGAAGCTTTTCAATCGCCTCCACCACGTCCTCCTGCCCTTCCAGCAGCTCTTCGGAAACGGTCTGCGCGTCTTCCGAAGCCAAAAAGCCGGAAACCGCCTCGCCAGACGTGGTATCCTCATCCAGCGCCGCATACGCGCTCTTTCCAAAATAACTCATAACCGGCGCTTCCGAAAGCACCACGATCGCCGTGATCAGCTCGTCGTCCGCATAACGCGCCGGCTCCTTCCTGTCTGACTGCCCGGCGCTCCCGTCGATCCGGGACGCCGCCTCGACCTCTTCCGCCGCTGCCTCGCGTCCGCCGTTTTTCCCCGATTGGGCAAAAACGCCTTCCGGCGCAAGGGAAACGACCATCAGAAGCACGAGAAGCGCCGCCAGACAGCGTTTCATTTTCTTCATACGATTCGTTCCTCCTCAGAGTATTTCTGTATATATGTATACCAAATTTATGATACGCCTGCGCGCCGGACCTGTCAATGTTTTTTCTTGCATCCGCCCCTATTTTACGGTAGAATTGCCCTATGGAACCCAACGTGCTTTCCTCCACGGAAAGCCTTCGTTTTTCAGACGACCGCACGCACGAAACAGAGGAATCAAATGAAGACTGCATTTTATAAAAACACACGCCGAGAAATCTTCGGCTCGCTGAGCCGCTTTTTATCCATTTTCTTTATTGTCGCCCTTGGCGTCGGCTTTTTTACCGGCGTCAAAGCGTCGGCTCCGGATATGCGCCTGTCCGCCGATACCTATTATGACGAGTATCGGCTGATGGATCTCCGGCTCGTTTCCTCCGCCGGTTTTTCGGAGCAGCAGATCGAAGCCCTGAAAAAGCAATTCCCCGACGCCCTCCTCGACAGCGGGTACTGTCTGGACGTGCTGACCGTGGGCGAGACCGGCTCGCAGGTCTCCCGACTTCTTTCTTGGGCGGACGTTTCCGAAGAGGAACGCGTCAATCAGGTGGAGTTGAAATCCGGACGCTATCCGGAGGCCCCGGGCGAATGCATGGTTGACGGCACCAAAAGCATTAACGGCAAGACCGTTCAGCTCGGCGACGTCCTGACCTTCTCCGGCGACGCCGGCAGCGCGCTCCCGCTTGCCTCGGAAAGCTATACGGTCGTCGGCACCTTCGCCTCCCCGCTTTATGTCGATATGAGCTCCCGCGGAAACACCACGATCGGCAACGGCAGCATTCAGTCCGTCGTCTATCTTCCGGAGAGCGAATTTCTGTCCCCGGTCTATACAAACGTCTTTCTGCGTTTTCCCGATCTGGAGGATCTGCTTTGCTACGGCGACAAATACGAAAAAAAGCTCGACGCTTACCGCGAAGAGCTTCTGAACGCCGCGCCTGCGGACGCGCTCTGGTTCACCTTTACCCGCGACGATAATCCGGGTTATACGGAATACGGCGAAAACGCCGACCGCATCAACAACATTGCCCGCGTCTTCCCGATCTTCTTCCTGCTCGTGGCGGCGCTCGTCTGCCTGACCACGATGTCGCGCATGGTGGAGGAGCAGCGGACGCAGATCGGCACGCTCAAGGCGCTCGGCTACTCCGCCGGAGCCATCGCCTCCAAATACCTGATCTATGCGGTCTCGGCCACCGTCTTGGGCGCGGTCTTCGGCATTCTCGTGGGAATGAAGATCTTCCCGTTCGTCATCATTACCGCGTATTCCATGCTTTACTACATACCCGCGTTTACCGCGCCGTACGATCTGCCGCTCTCTCTGCTGACGATCCTGATCGCCGTTCTGGCGGTTTCCGTTACGGTGCTCGCCTCCTGCGTCGCGGAGCTGCGCGAGCAGCCTGCCAAGCTGATGCGTCCCAAGGCGCCAAAGAGCGGCAAGCGCGTTCTCTTGGAGCGGGTCACGCCCCTTTGGAAGCGCTGCTCCTTTGC
The DNA here is from genome assembly GCA_030524525.1 of Lachnospiraceae bacterium. Lineage (GTDB taxonomy): Bacteria > Bacillota > Clostridia > Lachnospirales > Lachnospiraceae > ISDg. Next base: position 22,253 of record JAUNGI010000016.1, read on the forward strand.
ATGGAAGGTCACGCTCCGGAACATGTTCCGCTACAAAAAGCGCATGTTTATGACAACGATCGGCATTTCCGGCTGCACGGCTCTGACGCTGACCGGCTTTGCCCTGCACGACAGCATTCTCGACGTGGTGGCGCTCCAATACGAGGAGATCAACGTCTATACCGGTCTGCTCTCCTATCAGCCCACGACCGACGAGGAGCGCCTCGCCATGGAAGCCATTCTCTCGGACGCCGGACAGAGCTATGAATATATGTACCAGAAGGCGTTTTCGTTCAGCTGCGGCGACGAGCAGGCGGAGGCGTACCTGAGCGTTCCGGAGACGCCCGACGAGCTGCCCCGCTATCAGACGCTGCGGGAGCGCAAGACGCATAAGGCGCTGACGATCCCGGACGGCGAGGTTCTGATCAACGAGAAGCTTTCCGTTCTGCTCGGCGACGTTTCCGTCGGGGACACGATCACCATGCACCTGTCCGAGACCGAGACGCTGGAGCTGACCGTTGCGGGGATCTACGAGAACTATACCCAGCATTACGTTTATATGAATCCGGAGACCTACGGAAAGCTGTTCGGCGAAACGCCTGTCTACAATCTGCTTTATTTTTCCGGCGAGGGACTGGAGACCGACGAGGAGACCTCGGCGCTTTCCGAGCGGCTCCTGACGCTTGGCTGCGTGCAGGGCGTCCGCTACAACAACAATATGTCCGAGACCTTTGCCAACATGCTGAAATCGCTGAATCTGGTGATCGTGGTGATCATTATCAGCGCCGGACTGCTGGCCTTCGTCGTGCTGTACAACCTGACCAACATCAACATTACCGAGCGCATCCGCGAGATCGCCACGATCAAGGTGCTGGGCTTTTACGACGGCGAGGTGGACTCTTACATCTTCCGGGAAAACCTGCTGCTTACGGTGCTGGGCGACGTGATCGGTCTGGGGCTGGGCGTGGCGCTTGCGGGCTATGTGATCCGCACGGCGGAGATCGACATGGTGATGTTCGGGCGCTCCATCCATGCCCTCAGCTTTGTGCTCGCCTTTGTCATCACGCTGCTGTTCTCCGTGATTGTGGCGCTGTTCATGCACCGCTATCTGAAAAAAATAAATATGGTGGAAGCTCTGAAATCCATCGAATAAACCGTTTACTGCCCGTGCGTTCTCCGGTACTCCTCCTCCAGCTCCCGATACGCCACCTTTCCCACGAGCGTTTTCGGCAGCTCCTCGCGCACCTCAAAGCCGCGGGGCAGAGCATATTTCGCGATATATTTCCTGCAGTTTTCGCGGATGTCCGCAAGCAGCTCCTCGCTCGCCTCATAGCCGGGGCGCAGCATCAGATAGGCATAGGGCACCTGCACGCGAAAATCGTCCGGAACGCCGATCACACAGCTGTTCAGAACCGCCTCGTGGGCGTTCAGCGCGTTTTCCACCTGCGAGGGATAGACGTTATATCCGGCGCTGATAATGAGCCGCTTGAGCCGCTGAACAAAATACACGAAGCCGTCCTCGTCCATTTTGCCCAGATCTCCGGTATGCAGCCATACCGTGCCGTCCGCGTCGGTATGCAGCACCTTGGCGGTCTCCTCCGGCTCGTGATAATAGCCCGCCATGACCGTGGGACCGCTCAGACAGATCTCGCCCTCGATCATCGGGGGAACCTCCTCGTCCGTCCCGACCTTGACAATGCGGTAGCGCATGTCCGGGAACGGCAGTCCGATACTCCCCTTCCGGTAATCGTAGCGCGGGGTCAGGCAGCTGGCGGTCACGCACTCGGTCGTGCCGTAGCCCTCGCGGATCTGCTCCTTTGCCCCGTGCGCTTTCAGAAACGCGTCCACCTTCGTTTTCAGCTCCTCCGAAAGACTGTCGCCCCCGCAGAAAATCCCCGCCAGACACGAAAGCCTTACCTTCTGCATTTTTTTTGCCCGGAGCAGCGCCTCAAACAGCGTCGGCACCCCGGCGATCACGTTGGGCTGGTATTTCTTCAGCTGCGCGGCGTAGGACGATACGGAGAACTGCGGGATCAGGATGCATTCGCAGCCTGCCATCAGCGCCGTGTGGATGCAGACGCCCAGTCCGAAGCCGTGGAAGATCGGCATGACCGCCAGCATCCGATAGCCCGGCTTCACGCAGTCGCCTGCGGTCACGGTTTGCAGGGCGAGCGCATTCAGATTTCCGTTCGTAAGCAGAATTCCCTTTCGCTTTCCGGTCGTTCCGCCGGAATATAAAACCGCCGCTCCGTCCGAAGCCGTTCGCTTTGCCATGGCGAACTCCCGCTCCGCTCCCGCCAGAAAGTCCTTCCAAAGCAGGATGCGCCCGTCGTCCGGCGCCTTGGGGATCTTTCCCGCGACGCTCGCCGCCAGCCGCTTCCACCCCGGCACATAATCGGTGGGCGCGGCGAGCAGCACCTTCGTGACCGTGGTTCCTTCGCTGACGCGCAGCAGCTTGTCCGCAAAGCGATCCACTCCCACCAGAAGGCGGCTCTGCCCGATGCGGATGGATTCGGTGATCTCCAGCTCTCCCGCCATCGGGTGCACCATATTGGCAAGCGCCCCCACCGCATTGATCGCATATAATAAGATCACCGCCTGCGGTATGTTCGGCAGACACAGCGTCACGCACTCGTTTTCCCGAATTCCAAACGCCTGCAAGGCGGCGGCGCATTCCTCCACCTGCTGCCAAAAGCGCCGGAAACGCACCCGGCTCCCCATAAATTCGTAGGCAAACGCCTCCGGCGTTTTTTCACTCTGGCGGCGGATGCATTCCGCCATGCTCGCATCCGGATAATTCAACTGGCTCATACTCTTCTCACTTTCCAAGGCGGCGCCTCGCCAAACGGCACCCGCCGCCCGCATTTTCTCTTTCTAAACATAGCAGACTTGAAAAAGCCTTTTCGGACAGTATATACCAAACAAAGCCCGGAAACAAGGAGAACGCGCCGCAAAGCGCAAAAACCGAAGTTTTTTAAGCTTTTCTGACCGCCGGTATTGACTTTCTCCCCCTCGCCGCTTATAATCGTCTCCAATGAGAAAAGCAATGACGAGAAGAAGTAGTGCTAAGTAGTTCCAACAGAGAGCTGCCGGCTGCTGAGAGGCGCAGGAAACGCTTTGCACGAATACATCTCCAAGCTTCGCACCGAACGGCATGGCTCAGTAGGCTGCGGCGGGCGCACCCGTTAACGTGCTGGGGTAAAAGATCCGTTCTGTACCCGAGGAGGCGGACAATGCGAGTTGTCTGCAAAAAAAGGTGGTATCACGAGCGTACTCTCGTCCTTTTACGGACGGGATTTTTTGTTTTATTGGGGGTTATTAAGGAAAGCTCTTCCCACGGAACAAAACGCTCTGCGAAAATTATCCCCCGTCTTCTTTTCTCTGAAACCATTCGTTTGCGCCCTATGCGCAGAAAAATATTTTGGAGGTATCTATGACAGTTTATGAAGAATTGAAAGCCCGCGGTCTGATCGCACAGGTCACGGACGAGGAGCTGGTCAGCAAGCTCATCAACGAAGGAAAAGCCACCTTTTACATCGGCTTCGATCCCACGGCGGACAGTCTGCATGTGGGGCACTTTATGGCGCTCTGCCTCATGAAGCGTCTGCAAATGGCGGGCAATAAGCCCATCGCCCTGATCGGCGGCGGCACCGCCATGATCGGCGATCCGTCCGGAAAAACGGATATGCGGAAAATGATGACCGACGAAACCATCCGGCACAACGTTGAATGCTTCAAAAAGCAGATGAGCCAATTCATCGACTTTTCCGAAGGCAAGGCGCTGATGGTGAACAACGCCGACTGGCTGTTGGGACTCAACTATCTGGAAGTGCTGCGCGAGGTCGGCCCGCATTTTTCGGTCAACCGGATGCTGACAGCCGAATGCTACAAGCAGCGGATGGAGCGGGGGCTCACGTTCTTGGAATTCAACTACATGATTATGCAGAGCTACGACTTTTACCGTCTGTTTCAGGATTACGGCTGCAACCTTCAGTTTGGCGGCGACGACCAGTGGAGCAATATGCTGGGCGGCACGGAGCTAATCCGTCGGAAGCTCGGAAAGGACGCCTCCGCCATGACGATCACCCTGCTCCTGAATTCCGAGGGCAAAAAAATGGGGAAGACCGAAAAGGGCGCCGTTTGGCTTGACGCCGAAAAGACCTCGCCGTACGAATTTTACCAATACTGGAGAAACGTTGCCGATGCGGACGTTCTCAAATGCATCAAGCTCCTGACCTTCCTGCCGATGGAGGAGATCGAAAAGATGGAAGGCTGGGAGGGCAGCCAGCTCAATACCGCCAAGGAGATTCTGGCATTTGAGCTGACCAAAATGGTTCACAGCGAGGAAGAGGCCAAGAAGGCGCAGGAAGCTTCCCGCGCTCTGTTCGGCGCAGGAAGCGCGGAGGACGCGCCGGAGGCTCCGCTTGCCGCAGACGACCTGACCGACGGCGCGCTTGACTTGGTGTCGATCCTTGTAAAGGCCGGACTTGCCCCGACCCGTTCCGAGGCTCGCCGCAACATCGAGCAGGGGGGCGTTCTGGTCAACGGCGAAAAGACCACCGACTTCCGCGCCGCATTTTCCGAGGAGCAGCTTCGAAGCGGTCTTTTGGTAAAGCGCGGAAAGAAGAGCTTTAAGAAGGTCATTCTGAAATAGCAAAAGCCGCAGAGGTCGGACGAGAATCATAAATTTACAGATCAAGGGCTTAACGGAACACTTGCCGTTAAGCCCTTAAAATTTTTCACAACATTTCAATCTCCGTTCCGGAGCATTTGCGACGGGGCGAAGAGGGCGCCGCGCAGGCGCTTTCTCTTCTGCCATCAAAACAGTATGGGATGCTCCGGCACAAATTGCCCTTTACTCCTGTGTGCCGTCGGTTTTGCTGTGCTGCCGTCCCTCGTGATCCATTTCGTAATTTTCCGTATAGATCAGTTCGGAAATCGGTACAAATTCATAGCCCTGCTCTTTCAGGTTTTTTATGAGCGTATCGAGGGCCTGCGCGGTGTATTTTGCTCCGTTGTGCATCAGAATGATGGAGCCGTTGCCCAAATGCTTATGCTGGCAGACGGTTTTGATAATGGAGTCTACGCCGTAGTCTTTCCAGTCGAGGCTATCCCTGTGCAAAATTATTTTTCACGACAATTATACTTTCCATTCGACAGTGACCTGCCCTGCCGTATCGACGATCACACGCCGGATAAAGGTTCTTGCCGTCAGCTTCTTTTCCTCGTAATTCATGGTTTCCCAATCCAGTCCGGCAACGACGATCGGATCCTTTTCTTTTACCGCCGAAAGCCGGAGCTGTTTTCGTTCCGCCTCCAAATTTGCCGCCCGCTCCGCAAGCTGCTGACGAACCGCCGCCGAGGGTACGCCCAGAATAAAATTGTCGGCAATATTTCCGAGCTGCTTTTCGATCTCCTGAAGCCGCTGCTCCGTCTTCTTCTCCTCCTCGCTTTCCGGAAGGATCTCCTGCCGTTTGGTTTCGCCCAGCGTAAACAGCCTCCTGATCTCCTGCTCTACCACGGCTTCCACTTCGGACAGGCAAACCGTCCGATAGCTTTTCTCGCACACATGGTTCCGGTGTCCCGCGCAGTTCAGATATCGGGTTCCGCTCTCGTTGACGGTAATAACAAGCGCCGACTCACATGCGGCGCATTTGAGCAAGCCCGTCAGCCAAGAATGCTTTCCCATATTTCCGCGGGGAAGCTGTTTGTTCACCGCGATCTTTTCGTTTGCCGCGATCCAAAGCGCCGCGTCCACATAGCCCTCAAAATTGGCGATCACACAGGAGCGTCCTTCCCACGGCTGCCGCTTGCGATCCGCCGCCTTTCGTTTTCCGTATAACAGCACCGCGTGCCTTCCGTCAAAATCCAACAGGCTGCTTTCGATGCGGCAGCCCTTTTTTTGCAGGAAATAGTAAATGCTTGCGTCCGCCCGGACATAGACCGGACTTTGCAGCATCCGACGAACCGCAACGCTGTTCCAGCCCCGGCCGCCGGGCGCTTCCACTCCTGCGTCGTTCAGCCGCCGGGCAATGATCCCAAGCGATTCATCGGGCTGTATATATCGCGCGAAGATGTCCTGCACCGTCTGTATTTCCTTTGGTTCTCCGGGAAGCAGGGTCGCGTGCTGCTTTCCGTCCAGAGCGACCCGCCCGTTCCGAAAGCCGTAGGGCGCAGGACCACCCGGCCAACGGCCGTCCTTTACGCGGGCATAGTAATTATCCGTTACGCGCAGCGCGATCGTCTCCCGCTCCAACTGGGCGAACACGGCGATCATCAGGATCGTCGCCCGCCCCATCGGCGTTGACGTGTCAAAGGATTCGTTAATGGATACGAACTGCGTCTGATGCCTCGACAGGATCTCCCATGTCTGTATAAAATCCGCTACCGATCTCGTGAACCGATCCAGCTTATATACGATCACCTTTTCATAACGATTCTGCTCCACGTCCTGCAAAAGCTTCTGAAATTCCGGGCGCTTCGTATTTTTTCCGGAGAAACCTTTATCCACATACACAATCGGCTCCGCCTCGCCGGAGAACCTTGTGCAAAGTTCGATCTGCGTCTCGATCGATAGACTGTCCTTAATGTCCAGCGATTGTCTGGCATAAACCGCCACGTTTCTCCCCGACCTCATCGAGCGCTCCTGCCGCCCTTATTTTCCGCATTTCGCAGCGCCAGCCGCCGCTGAAGCTCCTGACACTTCTTTTCAATCTCGCTTTTTCTGACCTCCTTGTTTTGGTAAGTCGGTATGATATTGGTTACTGTCATCGGCAGTCCTCCTTCTTTTGTTTATCTTTATTCCTGACAGTTTGTCCGCATGTGCGGAAGCGGTATGTTTCTTGCCCTTGCAGGGGCGCTTTCCTGTATAATAAGTATTCTGGTTATCTTGTCGTTGCCGACCGGTGACAAGCCGTGGTCTTAAAGCATTCGGTGGCGAACCGAACCGGGACTCTCACCCTACCCGCTCGCGGGCAAGCCATGCGTGGGAACTCTTTCACCCACCGGCAGGATCAAACCTTGTGTCTCATCGCGGAACCGGCCGCCGCCGGCATTTCAAGTGGGCATTTCCCGCTCAGGTTCGCTTGGGGTTACGTTGGTAACTGAATAACCTAGATGCAATGCAATATAATACAATTTTCTCCCCCAAAGCCGACCGTCTTCGCGTACCATTCTCACGCTACTCACGAAAGTCTGACATACTTTAAGACCTAATCTCTATTCGGTTGTCAAGGTTCAGGCTCCAGCGCAAAGCTCGGAGCAGGAAAGCGTCCTTGCAAGGGCAGGAAAGCCCAGATTTAATACTTATGTACCCAGTTTATTTGCTTAACCATCTTAGCCCCTCTGATATAGCCAAGAAACTCCCGTTTTTCATAGGGATCAAGGCTGGATACGAAGTTCATGATTTCTTCTGCCTCACTTTTCTTTTTTTGTAACAGTAAAACTTCCATCTCTTTTCCCTCTATCATTTTTCCTCCTCCTCTCTTCATTAGACACTGTTGCTTTTTTCTTCTTGATTTTATACCAACTATGTATATTAGTCAAGTATTTTTCTTCTCTTTCTTGACTTTTGTAGCCACAATGCATATTATGCTTTTGTGGGCAGGAGGAGGTGTAGCATTGAATACGCTCAATGAGAGAATAAAAAAAGTGCGTAAAGACTTAGGTCTTTCGCAAAAAGAATTTGCTGCAAAAATAGGAATATCCCAACGTGCTGTTAGTTGGGGAGAACAACCCGGAAATAATGTTCCCGATAATACTATAAAAGCCCTTTGTATGATATTTAAGGTGAACGAACCATGGATTCGATATGGCACCGAGCCAATGTATATAGAATCATCAACATTCAGTCTCGATATTTTCTTGGAGACTCAACAAGCAACACCTTTAGAAATAGACATCCTAAAGGCATATTTTGAACTGGAGCCTGATATAAGGAAAATGCTTTTAGAACACTTCCAAAAGCACATAAGTGTTCCCCATCCTGATTCTGTCTCTGCTGTAGAAGCTGCTGAAGCAGCATATATAAAAAGTCGCTCCAACTCTGTACAAAAGAAGACCTTATCTGCTTCGAATACTACCACAGAAGAAGATCCAATAAACGAGAGAAATAAAAACGTGCAATAAAGATAGCCAGACGCTTCGGTCTGGCTATCCAATCGTTTCCCTATTTTGAAGATTCCTCCTCTAAAATGCGCATCACAAGCTGCATGTGTTCTGATTGTTTCCATGCAACTTTATCTCCAACAACGTACAATCGGTATTTTGCTCTTGTCACTGCAACATTGATAATATTTTTGGTGACCCAGCGAATTGCTCCGGATGCCGATCTGCTGCCATCACAACCCAATAAGAAAATAACCTCTTTCGCCTCTTTCCCTTGAAAGCTATGAGCTGTTCCGATATGCGCCTCGCTCCACTTCGCATATTGGACATATATCTTTTTATCATCTTTGCAATAACTGCGTATATAATCTTTCACCCCTTTTACAACAGTGGAAAAAGGGCTGATAATAAAAATATCCGGTTCTTCCTCCTTTGCAAATGCATTCTCTAACAGCTCACATACGATTTTTCCCTGAAGCTTTACAAAGTGATCTTTCTGTCCATTTTCCTGTCCTGAAACCTGAATCCATCGAGAGCTTTCAAAAAGGAACTTTGCTGCCACCTCTGGTTTTGGTTCTTGTGTCTGCTGCTTCATCATGCCACCATAAGAAAGCTCATTTGCGATTTTATACATCGGTGAGATGCATCTTCGATGAACCAAAAGCGGGCAGCCGACCCACTCCGAAAAATCACCATCTTTACCCATATAAGTACCAAAGGGATTAAGAAAATCTGCGCAAACTTGAACCGAAACATCTTTTTCTTTATACGGCTGATATACTTCTCCCGTGTATGAATCTTTCAAATGCTTCAAATCATCGGTTACAACCGGCGTTATCTGCTTGGGATCGCCCACAATCAGGGCTCTGCGCGCACGATACAATGCGCCAAGCGCCATCTGCGGCTGAGCCTGTCCGGCTTCATCGACGATCAATAACCCCAAACCATTCTTCTGAGGCACATTCTTAAAAAGAGAGGCTATCGACGCAAAGGTGGACGAAATTACAGGAACCAACAAAAACAAGGTTTGGAACAATGCTAAGACACAACCGCCTTCATCTTTCTCAGAGAATTGTATTCTATTTCCATCATTATCTTTTATATATCCCCAATATACACATAGGGTCAGAAGATTATCTCTACATGCCGTTGATGCAAGAACAAACTCCTTGTTCATCTTTACCGCGTAATAAAACAGCTTTTCCCGCTCTCTATTATATTGCTGTGTGAACCATGGATTCCCCACATGTGCCTTTGTCGATTTTTCTTCGTCCGGATCTGCAAGTTCATTGATATACTCGCTATTCAGTATCCCCCCGATGCAGTCCGGCGCAGAATTTTGAAGATTTCTTAGCGCCTCATTATATTCCTTTTTGATTTTTCTTATCTCTTCAAGCAATTCCGAGCTTTCCTGTTCAAGCCGCTCAATTTCTCCTTCCAATGCATAAATCCGAGTTTGGCAAGCATGGTACTGCTGCTGCAGCATATTTTTCTGTTCCTGCTGTGTCGCGCATTCTTCTCTTTTTAATTCAATTTCTGCCTCGGTCTCTTGCACCTCCGTTTCTTTTTCTGAAATTTTTGTCAAAAGCTCCGTTATTTTGCTTTGGCATACCAATACCAACTCCAATGACTCCCGATACTTTTTGGTCTTAAACATCTTACTCCAGACCGAGGGCGTCTTTTGAATATAATTCATCTTATTGTCTTCTTCAATACGCGCGTTCTCTAATGATTCCTTTTCGTCCCTTAGCATTTGAAGCTTAAGTGCCCACTCGTTGCTTTCCGCTATAATCTGCTCAAGTCTCTGGCCACTGGCATTCAAATCCTCTTGGATTATCGAGAGTTCACCCTCCGCCTGTATCTTTTCTTTATCTTTTATTTTAATTTGCGCTTGCCGCTGCGCTATTGCTTCCTCACACTTGGAAACCACATTTATCTTTCTTATCTTCTCCCTATATTCCGCAAGCTTCGTTTGAATTTCTTGCACACGATCCAGCTGTAATAAAAATTTTTCACGCGCTTCTTGATACTTTGTCACTCTACTATGAACATCCGCATCATCTTTCCATCTATCCGGACTATCTTTGTAAAAATCCTCTATTAAATTGTGTAAGACATAATCGTAAAATCGCATGCGATTACTCGTTTTCCCAAGTGGGGCTGCAATTAACCCCCACGCTTCTCCGCCATAAAAAAGCCAGTTTGCATATTCAGTAAAATAAATATCGGGAGATCTTCTGCCTTCCCTTCTTTTTCCTCCCCTAACTTTCTCCATGTCCTTAGATCGGTTGACATCAAAAAGCGTCCTCACCTCTGTCAAACCTTTTTTTATAACCTCCGGTGCATGCTCCCCCGGAGTCAAGGCAGACAAAATACCTGTTCCGATCGGAAGCTCTTTCGAGATATTTTCAACCGCAGCATTATTACAGGAAGCAACCAAGATGCCATAATTGTTTATTCGGTCATTTTTTAACTCATGCCAGCGTGTCGCCGGGGCGATATAAGAATTATCTTCCTGCTTCCCTCCTTCAAATCGGTGCGCGATAAACGCATCGTCCGGTTTATCATATTCTGCCATCAGAATTGCCCGCTCCACGATATGATCAACAACAATTTCCTTTAGCAATGTCGTTTTTCCTGTTCCCGGCGGTCCATTAACAGAAAAAATCGGCAGAGCTAGATCCTGTAATGGGGATTTTTCGCCAACAAACAGGTTAATTGCCATTTGCTGCATAAAAGCCGGCATATATTGTGACGGCCACTTCCCCAACGGTGCATTTCGAATATCAAAAAGCTGATCAAGGAAGGAAGCATTCTCTTTCATATTCCGGATGATGTCCACTCGCATATCGACCTTTTCACGGTTTTCATTTTGAAGCTTTCTTCTATGTAATGACAAGATATAGTCTTGCATGGTTTTACTTAGACCTTCTTGCATATTCACTTTACTAAGCATCTCAAGATCTCTGGAAAAATAATCCTTACTTAATCTAAAACTGTATTCATCTCCTTGCTTTTCTTTTTCGCTTTCATTACAGAAAAGCCGATACTGTATTGCATAACATTCCCGTACATCATCCTTCTGACCATCCGGTCGCAATACAGGGTCTGCATACTTTGTTTTCAATTCCAGATAAAGCGCTTTGATGTCTTGGCCAGAAACATAATAAGGCTTACCAATTTCATTCGCCTTAAAGTGATCGGCATTCAGGATGTCGTTGGCACTCCAATAAAAACCTGCGCCCAAATATGAATTCCCGTTTGCGTTTTCTTTCCCTTGAGCGGGCTGTTTGGGAAGCTGGCTAATCGCCCATAACACAGGTGACAAGGACAACGAGTTCTCAATATAGGCTCCAGTTGCATCAAGTTGAAAGGAAACAATTCCTATATAATCCGTTTGCTTTTCGGGGCGCATATCTTCTTGTGCTTCTAACCCTAACCTTGATATAAGGGCGTTCACACAAGCCTCTCTGCTGACCGCTCCAAGATAAACAGTAATATTCCCCCAGCAATTCATTTTGCACTCATCCGCTTCTCTTCTGACCTCTGAAAGGATCGTTTTTGCAAGAATCTCCTCCGCTCTAAAACCCTGAAACTGCTGTAACCATTCGAGATTTGAGGGTTCCCCCTTTTTTAGCTTTTTCTTGTGATCTTTAATTCTCTTCTCATTGTCGCGTCCTGATGGAAAACTATCCTGTCCCAAAACTGCTATTGTACGCCAATACTCCAATATTTCGCCAATAATCTCTTTGTTTTCTTTATTCTGACAATTTTCCTGCATACGTCCTTTTCCCTCGTTATGTAAAGTTTTTTGTTCCTCTAAAATTCAAATAAAGATTATCCAGTATGTGTTCCTTTTGCGAAACACTTACAAATAACTTTATCAAATTTCCAGTCACTTTACAACTGAAGGACTTTGCACATTTTGTGCAACTCTCTGTGCTTCATTTTCATCAAAAAGCACCGAGAGCTGATAAAATCGGCTCCCAGTGCTCTTGTCTAGCTACGCACCATTATGTTTACTGCATAACCTCCGCTAACAACATCAAAAGTCTTCGCCTTTCCTCCGGCAACCCAGCGTACAACCGAAAAAATCGCAGCGCCTCGGGCGATTCTGCCCCATCATCAATAAAAGAGAAAAACTCTTTTGGCGTTACATCCAGATAATCGCAGATGTAGAAAAAGTTCTGCAAGGACGGAAACGTCTTGCCGTTCTCGATCTTGTTGACGTAGCCCTCGCATTGTCCAAGCGCTAGACTCATTTCCCGGCAGGAAACTCGGCTTAACAGCCGGAGCTGAGCCAGCCGATCCGCAAATTTTGTTTCATAATCAACATACTCCTTTCTTCTTTTAGGATGATAAGCATTTTTTGTTTTCATGTGAAAACCTCCTTAAAATTGATTCAGGCGGCAAAACCGCCTTACTCAGAAGGTAACACGCCTATGCCGCGTGCGGATAGTACTTTGAACATGTGAAGTAACATTTTGCTGTCCCACCCTGAGACACCACAACAAAAAAGAAGGAGCCTCCCCCGCCGGATAGACTCCCCCTGTTCTTTTAATTGCCGTTTCGAAAGCATTTTGTACAATTTATATTTTTATCATCTCTACGTATCTTTTTATTCCAATCTGAGGTTTTTTATCACCACTTTTCCCGGTACGCCCACTCGTTTTCTTTGAAAAACAAACTTAATTTCCGAAAGATTTTTCCAAGGCGTAACCGAGTTACAAAACTGTTCCAGCGAAATCCTGTATGTATTCTCATCCGTATCAAGAAGGAATGTAACTGGCATGTCCACATTACTTATGCGTAATTCAACCTGTCCACGTGATACTCCACTATCAGCATATGCCTCAAAGCATAAACTTCTCCCATTTATAAAATGGTGTCTAAAATCATTCGTCGTTACATATACTATTATGCTACATAGATTGCTAACAGTCTCGTTAAAATCAATCTTCGCCGTAATCTGTCTGCTATTCGATTCTTTTTTTATAACCGCGCATCCGTCATTATCGTCATCCCCAATGCAGAAACTACGTGAAAATGCCATATCAAAAACACGCGCATTATTAAGAGCTACACCGAGAAATTCATCTCTTGCAACTTCCCATCTCGTAAGATTTACATTTAGACCAAATTTTCTTTCCAACTCCACTTTATAATCGTTGAATAAACTCTTGGTCATACTATCACAACTGCCAAGTTTTATTCCAATTTTAGTGTTTTTTACAACTCCCTCCATATCCTTAAAGTCAAATCCCGGCATAAGAAGACATAGACTTTCTGCCTTTTTTAGCCATATAGCACCCATTTCATTCAAACAATCCGAGCTTACATAGTAATTATCCGACAAAAGGAAAATAGCATAAATCTTTTCATTGTAAATCTGATTTCCCAAATAGTTGTATATTTCTTCCCCTGCTGGAATATGAGTTCCGGGGGTAGATGAGCATATTATTTGCTCATTCGAAAGCCCTATTTTGTACATAAAATTTACAAAAGCATTTGCCACTTCCTCATCCTTGCTCGAATGGCTTACAAACAGTTTATAATTTTGCATATATTGCCTCCTTTTTCATTTTTGTTATTAACCCTTTTCCCCTTCTCTTAGTCAGAGTGCATCACTACATCGCACGCATTAGCAAGCAGTTTCTTACGTCCAGTTTTCTTCTAAAACCAGTTTTTATATAATAATTTTACGCCTTTTTCGACACTTTTCAATTGCAGAAACTTGCACAAAATGTGCAATCTTTATTGTCACGTCTTTCTCGCTGAGAAACAAACCGTCCTTCCGCATCCCCCAGCAAAATTCCCTGTCTCATTCTGAGACAGCACATAAATAAAAAAGGAGCCTGCCCTCCCGGACAGACTCCCTTATCATTTTCCTTGTCTTCACCTCGTCCGCAGCCGTACCTTTCCGGTTCTCAAAGCAACCGTCTCCTGCGGCTTTTCCGCCATGGCACCCTGCATTCCAGCCGATTCCGAAACGCGGCTCTGCTTCCGGATATTTCGCGCCAATTCCGTCAGCGCTGCATAAGTCACTTTTCGAGGCGCTTTTCTTTGCACCTCATAGGCTTCTTCCAACTCGATTCCCCACCTTGTAAATAAGGGCAGCTTGGTAATGCACGGCCGCACTCCCGTTTTCATCAAAATAAAGCTGCCTTTCGGCAGGATCCGCAGCTCGTTTGGCCGCATCAGCGGCGAATCTGCCATTTGCAGTGTTTGCTGAGAACCCTCGCGGTTTGTACTTACGGAACCGGACATTACCGTTTTCGTGTTCAGCAGTTCGCTGATCTTTTCCGCAGTCGATGCCATCGGGCCGAAGCCGCCAGCAAGAATCACTTGGCAGCAATCCAAGATCGTCTCTGCTCCGTTTGCTCCATAGGTCTCCTGTAACTGTGAAACTCCCTGAAGAATTCCGACAAGCGATACGTTTCGGGATCGGATCGCCGAAAACATGTGCAGCAGCCCTTGGATCTTTGGAACCGTCCCCAATTCATCATAGAAGCACAGGACTTTTTTCGGCAAGCAGCCGCCTTTTTCATCTGCCAGAGCGATCAATTCCCGCTGCATTTGCTGGATCATCAGCGAAACCGCAAAATACTTCGTTTCGTCTTCCTCCGGCAAGACAATGTAAATCGCTGTCGGATGCTCTACAAACTCCTCCATCGTTACTTTGTTGTCAAAGCACAGCATCTGCTCAAGCTCCGAATCCAAGAACGCATTCATTCGCGACAAGGCCGTAGACAATACGCTTGCAAGCGCCTCATCCGGCGCAGACAGCGCAGCAGCCGCAAACCACCGTGCCTTATGCCCTTCCGGCAGCTTCTCAAGCAGCTTTGCAAAAGGGCTTTTTCCCTCCTGCCCTCCGTTTGCCGCCCCATGCAGTAGGCGGATCACCGATACGATGTGCCGGCTATCCGGCTCACCAAATTCCGCAAGTACCAAGGTCGCTGCCGTAACCAGCCCCTCTGCGGCGTCATAGAAAAAAGTATTGGCGCCAAGATCCATGCCGGCCGTTCCCGCCATAATAATCGTTTTGGCGATGATCTTCGCATACCGTTCCGCTCGTGCCTGATAAGCAAGTTCCCCCGATTCTTTATACCGATCAACGTAACGATTTACAAGAAACATCAGGTTATTGCAATCACTCCGAATCGGATTCCGAAGATCGTACACGACCGTTTGAAAATCATAGTATCTCTCCCCTATCGTCCCCATATTGCGGTAAAGGTCTCCCTTGGTATCAAGCGCGATGAACGATACTCCGCTTGCAAGTGCATATTCAATATTAGGATATAAGAAATGCGCTGTTTTGCCGGCATCGGGCGACGCGATCATCAACGCGTGAACCCTCGCAGTATCCACCCACGCCTGATAATATCCGAGCATTTTCGTACTTCCTACAAGAATCCCCGGTTCGGTCGGCCGGTCAATCCCCGCCCGCCATTTCTGCGGCAGATACGGCACTTTCCGATACGCTGCCGCAAGCTCCGATGGACTCGCCCATCGTGCGGTGCCGTGCTGTCCGTCACCGACTGTTTTGGCTTTGATATTCAGATTTTTATTGCCTCCGATCCGCGTTGCAATAAAGAGCATCAGCAGCAAAATGCCGCCTATAAACGCAAAGTACATAACAACTCCTCTCTGGTTTACCAACGTAACCCTAAAGTCTCCTTTTTTCGCTGCTCCTCCTGAAGCAGCTTTCGTTCCGCTCCGCTCATTCCGTGAGACGGACGAGCCGTTTCAAAGATCCGTGCCAGATGCCGCAAAAACATGCTGCAATCTCCAATAAAACGCTGCCCCTCTTCCTCCCTATCCATTTCATTTTCCGGCACCTCTTTCACCTCCCAGACGTCTTCCGGATTTTCCTCCTCATCCACTTCATTTTCAGATACCTCATCTGCCTCCCAGACGCCTTCCGGATTTTCCTCCTCATCCATCTCATTTTCAGGAACCTCGTCCGCCTCCCAGACGTCTTCCGGATTTTCCTCCTCTATACATGGTGCCTCAAAAAAAGGGGCTGTTTCGTGTACTGACGCCACAAGTTTCTCCTCCGTTTCCGGCTCCTCCCCCCGACCCCCAGCCTCGTTCCCCGTCTCTGACACCGCCCTGTAGTTCTGCGCCATCCGCAGCACGGCATTTTTTATACTCCGAAACGTCTCATTGTCTTTCAGCGGCAGTTCCTCCGGCATCTTCAGCGTATAGGTGGCAATGGCTGCACACTTCTGTTCATACCAAAGCCGATACAATTCCCCGATTTTATCATTGCGCTCTAGGCGGTCAATTACAGCATCCACAAGATTTTTTACCTCAGACGGCATATACGCATACTGTATTCGACCATGCGTGGGAAGCCGTTTCTGAATGGCTGCAATGAAGGGCTCCAGCTCCGAAAGATTACCGGCTTCCCCGGGCAGCTCCCGCATTAAAGCCAGATAGCGGTCTGCTTTCTGCTTCAGCTCGTTTCGCAATTCTGTCTGTTTTGCAAAGATCTGATACAGATCCTGCGCAAAGACCTCGTTTGCAAGTGAAGATTTGATCCTCTCAAGCCCTTTCTCAGTCAGATACCCTTCTTTCCCGGTACTGTACGCAACCATATGGATGTGCGGATGATGCCGTTCGTTATGGAAAGCTGCATACCACTGGAAATCCTCATATGGGATCCTCATCGCCGCCGCGATCTCGCCGGCTTTTGCGCGCACAAGATTTTTCCATGCCTCCGCATTGTTGTACCCCAGCCGCTCCGCATCCTCCCTCCGAAGGGAAATAACATTTGTCCATACATTTCCCGGATGCTCGCTTACCGCTTTTGCGGTGGCTGCAAGGTCAATCTCTTTATCCGTTTTACCAAACAAACCATGCTGCTTTCCGTCCTTTTCTACCCTTGGGCGCTGTGCAATGTAATCCACATAGTTCTCGACCTTGCCGGCGTCCGCCATGAACTCCGTTGCCCAACTGATGACCTCGGAAGCATTGCCTCTTGTGGGGTTGGCTATGTAATCCTCCCATTCATGAGTATCGGTCAGCTCCGGCACATCCTTCAGAAGCTGCCGGATCATGTCCTCCTGCTTACAGGTAAGCTTTGCTTTTTTCCAGTCCCCTCTTTCAAAAAGTTCTACTCCCTCACGGGTTCCGATATAGTTGACCAAATATGCAAGGTGCGCCTTTCGCTCTGCCGTTCCCGGCTTAAAATACCGGGAATGTAAAATAATTCTCGCCACGGTCTTCCCTCCTTAGCTTTTCCTAGTCTGCCTCAGATTGGTACCCTGCTGCATCCTTTAACGCAAGGATTCCATTCAGCTTTCGTACTTCCTGCACGCATTGACCGCGCAATTCCTCTACCTGTTCCGGTGAGATCTGAAAGCCTGCGGCTAGAACATTTTTCATCACCGCATCCTCAACCGCGATCTTAAACAATAGCCGGGATATGCGATCCTCCGACAGCTTTATCATGCTCCGCAGCATCTGAGTCAGCGCCTCCGAGAGGTAGATCTCCGACTCGCCGGCGGCACGATAAGAGAGATAAAATTCAACCGCTTGGTCAATCAACTCGCTCACCGAACGAAAGTTGTATTCCTCATATCGCGCAGATGCTTTCTCCCAGACCTCGTCTCCTATCCATACCGTATGTTTGTTCTTCTCTGCCATATCGACGTCTCCTTTCCGCCCTTGTATTTCGGGGCTTTTTAAGCCATTTCAAGGTTCTTCAACGTCGGTCTTTTTGCCAAATTGCTTTTTTCAACGTCGGTTATGACACCTCTCAAAAGCCCTTAATCTATCGGCTCTGCCGATAGATGTGAACCGGACTCGACGTCGGTTACGACGTCGGTCCTTTATCCTGCACCTTGCTCACGAAGTGGCAAACCTCTAGGGAAGACCCTATGCTAAACCTCGATTCCAAGGTTGCTGCAGGAACCCAAAGGCTTCCTTAAGGGCTCTTTCCCGTACCTTCAACGCCAACCCCGTTTGCCATATCATGAGCAACAAGCGCCGTATAATAATTGCTGATCGTTTTCGGCGCATTGTACAGCGTGGTTAATAAATATTGCTTGATATTCCTGATCCTTGTGGTGTTCTCTTTTAGGCAGATCAGCACAAACCGGATATGCTCGCAGTTCAGCCGAAGAAACTCAGAACGCACGACTTCATGAGGAACATCGGTTTTCGCCACTCTGGTCACCTTGCGTTTGGCACAAACCGTTTCCAGCATCAGATCAACGATCTCGTCAATGTGGTCTACATCGTACGGAAATTCCCGTATCAGATACTCATACTCGATATTCTTGCGAATCCGTGCCCGATACTCCTCATACTCGCTGACAGCATCCGCTTCCCTTCGCTCTTTTCCCGTCAGCATGTCCGTCTGTCCCGGTTCCTGAAAGGAAGGAAAGGAATCGGTATTTTGTGAATCTTTAATTGTTTTATAAGTATTTAATTGCGTTGGATTTTCCGATACCGGTTTTCCCGATGTCGGTTTTCCCAGTGCTGGATTTTCCGGTGTCGGATTTTCCAACACCGGCTGTGGCTGTTCATAAATGGTATAGACCATGTCGGTCATTTTTCCCTTTCCGTCCCGAGCCTGCTCTCGTTTGATATATCCCTTCTGTTCCAACTCCCACACCGCCGTACGGATCGCATCGACACTCTCCCTGTTAATATGTGCCAATCCCTTCAAGGTATAATCCCAGTCCTCCGGCAGCGACAACATCTGGGACAACAGCCCCTTTGCTTTCAGGCTCAGCTCCTTATCCCGCAAATGATAGTTGGACATCACCGTATAGCTCTCATTCTTTTCCACTCGAAATACTGCCATATCCTTTTCCTCCTCTTTACTGCTGATCGATCAGATACTCGATCTCATAGTAACCACTGCCTTCCACAACAAAGTCCCGCCACTCGCCATAGACCGCCTGTGGGATCTCACCGAGTCCTGCGGTCATGCTTTGCAGGCTCGCGTGATAAGTTCCCGCCTCCACGGTTACATCCGCCGTCGCTTTATCGTCGATAAAAAACAGCGTGATGTCGAGACTCTCCGGCCCCCACAAACAAAGCTTGGCTTGGGTCAGATAGTTGGAGTACACAACGATGTGAAGCTGCGCCAGCTCCGGAGCTTGGTTGTCATAATCCAGTCCTGCAAAATAAAAGCACTTGCTCCAAGCGCCGTCCAGCACACCCTCCTGTGCAATCGTTTGCGTGATATCATCTGCGTAGATCACCGCGCCGTCGCCGACATAGATCCCAAGCATACCGGTCGTCTCACTGTACACGCCCATGCCCGGCTCGCCGATCGTCACCAGCTCGTCGATCGGCCACGTCTTAGCCGCCCTTTTGATCACCGCCGCAGCGTCCTCGTAGTTGGTAACGATCTCATTGGTATCGGACGCCTTGATCTCTCCGGTGTCCTTGTCCAACCACGCATATGCCTTTAATAATCCGAGATTATCAACGGTGCGATATCCAAGCCGCGTCATAGCGCTCATCTCCATGTCTTTACCATATACCGCATCCAAGGTAAGTACATTGCCATAAGTATTCGGATAATACGCCCAATCCGCAAACGCAAGCCGCGCAAGTCGGGCAAGATCCGTTCCATTCTTTTCCGGACGAAAACCGGAAGTATCCATATAGTTGTTACGAGCATAGGTGATCAGCAGATCCAGCTTTTCTTCTGTCAGCTCCACGACGAAGCGTTCCCGCACGCGCTCGATCGTCCTCAGCCTAACACCGTCGGAAAAGCAGTATACAAGACATTCCAAATAGTCTTCTCTTGCAAGCACCTTGTCCCGATACATGATATAAAAAGCCTGCGCAACCGCGGCCGCTGCCGCGCTGTCCTGCTCGCGAAAATAGCTGCCGATCTTCTGATAAACGACTGCCTCTGCCCGCAGCCCTTCCTTTAACATCTGTTCTTCCTCCTTCGTCAGCTCCACTCCCAGCAGCTCCGACAGCGCGACCTCTGTGCTGCAACTAAACAGGGACGTCATGCACCACATAACCACAATAAGCAGCAACACTACCGATACCAAGGGAACGCTGAACAAACCAAGCAGGCATCCGCAGCCCTTAACGACTGCGCGCCCCGATCCGCCGCCTCCACAATCCTTCATTTGTCATCCCTCCTTTATCTCTACATGCATTTTTTTTGACCGTACACCCCAAAAAGGGCGCAAAAAAGCAGCCAAACGCTTGTCTGACTGCAAAAAGGATTTGCATTTTTTCTAAGTTTAGGGTATAATCTAATCAAAGGAAAGTATCCATTCCAAAGTGGATGCCTCCATGATAGGTCTACCTCTTAAAAGAGGCGCCTCTCCTGTTGGCCGACAGGAGAGGCAATTTATTTCTTACGATTTCTCTTATCGAGAAAGGTAAGCAATGCGACAATCAAGCTGCCGAAGGAAACCATCAAGCCGATGATCTCGATAAATATCATAATGATATCTGCAGCGGTCATGAGCATCACCTCCTCTCTTATGTATTCCGGAAACCCGGTCATAAGTCTGGAGGCTACCACCCTGTCATGGATACTTTCTGCTTTTCATTATATCACATATGTTCATCTATGACAAGTCTTTTTTTTGACTTTCTCATTCTTGATTTTTCTGGTGTTTCAATCCAAGCCGCTCTGCTACCTCCCTCCGGCTGCTCCAAACAGCCGCGCCTTATGCTCCGGCGCCTGCACCAACAGCACATATCGTTCGCTGCCGCATCGATAGAGGCACCTTCCTCGCTCCGGCTTTCGGATGATGCCGTATTCTACTTCGTCCACCTGCAAAAGATCGCAGTATTCTTTTTGGATCACGTTGCCGGGGTAGAATAAGAACTGATGGCTTGGGATCGCGAGGAGCGGCTTTGTCAGCTCCTTTATAAGCGGCAGAAGATAATCCTCGATATTCTGGCTTGCTAAAATGACTAAGCTGTCTTGCTTCCGGTCTCGTTTCATGATGTTCCTTACATACTCTACAACGACCTCCGAAGTCAGGAATAAATAAAATTCCTCCAATACTGCCGCCGCGTTTTTCTGCACAAGCAACTTGTCCGAAAAGTACGAAAGCAGGTGGAACAGCACGGCGTTTTTCAGGTATTTATTCGTTTCCAGAAGTCCCTGCACGCCAAACGCCAAGATCCGACTCTGAGGCAGGTTGGTATGACCGTTAAAATAGACAGCCTCGGCGCCTCTTGCCATGGAATACAGCGCCGTCAAGATCCGGCGCAGGATCTCCTCGGCGTACAATACCTGTTCTTTCTCTTTGGAAGCATATACCGTCTCTACATAGCAATAAAAATCTTCCATGATCGGATACTGCTCCGCCGGCAGCGCAAACGCATTTTCATCATAGATTTCCTTCTCCTCATAAAAACGGGACAAAAGGATCTCCAGCGTATCTAACGTCTGAACGTCAAACTCTTTATATACCCGGAAAAAGTCCTTCAAATAGGATATATGCATAGACAACGGCATAGCAGTCATGCGAAACGTCGCCGCCGAATCTGCCGTTTCTTCGGCTTCCCACCGCTTGGGCTGCAGGAGATTGATCTTATATTCGCCGCTTAAAAAATCGAGATATGTACCGCCCAAGTTCTCGATCAGCTCCCGATATTCGCCCTCCGGATCCAAGAGATACAACGACTTGCCCTGCTCAATCAGATTGGTGCAAAGAAGCTTTACTAACCACGATTTTCCCTCGCCGGCATTGCCAAGGATCACCACGTTGCCATTGGTCACGTCACTGGTACGCCGGTCAAGATCCAGATAAATATCGCTGCCATAACGATCCTTCCCGATCCGCAAACCACGCGGATCCAGTCTGCCGGAGAAGCTGATCGGGTACAGATTTGCGACGCTGGAAGCCGGCAGCGGCCGGCAGTAATTCTTGCCGAACACATTGCTGCCCAACGGATGACACGCCAGCATTCCCTCCCTTTGCTGTAAATGCAGCTCGTCCACCGAAAGCTTGTACGCCATCAGCTCGGCGCGGACATTCATCTGCAAGTTTGTCAGCTCCTGCTTCGTATTCGCACGGCATTCAATGAAAACGCTACAATAAATAAGCAGCTCCTTGTCCTTGCGCATCTGACGAAACAGATCTGTCATATCATTCAGATCCTCCTGTGTCTCTACTGCTCTTTGCAGCGTCTCCGCTGCATTATGCTGATATACGCTTTTCCGTCCGCCCGATTGCAGCAGCTTCGCTTCTTCCATTGGCGTCAGCCTTTTTGCGTAGATCCGCAGCGTCACGCCGGGGATCGCAGCAAGGCTCTTTAAGATTGCCTGATCGGTCGTGCTGGGAGCATACTCCCGGATTGCCCAAAACGAGCGATAGGTATTGCCAACTACGGCATAATCGAGATAAAAGTGCAGCACAGACGGCGTAATGCGATCCCAGAACCAGCCCCGCGCGCGACCTTCCCGTTGAGATCTCAGAACCACGGACGCTTGTTCTTGTACGGCTTTTTTCTTAATAGCAGCATGTCTCTTTTCTCTCTGCTTCTGTTCCAACACTCTCTGTTTTGTCTCTTTTTTCCGCTGCCTCGTTTCTTGCCTGCCCGTTTTCGTCATAGCCATAGTATTCTCCTTCTGTCCAAGTTTCGGCATACATGTGTCCCAGATAATAGATTCCCAGCAAGCGCCGGATCTGCTGTGCATCCAGCAAGCGTCCCGTCAGGTTATGCTCACCGAGCAGCCGCCCAAGCTCTGTGACTCTGCGCTGCTGCTGTTCTGCGGTCTGCTTTCCGTTCATCCGCGCGACCAGATAAAACTGGCGCATAGATGCCCTCGCATGATGCGTCTGCTCGAACATTTCCTTGTCCTTTTGCAGCAGCTCCCGCACCGTATCATTCTTTTCTTCCGCGATCCGCTTGTTCAGAAAATGCAGATTTTCCGTGCCGCTCTCGCTGCCATCCACGCAAAGCAGCTCGATATCATCTTCCTTTTGCAGGAGCATCTGCATCTGCCAGATCTGATGTGCGATCACATGTTCCGGCAAAACGGTCAAATTGTTCGGGACGATCTCATAAAATGCAAGTACCCCATCTTCGGTTTCCACTCCCACCGGCACAAACTGCCGGAAGCCAAGAAACTGCTTTGTACTTTTTCCCTGCTTGCGCCGTTTCCTTGCTTTCTCCGCTCCGGTCTCCCATTCGCCTCCCGGACTGCCAAAGCAAACAACAAGCCCCAGCGCCCCCAGCGCAAGCAGGCACAGGAGCCCTGTTATGATCATGAATCTCATTCTTTAGTCTTCGACCTCCTGAAAATATTCCTGTTGTGTAAAAAAGAACCGGATCGCAACACGAAGATGCAAAAGAAGGGAATTTCCTTCGACCTGTATGCTTACGACAGCAATGCCGGCCGTTATCCCAAACATCAACCACGTTCCGAACAGCATAAAAACAAGGACGCTCGCTGCAAAGAAAAGCGCAATCGCCCCAAGACACGGCAGCGTCCAGAGCCATTTTTGACTTTTCGCCTGTAAATTTTCCGGATAAATATAAGTCTTCATTCTTCCTCCCTCCGATCACGGTCGTTTTGCAATCATCAAGGACATGCTGTGCGCGGCATACAGGATATGCTGTACACCGCCCTGCATTCCTCCGGCGCCGCCGAAACGCTGCATCAGCCGATCAATCTCTTTCGAAGCATACAATCCGGCAATGCCAAGCATCATATGCCCCTGCGGGATCAACCAAAAGCTAAACACCATCAAAATGACCTGCAGGCAGCTTGAAAAGCACAAGCCCGCCACCTGCTTGATCCAGTCAACAAAGCCGTCCTGATAGCCTCTGGGGATCGACACCATATACAGGCATCCGGAGCAGATCAAAATAAAGAGATAAAAACCTCGCTTCAGAAACTGCACATAAGCCAATACCGTGCCGACTCCGAAAATAACGCTCGCCACCAAGGTCACAAGGATCTCCGAGGACATGACGGTAATTGCCATCCATGACTCCTCCATCCCCGCCCAGATGCTGTCGCTTCCTCCGGGGATCGCATAAGCGATCGCGCTCCCCATCTCCACCATAAGTCGATACGCCGGTACCGGCAGCGCCCAAAAAAGCGCTGCCGCGAGATAGCTTTTGAAAAAGTTCTGCCCAAGGTCGATATAGCTCCCCGATCTGCCTTTTGCGTACAGGATTGCAAGATCGTACACCGCCATCACCATGCCGACGCCCCATAATCCCATACCGATAGTTTGTACCCCAGCAATCATGTTGCTGATAAGCGGCATATCAAACAACACCAACCCCTCTGTCGCCATCGTATCCATCAGGAAAGCAAAGAAAAATGTAGTTTTGGTAGAGAAGTATTCGAGGATCTGTTCCAAAAACCAACTGACCAAAAAAAGCCCTCCTTTCCAAACCGTTAGGGTCTCTTTTACCAACCGCCGAGGGCAAAGGAAAAGGCTGCTCCGCCGCCGCATACGACAAGACAGATCAGCTCGATCAATAAGATTTCCCAGTCAATATGCCCTCTCTTTTTATACAGGTACCCTTCCACTACTACCGTAATGACAAAGACAATGGCCAAAACTCCGGTCAGCAGCGGAAATATCGCTTCCGTACTGGCTCGGATCTCTGCCTTGACCTTATTTACCTGCTGACTGATCGCCTCTGCGATCGTCAGAAATACGAATTTTGATCCCATATGCTCTCCTTTCTTCAGATCCTTCTACTGCGCAATGGCTTACATTACTTCCCTGCGCCTCCGCCACGCGATAAACAGCCCCGCGCCGATAAAAAACACCACGTCCGCCGCGCCGATCACCACAAGCCAAAAGATCGGGCTATGGTCGCCGG
>JAUNGI010000017.1 GCA_030524525.1 Lachnospiraceae bacterium
GCGGAGCAGGCGGAGCAGGCGGTCTTGCAGGCAGTGCTTGCCGGTGCGGAGGTGCCGCCGGAGAGCTATGAGAGCTTGGATGAGAGCAGCGTTCCGGAAGCAGTCGGAATGGAAGCCGCGCAGGAGCGTATGCATGTGGAGCGTCTGTATGAGGAGGAAGGCGATGCGCTGAACAACGTCGTTTTCCGGAATGCGGACGGCAGCAAGACGCTGTACGTCTTTCCGTATCCGGTAAAATACGTTTCCGAGAACGGCGAGATCAAGGATATTTCGCTGAACATCTGGAACGACGGCGCAAAAGCCGGGGCTTACCGGAGTGCGGCGAGCGCCGCGCAGACTGTGCTGCCGGGGAGGCTTTCGGAAGGGATCTCCCTCAGCTCCCCGGATGTGGAGCTTACGCTGGTTCCGGTTTGTAAAAAGCCGACGGTCGTTTCTGCAAAGGCTTTTGCGGCGCCGACGGCTTTGACGGCGTTCCCGGCGGCAACGAAGATCAGCGAAAAGACGGTTTCTTACGTTTACGACGAGAAGACCACGCTGGAATATTCGCTTACTTACACCGGCTTCAAGGAAGATATTGTTGTCCGGGAATATACCGGGCAGACCGAATACGAATTTCTTCTCCACACAAACGGACTTGTGCCGAAGGAGATCGACGGTTCCTATTTTTTGTGCGACGCCGCAGGGGAGATCAAGGCGTCCGTCGGCGACATCGTTATTTTTACCGCCGACGAGCGGAACAACGCGGTGGGAAGCCTTTCATTCGAAACAATTCAGGAAACGCAGACGTATCGGTTTGTGATCCACGTTGACGCAGACTATCTGCGCGACGAAAGGACGGCATATCCGATCCGCATCGACCCGTCGATCGAGATCAGCTATGACAAGAGCGGCTCCGGCGCGGTCGAGGACGTGACGATCAACAGCAAGAGCGGCTCTCTCGGCTCTTCCGGTTCTCTGATGGTCGGCTTGCGCTCGGAAAACGGGATCTCCCGCATTTTGATGCGCTTTCCGACGCTGTCGCTCTCCGGCATTCCTTCGGCGGACTGCATTACAAGCGCATCCGTGGAGCTTCGCGATCTGATGTGTGAAAGCGAGGCGTTGACAGTCTCCTGCCATCCCTTTACCGGAAGCGTATGGAAGGAGAGCACCGCAAGCTGGTCGAACGTCAGCCCCAACAGCTACGGAGCTGCTCTTTCCAGTCACTCGATCTCGTATGCAAACGGAAAGAAGCAGGCGACGGCGCACCGTTATTCGTTTGATATCACCGCCGCCGTACAGGGCTGGAAAAACGGAAACTATTCGCAGAACAAGGGATTGCTGTTCAAAGCTGCCGGTTCGGTGGAGAGCGGCGGAACGTATATCCATAAGACGATCGCGTCTTATAACAGAGCGGCGTATCGTCCGTCGCTGACAGTGACTAGTGTGAAAAATAAGCTTGATAGCTTATTTTTCACACGGCAATTTGTGCCGGAGCATCACAAATTGCTTTGATGGCAGAAGAGAAATCGCCTTCGCGAATTTCTCTTCGCCCCGTCGCAAATGCTCCGGAATAGAGATTATTATGCAAACAGCGCCCAGCTGGTTCCGGACGGCACTTATTATTTGAATAATAAATACAGTGGGGATTATCTCAAATGCGAGTCGGCAAAGGTTTCCGTTGTTTCCGGTATGCTTACCTCCCTCGGACCTCCGCTGTATTGGCTAATCCGCAAGGTGGACGGGGGATATGTGATCCGCTCTGCAAACGACACGTCGAAATATCTTGCGGTTCCGTCCGACGTCAACAGCGCCGGTGTGGAGCTGGTGACGATTACCAACGGGGCGATCCCAGCAAGGTGCAAGTGGACGATCACAAATGCCGCAGGCATTGGCAGCCTGATCAAAAATGTGTATAATTCCAGTTATTTATATACTTATGGAAGTTCCCTGAATACTTCCCGTTCTCTTGGCGCATCAGGAAGCGCGCAATATATATCTAAGGGCTGGCGGCTTGTGAAAACGTCGACGTACGGGCATACAAGCTCCTTTACCTACTGCGAAATGTCGGCGGGGACTACCATTGCGGCATTCAGCGAGGCGGTCGGAGAAAAGAATCTGCCGACGGTAAAAAAACAGAGCAGCAAGGAAATCTGGTGCGCGCCTTCGGATTTTGTCTATTCCGGCTATTCCTCCGCGATCATATCCGTTGATCCGCTGACCGGAACGATTACCGGGAAAAGGGCGGGAGCAACGACGGTAACGGCGACGCATAAGGTCACGGGAAGGGTCGTGAAGTTTAACGTTACGATCAATAAGTTGCTGATTTATCAGACGGAGAGGACCTATTATTACGATGAAAACGGGAATTTACCGGAGGATTTGCAGTATGGGGATATGACGAAGGATGAGATTCGGGCGTTGGATTGGATAAATTGGGCGAATTTTGTGGCATTTACGCCTGAACTGCACAGAACCTGCTGGGAGGATATGTGTTCTGTGTTGTTTTCCACAGGAGACCTGCAAGTGGTGATCTTGGATATGATCGACCATTTTATGTTGGGATCGGGGACGCCGTACAGCAATACCAAGCTGACTGCAGCAGCTTATCGACACGAAAGTACCCAAACCTATATTTCTTTGGTACAGGAACAGATTGCTCGTTTGATGAGGCTTTGTAATGGAGATATTACAGATCTAACCTATGTTGCAGAACGACGCGACCACAATCCATTGGTTGCATCAATGAAGAATAAAATAGATCAGCCTGTGTTTAATAATCCGTCTGATAAAATTAATGGGCTTACGATATGTGTGGATAGTTTATGGGGAAATAAGATTGAAGTATCTTCCTTTACTGTATCTACAAATAGTTTTACTTGTACTCTGCATTATACGCTTTATGATCATTTCGGCTTGGATCGACCGGATGTTGAAAAATATGGTTGCCTGCCCGGATTTCAGTCATGGTATATATTACAGCATTATTCGGAGTATTGTGGGAGATATCTACCTTTTTTGACTTTGATGGAATTTGACGTTACCTTTAGCGGTACGTTAAACTGAAATGGCAGCAGGGAGCTGCATGGACGGTAAGTAATTGACGAACCATTATGCAGGAAAGGATGGTATTGTATGAAAGAACAGAAAAAGCCTTCTAAAATAAAGAAAATCTTAAAAGTAATTGCAATAGTGATTGTCTCGGACATTGTGATAAAAATTGTGGCAGCAGTAACTATGTTTTTGATCTTTTGCTATGTATCAAAATGGAAGCTTGCCGTTGACTTTAAGGAATACGAAGATGATTTCAACTGTGTCAAGGATTATGTCCTGCAATATTATCGGGGCTCCACAGACAAATATGTGGATGTGACTCGTAAGGATGGCAAGCTTACGCTGTATGACCCGGATTTACGATATTACTTCGAACTGCCGGAAGAGGTTTCGGAAGCTTTGGAATCTATTAACGAGGCATTTGATCCAGATGCTTCTCTGGAATGGATTAGTTTTTGGGGAAATAAGGTAATGTTTCGAACGATGCAAAGCTATAGTCTTGTCTGGTCGCCGGATGAAAAACCGACATGGTATTCTAATCCCGACGATGAAAGGGAAATCTCCGTGAAGAAGGCGGGAGACGGCTGGTATCATATTGTGATAGAATACTGAGGGAATCTTGTGGGAAATATCGGGTTACCCCGGCATAGTCTTGTGCTCTTTGTGCCGGAGCGCCACAAAGAGTTTTGATGCTTCCCCGTCGCTGGCGCTCCGAAATGAGGATTATTATGAAAAAATCTATACGGAACGCGCTTGTATTTACCCTTACCTTTCTTCTTATTGTCGGTTTGGGCATATTTGGAATGTTTGCCGCCTTCTTTTATACCTCCAAATGGAAGTATGCCGTTGACTTTAAGGAGAACGAAGATGAATTCAACTGTGTCAAGGATTATGTTCTGCAATATTATGAGGGGGCTATCGAGGAATACATAAGTATTGAACATAAGGACGGCAAGTGTAATCTACAATATTCCTTCAATACGCCGGAGGCGGTTTCCGAGGCGTTGGAATGTGTCGTAGAGGCATTTGATCCAGATGCGTCACTGGAACTGATTCGATTCGGGGAAAATCGCCTGACGTTTGATACGATGTGTGGCTATGCTCTTGTCTGGTCGCCGGATGAAAAACCGACATGGCTCTTTTCCCCGGATGAGGACAGGGAGATCTCCGTGAAAAAGGCGGGAGACGGCTGGTATCACATTGTGGAGCAGTAAGAGCTTCGGTTCCCAACCGGGGCTTTTTTCCTTGACGCGTCCTATAACTTTGGCTATAATAAAACTACCTGTGGCTTCCGATTTTTGGCGGCGCGGGGAAAACACGAGGGAGGAAAAGAAAGGATTATGAATAAACTGGCGATTGCTCAGGAATTGCAGGGAAATGCCTATCCCGGCCGTGGAATCATCATCGGCAGAACGCCGGACGGAACGCAGGCGGTCACCGCATACTTTATTATGGGACGGAGCGTAAACAGCAGAAACCGTGTTTTTGTAACGGAGGGCGAAGGGATCCGCACCGAGGCGTTCGATCCGTCGAAGCTGTCCGATCCGAGTCTGATCATCTATGCGCCGGTTCGGGTACTGGGGGATAAGACGATCGTGACGAATGGAGATCAGACCGATACCGTGTATGAGGGGATGCAGCAGGGGCTCACGTTTGAGGAAGCGCTGCAAAGCCGTGAATTTGAACCGGATGCGCCGAACTATACGCCGAGAATCAGCGGAGTTCTGCATATCGCAGACGGAAAATATGAGTATCAGATGTCCATCTTAAAGAGCAATCAGGGCGATCCGGCGTCCTGCAATCGTTACACCTTTGCTTACTCCAATCCGGCAGCCGGAGAGGGTCGATTCCTCCATACCTATATGGGCGACGGCGATCCGCTTCCGAGCTTTGAGGGCGAGCCTCAGTGGATCGGGATCGAAGGGAACATCGACGAGTTTACCGAGCTGCTTTGGAACAGCCTGAACGAGGAAAACAAGGTCTCCCTGTTCGTCCGCTACATTGATATTGCAACGGGAAAATACGAAACGAGGATCGTAAACAAAAATCAGCGCTGAACCGCGCTTGTTTATTAGGAGGAAAAAATGTCTAACGAAATACAGTTGAAATACGGCTGCAACCCCAATCAGAAGCCGTCCCGCATTTTTATGAAGAACGGAGGCGAACTGCCGGTCACGGTTCTGAACGGCAAGCCGGGCTATATCAATTTTATGGATGCGTTCAACGGCTGGCAGCTTGTACGCGAATTAAAGAAGGCGACCGGGCTTCCCGCCGCGACCTCCTTTAAGCATGTGTCGCCCGCAGGAGCCGCGGTCGGCCTGCCGCTTACGGATACGCTCAAGAAGATTTACTGGGTTGACGATCTGGGCGAGCTTTCTCCGCTTGCCTGCGCCTATGCGAGAGCCCGCGGCGCGGATCGGATGTCCTCGTTCGGAGACTTCATCGCGCTTTCCGACGTCTGCGATGTTCCGACTGCGAACATGATCAAACGCGAGGTTTCCGACGGCGTGATTGCACCGGGCTATGAGCCGGAGGCGCTGGAGATCTTAAAGACCAAGAAAAAGGGCAATTACAATATCATTCAGATGGACGAAGGCTATGTGCCCGCGCCGGTGGAGCAGAAGGACGTATTCGGCGTCACCTTCGAGCAGGGAAGAAACGAGCTTGTGATCGACGACACCATCTTCGGCAATATTCCGACCGAAAACAAGGAGCTGCCGGAGTTGGCAAAGATCGATCTGATCATTTCGCTGATCACGCTGAAATATACGCAGTCCAATTCCGTCTGCTACTGCAAGGGCGGTCAGGCGATCGGCATCGGCGCCGGACAGCAGTCCCGCATCCACTGTACGCGTCTTGCCGGAACGAAAGCCGACAACTGGTGGCTGCGCCAGTCTCCGCAGGTGCTTTCCCTGCCGTTTTTGCCGACCATCGGCAGAGCCGATCGGGACAATGCGATCGACCTTTATATCGGAGAGGACTATATGGATGTGCTTGCGGACGGCAAGTGGCAGGAGATTTTTGAGACGAAGCCCGAGGTATTTACCCCGGAGGCAAAGAAGGAATGGCTTGCAAAGAACACCGACGTGTGCCTTGGCTCCGACGCCTTCTTCCCCTTTGGCGACAACATCGAGCGGGCGTTCCGCAGCGGCGTAAGGTACATCGTTCAGCCGGGCGGCTCCATTCGGGACGACAATGTCATTGCCGCCTGCAACGCGCACGGTATGGTAATGGCGTTTACCGGCATCCGCCTGTTCCACCACTAAAATTTTTGAGAGGGCAGAGAGTATGATAGCAACGACACGAAACGGAAAAACAACGGTTTACGGAAGGAACGGAAAGCTTTCCGTGAAAAACGGACAGCTGGTCAACGAGAAGGGCGAGCCTTGCATGCTGCGGGGGATCAGCACCCATAATCTGAATACCTTTCCCGAATACGCGACAAAAGAAAACATGCAGTTCATGACCGATAACTGGGGCATGGAGATCTTCCGTCTTGCCATGTATACGGCGGAGGCGGACGACTGCAAGGGCTACAGCGACGGAAGCGAGGCGCACCGGGAGGAGCTGGAGGCGCTGATCGGCTCCTGCATCGAGGCGGCTGCCGAGCTGGGCATTTATGTTATGGTAGACTGGCATATTCTGTTTGACGCCGACCCGAACACCAACAAGGAGTGGGCGATTCGCTTCTTCCATCGGATCACAAAGAAATACGGAGCATACGGCAATATCATCTACGAGATCTGCAACGAGCCGAATCTGGACACGACATGGGCGCAGGTCAAGAGCTACGCGGAGGAGGTGATCCCGGTCATCCGCACGAACGTGCCGGATTCCGTGATCGTTGTCGGAACGCCGAAGTGGTCGCAGGATGTGGATCTTGCGGCGCAGGACCCGCTGACCTATCCGAACCTGCTCTATACCGTTCACTTTTATGCGGCGACCCATACCCAGTGGCTTCGCGACAAGACCGACGCCGCAAGAGAAGCGGGGCTGGCGGTGTTTGTGACCGAGTACGGGATCTGCGACGCCTCCGGCAACGGCGTGATCGACGAGGAGGAGACTCGCCGCTGGACCGACTATATGAAGGAAAATCGGATCAGCCATTGCCTGTGGAATCTTTCCAATAAGGCGGAAAGCTCCGCAATGCTTGCGCCCGAATGCAAAAAGACGACCGGCTTTGCGGACGAGGATCTTTCGCCCTGCGGCAAGTGGTTCGTTGCGTATATGAGCGAATAGAACGCCCTTACGGGCAAATGCCGGGGAGAGGCTCGGCAGGAAAGGGAAACTATGACAGTTTTACAAACAACCGGACTTACAAAGCAGTACGGCGCAAAGCTGGCAGTGGATCATGTCAGCATGAATATTGAAAAGGGCGATATTTACGGCTTTGTCGGAGAAAACGGAGCCGGAAAAACGACCATTATCCGGCTGATCACCGGACTGATCGCGCCCAGCGAGGGAAGCTTCTCGCTGTTTGGCGTAAAGAACGAGGATTCCGGGATCAATCAGGTACGCAAGCAGCTTTCCGCGGTTGTGGAGGCTCCTTCGGTCTATCTGAATATGACGGCGATGGACAATCTGAAAACGCAGTGCAAGATCCTTGGACTGAATCCGAGCGAGCTGGAAAGCTATCTGAAAAAGGTCGGCTTGGACGATGTGATCTCCGACAAGAAGAAGGCGAAGAACTTCTCGCTTGGTATGCGGCAGCGGCTGGGCATTGCCATGGCGCTGATCGGCGATCCGCAGTTCATCATTCTGGACGAGCCGATGAACGGACTCGATCCGAGCGGCATTATTGAGATGCGGGAGCTGATCTGCCGTTTGAATCAGGAGGGCGTGACCTTTATGATCAGCAGCCACATCCTTGACGAGCTTTCCAAGGTGGCGACAAAGTACGGCATTATCTCCCACGGAAAGCTGATCCGCGAGCTGAGCGCCGAGGAGCTTCACGCAGAAGCAAAGCATTCGATCGAGCTGACCGTAAACGACGCGAACGGCGCGGCGGAGGCACTGAAAAAGACCTTTGCCGACATTGCGTTGGAGGTTAAGGATGCGAAGACGCTTTCGGTCTATTCCGAGATCGCCGTGGGCGAGCTGGTAACGGCAGTTACGACGAACGGCTTCGCGCTGGAAAATGTGTTCAACAAAGAGGAGAACATCGAGGAATTCTATATGGAGCTGATTGGGGGTGGAAGGAATGCGTAATTTATTGGCGGCAGATAGATATCGCTACCGCAAGGATATTTTGATGAAGGTAGCGCTGATTCTGGTTGTTGTATTCGCCTGCTTCACCTGCGGCTTATACTTTGTTCTCGCCAAGCTGACCGAGGATGTGGATTCGGCGGCGGTGGAAAACATTCTGTGCGGCCGGTATTTGTACGGCGCGACCTTCAGCATCGGCAGCGATATGGGATTGATCATTCCGATCTTTGCGGGCGCCATCGTCTGCAAGGATTTTTCCATGGGAACGATCCGCAACAAGATCATTCGGGGCTACGGAAGGGAACAGATCTTCCTGAGCCATTTCCTGACCAGCATCCTGTTCGGCGGCATGATCTATGTTTTGTATGCGCTGGCGCAGCTTGGACTTGGTTCGCTGCTTCTGGGCTACGGCGCTGCCTTTGACGGAGAGGAGCTTCTGTTTTTGGTGGTTTCTATGCTCACCGGAATTTTGACCTATGCCGCCATGTGCGCTTTGGTCACGATGATCGCCACGGCCACCGGCAGCATGGGACTGAGTATCGTCCTGTATATTGCCTTTACGCTTGGCTTGTCGATCGTGCAGGGCATCGTCAGCATCATTCCGAATGTTCCGAAAATTATCACAAAAATCATGGAATATCTGCCCGGAAACATTGCCTATACGGTGACCGAGGGCAGCAAAGAATGGGCGGAATACGGCAAAAGTATGCTGATGAGCGCGATTCTGATTCTGGTCTTTGGGCTGATCGGAATGACGGTGTTCCGCAAGAAGGACCAGAAATAAAAGACTACAGGCTGCTTTGCAGGCGGATGGTAAAGCGGGTGCCGATTTCCGGTCGGCTGACGACCTCGATCGTGCCCTTGTGCCGGTCGATGATCCATTTGGCGATCGACAGACCCAAACCGGTGCCGCCGGTTTCCGAGTTTCGCGCCTGATCGGAGCGATAGAACCGCTCGAAAATGTGACTCACATCCTGACTTTGGATCCCGGAGCCGTTATCCTGAACGGAGAGGCAGGGCTGGTAATTCCGGCTCATGCCGACCCGCAGGGTAATGGTGTCGCCGGGATTCGTGTATTTTGCGGCGTTGTCGATCAGGATGCGGAGCGCCTGCTTGAGCATGGTCGGGTCGCCGCAGGCAAGGATATCCGCCGGTTCCCGAAGAAGCTCATAGACATGCGCCTCGTCGATCATTCGGGACTCCTCGTAAACCTCCTCCGCCATTTGGGAGAGCGAAAAGCGCTCGGTGTGCAGCGGATTCCGTCCGCTGTCGCTGCGGGCAAGGAACAGAAGCTGTTCCACGAGGCGGTTCATATGGTTGGTTTCGTTTTTGATCGCCGTGATGGATTCGGACAGTACCTGCGGGTCCTCCTTGCCCCAGCGGTCAAGGATGTCGATATAGCCCTTGATAACGGCGATCGGCGTCCGAAGCTCGTGGGAGGCGTCGGAGACAAAGCGCCCCTGCTGCCGGTAGGCTTCGCGCATTTGCGAAAGAAGGCTGTTGAGCGCGGTCTCGATCCCCTGAAGCTCCGGATCGTTCGTCTGCACATGGGCGTCGGGGGCTTCCGGGCTTACCTGACTGATGGCGCTTTCAAGCTGCTGGAAGCGCGCCTCGTCGAAGCTCATCCGGGACAGCTCCTCGGCGTTTGCGGCAAGCTGGGAAAGGGGGCGCAGCCGCCCCTTGACCCGAAAATAGTCAAAGCAGAGGGAAAACAGAAGGCAGATTCCCTGAATGGCAAGCAGCCCCAGAGTTCCGTCGCGCAGGAGCCGCGCGGGGAGCGTGGCGTCCACGGCGTGGGCGGTGCCGCTTTGGTCGGTCAGGACAAGGAAGAGCGTGCTTTTGAGCGTTCCTTCCAGCGTGACGCTGTCCAGCAGCCTTGGAGAGCCGAGGCTGTTTACGATCTGGTAATAAAGATATCCGCCGATCACGCAGACCTCTGCGAGCAGGTCGGTAAAGAAAAAGGCAAAAAACAGCTTCCATTGCAGCATGCCGTAGAGCCTGCGGGTAATGGAGCTGTTTTTTTTCTGAATACTTTCGTTCGACATGACGGAACTCAGCCCCCGCTTTCTTCTTTAATGACATAGCCGACGCTCCGCACCGTGGAGATCATGTGAAAGCCGAAGCGTTCGTCGATCTTGTTGCGGAGATGCCGGATGTACACGTCGATCAGATTCGTTTCGCCCGCAAAGTCATAGCCGCACACCTTTTCCAGCAGCGTATCGCGGGAGAGAACGATGCTCTTGTTTTCCAGAAGGATGCGCAGCAGTTCAAACTCCCGGTGCGAAAGCTCCACCGCCTCGCCGCGGCACGTTACGCTGTGACCGGATATATTGAGCTCCAGCTCGCCCCAGCAAAGGGTCTGGGGCTTTGCGGCGGGAGCCGCACCCTTTTTGAGGGCGACCCGGATGCGCGCCAGCAGCTCCTCGATGGCAAAGGGCTTGGTGATATAATCGTCCGCGCCCAGATCAAGCCCCGCCACCTTATCCATGACCGCGTCGCGGGCGGTCAGCAAAATGACCGGCACCTGCGAGCTTTTCCGGAGCCGGCGCAGGACCTCCAAGCCGTTCAGCTCCGGCAGCATGATGTCGAGCAGAACGATGTTGAATTTTCCGGATTCCGCCAAAGCAAGACCGGAGCGTCCGTCCCCGGCCTTGGTCACCTCGTAGCCCTCGTGGAGCAGTTCCAGCTCCACGAAACGGGCGATCTTTTCTTCGTCTTCAATAATTAAAACATGAACGGGCATTCTGCCACCTCCCTGCGGTTTTGCCGCCGCGCTTACTGCTCGTCGGCGCCTTCCTCATAGCCCTTCTTGAAATCGGACTTTGCGCTGCGGCAAGCGTCGGCGGCGCTGTTCAGCATCTGGTTCGCCTTGTCGTCGGAACGAAAGTTCGGCCCGCGGAATTCATAGCGATAGCCGCAGAGCAGCAGCACGAGACAAAGCACGGTCATAAGCCAGAAAAACGGAATGAACAGGAATACGAGAACGGTCAGCGGGATGCTGAAATTGCAGTTCCCGTCCTTGGTCACGTCCAGATAGTTGACCATTCCCTTTTTGAGCAGATCGCCGATCCAGCGCACGAGCTTTCCAAGCTCCGTGGCAAACGAGCTGCCGCCGTTCTGCGTCTTCTGCTGCGAATCGGAAGCGCCGTTCTCCGAGCGGCAGGTACGTCCGGAACTCTGCGAGCCGGAAGACGAATAAGAAGCGTTTTGCGAACCGTCGGTGGTGTAGCTGCCGCCGGAGGGATGCGTTACCTTTCCGAGCGCCTCCAGATACAGAACGGCGTCAAGAATATCGTCGCCGCAGGCGTTCAGCGCGTTTTCTGCGTCCTCCCGGCTGACGCCGGTTTTGCCGCACAGTTTTTGGATCTTTTCTTCGTGATTCATAAATAACCTCCTGTTTCCGCGTATGCGGGTGTTTTGTTCTTTCATTGCCCGCATTTTATCAGAGGAAGATTAGTAAAAAAGGTGAGAAAAATGAATATCAGATGAATTTTCCCTTATTAACTCTATGATAAAGGCTTGGAAGGGGAAAGTCAATGCGGAGAGACGAGCCGTTTACATTCTTTTTACGCGTATGCGGTTTTTGGCTTTACAATGAAAAGCTATACTCGAAAGTGTACCTGATACTGTTTATGGAGGAGAAAGAAATGCACAAGAAACGATTTTTTAGCTTACTACTGGCGTTTGCGATGCTGCTGTCCATGGCATCGTCCGCCCTTGCGCTGGACGCAGCGGGAGAGGAGCCGGCAAAGCTGCTGATCGACCATGTTTACGGAGACGGCGGCAAGGGCGAGACCCCGATCGCGAATTCTTTTATCCAGCTCTATAACCCCAACGAGGAGGCGGTGAGCTTGGCGGGCTACACGCTGAGCTGCGGGGGCAAGACCTTGGCTTTGGACGAAGGGAAGTCCGTTCCCGCAAAGGGTTCTTATCTGATCGTGGGCGCTTCCGCCGGTACGACGGACGAGTTCCGGACGTATGATCTGCCTTCCGCCGACCAGACATGCGATTGGACCATCAGCAACAAGAATTATACCGTTACCTTAAAATACGGAGAGACGGAGATCGACTCCGTAACGGCAGGAAGCAGCGATGCGACCAAGATATCCAAGCAGAAGTCGCTTCAGCGGATCGATCATATCGATACGGACAACGATACCGACTTCCGCCTGATCGTGTGGGAAAAGGGCGAGACGACCGTAACCGCGGAAAATCTGTTCCGGTATGCGCCCTGCAACAGCAAGGGGGAGTATGGGAACCTGTGCGGTCAGGATGCCGAACCTGCTTATACGCCTGTCGTTGCCGGGGACACGCGTGTGAACGGCTGCTACGACGAACTGGCGTCCCTGAAATTGGAGCTGGCGGGGCGCTACAATTCCGGAGCCATGAGCGCTGACGGCGGCAGCTTGGAGATCGTACAGTATAACCCGGTCAACGGCTTTGCCTATGCGGTCAGCGGCGTCAAGGGAAAGCTGATCGCGGTCGATCTGAACGAAAGCATGGACGGCGAAAAGGTTGCGGAGCTGATGGGCGTCGAGTACGATCTGCGCTCCATGGTCAACGAAAACGGCTTTGTCTACGGCGATATGACTTCGGTCGCCGTTTCTCCGGACGGCACAAAGCTGGCGGTGGCAATTCAGGCGGAGGGCTATGCGGACAGCGGCAGGGTCGCCCTGTTCTCCTGCGCCGCCGACGGTTCGCTGACGCTGCTTTCCACGGTTACCGTGGGCGTACAGCCGGATATGGTGGTCTTTGCGGATGACAACACCGTCCTCTCCGCCGACGAGGGAGAGCCTCGGGGCGGCGCGGACGCCGTCGATCCGAAGGGGTCCGTGTCCGTCGTTACGATCGACAAAAACAACGCCATGACCGTCGAAATTGCAACCTTTGACAGCTTTGACGCCCGGCGGGAGGCGCTTACCTCCGCCGGGGTGCTCGTGCAGAAGAACACCCTGCCGTCAACCGATTTTGAGCCGGAGTACATTGCCGTATCGGGCGGCGTCGCCTACGTTTCCCTACAGGAGGCGAATGCCGTTGCCGTGCTGGATATCGCTTCCGGAGCTTTTACCGGCGTGTATCCGCTGGGATTTCAGGATTATGGAGCAACTCGCGTTGACCTTCAAAAGGACGATGTTATCGACATGAAAAACTACGATAACGTCTACGGGATCAAAATGCCCGACGGTATTTCCGTGACGACCATCGGCGGAAAGACCTACCTGCTGACCGCCAACGAGGGCGACAGCCGCGCGGATTGGCCCGGACTGGATAATGAGTTTGAAAGCAAGACCT
This sequence comes from Lachnospiraceae bacterium, assembly GCA_030524525.1. Lineage (GTDB taxonomy): Bacteria > Bacillota > Clostridia > Lachnospirales > Lachnospiraceae > ISDg. Next base: position 13,528 of record JAUNGI010000017.1, read on the forward strand.
CGCCCGGCGGCAGTGTTACTCTGGAGAGTAAGGTCGTCTGGTTCAACGCCGGTCTGTGGGACGGATTGGATCAAAGCAAGGCCTATGTGTTCGGCGGGCGTTCCTTCTCCGTCTACGAGGTGACGGACGGGGGGCTGACCTTGGTATATGACAGCGGAAGCGAATTCGAGGAGATCACTGCGGAACAGCTTCCCGACTATTTCAACGCGTCCAACGATAAGCTTGCCATGGACAACCGCTCCGGCAAGAAGGGACCTGAGCCGGAAACCGTGACGGTGGGCACTGTGGAAGGCAAAACCTACGCCTTTGTTGCGCTGGAGCGTATCGGCGGCGTGATGGTATACGACATTACCGTTCCGAGCGAAACGGTATTCGTTAATTACGTCAACTCACGCGAATTTGACGGGGCGATCCAAGGGGACGTTTCCCCTGAGGGGCTGTGCTTCGTTCCGGCGGAGTGCAGCAAGAGCGGGAAGCCCCTGCTGCTGGCAGCCTGCGAGGTTTCCGGTACGCTGGCGGTCTATGAATTGACCGGCGGCAGCCCGGAAGAGGAGCATACGCACAATTACGGCGACGCTTGGAAGTCCGATGCGGATATGCATTGGAGGGAATGCGCCTGCGCCGACCGGATCGACCTTGCGGCCCACGACTTCGAGTGGGTCGTAGAGAAGGAAGCCGTTGCGGGAGAACCGGGCGTTCGGCATGAGGAGTGCAGCGTTTGCGGCTACCGGAAGGCGTCGGTGGAATTTTCCGGAGCGGGAAGCGCAGAGGAACCGGACGATCCCCAGTCTCCTCCGACCGGAGATCAGAGCAGGCTGCTTCTTTGGGGGCTCCTGCTGCTCGTAAGCGGCTTTGGAGCCTTGGGAGCGGGAATGCGCGGAAGAAAGATCAATCATCGCTAAGAGTCTCCTTTTTTCGAAAAGACGGCGACGGAGTAAAATCCGCCGCCGTCTTTTGACTTCCTCCCTATGCCGCGGAAAAGCCCGAAAGGCTCTTTTTTTTCTGCGGGAAATATGGTAAACTCTTTTTGTGCCGGAGCACCACAAATAGCTTTGATGGCAGAAGAGAGAACCGCAATGCGGCAAGTGTGCCGCATACGCGAATTTCTTTTCGCCTCTTCGCGGCAAGTCGCTTAGAAATGGGGATTAGCATGCAGCTTCGCAATCATTTGAAAACCATTCATCATCATAAAATGGAGGTCATGAAAAACTGCTTCCGCGTGAAAATGTACGGGCAGGGACTGCTTCACGATCTCTCAAAATATCATCCGGTGGAGCTGATCCCCGGCGGAAAGTATTTTCAGGGCGACCGAAGCCCCAACGCCGCCGAGCGGGAGGAAAAGGGCTACAGCGCCGCGTGGCTCCATCACAAGGGACACAATAAGCACCACTGGGAATACTGGATCGACTTTTCCCCGACGGAGCGCAGGATGGCGGGCGCGCCCATGCCGACCCGCTATGTGCTGGAAATGGTCTGCGATCGGATCGCCGCCAGCAAGACCTATAAAAAGGAAGCCTATACGGACGCGTCGCCGCTGGAATATTACGAGAAATCGCGCCCTTATTATATGATCCATCCGGAGACCGACCGCCTGCTGCGGGAGCTCCTGACAATGCTTGCCCAAGAGGGCGAGGAGAAGACCTTTGCCCGGATGCGGCGGCTGCTTGGAGAAAGCCGGAGAGAGGCGCTGCGAAAACGGCTGCCGGACTGCGTGAACGCAAAATTGGATAAGGTCTGGATAAAAAGATGACATGGATGCTTTTGGTTCTTCTGTACGGGCTTTTGAAGGGAACCAGAGAGATCGTAAAGAAGAAAGCGCTGACGCGCAGCACCGTGATTGAGGTGCTGGTGCTTTACACGCTTCTCTCGTTTTTGTTTGTCGCGCCGACCGCGCCGAAGGCGACGGGGCTTTCCGGCCGGCAGCTTCTTTTGATCGCCTGCAAGTCGTTTGTGATCTTTTTGGCATGGATATGCAGCTTTCATGCGATCCGGCGGCTGCCGATCAGTCTGTACGGAATTCTGGATTTGTCCCGGGTGCTGTTTGCGACGCTGCTGGGCGTGCTTGTGCTGGGCGAGAGCATGACGGTTCCGCAGAGCGTGGGGCTGGGGCTTGTCTGCTTGGGACTTTTGATGCTGAAGGGGCAGAAAAAGTCCAAGGCGCCGCGCGGGGACGAGGACGGGGACACGGCGCCGTCCGGGGGAGGCGGCACGACCTTTTATGTTGCGATCGCCCTGCTCTCCTGTCTGCTGAACGGACTTTCCGGCATGATGGACAAGCTTTTGATGAGGGAGATGAACAGCGACCAGCTGCAGTTTTGGTATATGCTGTTTCTGGTTCTGTTTTATCTGCTGTATATCGTCTTTTCCCGTACCCGGCTGGCATGGGGAAAGCTGCTGCGGAATTATTGGGTATGGATCCTAAGCCTGCTGTTTGTCATTGCCGACCGGGCGCTGTTTGAGGCGAATGCGGCGGCGGACAGCCGCGTGACCGTCATGACGCTCATCAAGCAGTCCGGCTGCGTGGTAACGATCCTAGGGGGGAAATTTATTTTTCATGAACAGCACATCGGGTATCGGCTGCTCTGCGCGGGCGTGGTGGTGGCCGGAATTGTGATCGCGGTGCTGTAGTTTTTTGTAGAATGGAGAAAAGAGAGACAATGAAACGACTGTTTTGCGTGCTGCTGATCGCGGCGCTGGCGGCGGGAATGCTGACCGGCTGCAAGGATAAGGAAATGACCGACGAGGAGTATCTGGAGCTGATCGAGCAGAAGGCGGAGGACAATAAAAAAACCGTGGCGCTGTATATCAGCGGACCGGAGAAAAGCTATGAAATCACGTTGGACTGGCTCGTGTACTATCTGGCATATTATGAAAAGCAGGCGCTGAGCACCCAGTCGGAAAACAGCGAATATTTTGAGGCGCTTTACGGGGAGGAATACGATTTTTGGAGTCTGCCGTCCAGCGACGGAAAGACCACCATGGCGGAGACTTATAAAAGCGCGGCGTATTCCTCGATGATCTACACGGCGATCATGTATTTTGAGGCGGTCGAGGCGGGCGTTGAGGCGGGCGACAGCCGACTGGTCAAGCTGGAATCGACAACGCAGAGCTTTCTTGCCAAATACACGCTGGCGGAGCGCGCCAAGTGCGGAATGAGCGAGGAGTGCATCCGGGAAAATTACGAGAGGATCTTTCTTGTGGACGCCTACGCGGAATATCTGACCGAGAACCGGGAGGTAGACGAGGACGCCATTCGCGAGTCCATTGATAAGGAGGATTACCGGGTCTATCAGACCGATTACCTCTATATTTCCAAAAGTCAGTACGACGATGATCTGAACCGCGTGGAGCTTTCGGAGGAGGAAGTAAAGCGGCGGGCGGCGGCTGCGCAGGCGGCATACGAAAAGGTACTGCTGGGCGACGACATGGTCAAGGTGCGCGCCGAATACGACGACATTATGACCTACAGCACACGGGACTTTACGCGTACGAATATCAGCGTGGAGCAGAATTATATCGCCGAGGCGGTCAAGCTGGAAAACGGCGAGATCACGTTTTTGGAGACCGACCTTGGCTACTATGTCATCAAGATGGTGGACAATACCGAGTATTCGGGCTATGAGGACGCGGTGCAGGAGGCGATCGACACGGCAAAGGCACAGGATATTTCCGAGGTTTACGAGGAGATCGAAAAGAAGTATGAGGTCACTCCCTCGGACGCCTATGAGAGCATTCGCCTCGGCGGGTATGCGACAATAGTAGAAAATTGAAAAATAAGCCGGCGTGCCGTTCCTCAGTTCCGGGAACGGAGAAGCCGGATAAAGAAAGTGGCTGCTTCCGAAAGCGGCCATTTTCCGTCGTACGCCAGCAGCAGCCTGCGGGCAGCCAGCGTTTCGCGGATGGAGAGCTGACGCAGCTCGCCGGAATCGGCGGGAACGCAGTAGTCGGGAACGCAGGCAATGCCGAGGCCGATCTTCGCCAAGTCCAAGAGCAGGTCGTTGCTGCTCAGCTCGATCGCCGGCGCGAGGTCGAGCGAATGCTTTTGGAACTGCTCGTGAAGAAAGGTGCTGGTGGCGGAACGCTTGCTCAGCATCAGAATGGGGTATTGGATCAGCTCCTTTAACGAAAGCTCCCTTGGCTCGTTTCCCGCGCCCGAAAAGAAGCAGTCCGGAAAAAAGGCGGGATTGCCCACAAAGGTGTCGTGAAAGGTGCGCAGCTCCTCCATCTGCATATTCGCGTTCAGCGCCGCGTTCGGCGAGTTGACCACGGCAAAATCCGCCTGTCCCGCCTCCAGCAGCTCGGCGCAGCGCAGCGAGGTCCCGTTGATGATGCTGATATGGACCTGCGGGTACTGGCTGTGCAGCCGATAAAAATACGGCACGAGAAAATAGCGGCAGATCGTGTCGCTGGCGGCGATCCGAAGCTGCATCCCGCCGTGGGCAGCATCTCTGGTGAGCTGATTCTCGCCCTGCGTGATGAGCTGGATCGCGGGCTCGATATGCTTCATCAGAAGCTCGCCCTCCGGCGTTAAGGCAACGCGTTTGGTGTTTCGGATAAAGAGAACCTGTCCCAGCCGTCGTTCCAGCAGCTTGATCGACTGACTGACCGCGGACTGGGAAATATAAAGCTCCGCCGCCGCCTCGGAAAAGCTCAGCGTTTTGGCGACATGGTAAAATACCTTATAAAGCTCATAGCTAACGTCCATAAAATTCCAACCTCAAAAAACTTTCTTGGTCTTTCCTAGTAAAAAAACAGAACATAGATCGTCAGAGCCGAAACGACGACCTGAACGATCGTAAAGCGGAAGACGGTCTGCGTATCGGACCAGCCGAGAACCTTGCGCGTATGATCGTGCAGGGGAGTGCGGAGCTTCGTCATCACGGGGCGGTGAAACAGCTTGATGAGCGTGATCTTCAAAAGTCCCAGCCCGCCGTCAAGGATAAAAACGAAGCAGAGCGGAAGGAACAAAAGCGGCGTTCCGCATTTCAGACACAGAAGCGCCAGCAGCAGTCCGATGGCGCGGGAACCCGCGTCTCCCATCAGCAGCTTGCTCGGAGAGGCGTTGAACCACAGATAGCCCATCAGACTCAGAAGAAAGCTGACGATCATTGCGCCGTAAAGGGAATCCTCGGTCTGTCGGAAGACGAGGAAGAACGAAACCAGCGAAACGATGGCAATGGTGGTGCTGAGGCCGTCCACGCCGTCGGTGCAGTTTACCACGTTGATGGCGGCGAAGATCAGGATCACGGCAAGCGCCGCAAACAGGGCGGGGTGCAGCTCGATCACGCCCCCGTCGGGCAGCAGACGGAAGCTGCTTCCGTTAAAGTTCAGGTAAGTTCCGGTGCAGATCCCGGCAATGACGAAGTCCAGCAGCCCTTTTTTCAGCCGTCCCCAAGGATGGGCGCTGGCGTCGTCCAGATAGCCGCTCAGCATCGCGGCGGTCAGCATGACAAGGTATACGATCGCCTCCGCATCCACCGGCAGCAGCAGGAGGGAGAGCAGAACAAATACAAGAATAAAAATGATGCCGGCGCCTCTGGGCTTTCCCTTGGATTTTTCCCCGTTGACCGCAAATTCCCGGCCCACGTCCCGCGGCAGACGCTCTTTGAGAAGCGCCAGAAAGGAAATGGTACCCAGAAACGAAAGAATAAAGCAGGTGAGCAGCAAAAAACGGGAGTCGATGCCGTCGCCGAGAAGATATGTTATCATAAGCCCTCCAGAAACATGTATTTTGGGGAAGCCGGACGCGGAGCAGGCGTCCCGATCTTCCTTCGTGAATTCCGAGTCTATCATACAATAACCTGATATATTTTACAACCGGCAACGGAAAAATAATCATAAGAGCCGCTTATAAATCGACAAATGTTTATTAATTTTATTTATAAGAGGCGCTGTGTTATACTATGATCAGCAAAAGCCAAAACAGGAGGGGAAGCCTATATGAGTCAGGTAAGAAGAGTATATGTGGAAAAGAAGGCTCCGTACGCGGTTCGTGCAAAAGAGCTGCTGGAGGAGCTGAAAAGTTATCTCGGTCTTTCCGCGCTGACGGACGTGCGGGTGCTCGTGCGCTACGACGTGGAAAACATCAGCGAGGAAACGTACCGCAAGGCGCTCGGCACGGTATTTTCCGAGCCGCCGGTGGACGAGCTGTACGAGGAGACCTTTGCGGTCAAGGAGGGCGACCGCGTATTTTCCGTGGAATATCTGCCGGGGCAGTTCGACCAGAGAGCCGATTCCGCCGAGCAGTGCGTCAAGCTTCTGAAGGAGTCGGAGGAGCCGGTCATCCGCACCGCCACGACCTACGTTCTGAGCGGGGAGCTGACGGAGGAGGAGTTTGCGGGAGTCCGCAGCTACTGCATCAACCCGGTCGATTCGAGAGAGACCGACGAGACGAAGCCCGAAACGCTGGTTGTAAACTTTGACGTGCCGGAGGACGTGAAGGTGTTCGACGGCTTTACCGAGCTGGGGGAGGACGCGCTTCGGGAGCTGTACGGTTCGCTGAATCTGGCGATGACCTTCCGGGATTTTCGGTTTATCCAGACGTATTTTGCAGGCGAGGAAAAGCGCGATCCGACGATGACCGAGATCCGCGTGCTCGACACCTACTGGTCGGATCACTGCCGCCATACGACGTTCCTGACGGAGCTGACGGACGTTTCCTTTGAGGACGGGGATTACCGGGAGCCGATCGAGGGCGCGTTCAACGAATATCAGGCGGCGCGGACGATTTTTTACAAGGATCGCTCGGACAAGTACATCAGTCTGATGGACGTTGCGCTGCTTGCCATGAAGAAGCTGCGGAGCGAGGGAAAGCTTGAGGATATGGAGGTCTCGGACGAGATCAACGCCTGCTCCATCGTCGTGCCGGTCACGATCGACAAGGGCGAGGAGGGCGAAGTGACCGAGGAATGGCTCGTATTTTTCAAGAACGAGACGCACAACCACCCCACCGAGATCGAACCGTTCGGCGGGGCTGCCACCTGTCTTGGCGGCGCGATCCGCGATCCGCTTTCCGGCAGGGGCTATGTATATCAGGCGATGCGCGTGACCGGCGCCGCCGATCCCACCGCTTCGCTTTCCGACACGCTTCCGGGCAAGCTGCCGCAGAGAAAGCTGACGACCGGCGCGGCAAAGGGCTACAGCTCCTACGGCAACCAGATCGGCCTTGCGACCGGACTTGTGGACGAGATCTATCATCCGAATTATGTCGCAAAGCGCATGGAGATCGGCGCGGTTATGGGCGCGGCTCCGCGCAGAAACGTTATCCGGGAAAACAGCGACCCCGGCGATCTTATCATCCTGATGGGCGGACGCACCGGACGGGACGGCTGCGGCGGTGCCACCGGCTCCTCCAAGAAGCATACGACCGAATCCATTCACACCTGCGGAGCGGAGGTACAGAAGGGAAATGCGCCCACCGAGCGGAAGCTGCAGAGACTGTTCCGCCGCGAGGAGGTGGCGCACCGGATCAAGAAGTGCAACGACTTCGGCGCAGGCGGCGTTTCGGTGGCGATCGGCGAGCTGGCTCCGGGACTTCGCGTGCAGCTTGACAAGGTGCCGAAGAAATATGCCGGTCTGGACGGAACGGAGCTTGCGATCTCGGAATCGCAGGAGCGGATGGCGGTCGTTGTGGACCCGAAGGATGCGGACGCTATGCTGGCTTACGCCGAGGAGGAAAATCTGGAGGCGGTCGTGGTTGCCGAGGTGACCGAGGAGCCCCGTCTCGTGCTTGTTTGGAGAGGCAAGGAGATCGTGAACATCAGCCGCGCCTTTTTGGACACAAACGGCGCGCATCAAGAGACTACTGCTGTCGTAAAGATGCCGGAGGCAAAGGATTCTTACTTTAGAAACGCGCACTCCTACGAGGCGCACAGCGTTGCCAAGAAGGGCGGCTTTGCGGAAAACGGGACCGACGACGCGGCGGACAGAAAGGCGGCTTGGCTTTCGATGCTCTCCGATCTGAACGTCTGCTCCAAAAAGGGACTTGTGGAAATGTTCGACTCGTCCATCGGAGCCGCAACGGTGACCATGCCTTACGGCGGAACCTATCAGATGACGCCGACGCAGACGATGATCGCAAAGCTTCCGGTGCTTGACGGACAGTGCGATACGGTCACGATGATGAGCTACGGCTACGACCCGTATCTGTCCTCTTGGAGCCCGTTCCACGGTTCCTCCTACGCGGTGATGTCGTCCGTTGCCAAGATCGTAGCGGCAGGCGGAGATTACCACAAGATCCGGTTTACGTTTCAGGAGTATTTCCGGCGGCTCGGAACCGATCCGAAGCGCTGGGGCGAACCGCTGGCGGCGCTGCTCGGCGCATATCATGCGCAGGTAAAGCTGGGGCTGCCGTCCATCGGCGGTAAGGACAGCATGTCCGGCTCGTTCGACGATATCGACGTACCGCCGACGCTCGTTTCCTTCGCCGTGGACGTAGCGAAGCTTTCGGACGTTGTGACCAACGAATTCAAGAAGGCGGGAAGCCGTCTCGTGCTGTTTGAGATGGAGCGGGATGCGTACGAGCTTCCGAATTACGAACAGGCAATGAAGCTGTACGACCAGATCCACGAGCTTTCCAAGAAGGGCGCGTTCCTTTCGATGTATGCGCTCGGCGCAAAGGGTCTTGCCGAAGCGTTCAGCAAGATGGCGTTCGGCAACCGTCTGGGCGTAAAGCTCTGCGGAAAGGTGACGAGAGAAGAAGCGTTCGCTCCGGCATACGGCAGCATTTTGGCGGAGATCGAGGAGGACAAGCTTGCACTGCTGGACGAGGCGGGCGTCGCTTACCGCAAGGTCGGACGCGTGAACGATTCCGGTACGATCACATGGGGAAGAAAGCCCTGCCATGAGGCGGGCGCCGACGAGGGCGTAATGACGATCTCCATGGACGAGGCGCTTGCCGCCTATACGGGGACGCTGGAAAGCGTTTTCCCGACCCGTTCCTCGGTGGCGGAGGAGATCGAGGCGAAGGAGGTTCCGACGCGGAACTACGACGCAAAAACCGTATATGCGGCGAAGAACCGGGTCGCAAAGCCGAGGGTCTTCATTCCGGTATTCCCCGGAACGAACTGCGAATACGACACAAAGCTGGCGTTTGAACGCGCGGGCGCAGAGGTCAATACGGTGGTTTTCCGCAATATGACCGAGCAGAATATCAAGGATTCCGTGGAAGCGTTTGAGAAGGCGATCCGCGAGGCGCAGATCCTGATGTTCCCCGGCGGCTTCTCCGCAGGCGACGAGCCGGACGGCTCCGGTAAGTTCATTGCGACGGCGTTCCGCAATCCCCGGATCAGCGACGCGGTCAATGCGCTGCTGCATGAGCGGGACGGTCTTGCGCTTGGTATCTGCAACGGCTTCCAAGCGCTGATCAAGCTGGGACTTCTGCCCTACGGCGAGGTTACGCCGCAGAAGGCGGACAGCCCGACGCTGACGATGAACAACATCGGACGGCACGTCAGCAAGTCGGTCTACACGAAGGTCGTGACCAACAAGAGCCCGTGGCTTCAGAAGGCGACGCTCGGCGGCGTCTACGCGATCCCGGCTTCTCACGGAGAGGGACGCTTTGTGGCAAACGACGAGTGGCTGAAAAAGCTCTATGAGAACGGACAGATCGCAACGCAGTATGTGGACGCAGAGGGCAATCCGACGATGAACGAGGATTTCAACCCGAACGGCTCGTTCTGGGCGATCGAGGGCATCACCTCCCCGGACGGACGCGTGCTTGGAAAGATGGCGCACTCCGAACGGCGCGGAACCGGCGTTGCCGTGAACATTACCGGCGACCAGAACCAGCTGATCTTTGAGAGCGGCGTGGCGTATTTCAAGTAATTTTTTAGAAAGAAATGCAACAGGCTTCCCGGCGGCAGAGCTGCGGGAAGCCTGTTTTTGCTCTTATAGGAAATGGAGTTTCCTTATAGAAAAAAAACATTCCGCATGGATTTCTCCGGCGGGGAAAGAATAAGCTCCAAAGGCGTTTTCGAGTTTCGAGCGAACGCCGCGGAAAGGAGCGTTTTATGTATAACCGCCTCAAAAATCAGAGCAGCCCCTATCTTTTGCAGCATGCGTCCAACCCCGTGGACTGGTACCCGTGGGGGGACGAGGCGTTTGAGCGGGCGCGCCTGGAGGACAAGCCCGTCTTTGTAAGCATCGGCTACAGCACCTGTCACTGGTGCCATGTCATGGCACACGAGAGCTTTGAAGATCCGGAGATCGCGGACATTCTCAACCGGTATTTTATCTCGGTCAAGGTGGATCGGGAGGAACGGCCGGACGTTGACAGCGTGTATATGGAGGTCTGTCAGGCGTTTACCGGAAGCGGCGGCTGGCCGCTGAGCGTCTTTCTGACCGCCGAGCAGAAGCCTTTTTTCGCGGGAACGTATTTCCCGCCGGTTTCGCGTTACGGGATGGCGGGCTTTCGGGAGCTGCTGCTGGGAATTGCGGAGGCGTGGAGACAGCGGCGGGAAGCGCTGCTGGAATCGGCGGAACGGCAGCTTGCTTCGCTGCTGCATCCCGAACCGGCTTCCGACAAGGAGATCGACCAAGGGCTGCCGAAGCTTGCGGCGGAGCAGCTCTCGCAAAGCTTTGACTGCGAATACGGCGGCTTTGGGCGCGAACCCAAGTTTCCCATGCCGCACAATCTGCTGTTTTTGACATTGTACTCGCTGCTGCACGACGACGGCGCCGCATTTTCGCAGGTGAAACAGACGTTGGAGGCGATGCGGCGCGGGGGAATTTTCGATCAGCTTGGCGGCGGCTTTTCGCGCTATTCCACGGATCGCTATTTTCTCGTTCCCCATTTTGAAAAAATGCTTTACGACAACGCGCTGCTGATCGTCGCGTACTGCGCCGCGTACCGTCTTTCCGGCGAGGCTTGGCTTCTGGATACGGCGGAGCGGACGGCGGAATACGTTTTCCGCGAGATGACGGGGCGGGAGGGGGAATTCTTCTCCGCACAGGACGCGGACAGCGAGGGCGAGGAGGGCAAATTCTACGTCTGGAGCCGCGAGGAGATCTGCGGGCTCCTCGGAAGGGAACGGGGCGAACGCTTCTGTGCGTATTTCGGCGTGACAAAGGAAGGGAACTTTGAGGGAAGGAACATCCTTCATCTGCGGAACGGAAGGCCCGTCGCCGGGGAATGGGGAGCGGAGCGGAAGGCGCTGCTTGCGTATCGGACTTCGCGGGCAAAGCTGCATTTGGACGATAAGGTTCTGACCTCATGGAACGCGCTGATGATCTGCGCCATGACCGTTCTGTATAGAACTACAGGAGTAGAATCATATCTGAACGCGGCAAGGCGGGCGGAGACCTTTCTCCGGGAACGGCTTTCGGACGGGGCGATCCTTTATGTGAGCCGACGTGGGGACACCCGCTCGGTCAAGGGCTTTCTGGACGAATATGCCAATACCGCCTTGGCTTGCCTCTGCCTGTACGGGGCGACGGGGGAGCAGCCGTATCTGGAGCGGGCGGAACGCTGCTGCGCGGAGGCGGAGCGGCAGTTTGCGGACGAAGGCAGCGGCGGCTATTTCCTCTGCGGCAGGGAAAACGACCGACTGGTAAAGCGGCCGAAGGAGACCTACGACGGCGCGATCCCAAGCGGGAATTCCGTTATGGCGCTCTGCCTCGTGCGGCTTGCCCAGCTTACGGAAAACGAGAAATACCGGCAGGCGGCGGAGCGGCAGCTTGCGTTTCTTTCTTCGCAGGCGAAAAGCTATCCGGCGGCGCACTGCGTATTTTTGATCGCGGAGCTGCTCCATTTGGAACCGCCGCAGAAAATCACGGCGGTTCTCTCCGGCGCGGATCGGAAGGAGGAGCTCCTTCCGCTGCTGCCCCTGCTGGCGGACGTTGAAATTCTGGAAGCGCCTGCGGGAGCGTATCGGCTGCTCAACGGAAGAACGACGTATTACGTCTGTCGGGGGCGGCGCTGTCTTCCGCCCACCAACGAGAAACCTTTTGCAAAATAGGAGCATATCCTAAAAGAAAAAGGAACTTTATTATGGAAAATTCGTCTTATTCGGATTGGGTGCCGGTAACCGGCATGAGCCTGAGCATCTCCGGGGAAGGGGACTGCTGCAGCCAGACGATGACGCTTCGAACCGGAAACGGGATCGTAAACTTTACCGTGGAGCCGACGACGCAGGTCATTGAAAGCCGGCAGCTCCGGCCGGGCATGCGGGTCGCGGCGTTTTACGACAGCCGGCTGCCCGTGCCGCTGATCTTCCCGCCCCGGTACCGGGCGCAGCTCATAACGCTGCTTGGCAGAAACGAGCAGGTGGTGATCGGGACCTTCGACGAGAACCTGCTTGCGGAGGACCGCTCTTTGCAGCTCAACGTGGCGCGGGGCACGGTGGTGAAAACGGTGAACGGACAGAACTTTCCGTGCGGTCTTGCAAACCGGACGCTGCTCGTTTATTATTCGGCGACGACAAGAAGCATTCCGCCGCAAACAACGCCGAGAAAGCTTGTCGTGCTGTGCTGAAAAAGTCGGAAATCGGTTGAACTGCCGGAAAAATCATAGTATAATTGTGCCCGGATAAATCCTGAAAGACGGCGAAGGAGGTATGCGGCATAATGGATCATGAAAAGATCAAACAGGGCGTTCGGCTGATGCTGGAAGGGATCGGCGAGGACGTTCGGCGGGAAGGCCTTCTGGAAACGCCGGAGCGCATTGCGCGCATGTGCGAGGAGATTTTCGGGGGGCTTTCCGAGGACGCGGGGGTTCATCTGAATAAACAATTTCGGGTATCCGACAACAATATGATAGTCGAAAAGGACATTCCCTTTTATTCGGTCTGCGAGCACCATTTGCTGCCCTTTTACGGCAGCGCCCATGTGGCGTATATTCCGAACGGCAGCGTGGCGGGGTTGAGCAAGCTGGCACGCACCGTCGAGGTGTTCGCAAAAAGACCACAGATACAGGAGAATCTGACCATTCAGATCGCGGACGCGCTGGAAACGTATTTGAAGCCCAAGGGCGTTATGGTGATGCTGGAAGCGGAGCATATGTGCATGACCATGCGGGGCGTGCGGAAGCCGGGGAGCAGGACCGTAACGACGGTGACGCGGGGCGTGTTTGCAGAGGACGCCGCCCTGCAGCAGAGCTTCTGGCAGGCGGTAAACCGCTAGCGAGGCGTCGGGAGGCAGCGGAGAAAGAGCGCAGGGCAATGGAGCGCAGGGCAATGGAGTATTCGGAGATACACAGGGACGAAGGCGGGAGCCGCATTCGCCGCATACAGGAGCATCCCCGCTTTCGGGAGCTGTGCGCGGCGCTTTGCGAGGCGGAAGCGGAGCGCCCGTTCTGCCGTCATACGACGGCGCACTTTCTGGACGTGGCGCGGTTGATGTACATTTACTGCTTGGAGGATGGAGCGGACCTTGAAAAGGACGTGATCTACGCCGCCGCGCTGCTGCACGATCTTGGACGCCGGGAGCAGCAGCTTTCCGGAACGCCCCACGAGGAGGCGGGGGCGCGGATCGCCGGGGACATTCTGGCGGACTGCGGCTTTTCCGAAGCGGAGATCCGCAGCGTGCAGCGGGCGATCTTGGGACACCGGAGGGAAGCGCAGGCCGGGGACGACCGCTTTGCGGCATATCTGTACCGGGCGGACAAGGGTTCCCGCAACTGCGCCGCCTGTTCCGCGCGGGCGGAATGCAGCTGGCCGGACGAGAAAAAGAATCTGTGGATGGAATACTGATATGAAGATCGGGAACAAAGAATTTGACGTAAAAAACAAGACCTATATTATGGGGATCCTCAACGTAACGCCGGATTCCTTTTCGGACGGCGGAAGGTACGACCGGCTGGACGAGGCGCTCCGTCACACCGAGGAAATGGTTCGGGACGGCGCGGATATCATAGACGTGGGCGGCGAATCGACGCGGCCGGGGCATACGCCCATCTCGGAGGAGGAGGAGATCGCCCGGGTCGCGCCGGTGCTGGAGGCTCTGAAAAGCCGCTTTGACGTTCCGCTGTCGGTCGATACGTATAAGGGACGGGTCGCGGAAGCGGCGCTCCAAGCGGGGGCGGATCTCGTGAACGACATCTGGGGCTTTCGGCAGGACCGCAGGGTGGCGGAACTGACCGCCCGCTACGGCGCGGCATGCTGCCTGATGCACAACCGGCACGAGGCGGCTTACCGGAACTTTATGGAGGAGCTTCTGGAGGATCTGCGGGAGTGCGTCCGCATTGCCGCGGAAGCCGGCGTGCCGGAGGAGAAGATCCTGCTCGATCCCGGAGTCGGCTTCGGAAAGACCTACGAACAGAATTTGGAAGCGATCCGCCGTGTGGACGAGCTGCACGCTCTCGGATTCCCGATCCTGCTCGGCACCTCGCGCAAATCCGTGATCGGTCTGACGCTTGCGCTTCCGACGGATCAGCGCGTGGAAGGAACGCTTGCCACGACCGTGCTTGCCGTGATGAAGGGCTGCGCGTTCGTCCGCGTACACGATATCAAAGAAAACCGGCGCGCCATTCAAATGACCGAGGCGATTCTCGGACGTTAGGTGGGCGCTGCGCTTCAGAACGGAGATTACGATGGACAGGATCAAAATTAAAGGACTTACGGTATTTGCGAAGCACGGCGTCTATCCGGAGGAAAATGCTCTCGGGCAGAAATTTGTGGTCTCGGCGGTTCTGCACACGGACGCCCGAAGGGCGGGGCTTGCGGACGAGCTTTCGCTTTCGGTCGATTACGGAGCGGTCTGTCATTTTATTCGGGATTATGTCACGGCACACACTTGGAAGCTGATCGAGAGCGTTGCGGAGCAGCTTGCGCAGGGGCTGCTGCTTGCGTTCCCCGCGCTGGAGCAGGTCGATCTGGAGATCGAAAAGCCGTGGGCTCCCGTCGGTCTGCCGCTGGAGACGGTCTCCGTGGAAATCAGCCGGAGCCGGCATACCGCGTATCTGGCGCTCGGCTCCAACATGGGCGACAAAAAGGGCTGGCTGGATATGGCGGTAAAGCGCTTGGAGGAACGGGCGGACTGTCAGGTAACGGCGGTTTCCGATTATATTGTCACCGAGCCCTACGGCGGCGTGGCTCAGGACGATTTTCTGAACGCGGCGCTGGCGCTGCGCACGCTGCTGGAACCGGAGGAGCTTTTGCAGGCGCTCCATGAGATCGAGCGCGAGGCGGGGCGCGTGCGGGACGTGCGCTGGGGACCGAGAACGCTGGACTTGGATATCCTTCTGTACGACGACCAGATCGTCGATACGCCGGAGCTTCACATTCCGCACCGAGAAATGCATCTGCGGGAGTTCGTCCTCCGGCCGTTGGCGCAGATCGCGCCGTGGAAGCGGCACCCGCTCACGCAGGAAACGGTTGAGGAGATGCGGGAAAAGCTTTGCGGCGAAAAGGAAATAGATTGAAAAATCACACTGATGTGCGGATTTCATCTTGACAAAGAAGGCGGCGCTTTATATAATATAACAGTGTTATATGACGCGCCCCGCGAAGGGAGAACGGAATGAGCGGGGAAAACGACCGCAGCACGCTGGAACGCATCCACGCGGCTGCCATGGCGGAATTTCTGGAAAAGGGGTTTCAAAAGGCTTCTCTCCGGAATATCGTCAGGACGGCGGGGGTGACCACCGGAGCGTTTTACGGATATTACGCCAGCAAGGAGGCGCTTTTGGAAGCGCTGGTCGGCGAGCAGTACGAGACCCTGATGAGCACGTACCGGAGCGCGCAGCGGGAATTTGCCGAACTGCCGCCCGAAGAACAGCTGAAAAACATGAGCGTGATCTCCAGCGGCTGTATGCATGAGATGCTGCTGTACGGCTACGAGCATTTACAGGAGTTCAAGCTGCTGCTCTGCGGCTCGGAGGGGACGCGCTTTGCGGGCATGGTCGATGAGATGGTGGAGATCGAGACGCAGGCGACGCATGATTTTCAGGAGGTGCTTGAGCGGCTTGGTCGGCCGTCGCCGCGCATTGATCCGAAGCTCGAACACATTCTGATCACCGGAATGTTCAACGCCTATTTCGAATTGCTGATACACGATATGCCGCTTGCACAGGCGGAGACCTATCTGAACGAAATGTGGAACTTTTACAGCGCAGGCTGGATGAAAATTATGGGGCAGTGACGCCCTGCCGCGAAGCGAAAATTGTCGCGGAGCGGCAGCGTTCGATGCCGGAATGTGCCTTGGCACATTCTTTTTTTGACATAGAGGTTAGCCAAAACTAACCAAGGTAAGGAGGATATTGGGAGACGGCTGCAGCGTTTCCGGTATCATATATGGATGCATATTCTTTATGCAAGGAGGGATTTGTTTGAAGAAGCAATCAAATTTATCGCGGCTGCTTGCCTATGCCGGAGGGCATAAGATCCTGACGTATCTGTCGTGGATCCTTTCGGCGGCGAGCGCCCTTGTTGCGCTTGTACCGTTTTGGTACATATGGAAAATACTGAAAGAGGTGCTGGACGCTGCGCCGGATTTTGAGGAGGCGGAGCAGATTACCCGGTACGGCTGGATGGCGGTCGGGTTTGCAATCTTGGCGATGCTCGTTTACATCGGCAGTCTGATGTGCTCCCATTTGTCGGCGTTTCGGATCGCGACAAACATCCGCATTCGGCTCACGCACCACATCGCCACGCTTCCGCTTGGGCGGATCGAGCAGTTTGGCAGCGGGCGGCTGCGCCGGGTCATTGCGGAGACGAGCGGCTCGGCGGAAACCTATCTGGCGCACCAGCTCCCGGATAAGGCAAGAGCAATTTCTACAACAGTAGGACTGCTTATATTGCTGCTTGCGTTCGACTGGCGGCTCGGACTTCTGAGCCTGCTTCCGGTGGCGCTCGGC
Organism: Lachnospiraceae bacterium; assembly: GCA_030524525.1. Taxonomy (GTDB): domain Bacteria; phylum Bacillota; class Clostridia; order Lachnospirales; family Lachnospiraceae; genus ISDg. Next base: position 30,320 of record JAUNGI010000017.1, read on the forward strand.
TTTGCGATCATGGCGAAAATGACCGGGAAGAGCATGCAGCGCAAAATGACCGAATACCAGAACGCACTGGCGGATATGTCCAACGAGGCGGTGGAATATGTGCGCGGCATTCCGGTCGTCAAAACCTTCGGGCAGACGATCTACTCGTTCAAGCGCTTCAAAAAGAGCATCGAAGCGTACGAAACGTGGGCGATCGCCTACACAAAGGAGCTGCGGCTTCCGATGATGTTCTATACGCTCGCCATCAACAGCGTGTTCGTGTTCCTGATCGCCGCCGGGCTGCTCTTTACGCGGGACGGCGTTTCCGACCGCTTTCTGCTGAACCTGATCTTTTACATCATCATCACGCCGGTCATCTCGCTGACGCTGACCAAGCTGATGTATCTGAGCGAGAACGCAATGATCGTGAACGACGCGCTGCAAAGGATCGACTCCGTGCTGGAAATGCCCTCGCTGGAGACGGAGGGAGCGCCGGCGCATCCGAAGGATTCCTCGGTGGAGTTCCGCGACGTGACGTTCAGCTATGACGGAAACAAGAACGCGCTCTCCCACATCTCCCTAAGGATCGAAGCGGGAGAGAGCGTCGCCTTCGTCGGTCCCTCGGGCGGCGGCAAAACGACGCTGGCAAGCCTTGCCGCCCGTTTCTTTGATCCGCAGAGCGGCAGCGTGCTGGTGGGCGGCGTGGATGCAAAACGGATCGGCAAGGAGGAGCTGATGAATACGGTTTCCTTCGTGTTCCAGAACAGTCGTTTGATCAAGGCTTCCATTCTGGACAACGTGCGGCTTGCCAAGCCCGACGCCTCCGAGCAGGAGGTCATGCAGGCGCTTCGGGCGGCGCAGTGTATGGACATCATCGAAAAATTCCCTGCGGGGGTGCATACGGTCATCGGGACAAAGGGCGTATATCTGTCGGGCGGCGAGCAGCAGCGCGTCGCGATCGCCCGCGCATGGCTGAAAAACGCGCCCATCCTTATTCTCGACGAGGCTACGGCGTTCGCCGATCCGGACAACGAGAGCCGCGTGCAGGCGGCGCTTACGGAGCTGGCAAAGGAGCGGACGGTAATTATGATCGCGCATCGGCTGTCCACCGTTGTCAACGCCGACCGCATCTATGTTCTGCGGGACGGCGCGCTTGCGGAAAGCGGAAGCTGCCGGGAGCTGCTTGACTCGGACGGCGTGTTCCGCAGGATGTGGCAGGAGTACCGGCGTTCGGTTCGGTGGAAGGTGGCAAAGGAGGCGGAAACGATATGATAAAGAAATTGCAGAGAAGATTCGCGCTTTCCCGAAAGGGCGCGGTCGATATGATAAAAGGCAGTCTGTTCTGCGCGCTGCAAAACGTTGCGTTTATGCTTCCCGCAGGTCTTCTGTACAATCTGGTAAGCGATCTGATGGACGGAGGCGTGAGCCGGAGCAGGACGGCGTTCTACCTTCTTGGCTGCGTGATCTGCGCGGCGCTGATCCTGCTGACGACATGGTTCCAGTATAACGGCACGTATCTGGCGACCTATCTGGAAACCGGCGTGCGCCGGATCAATCTGGCGGAGCGGCTGCGGCGGATCCCGCTTTCCTTCTTCGGGAAAAAGGATCTGGCAGACCTGACGTCTTCGATTATGAACGACTGTACGGTGCTGGAAACAAGCCAGTCCCATTTCGTGGGAGCGCTGCTGGGTTCCATCCTTTCGACGGTTCTGATCGCGGTATCGCTGTTCTTTTTCGACTGGCGGCTGGCGCTGGCGGCGCTTTGGGTGCTGCCGATCTCCTTTGCCGTGGTCGCCCTTTCCGCCAAGGTGCAGCAGGGCTTTTCGCGCAGATCGGTCAAGGCGAGGGTCGCATATGAGGAAGGCGTTCAGGAGTGCATGGAGACGATGGGCGATCTGCGCTCCAACAATGCGGAGCAGGCGTATCTTGCAAAGCTTGACGAAAAGGTAAGGTATGTGGAGAAACGGGCGATCATCTCCGAGCTGGGAACGGCGGTCTTCGTCGTTTCCGCCGATATGGTCCTGAAGCTCGGCATTGCCACGGTGGCGCTCGTCGGCTCCGTGCTGCTGATCGACGGCAGTCTTGACGTGCTTACGTTTTTCCTGTTTCTGCTGGTGGTCTCGCGGCTGTACGATCCGTTGGAGGGCGCGCTTCAAAATCTGGCGGCGATCATCGCCACAAGCAGCAATATTGAGCGCATGAACGAGATCCTCGATCATCCGATCCAAGGCGGCGAAAGCAGACTTTCGAACGACGGCTGCGATATTGTGTTTGACCGCGTGGGGTTTGCCTACAACACCGGAGAGACCGTATTGAAGGACGTTTCCTTTACCGCCAAGCAGGGGGAGGTCACGGCGCTTGTAGGACCTTCGGGCGGCGGCAAAACAACGGTCTCCCGTCTGGCGGCGCGCTTCTGGGATATCGACAGGGGCAGGATCACGGTGGGCGGTATGGACGTGTCGAAGGTCGAGCCGGAAACGCTGATGTCGCTCTATTCGATCGTCTTTCAGGATGTGACGCTGTTTGACAATACGATCCTCGAAAACATCCGCATCGGCAGAAAGGACGCCACCGACGAGGAGGTGCTTGCGGCGGCAAGGCTTGCCAACGTGGACGAATTTGCCGAGAAGCTGCCGGAGAAGTGGAACAGCAACATCGGGGAAAACGGGTGCGCGCTTTCCGGCGGCGAGCGTCAGCGGATCTCCATTGCCCGCGCATTCCTAAAGGACGCGCCGATCGTACTTCTGGACGAGGCGACCGCCTCTTTGGACGTGGAAAACGAGACGGCGATCCAGTCGGCGCTTTCCAGACTTATCAAAAACAAGACCGTGCTTGTGATTGCGCACCGGATGCGCACCGTTGCCGGAGCCGACAAGATCGTCGTACTGGCGGACGGGGTGGTCGCCGAAGCGGGGACGCCCGAGGAGCTGCTAAGAAAGGACGGTATCTACGCCCGCATGGCGCGCTTGCAGACCGAAAGCCAAAACTGGACGCTCGGCTAGACCCCGCGGAAATGGCGGGGCGAAAAAAGCGTTGTCATATGCTTCAAAATCTTGTATACTGTACGCAGGCGGGAAACTGCCTGCGTATTTTTTTCTATAGGAAACGCGGAAATCATTATTTATTAGGAGTATGCAGAAATGAAAAAACGTACTTGGGGAAAACGCTTGGCCTCGCTTGGCGGCGTATGTCTGGCAGGGGCGCTGCTGCTGGCTGGCGCTTTTGCGGCGGAACAGCCGGAGAGCGGCGCCCGGGACGGCGAGCTGACCGGCCGCACGGCTGCCGAGGTTGTGGAACAGATGGGGCTTGGCTGGAATTTGGGAAATACCTTTGACGCCACCGGCGGAAACGCTGCGGACGTATTCAGTCAGGAGCAGTCATGGGGCAATCCGAAGGTGACGGAGGAGCTGATCGCCGCGGTGCAGGACGGCGGCTTTACGACCATCCGCATTCCGGTGACATGGTATAAGCACCTGTCCTCGGACGGGAATTTTACGATCGACGAGGCCTTTCTGGAACGCGTCAAGACGGTCGTGGACTATGCCTACGAGCGCGGCATGTACATCATCCTGAACGTGCATCACGAGGAATGGATCAATACGTCGAAGCTTTCGGAGAACGAGGAAGCCATTGCATGGCAGCTCTCCTGCATTTGGGCGCAGGTGGCGGAGGCGTTTGCGGACTATGACCAGCACCTGATCTTTGAGGGCATGAACGAGCCGCGTCTTTCGGGGACCAACATCGAATGGAGCGGCAATCAGGAAGCCTATCAGACGATCAACTATCTGAATCAGGTGTTTACCAACACCGTGCGGAACAACGGCAAGGGACACAATCCGGAGCGCTGCCTGATGATTCCGGGCTATGCGGCGTCCAATTCGTCGTCGATCTTGGAGTCGATCTCGCTTCCCACATGGAACGGGGAGGTCGTGAACAATCTGGTGATCTCGGTGCATGGGTACGCACCCTACGATTTTTGCCTGAGCGATACGATGAAGGACTTTGATCCCGCCAAGTCGGAATGCACCAGCGCGATCAATCAGATGTTTGCCGACGTTAAGAGCCAGTTTTTGGATCAGGGCATTCCGGTCGTGCTGGGCGAGACGAGCGCGACCAATAAGGACAATACTGAAGCCCGGGAACGTTGGGCGCTCTACATGGGTAGAACCTCGGCGGAATACGGAGTTCCTTGCGTGATCTGGGACAACGGCGCCAACGGCAACTCCGGCGGCGAGTGCCATGCGTACATCAACCGGAACACGCTGGAATGGAACTTCCCGACGGTCGTAAACGCATTCCTTGAGGGGATCGACAGCGTCGAATGGGGCAGCGCGCTTACGGGCGGAAATTCGCAGCCGACCGAGTCCCTTTTGGACGGGACCGTGCTTTGGAGCAAGAGCGAGGGACAGACGAGCACAAAGGAATGGGATGCTTCGTTTATTTCGATGGCGGCAAAGAGCAGCTATGTGACCGAGGGCAGAGAGATCGCGGTGGTCTATACCGGAGAGGGCGAGGTCAAGATGGTGCTTGACAGCGCCGAAAAGAGCGTTTGGTGGATCCCGGTAGATCCCGCCCGCGTGGAGGAGCTTTCCGGGAAAAAGGTCGCTTATTTTACATACGAGGATATGCTTCGGGAGATGAACGCCAACGGCGTTGACAACGGCTCGCAGCTTCGGAACATGAGCTTCCTTGCCGCAAACGGCAGCATTACCGCCTATGAGGTTACTGCCTCCGGCGATCTGACCTCTGTGACCTACCGTGTAAACGGCCAGCAGTATGCGACCGGAACCGAGCTTCCGGAGGAACCGCAGGTCGCGCACATGACCTTCGGAGGCTGGTACACAACGAAGGATTATCAGCCGGGGACGGAATATGACGGCACGACGGAGCCGGACGGAGAAGTGACGGTCTATGCAAAGCTGGCGCTGACCGAAATGCCCACCGTGGATGCTTTGGGGGCGCTTGCAACGCCTACGCCCACCGCAGCTCCCACCAAGGCCCCGACCAAGGCGCCTACGCCTACGCCGACCGTGGCCGCCGAGAAGGACGACAGCGAAAAGGACGATAAGGATTCCGATTTTTCTTTGCTTTGGATCATCGGTTTACTCGCCGCTGTGGCAGTGGTCGCTATGATCGTCGTCGTCGTGTGGATTCTGCAAAGGAAGAGGGCGAAGAATGACGGGGCGTCAAAGGAAGAAAAAGAACCGGACAAGGAGAAATAGTCGAGCGGGAGACGGAGGAGATCATGACGGAAAGGGAACGACGGGAATATGAGGCAAGACGCCGCGCATACCGGCAGCGGCAGGCAAGGCTGCGCCGCATCCGAAAAAATCTGAAAATTTTATGCGGGATCACGCTGGCTGTCGTTCTCTGTCTGATCGGGGTCGTCTGCTATGAGCATTGGAGGGACAAGGGAAATGCGGGCAAAGCGAAGGAGCCCTCGCCGGGGCCTTCCGCCACGCTGACCCTTTCGCCGACGGAAGCGCTGTCCGCCACGCCGAGCCCCTCGCCTACGCCTACGCCGAATACCGTGACGATGGTGGCGGTGGGGGACAATCTGTACGATTGGTATATGCTCGAAGACGGGTATCAGGCGGACGGCAGCTTTTCCTTTGAGGGCTGGTACGACCCGATCAAGCCGTATCTTGCCTTGGCGGACTTTGCCGTTGTGAATCAGGAGACGCCCATCGGCGGCGACGGCGGCTACCGGGGGTCTGGAGTGGAGAACGATTACATCGGGAGCTACGATCGCTGGGGCTCGTATCATGGCTACAGTACCTTCAACACCCCCGACGAGGTCGCCGAGGAGCTGATGGCGGCGGGCTTCAATGTTGTGACGATGGCGACGAATCACGCCTCCGACTACGGTTATCAGGCGCTGGCGCGCACCGTTTCCTACTGGCGGCAGTTTCCGGACGTGACGCTGCTCGGGATTCACGACAGCGCCGAGGATCAGGCAGAGCTGCGGATCGTCGAGAAAAACGGCATCCGTCTGGCGCTCCTGAATTACACCTACGGCGTGAACATCGGCTCCGCCACGGAGGAAGCGCCCTATTCGCTCGATATCCTTTCGGAAAGCCGGGTGAAAAACGATGTGGCAGCCGCCAAGGAGCAGGCGGATTTCGTCGTGGTTTTCGTCCATTGGGGAATCGAATACGACATGACGACCAACGCTTATCAGAAGGATTATACGCAGCTCTTTCTTTCCTGCGGGGTCGATGCGGTCGTCGGCGCGCATCCGCACATTTCGCAGCCGATGGAGTGGCTGACCTCCGAAAGCGGGCACAGGATGGTCGTGTACTATTCGCTCGGAAACTTTATTTCCATGTTCAAGAACGCAAAGTGTCAGCTGGAGGGTATGGCGTATTTGGAGTTCTACAAGGACGGCGACGAGAAATATGTGAAAGAGGGCACGATCATTCCGCTTGTGAATCACTGGAATTACGACGCGTCGGTGTTTGGCAAGCGTCATAATTTCACGGTCTACGCCCTTCAGGATTACACCGAGGCTCTGGCAAAGGAACATGGCTGCGTCAACTACTCGGAGGGTAAGAGCTTTGGCTATACCTTTATCCACGAGCTTGCGCAGGAGCTTTGGGGCGAGCATATCAAGACCGTGGACTGGGAAGCGCAAGGAAGCAAATGAACTTCCGAGGCGATACGGAAGGCATATCACAGGTGAAAAAGGTGCAGCTAAGGGCGAAATGCCCTTGGCTGTGCCTTTTTTGTTTCATAGGAAAATGCGTCCTATGAAACAAAAAACGCTCCGCGGGGATCGCACTGCGGCGGAGAGGAAGGTGCCGCTGCGCAGCCCGCCGCAGGCGGAGAATCTCGCAAGCGAGATTCTTTGTTCTTGACTCAAAATCCTATATAACATTCGCGCTTTGGACATTGAGCTTTCGACGATAATATGTTATAATATATTCCGCAAGAATTTTCAGGAGGTTGCTATGAACTGCTCGGAACTGATAAAAGATATACGTTCCCGATTGGGGCTTTCCCAGATGGAGCTTGCTGAACAGCTTGAGGTGACTTTCGCTACCGTTAACCGCTGGGAGAACGACAGAAGCAAGCCCGCTCCCGCCGCTATGCAGAAGCTCACGGAGCTTTGCCGAAAGTGCAATCTTTCGCTTATACAAAACGGGGAAATCTACCGCCTCTCCCGGATAAAAGAGGATACCGCCTACTTTGAGCGTGAGGAAGAACGGGTTAGCAAGAAGAAGGCTTTGGAACTCTTTGACACAGGGCTGATTGCTACCTTTGAGGTCGGCACATTCAAGGGGCTTGCCCAGATTCACGGGTATCTGTTCGGCGATATATATGACTTCGCCGGAAAGATGCGGACGGTGAATATCGCAAAGGGAAATTTCCGCTTTGCTCCTGTGATGTACTTGCAGGCAGCAGTGGAGAATATCGAAAAAATGCCGCAGGACACCTTTGATCATATCATCGAAAAGTATGTCGAGATGAACGTGGCGCACCCGTTCCGTGAGGGTAACGGACGCAGTACCCGTATATGGCTGGATGCTATTTTGAAAAAGGAAATCGGGCAGGTCATCGATTGGAGCAAGGTGGACAAAGAGGATTACCTGCTTGCGATGGAACGCAGCCCGGTGAGGGATATTGAAATCAAGGTGCTGTTGAAAGCGGCGCTGACGGATCAGGTCAACGATCGAGAGGTCTATATGAAGGGCATTGACGCCAGCTACCGATATGAGGGCTATAACGTCTATAAGACGGAAGACCTTTCCGACAAAGATGTTCATTGCGGGACGGAACGAGAAGATACGAAAGATTAAGGCATGTCAATAAAATTGAATACGGTGCAGCCCCTAATCGGACTACACCGTACCTTACAAAAAAATCTTCATTCCGGGGTGTTGCCGCTGCCCAAAGCGCCTTCCCCGTGCGTCCATAGAATGATCCGGCGATCCGGCGGAGGCTCAGCCCTTCCTGCCGCGCAGCACCAGCCCGTAAAATCCGCCGCACACGCCGCCGATAATATGGGTCATATGGCTGATATTGTCTTTCTGGAAGCCGTCGAGGATCTCCCCGCCGATGTAAATAATGCTGATCAGCAGGAACGTGATCGGGATGCGGTTGTCCTTCATGCTGGCGATCGACGAAAGCACGATCAGCATGTAAACGATGCCGCTTGCGCCGAGCAGAGCCGCGTGGGGCTGCAGCAGATTGTGCGCGACGCCGGTTACGACAGCCGTGATCGCGATCATCTCGATCAGCGTCTTGCTGCCGTATTTTTCTTCGAGCATCGGCCCAAGCAGAAGGATCATCAGGATGTTGTTCATAAAATGCGCCCAGCTTACATGGCCGAGGACGTGCCCAAACAGCCGGAGGTACATCATGGGATTGGTCAGCCCCGCCCGGTAGGTGGAAAACAGGTGAAGGTTCGCCCAGCCCCCGGTGAGCCGATTCAGCCAGTAGGCAAACAGGCAGATCAGCGCAAAGGTCAGGATGACCGGAGAATTGTAATGGAATTTCTGCAAAAATTTCATGAGGTACCCCCTTTGGTGTTGTGCTCAGGCACGCTTTTGTCGGGTGCGGAGCGGTTAGGCTTCGAGCTTCAGGTCGCCGTCCTTGATCCAGCCCATCCGCCGGAACAAAAGACCCAGAAGCCCGCAGAGAACGGCAGGAAGCACAAAGCTGATGCTCAGCAGTCCGATCCAGTCCATTGCGGTGATTGCTTTGCCGCTGTTGACCCAGCCGGTATATACGCCGATCTGTCCCACCAGACCGCAGGTTCCCATACCGGACGATACTGCCGCGCCGTTCATTTCCAGTTTGAACAGGCAGGTGGCGATCGGGCCGGTAATTGCCGAGGTCAGGATCGCCGGAAGCCAGATGATCGGCTTGCGGACAATGTTGCCCATTTGCAGCATACTCGTGCCGAGTCCCTGCGAAACCAGACCGCCGATCTTGTTTTCTTTATAGCTCAGAACCGCAAAGCCCACCATCTGCGCACAGCAGCCCGCAACGGCGGCTCCGCCGGCAAGCCCGGTCAGTCCGATCGCCGCACAGATCGCGGCGCTGCTGATCGGAAGCGTCAGAGCGATACCGATGATGACCGAAACGAGAATGCCCATAACGAACGGCTGGCGCTCCGTCGCCCACATGACCATGTCGCCGACCTTGGAGGCGGCGTCTCCGATATAGGGAGCGCAGAGGACGGACAGTACGGAGCCGACGAAGATGGTGACAAACGGCGTTACGAGAATATCCACCTTCGTCTCCTTGGAAACGAGCTTGCCGCATTCGGTCGCGATAATGACGATCAGCAGAACGGCAAGCGGGCCGCCTGCGCCGCCCTCCACGTTTGCGGCTTGTCCCACGGCGATCGTGGAAAACAGCACGAGCGGGGGAGCCTGCAGCGCGAAGGCGATCGAGACCGCCATTGCGGGGCCTGCAACCGCCTTTGCGTAGGTTCCTGCGGTTACGAGCCACTCACAGAGCTTTTTCAGGGCGGCAACGCTTTCTACATGAGGAAGCAGCTGTTCCCCAAGCGTAGCGAGGATCGTGCCGATCAGTAACGAGGCAAATAAGCCCTGTGCCATAGCGCTAAGGGCGTCGATACCATAGCGCTTTCCGGAAATGACAACATTTTTCCGGCGTAAAAATTCTTTGAATTTCTTCATAATTTTTACCCATGCGTCAACACAGACGTGTCTGCGTCACTGCTCCAGCACATATTAAGTTGAAAGAAAGGAGCAGTAGCACTTATCCTTTCTTTATGTAAAATTCTTTCAACCTGATTCCTGTCGTGAGGGGACGTATCCCGGTTACCGCCGCGCAGCGTCCGGATTCGGCGGAACAGTACTGTTTTGAAAGCCTCCGGAGACTTTCAAAAAGGGTATCGTACATAAGTTACCACAGTCGGAAACCATTTTCAAGAATCAAATCCAGCTTGTTGCAATTTTGGGCGGCTTGTGCCATACTGTTTGTAACGGCAGGCATGGGAACGCTTGTCTTTGGAACAGGGAGGATTTGAGGATGGAACGATATATTGCCGCGCTGCTGGATTACGGCTGTGAACAGGGACTGATCACAGCGGAGGATCGGATCTATGTAAGAAATCAGTTGCTGGATCTGTTTGGGATGGACAGCTATGAAGAACCGGAAGGGGGCAGTCTGCCGCTGGAGGAGATCCTTTCGGGTATGCTTGCTTACGCATATGAGAAGGGGATCCTGCCTTCGGACGATATCGTGACGAAGGACGCGTTTGACACGCGGATCATGGGGCTTCTGACGCCGCGGCCGAGTCAGGTGATCCGTACGTTTGAGGAAAACTATCGGGAGAGTCCCGAAAAGGCCACCGATGAATATTATCGGTTCAGCAAGGCGACGAATTACATCCGCGCCGCCCGCGTTGCCAAGGACCGGAAATGGGTGATCGCTTCCGAATACGGAGACATCGACATTACGATCAACCTTTCCAAGCCGGAGAAGGACCCGAAGGCGATCGCCGCCGCTTTGAAGGTCAAGGCGTCCAACTATCCGAAATGCCTGCTCTGCAAGGAAAACGAAGGCTTTGCGGGGCGCGGGAACCATCCGGCGCGGCAGAATCACCGCATCATTCCCCTGACGATGAATCAGGAGCAGTGGTACTTGCAGTATTCTCCGTATGTATATTATAACGAACACTGCATTGTGTTCCGGGGCGAGCATACGCCCATGCGGATCGACCACAGCACATTCGTTAAGCTGCTGGACTTTGTGACGCTGTTTCCGCATTATTTTCTCGGCTCCAACGCCGACCTGCCCATCGTCGGCGGTTCCATTCTGACCCACGATCATTTTCAGGGCGGACGGTACGAATTCGCGATGGCAAAAGCGCCCGTTGAGACGCCGGTGGTCTTCGACGGCTTTTCTCAGGTAAGCGCCGGGATCGTCCGCTGGCCGATGTCGGTTCTGCGGCTGCGAAGCGCCGATAAGGAGGCGCTGATCGCCCTGTGCGACCGGATTCTGGCGGCATGGCGCGGCTACAGCGACGCCGCCTGTACGGTTTTCGCCGAGACCGACGGGGTTCCGCACAACACGATCACGCCGATCGCGCGGATGCGGGACGGCGCGTACGAGATGGACTTGGTGCTGCGCAACAATCTGACGACCGAGGAGCATCCGCTTGGATTGTATCATCCGCACGAGGAGCATCATCATATTAAGAAGGAAAATATTGGATTGATCGAGGTTATGGGACTTGCCGTACTGCCCAGCCGTCTGGAAAAGGAAATGCGGCTGCTTCGCGAGGCGCTGCTTTCCGGCGCGGATCTCCGGCAGCAGGAAGCCATTGAAAAGCATGCGGACTGGGTCGAGGCGTTTCTGCCGAAGTACCCGTCGCTGAACGCGGAAAATGTCGATCGGATCTTGGAGCAGGAGATCGGAAACGTCTATGTGAGCATCTTGGAGCAGGCGGGCGTGTATAAGCGGACCGAGGAGGGCAGAAAGGGCTTTGCAAGGTTTGTGGAGGCAGCCGGAGGAAGGCTAGGCGTTTTCCATATCTAAGCAAATTCCGGCAGGGAAAGCAGAACTTCCCCTGCCTTTTTTATGCCCTCGCGCGAAAGCGACGAATAGTTCACGACGAACGTATGCTCGTAGCCGCTCTCCGGAGCGAATAGAAAGTCTGAAAGCGGCTGCAGGCGCACGCCGAGCCGTCCGGCAAGAGCTTGGATTTCCGCGTCCGGGCGCTCGGTATCGAGCTGCATCAGAAAGTGCAGCCCCGCGTCCTCCTCGCGAATGTGAATGCGGGGGGCGATGGGGCTTTGCTCCATCAGCGCGATCAGCTCGTCCCGCACGAGCCGGTACTGATTTTTCGTGCGGTTGATATGCTTCAACAGATACCCGTCCTCTATAAAGCGCGCGAGCGTGTACTGCTCGAAGCTCGGCACCGTGCAGGAGTAAAAGGAAAGCGTTTCCTCAAAGCGGGCAAGCAGCGGCTGAGGCAGGATCAGATAGCTGATGCGGATCGACGGGCTGATGCACTTGGAAAACGTATTCATATAGACGACGCAGCCCTGCGTGTCAACGGAGAACAGCGGCGGGATCGGTTTTCCGGAAAAGCGGAATTCGCTGTCGTATTCGTCCTCCAGAATATAGCGTCCCGGCTGCTCCGCCGCCCACGCCAGCAGCTCCCGGCGGCGGCCGATGGACATGACGGTGCCGGTGGGATAGTGATGTGCCGGGGAGATGTGGACGATGTTTGCGTCGGACTCGCGCAGCAGGCGCATGGAGATGCCCTGCTCGTCCATTTTGATCGGACGGTAGCGGACACGATGGGCTTCGTAGATCTGCTGCGGTTTCCGATAGCCCGGATTTTCCATGGCGTAAACGCTGTCCCTGCCGAGAAGCTGGATCAGAAGCTGGTAGAGGTATTCGGTTCCCGCGCCGATCAGGATCTGCTCCGGCTCGACGGTCATGCCCCGCAGCTCGTAAAGATAGTCCGCAATGGCTTTGCGCAGCTCGTAAACGCCCATGCCGGGGATGCGCTCCAAAAGGCGCGTGTGCCGTTCGGAGATGACGTTGCGCATCAGACGCGACCAGACGGAAAACGGAAAGCGGTCGCTGGCGATCTCGTTGGCGGTCAGATCGAGCAGGCAGGGAGCGGCAGTATCCGCAGCTTCGCCGGTGAGCGACGGGGCGGAGCGGGGCACGGAGCCGGGTTGGAGCTTCTGCGGCGCTTTGCCGAGGGAATGCAGGGCTGCGGCGGGAGCGGGAGCCGCGTTTTTCGAAACGATGCCGTCCGCCACGAAATAACCCCGTTTTTCAACGGAATTCAGATAGCCCTCGGCGATCAGCTGGGCGTAGGCGGTCTCCACGGTCACGACGCTGATCTTCAGATGGGCGGCAAGCAGACGCTTGGACGGCATCTGCTCCCCGGCGGTCAGCCGTCCGGAGAGGATGTCGCTGCGGATGCAGCGGTACAGATATTCATAGAGCGGCAGTCCGTTCCGGTCGGATAATGAGTAAGTCAGCAGCATATCGGCGCACCTCCATATAACTATATAAATAGAAAGTCTGGTATGGTCAGAAAATATCGAAATGATTATGTATATAATACCAAAAGGGGCTATAATGTCAAGAAAAAACGGGCGGAGAGAAAACGCTCCGGAATGGAGGAAGGATTATGTCAGAAGAAAAGAAAAGGAAAAAAACTTCGGAGGAAACAACGGTAAAGCTTGTGGTCGCCGCCGTATTTGCGGCGCTGTCCTGCGTGGCGACGATGGTCATTCAGATCCCCACGCCCACCGGCGGGTATGTACATATGGGGGACTGCATCGTGCTTCTGTGCGGGCTGCTGCTTGGGCCGATCTACGGCGGTCTGGCGGCGGGCATCGGCTCCGCAATGGCGGATTTTTTGACCGGCTATATGCATTATGTGCCGGGGACCTTTGTCATTAAAGCGCTGGTTGCCATCGTGGCGTATTTGGTGTATTATGGACTGGAGAAGGCGCTTGGCAAGCTGTGGCTCGTAAGAGTTGTCATCGCCGGCGTCTTGGCGGAGATCGTGATGGTCGTCGGATACTTTTTCTATAAGTGGGTGCTGCTTGGCAGCGGTCTGGCAGCCGGGATCGACACGATCCTCGGAAATGTGGGGCAGGGCGCGTTCGGCGTTGTGGTCGCCGCGGTTCTGTTTACCGCATTTTATAAAAATTCCTACCTTCGCAGATTGACGGAGATGTATCGCTGAATAAGTCTGCGGAAAAGGGAAATGCTAAACAGGAATGGAGAGTAGTATCAGCATGGACGAATTGGAACAGATCCGGAAACAGGCGCATCAGGCGGCGGAGGAGCTGTGCGAAACGGCAAAGCTCCGGGCAGGACAGCTTGTTGTGATCGGCTGCTCGTCGAGCGAGGTGAGCGGCAGCCGAATCGGAAGCGACAGTAAGCCTCAGGTGGCGGACGCGGTGTTCGCCGGGCTTTCGGAGGTCTTCCGGGAGAAGGGCGTCTGGATGGCGGCGCAGTGCTGCGAGCATCTGAACCGGGCGCTCATTGTGGAGCGGGAGGCGCTTCCCAACGCGGAGCAGGTCAACGTCATTCCGCAGCCGAAGGCGGGCGGAAGCTTTGCAACGGCGGCTTACCGGGAATTCGCGCATCCGATCGCGGTCGAGGAGATCCGCGCGGACGCCGGTTTGGACATCGGCGGGACCCTGATCGGCATGCATCTGAAAAAGGTTGCGGTTCCGGTACGGCTTTCGGTGACGCATATCGGCGAAGCCATTTTGCTGGCGGCAAGGACCCGCGCGAAGTTTGTGGGCGGCAGCCGCGCGGTATACGACGAGGGGCTGCTGTAGGTCAAAGTTTGGCTGAAACGAGGGAATTGTTACGGAATTTTTAATTCTTATTAAATCTCCGTAACAATTCTCTCTTTTTTCTTTTGATGTGCTATAATCCCGATGCAGTGCGGGGAAGACGGGGGGAAAAGGGTGAAAAATCACCCGGAGGCGCTGCGCAAATAAATTTGCTCCGCAAGGTGAGGAAAAGATGAGACAGGGAACGGATAATCGGAGAAAGAAAAAAGCAAGGGTTTATTTTTCCGTGATCGTTGGCGTTGGCGGATTGTTTCTGCTCGCGCTGTTTTTTTGGGCGGAAAGCCGTCTGTTCGGTCTGGGAGCGGGCGCGGACGCCGGCGGTTCACCGGAAAACGAAGCCGGAACGGACTGGAACGCGGACACGCTTTCGGCGGAGGAACTGGAACGGCTTCTGCGCGCCGAAAAAGAGGAGGCGCTGGCAAGGCTGACGCCGCAGCCCAGCGGGGAGGCTGCTCCGTCGGGAACCGCACAGCCGACTCTCTCGCCGACCCAAACCGAGCCCACGCTCCCCGTCCGGCCGACCGAATCCGCCGAACCGACGCAGGCGCCCGAACCGACCGCCGCCGCCAAGCCCACGGCGACGCCGACCAAAGCGCCGGTCAGCGACGGAAGCTATGTCAAGAAGCTGGCGGATACGATGATTTTGGGCGATTCTCTGGTGGAAGCCGTTTCCTATTATCATTTGCTGGACGACCGGCACGTGATCGCCAAGATCGGCGCGCGTCCCGACCATCTAAGGGAAAACCTTTCGCAGATCGCCGCGGTCTATCCGGTAAACGTGGTGCTGCACTACGGCAACAACTGCGTCGATCCCAGCGGCTCGCCGGAGCGCGTGAAGAGCTTTATCAGTCAGTATCGGAAGGTCATTATGGAGCTTCAGGAGCAGCAGCCGTCCCTGCATATTTATGTCAGCGGAATTTTCCCGGTGCAGGAGAGCGCTTATCAGCATTCTCCGGAGCTGAAATATATCGGAGACTACAATCAGGCGCTGAGAGCGATGTGCGAGGAGCTTTCCGTGACCTATATTGACAACGACGAGATCGTGAACGCGCATCCGAATCAGGTGGAGCCGGACGGCGTTCATATGACGCGCGGCTTTTACCAATACTATTGGCTGCAGTTTATCGCCGATATCGTATCGTAGAAATCTGTTTTATTGAGAGTGGGAGACAGCCTTTTGCGACGCTCCGGAATGAGGATTATTATGCAGGCATTGAGAAGAACGGGCATCCTTTTGCTGCTTTTGGGGATCGTCTGGCTGACCGCAAAGCAGTTGGCAAAGGAGCCGGAGACCGCCCTGACGGTGACGCAGACGAAGGACGCACTCGCCGGGCGGATCGCATGGGACGAGTTCGAAGAGGCGGATCCGGCGGCGCTTTTGCGGGAGCTTTCCGAAGAAAACGGCGGGGAAGGGCTGACGCTTCCGGAGGATGCGGAAAGCGTTTATTACGCGTCGGACTATCTGATGGACGTCCGGGAGTTTCTGGCGGTCAAAAGCGCCGATCGGGAGTGGCTTTCGCAGCTTGCGGACTGTCTGCTCGCGAGGGCGGAGCGGCGGGCGGATGCCTACGCCGCCTACGAGCCGGAGCAGAGCCGCTACCTCTCGCAGGCTGTCTGCCGTGTGGAGCAGGGAATGCTGTTCTATTTCGTGGGAAAAGATGCGCCGGAGGCTGAAAAAATTTTTGAGCAGCTTCTGAAAACAGCCGAGGAGGATAATAGTGTGAAAAATTAGCTTGATAGCTTATTTTTCACACGGCAATTTGTGCCGGAGCATCACAAATTGCACTAATGGCAGAAGAGAAATCGCCTTCGCGAATTTCTCTTCGCCCCGTCGCAAATGCTCCGGAATGGAGATTAAAATGAACTTTGCCGGATTGACGTTTCTTACCGTTTTCCTGCCCGTTACGGTGGCGGCTTATTTTCTGTGCGGCTGTTTCCCGCTTCCCTCGTGGCGGCTGCCGTTAAAAAACGGCGTGCTGCTGCTTGCGAGCCTCTGGTTTTACGCATGGGGCGAGCCGGTCTATCTCCTCCTGCTGTTGATGAGCATCGGGCTGAATTATCTGCTTGGTCTTGAGATCGGAGAGCGCCGCAGGGCGGCGGAGTTGGACGG
>JAUNGI010000061.1 GCA_030524525.1 Lachnospiraceae bacterium
CTGTCTTAAGAGAATTTATGGCTGAGAGTGTAACGCATGTTTGACAAACCTACAAATTGACGAACGCGGAAAAAACAGGTATACTCGCCTTATCGGCGGGAAAGAGGGCACGCCCGCGCCGCCGTCGTATGTGATCGAAACGAAAGGGGAATCCTATGAAAGAGAGTGAAAACCTGAGGCTCAGGCTGTCTCTGGGAAGTCTGGTGTTCGGCATTCTGACCGCGCTGTGTCTTTACAAGACCTCCGGCGGCATCAGCTTTGCCTTCTACTGCGCCGGAGCGCTTGTCTTCTTTGTCTGCTATCTGTTCTGGACGGGACGGCGCATGAAGCCCGAAAGCATTTTTCTTTCCGCCATCCTGCTGGTGCTGGCGGTCTGCTGCGCCATGACCATCGACAGCGGACTGCGCTTCTTCAATTTCTGCACGATCTGTCTGCTGGCGGACCGCATTTTGGTACATCAGTTCAGCGAGGACGGTCACTGGTCCGTTTCGCAGCATCTCGGACAGCTTCTGAAAACGATCTTCCGCATTTTGGAGAACCTGCCCGCATGGTTTACCGACTGCCTTTTCAAAAACAAGACGCCGAACGCCGGCGGCAAAAACGGCGGGACGCAGGCTGCTTCCAAAGCGCAGGGCGAGAACGTCAAGGGCGATATCGCCTCCGTCGCCAACATCATGCAGGAAGCTCCCGACGCAGCAGACGCGGCTTCGGTTTCGGACGGACAGACCGCCCAAACCGCTCAGGCGGCGGATGACGCGATGAACAGCCGGACCGCTCAGGCGACGGATGACGCGATGAACGCTCAGACCACACAGGCGGACGCAGCGAAAAAAAACCGCAAAGGCGATACGCTTTCCTACGTCATTCTTGGTCTTTGCATCTCGCTGCCGCTGCTGGTGGTCGTTCTGATCGCCTTGTCAAGCGCCGACAGGGTCTTCGCGGATGTGCTCAGCCGGCTGATCTCGCTTCGTCTGCTGCGCACCTTTTTCCAAAACCTTATTCCGATCCTGCTGTACGTCCTGTTCGGCGGGATGCTCTCCTGCGCGGCTCTGACCTGCTTTTCTAAACGGAAGGAAAAGCCTCTGCCGGAGCATGTCCCCGACAAAAATCCGGTCGTCGCCATTACGATCCTCTCGGTACTCGGCGCGGTCTACGTCCTGTTCTGCGCCATTCAGATCATCTTCCTGTTCGGCAAGGCTTCCCTGCCGGACGGCTATACCTACGCTTCCTATGCAAGACGCGGCTTCTTTCAGCTGCTGTTCGTATGCATTTTGAACGTACTCCTGATCCTGCTGACCACCGAGGTGTTTCAAAAGAACCGCGCCCTGCGCATCCTCTCCGTCGGTTTCAGCGCCTGCACGCTGATCATGAATATTTCCGCGACCTACCGCGTGCTGCTTTACATTCAGGCGTACGACATGACCTACCCGCGTCTGATCGCGCTGACCGGGCTGGGCGTTGTGTACTTCCTGCTCGCCGGGCTGCTTGTGTGGATCTTCCGGAGCGGCTTCCCGTTTTTCCGCTACATGCTGATCGTGCTTTCGCTGACGCTTGTTTTTCTGAATCTGCTGCATCCCGCCCGCTTTGTGGCAAGCTACAATTTGGAGCACAGCGAGGAATTGGATTGGGAGTATCTGATCGGTCTTGGGCCGGAGGCGCTGCCTGCGGTAGCGGAGGCGTACGAGGACGGAGAACTTTTTACCGGTAAATTCAACGACTATCTGGAAAAAATGACGGATCGGTGGCGGTACGGGAGCTTCTACGAAAAAACCGAGGAGGAGCTGGGCGACTTCCGCTCCTATAACGCAGCCCGCCAGAGGATCAAAGAGATTCTGGAAAAGTACAACTATTATGTTCCGTAACAATATGCTTATGTGCGATAAGGCAGCATTAAGCCAAAGATAGGCAGTGTTTCACTATTGTGCGAATCAATTGTCTATTTTAATGAATAATTATAATCACATTTTTGACATTGCAATAGAGTGTTTTCGTTATCTTCTTTGTGGTATGCACCAGACCATTTACAAATAGTTTGGAGTATCGGAACAACAGAAATTCCTTTTTCACTCAGACAATACTCAACACGGGGAGGAATTTCATCAAATTGTTGTCGCTTTACAATGCCGTCAGCTATCAATTCTTTGAGAGTTGAAGCTAATACGGCGTCAGTGATATTAGCCATTTCCTTGCGGATAGAACTGTATCTTAAAGTCCCCTTTTCCGCTAAAACGCAAATCACTCTGGACTTCCATTTGCCACCAAAGACGGTCAATCCATATTCTAAAGGGCAGCGAATATCTTTCTCTAATTTTGCTTTATACATGGCGTTTATTCCTTTCTCTTGCGTTTCGCTATTGCAATTATAACAACGAAACTATGCAAATACAAGCTACTATTAAATTTATGAGTTACTCATAAATTTGCTTATATCTTTTCATGCAGAAGTCATGCCGCTATAATTAAGGCAAGCTCAACGCCAGAGCAAAATAACGAAATGGAGGAAATCACAATGAAAGTAAAGGCTTATTTGGAAATCACAATGAAAATCGACGAAGCAAACCGCCCGGCAGCAGCAAAGGTTTATACCGATTATCGCCAGCCGTTCCTTGATACGATTGAGGGAGCGTTGACAAAAGACCTGCTTATCCGTGACGAAGATGTACAGGTGCTTCATGGATTTGACAGTGCAGAACACGCACAGGCATACCTTTCCAGTGCTATGTTCCAGAACGACGTATTTGTTGGCTTGAAGCCGCTTTGGAGCGCAGACCCTGATGTAAGAATCTACACTGTTGCGTAATCAGGACATTTAATTGACACCCAAATGTTTTCAAACAATAGCAAAACCAACCGAACCAGTCAACGGCGGCGCATATTGCGCCGCCGTCCATTACTATCATAAAAAATCAAATTGAATAAGAGCGCAGGCATTTTGCCTGCGCTCTTGCTGTTGCAAATTCGATCGCTTTGTTCTGCCGAAAGGCGGCTCGCCCTTACTCCGGGATCACCGGCAGGCTTGCCAGACTCTTGGCGATATCCTCGTCGGTGGGGATGTAATCGCTCATCTCGCGGTTGTTGTACTTCTCGTAAGCAACCATATCGAAATAGCCGGTTCCGGTCAGACCGAACACAATGTTCTTTTCCTCGCCGGTCTCCTTGCAGCGAAGCGCTTCGTCGATCGCCACGCGGATGGCATGGCTGCTTTCCGGCGCGGGAAGAATGCCCTCTACGCGGGCGAACATTTCCGCCGCCTCAAAAACCGCGGTCTGCTCGACGCTGCGCGCCTCCAGAAGTCCGTCCGCGTACAGCTGAGAAACGATGCTGCTCATCCCGTGATAGCGAAGACCGCCCGCATGGTTCGCGGAAGGGATAAAGCCGCTGCCGAGCGTATACATCTTCGCAAGCGGACAAACTTTGCCGGTATCGCAGAAGTCATAGGCAAATTTTCCCCGCGTCATGCTCGGGCAGGAAGCCGGCTCCACCGCGATCACCTGATAATCGGCTTCGCCGCGAAGCATCTCCCCGACAAACGGAGAGATCAGGCCGCCCAGATTCGAGCCGCCGCCCGCGCAGCCGATGATCATATCCGCCTTGATGCCGTATTTATCGAGCGCCGCCTTCGTTTCCAGACCGATGATGGACTGATGCAGCAGCACCTGATTCAGTACCGAACCGAGCACATAGCGGTAGCCCTCCTGCGAGGTCGCCGCCTCAACGGCCTCGGAAATGGCGCAGCCAAGGCTTCCGGTCGTTCCCGGAAACTCCTCGTTGATCTTGCGTCCGATCGCGGTCTCCATCGACGGCGAAGGCGTTACCTTGGCGCCGTAGGTCCGCATGACCTCCCGGCGGAACGGCTTCTGCTCGTAGGAAACCTTTACCATATAGACCTGACAATCCAGATCGAAATACGAGCACGCCATCGAGAGCGCGGTGCCCCACTGCCCGGCTCCGGTCTCGGTCGTCACGCCCTTCAAGCCCTGCTTTTTTGCATAATACGCCTGCGCAATGGCGCTGTTCAGCTTATGGCTTCCGGAGGTATTGTTGCCCTCAAACTTGTAGTAAATATGCGCCGGAGTTTTCAGCTTCTTTTCCAGACAATAGGCGCGGACAAGCGGGGACGGACGGTACATCTTGTAAAAGCTGCGGATCTCGTCCGGGATCGGCACATACGCCGTATCGTTGTCAAGCTCCTGTTTTGCCAGCTCCTCGCAGAAGATCGGAGAAAGCTCCTCCACGCTCAGCGGCTTTCCGGTCGCCGGATTCAAAAGCGGCGCGGGCTTCACCTTCATATCCGCGCGGACGTTATACCAGCTGGAGGGCATCTCCTGCTCCTCCAGATAAATTTTATAGGGAATGTGTTGATTCATTCTGTATGTTTCCTCCTCTCAGGACACAGTAAGTTTATATGTCATTATAACAGTATCGGGAACGGATTTCCACATTTTTTTACTTTTTCCTTCGTCGGCTGATTTTTAGAGCCGGCGACGAGCCGCCGAAAGACGCGGCAGCGCTCCGGCGGATTGACGGGACGCCGGAAAACCGTTACAATATCAACAAATCCGAAGGTCAGTGTGAACCATATGCTCGACGGCATATGATTTACACGGCTCTTTGTGCCGGAGCGTCACAAGGAGTTTTGACGGCAGAGACGGCAGGAAACAGGACATCCCGCGTTGCGAGATGCTCCGCCTGCGGCAGACCGCGTCAGCGGCATTTTCCTCTCCGTCGCATAAACGCTCCGAAATGAGGATTGCCATGGAATACATAAAAAACGACGCTGCCGGCTGGACGCTTCTGCTTCTGGCGCTGGGCATGCTCTCCTTCACGGTTCGCTTCCACAAGGTCACGCTGATCGAAGACGGCGAAAACGTCGCCCCGAAATGGTTCCGACCGCTCGGTTTTCTCGGCGCGGCGCTCTCGCTCGCCTTGCTGCTTTCGCAGCTTTCCGTTCCGGGACGCTTTCTTGTGCATGTGGTGTTCCGCATCCGACAGGCTCCCGCCAACCTTGCCGCCGCTTTGCTCGTGCTGCTTGCCGCGGCGCTTGTCTTCCTTGCTTCGGGACGGCTCGGCATCCTGCTCCGTGAACGGCTGCTTGCGCCGTCCGCCGACGCGTTCTTCGACCGGGACGAGGTCGTACAGAAGCTGCTGCGCGACGCGGAAAACGGCGCCGCCGAGCTTCGCATCTACCAAAACCGACTGGAGGGTCTCCGGAGCTTTCCATTCGACATCGACGGCTACAACCATCCCGCCTATTCCGCCTCCGGGTGCAAAGAAATGGCGGCCTACATCAGCCGCCGTTTTCCGGATCGTTTTACCGTTAGGATCTGCATGGGCTCCGCCGGAGAGGGCAGTCAAAGCGGCGTAAACGTCGTCAACAACGGCCCCCGCTACCGGTTTTCCCATATTGTCATGAAGCGGAAATAGCCCGCTTCCTTGTCAGCCGTCCAAAAAGCCGTCCGAGAGCGCATAGCGGCAGATACTGTCCCAAAAAGCGCCGCACTCCGGATATTCCGTAAACACCGCCGGATCGATGGCGCAGACAAGCAGCTTTCCGCCCTTTCTGGCTTCAAACAGCAGCCCGAGACTGTGGTTCCGCTCGAAATTGTCGATCGTCCGCACGATCGGACGTATGCCGGTTCCGTCCAGCACCACGCACTTGCCCGCCTCCACCAAACGGTACCACCGGGGCGTGCTATAGGTCTCGCAGGGGAAGCCGGAAAGCGCCGGATGCCCGTTGTCGATCAGCAGCCCAAGCGTTCCCACGGGCACGGGCTTGTTCATCGACTCGGAAATGGAACGGAACATCGGATAGCACCAAAAATCCGTGCAGTAGGTGCTTTCGATCCCCGGCAGCCGGTTTGTGGCAAGCAGCACGTTTTCGTTTCGTGCAAGCGCCGCCTCCGCTTCCTCCGGGCTTGTTGTCAGCAAAAGCTCCCGCCGCCTTCCGTCGGCGGAACTCGCCTCTCCCGAAACGCGCACGCTTCCGTTTTCCGAAAGCTCCCGTGCCAGAGACGCATATTCGGACTCGGACGGATACAGGTAAAATTCGTACGAATTGGACGCCTTTTTCTCGCCGCCCGATACGGAAAGCCGCAGCGTAAGCGTCTCCGTCTTCTGCTCCCCCGCCCGCGTGGGGATCCGAACCGTTCCAAGCTCCGTCAGTCCCGTCCGCAGCTCCGGACACGGCAGCTCGCAGGAGAACTCTCCCATTGCGACCGAAACCGCCGCATCCCGCAGAGGCTCCTCGCCGTAATGCGAGACATACAGCTTCACCGAAAGCTCCTCCCCGGCGCGGACAACGAACCGGGACACTCCCGCAAGCACAACGGTCTCGCCGTTAAACGCATTCCACGCCTCTCTTGAAACGATCCCCTTCGGCTCCATAAACGCGTTCAGGATCCCGACGGTCGCCGTTCCCTGTCCGGTAAAATCCTGCAGATCGAGCAGCTGGTATCCCGCCAGATTCCGGCTCCGTCTCGCCGCCTCGATCTCCAGCTTATAGCAGGCGGCGGCAAGCGCTCCCGAAGCCGCGGTAAAGTCCGCCGCCAGCTCCAACAGCCCCGCCTCGTGAAGACGCTCTCGGAACACCTCGAAATTTCTTGCCTTAAGAACGCCGGTATAGCGCCCGATCTCCGACAGATCGGGATAGGTGCAATACTGTCCGACCTCGTGCGAAACGACCGGCTTCCGCGGCTGATAGCGCCCGCTCACGGACGCCGCCTTGACCTTCTTTACACCGGTTCCGTACTGGATCTCGATCTCGCCGTCCCCGCCGCCGGCTCCGGTCTCGTCCGCGCCCGCAAAGAACCGGTCGTAGTCGTGAAGCGAGGCGGGTTCTTCGGTCTGCACAAAGCCCTGCGGCGCGTCGCACATCGCGTAGGAACCGCGGATGAGCGCGTCCCGGTCAAGGCGCACGCCCACAAAGAAATCCTCCTCCGGGATTTCCGCGGGGCAAAACTGAAAGTTGTTGGAGCCGGACGTGTAAAGGATCCGGGGCTCATACGCACGAAAGCCCGCCAAGATCTCGCCAAGCCGTTCCGGACTTCCCCACAGCTCGTTTCCGAGGGACATCATAACGAACGACGGATGGTGCCCGAACTCCCGCAGAATCCGATAGCCCTCGTGGATCAGATACGCCTGCTCCGCCGCGCTGCACTCCGGATCGTCGAGCGCGTGGATCGTCCCCCAAAACGGCAGCTCCGGCTCCATATAAATGCCGAGCCGATCGGCGGCGGCAAACGCCGCATCCGGCGGACAGCAGGTATGGAAGCGGTAATGATTGATGCCGTACGCCTTTGCCGTCTCCATCACCCGGAGCCAGCCCGTCTCGTCCATGGGCGCATAGCCGGTCATCGGAAAGATCATGCCGTCGTGCTTGCCGCGCAGCAGCGTGTCCCTGCCGTTGATGGAAAAGCCGTAGGTTCCGTCGCCCCGGCGCACGGCGCGGAAATCGCGCATGCCGAACGACAGCCGGTACCCATTGCCGCGCTCGGTCGTCACCGCAAGCTCATACGTCGTCGGATGCCATTCGCTCCAAAGCTCCGCCTCCGGGACGGGAAGGCTCACGCGGTTTTCTCCGGGGACAAGCTTCACCGTCCGATCCGTTCCGCAGGCGGAAAGAACCGCGGTACAGGGCTCGTCCAAAAGCTCCAGCGAGACCGAAAGTTCCATCGTCTCCACGTTGGGCGTTACGCGAAGCTGCCGCACTCTGCCCGGCGCCTCCGCCGCGATCCCCATTCTGCCCAGAATCCCGATCCAGTTCGTCTGCGTATCGGGAGAGGTCATATGCCCGCCCCGGGTCGGATAGTCCGTATTGTCAACCAAAATCGTCAGCCGGAACGACGGCTTCGCCCACGCGGTCAGGTCGAATTCGTGCGCCGTACAGAGGCTGTCGCAGCTTCCGACAAACGCATCGTCCACCCAAACGGCGCTCTTGCGCGTGCGCTCCAGCGTCAGCGTATAATGCAGCCCCGCGTCATAGTCGGGCAG
>JAUNGI010000018.1 GCA_030524525.1 Lachnospiraceae bacterium
ACCTGCACCGTATTACAATGACGATGGGGTGCTGGTTATGAGTGTCTATGATTTCTTGCTGAATGAGAGCAGTTTGGATAATTGATTGGTTACTGAAAGGTGTTCTCATATGACAAAAAGTACAATAAAAAGGGGAATATAATGGATAAATGGCCAAATCATGTTAAACAAATTGTTGAGGGGGTTTTGCAAGCGACTAATCCGATATCATACCTTAAACAATATATAAATGATCCATGCGCACGAGATATAACTTTTCTTTTGTTTGATGGAAAACAAGCAATTGGATTTAAGGAAATTTCACATGAATTTTGCGAGCATAAATATAACATAATAAATTTAGGTTGTTATGAAAAGACAGCTGTGATTAATACTTCGATTCTTTCAGAAAAACAGGAAATGTGTCTCATTAGAACGGAATATCTAATTAATTTAGATTCCAATATAGCCTCTTTCTTGCCGCAGCTATTAAAGAAAACAAAAATTGAAGACGGATTTCTTAACTTTCTAAAATATTTAAAGAGGAACAATTTGAAGCTCGACTTAATTCCTTATGCACTGGAAGACAGTTTAAACTCGACAGGTATGCGAAATAATGCTCGGGCATATGAATGTTTACTTGGCTTCTTTGTATTTGAAAGAATGTCAATTTCGGAATTAGATACACTGCCGTGTATTCCGAATGTGGACGATTATTGCTGTGCGGATAATGCGTGGTCTAAAATGAGACATACACATTTTTCAGAACGAGAAAATGAAAAAAGGGCACGCGCGATCTATTGTTTTTTCATGATGATATATATTATTCAATTCGAAAACAAACAGAGTCCGCGAAATAAGACTGCGGAGCTGATTGAGTTTATGAATGATAAATTGGGGATCTATTTTGAATTCGGGACAGTTCTTGCATATTGGTATTTTAATAAATCCTATCAATGCATTGAACAATTCTTTCAAAAAGTGCAGCCAAAGTCAAAAAATAAGTTAAAAAACATAGAGGGAATGGCTTGGGATTTATACCATTTATGGGATGTTCCGACAGAAATGGTGATTTTGACACAGAATGATAATGCAGTTGTGTTACAAGGATTAGCTACACATGATGATGCACTTGCCAAAATTGCGAAATTAAATCCGCTTACAAGGGTTGCTTTTTATGCAGATGAGGCACAGGTTAAATACGCTTTCTCGATCAGTGATATATTGGCTAATGATTCTATACTAGAACCATTAGCCAATATGAAAGCAAAAAGAGAACACCTGCGTGCTACAGTGGATTTGATTCAATTATCAAGAGATTTAGAAGCAAAACTGCTGGGAATGTTTTAAAGGCATTGTTGACAAATCGGGGTGATAGATTCTCAAGCCAACAGGTTGTTTTTGCATCTATTTCTCACAAGATATATGAAGCATGCAATAATGAGCGCAGTGGTAAAACACTCCCTGCTTTTACAACCATTTGATTACGTTTTATATCCCGAGCTTACAATATATTATTTGGTTTGCTGATTGCAACATGGATTAAGCAACGTAAAAATGCATAATTAGAAGATTGAAAAAAACGGTACAAATATAAGCATTTTAGGAGGATTTTCGTTTATGATAAAAGTATTATTCGTCTGCCACGGCAACATCTGCCGCAGCCCTATGGCGGAATTTATTATGAAATCCCTCGTTGTCCGCGAGGGGCTTTCTTCTGACTTTTTTATCGCCTCTGCCGCCACTTCCACCGAGGAGATCGGGAATCCGGTTTATCCGCCTGCCAGACGGCGGCTGGCACAGGCAGGGATATCCTGTGAAGGAAAGCGGGCGGTGCAGATGACGCGGCGGGATTACGAGCGTTACGACTATCTGGTCGGGATGGATCACTGGAATATTTCCAACATGACCCGCATCGCCGGAGGCGATCCAGCGGGAAAGATCGTGCGGCTGCTGGATCTGACCGAGCGCCCCGGGGATGTGGCGGATCCGTGGTATACCGGGGATTTTGAGGCGACCTTTCGGGATGTGTCGGAAGGCTCCGAAGCGTTGTTGCGTCTATGCATGAAGAAGTTGGGAAGGAAAAGAGACTAGCGCGTCTTGGAATCGTTTCCTGATGCGGAGAACGTGACCTGTGCAACAAAAGCATGAGGCGGTGCGGGAAAGCAAGATTCTAAAGAGGCAAACTCGGCGCTCTGGTAGAAGTATAAGGAACTGTCGGATAGCGGTATCGAGGCAGGGAAAATACTGGCGAAGGCTGCGATAAGGACATGGAAAGAAAAATGTGGGATCCCAAAGCTTACGAGGCAATCGCAGGCACCGATTTCGAAATGCGTGAGAAATTGCGGAACCCGATCCGGAAAGGCATAAGAGATAAGCGCGATCCATGCAAGGGGGATGTTGAAAGAAACGGAAGTCTTTTACCAATTTATGTTAAGCAACGGAGATGCAATCAGTTATCCGTCGGAGTAAGCCGCCTGAAAAAAATCGAGCGTTCCGATCTTGAAGGAAAATAAATCAGAAGACTACATGAGTAGAAAAAGGGAAGCGCTTGAGTAGAAAAAATTTGCTTAAAAGGTAAAGCTTGCGTAGAAAGAAAAGCTTGAACCTGTCGCCTTATGGTAACCAAGGTTCACGGCATAAAAGCATATCGCAAAGATACATAGATAGAAAAAAACATGGAATGAATAAAAAATAAACAAAGGAGAGCTTACTAATGAAACATTCCCTCATCATTACCCTACTGATCCTGAGTCTTCTTGTTTCCGCCTGCGGAAAGGGAGACAACGAAGAAAAAAACGGCGATCCGCAGACGACGCCCGGAAGCGGGCAGGAAGTCGGCTTATCACCC
Organism: Lachnospiraceae bacterium; assembly: GCA_030524525.1. Classification (GTDB taxonomy): domain Bacteria; phylum Bacillota; class Clostridia; order Lachnospirales; family Lachnospiraceae; genus ISDg. Next base: position 2,831 of record JAUNGI010000018.1, read on the forward strand.
TCGCCGGATGCTTCGGCGACGCCGTTTGTTCCGGAAAATCCGGACGTTATGCCAAGCACCGAGGAGGAGCTGACGCTTGATCTGGCGGCTCGATGCTCGGTGTACGGGCAGGAAACCGGAACGGAGAATGCCGACGGCTCGGTCTTTTTTGCGGGCGGAACGATCAGCAAATGCATGTTCCCGATGGGCGCGTCGCTGGAGCGCGGAAAGACCGTTACGGTGACCGTGCGGGGAACGCTGGCGAACGGCTCGGGGGAAGACGTCTGCTTCTACCTGACGAACGAAAGCATGGGAAAGTGCTCGGCAAAAAATTATGTGCTGGAGGCGCAGAGCGGAGCTTTCGAGGAAACCTTCACGCTGGAAGCGTCGGCAACGGCGACTGGGATCATGCTTTCGGGACCGAGCATGGAAGATCGGCTGCCGGAGCTTACAATCTCCGAGCTTCGTGTCCGCGGGGAAGTGGAGCTTGCGAGCAGCGGCCCCATCAGCTACGAACAGGCGGTTTCCGAGCCTTGGTATCAGAATCTGCTTGCGCGTGCGCAGATGAATCTGGGCAATAACAAGCGTCTGAAAGCGGTGATCGAAAAGGCGCAGGCAGGCGAGGAGATTACGATCGCCGCGATCGGCGGCTCCATCACGGAGGGCGCGGGCGCGCAGAAGTATAAGGAGTGCTATGCGTATCAGATCTATGAGGGCTTCCGTGCCGCTTATGGAGCCGAGGACGGGGAGAATATCTCGTTTCTGAATGCGGGCGTCGGCGGAACGCCTTCGACCTTTGGCTATATGCGCTATGAGCGCGATGTCGTTTCGCGCGTCACGGATCAGGACGGGCTGCCGGATATTGTTATTGTGGAATATGCGGTAAACGACGGCGGCGAGCCGACCAACCATCAATGCTACGAGTCTATGGTAAAACAGATATTGCAGCAGCCGAACGAGCCGGTCGTCATTCTGCTGTTTTCGGTTTTTCCGAGCGGCTATAATTTGCAGAGCGAATTGAAAAAAATCGGGGAAACCTACGATCTGATGATGGTCAGCATTAAGGACGGCGCGTTTCCCTATGTGGGCGACAAGTGGAGCGAGGAAGAATTTTTCTATGATATTTACCATCCCACAACCTTGGGACACAAGGTGATGGCGGACTGCGTGCTTGGCGCGATCGCCGCCGCATGGGAGGCGCCGGAGGACGAGCAGGACGTCGACCTCAGCGTCGGCGCAGCGTACGGAACAAGCTATCTGGGACTGGAAAGCATCTTCCGCGACAGCTATGACGCGGAGCTGCGGTTGGAGCTGGGCGGCTTTTCCTCGGATGACGCGGCGGCCTATTCCAACACGCCGATCGGCAGGGTGTGCGGAGAGAATTTCCATCATGCCGCCAACGGCGGCAGCGAGCCGCTGACGTTTGAAGCTTCCTGCAAAAATCTGCTGCTTGCCTATCGTGCGGTAAACGACGCGTCGTTCGGCAGCATTGACGTCTATGTGGACGGGAAGAAGGTCAAAACGATCGCGGGCAATACCGGAAGTTGGGGGCAGTCGGTGGTGGAGCTGGTCTTCGCCGAGGAGAGCGCGTCGCCGCACCGGATCGAGATCCGAATGGCGGAGGGAGACGAAAACAAGAAGTTTACGATCACCTGCCTTGCCTATACGCCCTGAGCGCTTCGTGCTTCGCCCGCCGCACTCGCACCCATTCGCGATCCGCGCTATGGCGCGTCTTGCTCATGAGGTGGCAGCCCGTCCGTTCGCCCATGGCTCCGCGTGTGCGGGCACACTCCGTCCATGTCTGACCGGACGGGAGCAAGCGGATAGAAAAGTCGAGCGCTTCGAGCTTCGCCCGCAGCGCTCACCCCCCTTCGCAATCCGCGCTATGGCGCGTCTTGCTCATGAGGGGGCAGCCCGTCCGTTCGCCCATGGCGCTGCGTGTGCAGGCACACTCTGCCCCATGGCTGACCGGACGGGAGAAAGCGGATAGAAAAGTCGAGCGCTTCGTGCTTCGCCCGCAGCGCTCACCCCCCCTTCGCAATCCGCGCGTAGGCGCGTCTTGCTCATGAGGGGGCAGTCCGTCCGTTCGTCCATGGCTCTGCGTGTGCTTGCACACTCTGCTCCATGGCAGACCGGACGGGAGAAAGCGAATAGAAAAGTCGAGCGCTTCGTGCTTCGCCGCAGCGCTCACCCCCCTTCGCAATCCGCGCGTAGGCGCGTCTTGCTCATGAGGGGGCAGCCCGTCCGTTCGCCCATGGCTCCGCGTGTGCGGGCACACTCTGCCCCATGGCAGCCCGGACGGGACTTTTCTGGTACATATTCCCACCTGACCCTGCATACACTGTACAAAGCACAGCGTTTGGTGGGAAGATGGCGAATTACAGTGTATTTAAGAATCAGCAGATAGAGGAACGGGTCGTGGAGATTGCCAGCTACATTGTACAGAACCAAGCAACGGTTCGGAGCGCGGCAAAGCAGTTCGGCCTCAGCAAGTCTACGGTACACAAGGACGTCTCGGAACGGATTCTGCATATAAATCCCAGTCTTGCGGAGCAGGTCCGCAAGGTGTTGGATGTAAATAAGTCGGAACGGCATATCCGCGGCGGGATGGCAACGAAGGAGAAGTATCTGCACCAGCATACATGATCGGAAACGGGGGATGCATTGAACGCCTAAGCCAATGTGTCCCTTCTTTGTTATACCGAAAAAATCAAAGCTTGCACTGCGGATTTTTTGTGATATACTGGGAGTATCGCAGACGGGCGGCAACCCCGGGAAAGCGATACCGATGCTTTTGAGAAACGAGGAAAACAATGGATACCTGTAAGATTTGCGGACGAAAAAATCCGGTGGAGGACGCGAATTTCTGCTATTACTGCGGAGCGTCGCTTCGGGAGGGAGAAGAAGGACTGGCGATCAACGCAAGCCTTATAAAAGAACTTCAGGAACCCGTGCTGGAAAATCCGGTGCCTCAGGGGGATGCGCCGGCGAACGGAGCCTTTGTACCGCGCAGCGACGAGGAACGTATGCTGGCGGAGGGAAAACCGTTTAGTAAGTGGAAGTGGTTCGGGACATTTCTGCTTTTGCTGATTCCGGTCTACGGCTGGGTCGCTTTTCTGGTGATCCTGTGCATCAGCGCTTTCGGAACGGCAGCCACGGGCGAACGGAAGGAAATGGCGAAGGGTCTGCTGCTGTTTGTGGTTGTATTCGCCGTATTTATGATTATCGGGATGGTGCAGATGTTCAGCAACCCGGAATTTATGGAATATTATAATCAGCTTATGGAGGAAGCGACGGCTTCGATGAAGTAGCGTCGGCGGTTCTTTCTCCGGAGCAGAGCTTTGGGAACATGAGACAGGCGGTTCGTGCATAACATGAATCAGCCTGTTTTTTTATAGGAAACCATGTTTCCTATAAAAAAACGCTCCGCAGGGATCGCACTGCGGCGGAGAGAAAGATGCCGCTGATGCAGCCCGCCGCAGGCGAGGAATCCCGCAAAGCGGGATTCTATGTTATTATAGGAAACTGCGTTTCCTATAACAAAAAACGCTCCGCGGGGATCGCACTGCGGCGGAGAGGAAGATGCTGCTGACGCAGCCCGCCGCAGGCGGGGAATCCTGCCTTGCGGGATTCCTTGTTCTGCTAAGGAAAATTTGGTTCCCGGCGCGAGACACATTCCGGGTTCTGTCGGAAAATTCTGGTTTGGGAGGTAGCCGCATGCTGCTTGCGAAAATATCGCCGCCTCGGAGCTTTCGTCAAAAAGGCAATCTGGGGCTGCTGCTTTTATGTACGGCGCTTATGCTTCTGACATGGCAGGTAGAAAATATGGTCTGGTCGCAGACAAAGCTGGCGCTTTTGGCGGTTTCGGGAGAGACCGGGGAGGCGGCAGCCGAAACGGAAGAAAAGAAATTCATAACCTATGTGGATTTTACGGTTCCCCTGTGGGCGCTGGAGCTGGCGTATCAGTACGATATCAGCTCCTACGGAGAGGAGGCTCATTATTCATGGGTCGAACTGCTGGCGTATGTCTCCGCCCATACCGGCGGGAAATATAACGATTCCGGCAAAGTGCGCGAGCTGATGAAAAAAGCCTGCGCGCAGATCGGGGAACAGAAGGGCAGCTGTCGGGAGCGGTGGCGGGAGGAATTAAAATACTATTCCTATTATGAAGAGGTCTACGACAGTATATTGGGCGATTGGCTGGGGGAGTACGAATACGAAGAAGTGGAGGACGGCGCATCGGTCTGGAAGACGAAGTACGGCTTAAAGGCGTATTCGCCGATCGCCCGTTATTTTCCGTACGAGGCATACGACGACTTCGGCGCGTCCCGCTCCTACGGCTACAAAAGGCGGCATCTGGGGCACGACATGCTGGGGCAGACGGGAACGCCCATTACAGCAGTAGAATCGGGGATTGTCGAGGCTTTGGGCTGGAACCAGTACGGCGGCTGGCGCATCGGCATCCGGAGCATGGACGGGCAGCGCTACTATTATTATGCGCACCTGCGCCAGAACTGGCCCTATGTGAAAACGCTTCAGGTCGGGGATCTTGTGACTGCGGGAGACGTGATCGGCTATATGGGGCGAACCGGCTACAGCACGCAGGAAAATGTCAATAATATCGAGGTGACGCATCTGCACTTCGGCATTCAGCTGATCTACGACGAATCGCAGAAGGAGAGCGACAACGAGATCTGGATCGACTGCTATGCGCTGACCGAGTTTCTGCAAAAGCACCGGCAGGAGGTCGAAAAGGACTTGGAGAGCGGCGAATGGCACCGGAAAACGCAGATTCGCGATCCGCTGCTCGTTCCGGAGCAAAAAGAGGAACATACGGTTTTTCAAGCGGCGGTTTCTTGACTTCGCGAAAGGGCTATTGTACAATCGCATCAGAGAAAAGCCACGGAAGGAGAGGAGCGCCATGCCAAAGACCTTTTTCACCGCCGACTGGCACATGGGAGACCGCCGCGTCATGGAGCTGGACCGCCGCCCGTTCGCTTCGTTGGAGGAGCAGGACGAGGAGCTGATCCGCCGCTATAACGAAAAGGTCAGGGAAAACGACCGTGTTTATTTTCTGGGCGATATTTCCATGTATGACGACAAAAAGACGGCGGCTCTGCTAAAGCGGCTGGGCGGGCAGAAGCATTTTATCCGCGGCAACCACGACCGGGTCTCGGAGGGAACGCTGAAAACGCTGTTTCGTTCGGTCTCGGATTATGAGGAGATCCTTGTGGACGGACAGCATGTGGTGCTCTGTCATTATCCGCTGGCGCACTGGCGCGGGCAGCGCTACGGCTATGTTCACTGCTACGGGCATACCCATCTGGGGCAGGATGCGGAGCTGTTTGAGCGGTACCGGGAGCTGTGTCAGGAAAGCGAGATCCGCTTCTATGCCTATAACGCGGGCTGTATGCTGTACGATTACGAGCCGGTCACGATCGAAGAAATGAAGGAGCGCGCCATGCTCCTCAAATAAATCTGCTTTGCTGTGGAGGAAACGATGAAACAAATACCCTTAAATGACGATTGGAGCTTTCGGTTGCTTGCCGCGCAGGAGGAAGGTCTGCCGGAGGAATGGCTCCCCGCGCAGCTCCCGGCAAGCATGGTCGGGACGCTGCTTGCCCACGGGCGGATCCCCGATCCGTTCGTTCGGGACAACGAGCTGAAGGTACTGCCGCTGTCGAACCACGACTGTGAATTCGCGCGCGGCTTTTATGTGACGAAGGAAATGCTGGAGGAGGATTTCCTTACGCTGCGCTTTGAGGGGATCGACACGCTGGCGGAGATCTATGTGAACGACCGACTGGCGCTGAAAACGGAAAATATGCACCGCGCATACGAGTGCGAGCTGCACGGGCTTGTGCAGGAGGGGGAGAACCGCCTTTTGGTGCGTATTTTTTCTCCGGTGCGCTACATCAAAGAGGAGAACGAAAAGGTATTCTGCGGGGGCTCGTGGGACGCCATGCTGGGCTTCCCGCATCTGCGCAAGGCGCACTGCATGTTCGGATGGGACTGGGGCCCGCGCATCCCGGATATGGGCATCTTCCGTCCGGTCAGCCTGATCTGCGGCTCGGTGGCGCGCTTTGCGGACGTATATCCGACCCAGTATCATGAAAACGGGATGGTCGCCTTGGACTTTTCCGTGACGCTGGACGTATTCGATACGGGCTGCGGCTGCGGTTTGGAGGAATGCGCGTGCGGGACCTCCGAGCCGGAGGTGGAGCTGGACGTGACCGTGACCGGGCCGGACGGAACCGTGTATTTGCAGGACGAGGAGACCGGAATGGTGGTGATCGAAGATCCGCAGCTCTGGTGGCCGAACGGCTATGGCGAGCAGCCGCTTTATACGGCGACGGTGGAGCTGACCGACGGAGAGGGAAATCTGCTCGACGTATGGGAGAAGCGAATCGGTCTGCGCACCGTAACGATCAATCAGGACGAGACTCCTTGGGGCAAAAACTTTGCCCATGAGGTGAACGGACAGCTGATCTTCGCGATGGGAGCGGATTACATCCCGGAGGACAATCTGCTCGGCAGGGTCAGTCCGGAGCGGACGCGCCGGCTTTTGGAGGACGCGGCGGCAGCGCATCATAACAGCATTCGCGTATGGGGCGGCGGCTATTATCCCGACGACTGGTTCTTCGATCTCTGCGATGAGCTGGGGCTTTTGGTGTGGCAGGATTTTATGTTTGCCTGCGCCAACTACGAGCTGACCGAAGCGTTTGAGGAAAACATCACCGAGGAGATCGTGCAGAACATCCGGCGCATCCGGCACCACGCATCTCTTGCGCTGTGGTGCGGAAACAACGAAATGGAGACGCAGACGCTCGACAAGGTATGGAAGCCCTCGCAGAAGCAGTACTGCGATTACCTGAAAATATTCGAATATCTGATTCCAAAGCTTGTGAAGGAACACGATCCGGCGACCTTTTACTGGCCGTCCTCTCCTTCGGCGGGCGGGAATTACGACAACCCATGGGCGGAGCATCAGGGCGATACGCACTATTGGGACGTCTGGCACGGAGGGAAGCCGTTTACGGAATTCCGCAAGTTCCGCTTTGCCTATCTTTCGGAGTTCGGCTTTCAGTCGTTTCCTTCGCTGAAAACGGTGGAAAGCTTTACCGAGCCGGAGGATCGCAATATCTTCTCGCGCGTGATGGAGATGCATCAGCGCAACGTGCAGGCAAACGGGAAGATCCTGCAATACATGGCGGCGACGTTCCGCTATCCGAAGGATTTTTCGCATCTGCTCTATGCATCCCAGCTCCTGCAGATGGAGGCGATCCGCTACGGCGTGGAGCATTTCCGCAGAAACCGCGGATGCTGCATGGGGACGGTCGTCTGGCAGCTCAACGATATCTGGCCGGTCGCCTCGTGGTCGAGCATCGACTATTACGGCCGCTGGAAAGCGCTGCACTACGGGGAAAAGCGGATGTTCGAGCCGGTGCATATCAGCTGCGAGGAGACCGGCGAGCTGACCGAGCGTCCGTCCTGCGTGAACGAGCCGAAGCCCATCCGCCTTGCGGCAAAGCTGCACGTTGCAAACGAAACGTGGGACGAGCGTTCCGGGACGGTGCAGTGGGAGCTGCGCGATCCGCGCGGAACGGTGCTGCTGTCGGGAGAGCAGGACGTGGCGGTTCCGGCATTTGACGGCTGCTGGCTGCCGGAGCTGGATTTTTCTTCCTATCCGGAGCTTTCGGTCTACCTGAGCTACCGCTTTGTGCAGGCGGGGGAGACGGTGTCCGAGGGCAGCGCGCTGTTTACGCCGCCGAAGCATTTTGCGTTCGTCGATCCGGAGCTTTCCGTCGAGGTCGATGGGGACGAGGTACGGATTCGTTCGAAGGCGTACGCGCGCTCGGTGGAGATCGTGGCGGAGGACGGCGACTGCATTTTCGAGGACAATTATTTCGACATGGATCCGGGAGAAAGGCGCGTCCGCATCGTTCGGGGACAAGCCTGCCGCTTTTCCGTCCGGTCGGTTTATGATATTGGATAAGGAGCTTGGCAGAAGATGAAGCGATATGGAGCTTTGGAGGCCGGCGGGACAAAGATGGTCTGCGCCGTGCTTCGCGAGGACGGCGCGGTGGAGGAAAGGATCAGCCTGCCCACGGAAGCGCCGCAGAAGACGATGCGCGCGGTTGCGGCATGGTTTGCCGGAAGAGAGCTTGCGGGGCTCGGCGTGGCGGCGTTTGGGCCGATCTGCCTCGATCCGGCTTCCCCGCGCTACGGTTATATTTTGGAAACGCCGAAAACGGAGTGGAAATACTACGATCTGCTTTCCGAGCTGCGTCCGCTCGGCGTTCCGATCGCGCTCGACACGGATGTGAACGGCGCCTGTCTGGGTGAGGCGGTCTACGGCTGTGCCAGAGGGCTTTCCGACGTGCTGTATCTGACGGTCGGCACCGGCATCGGCGCGGGGCTGCTGATCGGTGGGAAAACCGTGCGGGGGATGCTGCATCCGGAGGCGGGGCATGTCCGCATCCATAAGCACGCGGACGACCCTTTGACAAGCGTCTGCGCGTACCACGAAAACTGCGTGGAGGGGCTTGCGAGCGGCAGCGCGATCAAGGCGCGCTACGGCATACCCGCGTACGAGCTTTCGGAGCGCGACGACGTGTGGGAGCTGGAGGCGGATTATCTGGCGCAGGCGATCGCCGGGTACGTCTGCATCGTATCCCCGAAAAAGATCGTGCTGGGCGGCGGGGTCATGCATCAGCAGAAGCTGTTTCCGCTGATTCGGCGCAAGGTGGCGGAGTATCTGAACGGCTATTTGGTCGCCGACGAGCTGAACGATATGGAGAGCTACATTTGCCCCGCGTCCTTGGGCGACGATCAGGGGATCCTCGGCTGTCTGGCACTGTGCCGGAATGCACAAAAGGAGCGGGAGTAAATGAGATACGATTTTCATGCGCATATTTATCCGGAGAAGATCGCCGCGCGGGCCGTGGAGGGCGTCGGCAATTTTTATCAGCTGCCGATGGCGGCGGACGGCACGGCGGAGACGCTTTTGAAGCTCGGAAACCCCGCGGGCATTACCAACTATATCGTCCATTCGGTCGCTACCGGCGCGAAGCAGGTGGAGAGCGTCAATGATTTTATTGCCTGTGAGATGCGGAAATATCCGAAGGAGCTGATCGGCTTCGGCACGCTGCATCCGGACTACCCCGATCTGCTCGGAGAGCTGGAGCGGATCGAGCGCCTCGGTCTTCGGGGTTTGAAGCTTCATCCCGATTCGCAGCGGTTCTATGTGGACGACGAGCGGATGTACCCGGTATACGACTATTTGCAGGGACGGCTGCCGCTTTTGCTGCACTGCGGGGATTACCGCTTTGACTACGACCATCCGCGGCGCGTGCGGAAGCTTCTGGAGGATTTCCCGAAGCTGACCGTGATCGCCGCACACTTCGGCGGCTGGTCGGTCTTTGATCTGGCGGTGGAGTATCTTTTGGATATGAATTGTTATCTGGACTGCAGCAGCTCGATCATGTTTCTCGGCCGTCGGCGGGCGCTGGAGCTGATCCGGCTGTACGGCGCGGAGCGGATGCTGTTTGGCTCCGATTACCCGATGTGGAATCCGGCGGAGGAGCTTTCGGTTCTGCAAAGTCTTGGGTTGAGCGAGACGGAGCTGGATTGTATGCTGTATAAAAATGCAGAGGCTATTTTGGAATAAAGAAGAACAAAGAATCTCGCTTGCGAGATTCTCCGCCTGCGGCGGGTCGCTCCAGCGACACGGTTCCTCTCCGCCGCAGTGCGATCCCTGCGGAGCGTTTTTTGATTCTATAGGAACGCAGTTTCCTATAGAATCAAAAAGGCGGGAAGCGGGAGCGGAGGCTCCTTCTTCCCGTCCTTTTTGTTCTCTGGGAAACTGTGTTCTGCTACAGCGCCGCGTTCTGGCCCTTGGCAGCCCGCTTCCGGTTGCGCACCCTCCGGGCGTTGTACTCCTTGCCGTCAAAGGTGAACGTTTCGGTCTTGTCGCTGACGGCGGTGCCGTAAACCACCGTGTCCTTCTTTTCCAGAGCAATGGCCTTAACGCCCTTGCTCGTTTTTTTCAGCTCCGGAACTTCCTCCAGCGGGAAGCCCAGCGAAAGCTTCTTCTCGGTCAGGATAATGACCTTCATATGACCGGAGAGCACCTCGGCGGCGCTCATGGCGGTCACGCCGCAGAGCCGGTCGTCCGGCTCCAGCTTTGTCGTGGAAACAACGGCTCTGCTTGTGTCGAATTCCACGCCGGAGACCTGCTTGATCAGCCCGTTTTTCGTGACGAACAGAAGCTGGGAATCAAACATCTGCTCAAACGGAATGTACAGAAGCACCGTCTCCTGTCCGATCTTTGTAAGCGTCTGCAAAAGCGTTCCCTTTTCCTTGACGCGCGTGCGGGGGATGGCGGCGGCTTTGAGCTGGTGCATATTGCCCTCCGCCGTAAAGAGGCAGAGACGGTCATTGGATTTCATGCGGACAATGTGCGTGAATTCGCGCAGCGTTTCCTCCTGCGTCTTTTGGTAGGTCGTCGCGTCGATCGCCTTGGTGTAGCCGAAACGGTCGATCAGGACATACAGGTCTTCGATTTTTTCCTCGACGACATATTCTTTGGCGTTCAGATCGGCAATGACCGTCTTGCGCGGCTGCGCAAAGCGTTCGCGGAAGACAAGAAGCTGCTGCTCGATAACCTTGTAAAGCTCGTTCTTTTTGCCGAGGATCTTCTGGTAGCGCTTGATCTCCTTCAGAAGCTCGTCGTTTTCCTCGTGGAGCTTGAGGATCTCCAGACCGATCAGCTTGCTGAGCTGCATCGCGAGGATGGCGTCCGCCTGACGCTCCGTAAAGTCGAACGAGGCGGCGATCGCAGGCGCTTCGGCGGTTTTGAATTTGACGTCGGTAATGTCGCCGGTCATCAGACAGGTTCTTGCCTGCTTGACGGAAGCCGAGCCGCGCAGAACCTCAATGATAACGTCGATAACGTCCACGGCGCGGATCAGGCCGCCGACGATTTCCAACCGCTTTTCCGCCTTGTCCAGCAGGTGCTTGTACTCCTTTGTGTAAAGCTCCTCCTGAAAGTCGATGAATTCCTGCAGCATCGTTTTCAGGTTGAACAGCATCGGCTGCTTGTCCTTGACCGCAAGGAAATTGGCGCTGTAGGTGTCCTCCATCGCGGTCTTTTTGTACAGACCGTTCAGCAGGTTTTCCGGATCGCGGTCCTTTTTGACCTCGATAACGATGCGGATGCCCTCCTTCGAGGATTCGTCCCGGATGTCGCTGATTTCCTCGAACACCTTGTCCCGCATGACGTTTACGAGCGATTCCACGAGCCGGGACTTGCTTCCGGCAACGGTGAAGGGAATCTCGGTAATGACGATGTTTTTCCGCCCGTAGTCGCCGCTTTCGATCTCCGCCTTGGCGCGGATGCGGATGCGTCCCTCGCCGGTATCGTAAAGCGCCCGCAGGTCACTTGCGTTGACGATCGTGCCGCCGGTGGGGAAATCCGGCCCCGGAATCAGCGCCATCAGATCGTCGGTGCTAAGAAACGGGTCGTGCATCAGCGCGATCGCGCCGTCGATGACCTCCACCGGATTATGCGGCGGAATGTTTGTCGCCATGCCGACGGCGATACCCGTCGTTCCGTTGATCAGCAGATTCGGCAGCATGGCGGGCAGCACGGCGGGCTCCTTCTCGCTGTCGTCAAAGTTGGGGAGAAATTCGACGAGGCCCTCGTCGAGATGCTCCAAAAGCGTCATGGCTCCTTCGGAGAGGCGCGCCTCGGTGTATCGCATGGCGGCGGCGCCGTCGCCGTCGATCGAGCCGAAATTGCCGTGACCGTCCACGAGCGGGATCGACAGCGAATAGTCCTCCGTCATATGGACGAGAGCGTCGTAGATGGACGAATCGCCGTGGGGATGAAATTTACCCATCGTATCGCCGACGATACGCGCGCTTTTCCGGTGCGGCTTTTTCGGGTCGAGGTTCAGCTCGCTCATGGCGTAGAGGATGCGCCGCTGCACGGGCTTTAAGCCGTCGCGCACGTCCGGAAGGGCGCGGGCAATGATGACGCTGACGGAATAATCCCGGTACGAGGTGCGCATTTCCTCGGAAAAATCTAATTGAATGATATCGTTTCGTTCCTGTTTCAAGACCGTTCTCCTTGCTTATACAATATCCAGATTCGCATACTGGGCTTCTTCCATAATAAACGCTCTGCGCGGCGGCACGTTCGTACCCATCAGAAGGGACGTGACCTCGTCCGCCTCCACGGTGTCGGAGATCTGCACCTGCGCAAGAACGCGGGATTCCGGGTCAAGCGTCGTTTCCCAAAGCTGGTTTGCGTCCATCTCGCCGAGACCCTTGTAGCGCTGGAGACTGACGATCCGGTCCTTGCCCTCGTGTTCGCGGCGGAACTTTTCCAGCTCGTAATCGTTCATCAGGTAAACGTTTTCTTTCTTTTTGGATTTTTTCCCGATCGGCTCGTATTCGACCTTGTAAAGCGGCGGAAGTCCGCGGTACACCTTGCCCTCCATGATCAGCTCCGGCATGAAGCGGTAGAAGAAGGTGAGCAGCAGCGTGCTGATGTGCGCTCCGTCCACATCCGCATCGGTTAGGATGATGATCTTGTCGTAGCGCAGCTTTTTGATGTCGAACTCGTCGCCGATGCCGCAGCCGAACGCGGCGATCATCGACTTGATCTCGTTGTTTTGCAGGATCTTTTCCAGCGTCGCTTTTTCCACGTTCAAAATTTTGCCGCGGAGCGGAAGCACCGCCTGCGTCTTGCGGTTCCGGGCAGTCTTAACGGTGCCGCCTGCGGAGTCGCCCTCCACAATGTAAACCTCGCATTCGGACGCTTTTTTGGAAGAGCAGGCGGCGAGCTTGCTTTTGGTATCCACGTCGTTGAGCTGCTTCAAAACCGCGGTGCGCGCCTTGTCGCTCGCTTTCCGCGCATGATAGGAGCGGAGCGAGTTGTCGAGAATTTTCTTGAGGATCTCCACGTTTTTATCGAAATACCGGGTCACCTCGGCGGCGAAGATCTCGTCCACCGCAACCTTGGCGTCGGTATTGCCGAGCTTGGTCTTGGTCTGTCCCTCAAACTGCGGGTCGGGATGCTTGATCGAAATAATTGCCAAAATGCCGTTCCGGATGTCCTTGCCGTCAAAATTTTCGTCCTTGTCCTTCAGCACGCCCAGCTCTCTGGCGTACGAGTTCATAACGCGGGTCAGCGCCGTTTTGAAGCCCGTGACGAGCGTACCGCCGTCCACCACGTTGATGCGGTTGCAGTAGGCGTTGATCTGTTCGGTATAGGAATTGGTGTACTGGAAGGCGACCTCCACCTCGATATCGCCTTTTTCGCCCTCAATGTAAATGGGCTCCTCGTGCAGCGGCGTTTCCTCGCGGTTCAGATAGGAGACAAAGCTTTTGATCCCGTGCTCCTCGCAATACGTCCGCTCCTCGCCCGTATGCTCGTCCAGAAACGTAACGGTCAGCCCCTTGTTCAGATAGGCGATCTCCTGCAAGCGCTTGCAGATGGTCTCCGCCTTGAATTCGACGGTCTCAAAAATGGCGGGATCGGGATAGAACGTGACCTTGGTTCCGGTATCCGACTTTTTGCAGGAGCCGATCACCGGGAGCATACCGTCCACAAGCTTTGTGACCGGCTTGCCGCCGTCCTTGTATTCGTCCCGATAGATCGCGCCGCCCTTGCGGATCTCCACGATCATTTTGCGCGAGAGCGCGTTGACGACCGAAGCGCCCACGCCGTGCAGACCGCCGGAGACCTTATAAGCGGTGTTGCCGAACTTGCCGCCGGCGTGTAGGATCGTATAGACGACCCGTTCCGTGGGGATTTTTTTTGTGGGGTGAATGTCCACCGGAACGCCGCGGCCGTGGTCCACGATCGTAATGCCGCCGTCCTTTTGCAGGGTAATATTGATTTCATTGCAGTAGCCGGCAAGATGCTCGTCGATTCCGTTGTCCAGAATTTCCCAGACCAGATGATGCAGTCCGCGCGTCCCCGTGGAACCGATATACATACCGGGACGCTTCCGCACGGCCTCCAGCCCCTCCAGCACTACGATTTGACTGCCGTTATATTCTGCTGCCATAGTTTCCCTCCACTGCGAAGCTTCGCTGATTCTGCCCGTTTCCCGCGTTGAGAACACAGGATATGGTAGGCACAATACAGAAATTTTACCAGATTTTGCGGAAAGAGGCAAGAGCTTTCCGAAGCGCCTTGGTAAAAATCGCCGAAAACCTCGGTGCGTTTTGGTGCAGTATTTTTCGAACGCCCGCTTTTCTCGAAAAAATTTTCGCCGCGCCCTGCACAAACGGCAGGGCGGATCTTGTCGGTTTGGCGAATCGCGCGGCGCGGCGAAAGCTGCTATAATTTATGTCGTAGGGGAGCTTTGAACGAACCCTGTTTTTCTCTTTATTCTATTTTTTCTACACTCATTTCCGTGTGCGGCTGCTTCGGCAGCCGCATATCCTGTTCTGTGGAAACCCTTTACGCCGACATTGGAGGCGTCGCTTGTTTTCTGTGGGAGCCTCGGGGGGGAGGTTCAAGGAAGAAAAATAGGAAGGTACCTTGAAATTTTGTATCGTGCAAAAAGAAGTTCTTTTTGCTTCTGAAAGAAAACAGTTGCAGTTTGGAATCAGGTGTGATAACCTAGCAACAGGAGCAATCGTGTTGCAGGGTGGGTTGACCTCTATTCTGTTTTTTACATAGGATGGAGGTGATGCTATGAAAAATCGTTTCGATTTTAAGGATTTATTAACCTTCGGGATATTCCTTTTGGCATTGCTTACATTTATTTTTTCGTTTTGTAAGTAAAGCTGCATAGAAAAAACCACCCCAAAACTTTGACCGGTAGCGGAGTGGTTTTTCTACATTTTCGTCGAGGTCAACCCACCTTGTGGGCGGTTGTTCCTTTATTACCCTGATTGTAGCACAAAAAACGAACAATTACAACTGTTTTTTCCTTTGCCTTTTTGCTATTACGGATGCCTTGGCTTCTCGTGCCGAACAGGTCGGCGAGGTTGTCGTGTTACTCTTTGAATGGTGCCGTATTCCGCTTATTGCAGCCGCCTGTTCTTTACCATGTGGCAGTTTGATAAGTTTGGCGGCGTCTCCATAGAACAAGCTCTTTACACCCTCCGGAAAAGCCCTTATAATTAATCTATTGTTTTATATCCGCTATTTGTGCCGGAGCATCACAAATAGCCCCGATGGCAGATGAGAACCGCCTGCGCTCGCATCTTCGCCACAAGCCGCTCGGAAATGAGGATTAGATGAAAGAAAATATGCCCACAGATATGCAGATTCTTATAATTGAAGACGATCCCGATATCAATCAAATGCTACGGCTTCTGCTCCGGCAGAACGGCTACGGAACCGTCAGCGCCTATTCCGGAACGGAGGGCGTGCTCGTTCACGGCAAAAACATCCGTCTGGTGCTTTTGGACCTGATGCTGCCGGGACGCAGCGGCGAGGAGATCGTTCGGGAGCTGAAGCAGAAGCATAACGTTCCGATCATTGTAATGAGCGCCATCCACGACGTGAATAAAAAGGTCGATCTGTTTGCGCTGGGAGCCGACGATTATGTGACAAAGCCGTTTCACAACGAGGAGCTGCTTGCGCGGATCGCGGCGCGGCTGCGAACCGGCGGGGAAGCGCCGAAGGGTGAAAAGCTTGTCTATAAGGAGTTGACGCTTGACCGGGCCGACTTTTCGGCGAGCTGCGGCGGAGCGCCCATGGAGCTGTCGCGGCACGAGTTTGCTCTGCTCGCCCTGCTGATGGAAAATCCCGGACGAACCTGTACGAAAAGCAGGATCTACGACAGCGTGTGGGACGATGAAAATTCTGCGGACGACAATACCCTGAACGTTCATATCAGCAAGCTGCGCAAAAAGCTCAGGGAGTGCAGTCCCGAAGCCGACTACATCGAAACGGTGTGGGGCGTCGGCTATCGACTGAAAAAATAAATCCGTTCAGACTTTTTTAAGACTTCCGTTAAGTGTTTTTTCAGGTATTTCTGCGATAATGCAGATATCCGCTTGAGCAGAGAAGAAAAAACATGGGAGGATTGCAATGCGCGAAATTGTACTGCAAACAAAAGGGCTTTCTAAAAAGTATAAAAGCTTTACCGCGCTCGATCATGTGGATATGACCGTGTACCGGCAGGATATATACGGTCTGATCGGGCGCAACGGCGCCGGAAAAACGACGATCATGAAGGTCGTTACCGGGCTGACGGAGGGATCGGGCGGCGAGTTTGAGATCTTTTCCAAGAAAGGCGCCGCGGCGGAAAAGGAAAAGCGGCGCATCGGCTGTCTGATCGAGAATCCGGCGTTTTTCGGCAGTCTGACGGCATGGCAGAATTTGAAGTATTATGCCCTGCAAAAGGGAATCACCGACGAAAAGCAGATCGACGAGGCGCTTGCCCTTGTCAATCTGACGGAGGTCAAAGACAAAAAGTTCAAGAAATTTTCGCTCGGAATGAAGCAGCGTCTCGGCATCGCCTTTGCCGTGCTGGACAATCCCGACCTGATCATTCTGGACGAGCCGATCAACGGGCTGGACCCGATCGGAATCAGCGAGCTGCGCAGCACGTTTCAGAAACTTTGCAGCGAGCGCGGCATTACGTTCATCATTTCCAGCCACATTCTTTCGGAGCTTTATCTTGTGGCGAACCGCTTTCTTATCATTGAAAAGGGGCGGGTTCTGAAGGAGGTTACAAAGGAGGAGCTTGACCTTGCCTGCATGCGCTGCCTTGTTGTGAAAACCACCGACACGAAGCGGGCGGCGGTCGTTTTGGAGGAGGCGCTGGGGATCTCCGAATATAAGGTGATCGACAGCGGAGAGCTGCGTGTTTACGAGAACGGCGTGAAGCCGGAGGAGCTGAACCGGGTTCTGATCCAAAACAACGTTGCGGTATCCGGCATTTTTGAAGCCGGGATATCGCTGGAGGATTATTTCAAGTCGCTGGTCGAGGAGGGCTCGTTATGATGAATATGATAAAAGCGGATCTGTACCGCATCGTTCGGAGCTTTGGGCTCTATATCGGCATTGCGATCATGTTTCTTATGATTGCCATGAGCATTTATCTGGTGCAGCCCGGCAGTATTAGCATGGGTACCGTCGGCGACACAAGCACGACCGATTTTGACGATACGGCGGCGGACGATCTTACCGCCGGAGCGCTGGAGAATATGAGCATGAGCGATCTGCGGGAGCTTATGCTGAAAAGCGAGGGCTATGAGCTGGACAGAGATATTTTGGGACACAACATGAATCTGTATTATGTGTTTATTTTTGTGGCGGCGCTGGCGGTAACGGTGGATTTCTCCACGGGAAGCATAAAGAACACGCTGTCCTCGGCGATCAGCAGAAGGCGGTACTTTATTTCCAAGCTTGCGCTGATCACCCTCGGCTGTCTGCTGCTGTTTTTCCTGAATACCTATGCTGCGTATTTCTCCAATTTGATTTTTAACGGAAGCAAGGTTGCGTCGAGCCTGTGGACGGTCACCAAGATCTCGCTCCTGCAGCTTCCGCCGATCTTGGCGCTTACGAGCATTCTTGCGGGGCTTGCGTTCACACTGAAAAAAAGCTCGATCTTCAACGTGGTGGCCATTCCGCTGGTTCTGGTGTTCCAGCTCTTGTTCAACTTGGCGGTGAGACTTTTTAACATTCCGCAGAAATACGTTTCTTATGAACTCCAGATCATGCTTGGCAGGTTGGCGGGCGACCCGTCTGCGGGCTATGTACGGAACTGCTATCTGCTCTGCGCGGGCGTTATTGCGGTGTTTACGCTGCTCGGATACGTCTCCTTCCGAAGGGCGGAGATCAAGTAAGCGCAGCTATTTGTCCCTGAGCGAAAGCAAATAGCTTTGATGGCAGAGGAGAGAACCGCAATGCGGTAAGTGTGCCGCATATGCGGATTTCTCGTCGCCTCCTCGCGGCAAGTCGCTCGGAAATGAGGATGGGAATGGAACTATTGGCGGGCATATTGGGAATTGCGCTGCTTCTTTTGCTGTTCCTTTTTCTGCTGCAGCGGTGGGAGCTGAAAAGCATGACGAAGCAGCTTGACGCCGTCGGCGGGCAGGAGACGAACGAGCTGGTGCATTTGCGGTTCGGCGGAACGGTCTCCGCCGAGCTGGCGAATGAGATCAACCGGCTGCTGAAGGAAACGCGCCGCACCCGGATGGAATATCAGCGGAAAAAACACGCGCTGGATCAGATGCTGACGAATCTTTCCCATGATCTTCGGACGCCGCTGACCTCGGCGATGGGCTATGTGGGCATGCTGAAAGGCTCCGAGCTGCCGCAGGAGGAAAGGATGCGTGAGCTTGCGCTCGTGGAGTGTCGCCTGCTGCGTTTGGAGGAGCTGCTCGATTCGTTCTTTGAGTTTTCGCGGATCATTTCCGGCGACCGGCAGCCCGAAACCGAGGAGCTGAATCCCGTGGCGCTGTTGGAGGAGTCCGTCGCCCGTTATTACGACGACTACTGCGAACTGCGGCGCGAGATTGTGCTTCGCTGCGACCGGCCGAAGCGAAGGACGAGGTCGAACCGGAGCCTGCTGCTGCGGATCTTCGACAATCTGATCGCCAATGCGCTCAAGCATGGTACTGGCACGCTTTTCGTTTCGGTGGGCGGGGAGCAAAGCGTCCGCATTTGCTTTGAAAATGAGCTTACGGAGCCCGACCTTGACGTAAGGCGCGTGTTTGACGAGTTTTATACGACCGACATTTCCCGGAGCCGGGGCGGTACGGGACTTGGGCTCGCCATTGCCAAGCAGTTTACGGAGCTGCTTGGAGGAAGCATATCGGCGGCGTATGAAAACGGCGTCTTTTCCGTGACTCTGGACTTTCCGGAGCCATAAATCGCGGAAAAGCCGTTTTTTGTCAAAAAGAGAATTGCAATCCGGTTTTAGTTATGATAGAATGACCCTGATTTTTTTATAAAAATCAGGGTTTTTCTTGACAAGCGAGCGAATGTTTGATATGGTGGACGCAAACAAATGTTCGACTCGTGCGGGAAGGATAGAAGAAAGGAGCATTACCAATGAAAATTCCCTTTGTAACACGCGAGCAGGTCGAAGAAATTGTAAAGACCTACCCCACCCCGTTCCACATCTATGACGAGAAGGCGATCCGCGAGAACGCGCGCAAGCTTCGTCAGGCGTTTGCTTGGAACCCGGGCTTCAAGGAATTTTTTGCGGTAAAGGCAACTCCCAACCCGTATTTGCTGCAGATCCTTCGGGAAGAAGGCTGCGGTACGGACTGCTCCTCCATGGCGGAGCTTTGCATGGCGGACGCGGTAGGCTTCGGAGAGGGCGAGATCATGTTCTCCTCCAACGAAACACCGGAAGGAGAATTTGCCAAAGCGAAGGAATTAGGCGCCTTCATTAACTTGGATGATATTACGCACATTCCCTTTCTTGCAAAGGAATGCGGAGTGCCAAAGACGGTGTGTATGCGTTATAATCCGGGTGGCGTTTATGAACTGGAAAACGGGATCATGGATTGTCCCGGAGACGCCAAGTACGGCTGTACCAAAGAGCAGATGATAGAGGGCTATCGTCAGCTTCAGGGGCTTGGCGCCGAAAACTTTGGGATCCACTCGTTCCTTGTGAGCAATACGATCGCGGAGGAATATTATCCGACCCTTGCAAGAACCTTGTTTACCCTTGCGGCTGACCTGAAGAACGCTACCGGTGCGCACATTTCGTTTGTCAATCTTTCCGGCGGGATCGGAATTCCCTACCGTCCGGAGGAGGAGCCGGTGGATATTCTGAAGGTGGGCGAAGAGGTGCGTAAGGCGTATGAGGAAATCCTTGTTCCTGCGGGAATGGGAGACGTGGCGATCTTTTTGGAGCTCGGCCGTTTCATGATGGGGCCTTACGGACATCTTGTGGTAAAAGCCATTCACGAAAAACACATTTACAAGGAGTACATTGGCGTCGATGCATGCGCGGTGAATCTGATGCGCCCGGCGATGTATGGTGCGTACCATCATATTACCGTTTTGGGCAAGGAAGACGCGCCGAAGGATCATGTATACGACGTGGTAGGTTCTCTCTGTGAGAACAACGATAAGTTCGCGATCGACCGCGAGCTTCCGAAAATCGATATGGGGGATTATCTGGTAATTCACGACACCGGAGCGCATGGCTTTGCTATGGGCTATAATTACAACGGGAAGCTGAAATCCGCCGAGCTGCTTTTGAAAGAGGACGGTTCGGTTCAGATGATTCGACGTGCGGAAACCATAAAAGACTATTTTGCTACGCTGGATATTTGTCCGGCAATGCATAAATATCTATAAACGACGGTATTGTTTCAGTTCGGTAAAATGGTTGAGAAAACGCCCATACGGTTGCGGAAAAAACGATTTTAAAACATATCGGGCTGTGAACAATACGTAAGAAAACGCTCCGTCTTGGCGGAGGTCGTATATTGCGATAAGGGAAAGAGGACACAGACTCGATGGGAGTCTGTGTTTTTGTTTGCATCTTTTCCTTGAAGGCGATCAAAAGCCGAAAACGGGAAGGCGGTACGGCGCCCGCGCGAAAGGAAAGGGCGCGGTTAAGGCGGTATTGCGGCACAGCGCAAATACGTGCGTGAAATACGCAGGGAAATTGAGAGGTAAGTGTGAAAAAGAAACAACGGTTAAACACCGAAAAAAAAAAGATACCCCGCCAGCTTCGTCCGCTGCTGGCGGAACAGGGGATTTCGGAGGAGGAGATCCTTCTTTCGGCCAAAGTGGATATGAACTTGGAATGTCATTTCACCAAGGGATATCTTCTGTTGACGAAAGAGCAGCTGGTCTCCGCGATCTCCGAGGCGGTTCCCGGCGAGCTTCATTACTTTAAGGGGGCGGAAAACGTTTCCCGCCTGCAAATGGAGACGGAACGGGAGTGGACGATAAACGTATATCCGGTGGCGCAGATTCGGCGGCTGCAAATTGAGCGAACCGTGGCGGGCGGCTTTCTGCTGCTGATCGCACCGAATCCGGAGGACGACGAGGCGGACGGAGAGGCGCGGACGATCGCCGCCTTTTCCAACAAGTGCATGGGAGAAACTACGCGAGTAGAGAAGCTGTTCGACGTGTTGAAAAAAGGGGACGAGATTCCGCCGGAGCTGCTTGAGGACAAGGAGCTGGAGGCGTATTGCCCGACCTGCGGCAACATGTATCCCAATCCGGAACGAAAGATCTGTCCCAAGTGTATGGATCGCAAAAATATCTTTTTCCGGACGCTCGGCTACTTGAAGCCGCATAGAAAAAAGCTGATCGTGATGTTTTTGTGCTATGTGGTCACCGCCTGTCTGAACCTTGTCTGGCCGTATCTGAACGGAACCGTTCTGTATGACCGGGTGCTGGGGAAGAGCGAATCGTTCCTGCGGTCCGTCGGCATTCCCGGAGGCCGCTACATACTTGCTTTGGGGCTTGTGGTGCTGACCATGATCCTGACAAAGCTGACCATACAGCTGGTCGGGATCCTGCAGGGCGTTCTGACCGCAAAGATCGTTCCGGAGCTTGTGCGGGACATGAAGACGGACGTTTTCTCCTCCATGGGAAAGCTCTCGATCAACTTCTTTACAAGCAAGCAGACCGGCTCGTTGATGACACGGGTCATGTACGATGCGGACGAGGTGACCTCGTTCTTTATCGACGGTCTTCCGTACTTTTTGATCAACGTATTTACGATCATTGCCATGGCGGTCATCATGTTCCTGCTGAATCCGATCTTGGCGGCTGCGTCGCTAGTGTTTATTCCGGTCACGTTTCTGATCAGCTGGCTGATGCTGCCGAGGCTCTGGCACCGGTACGGCAAGCAGCACCGGGCGAACCGAAGCCTGAACTCCCGCGTTCACGACAATCTGACCGGCGCCCGCGTCGTTAAGGCGTTCGGACAGGAGGAAAGTGAGATCGAGAGATTTCAAAAAAACAATCGGCGCGTCAGAAAAGCGGATATGGAGGTTGTGGCGTACGACATCAAATTCTGGGAGCTATACAGCGCTTCGGAAAACATGGCGGCGCTTTGCGTGATCGTTGTTGCGGCGTACCTGATCATTGTGAAAAAACAGATCGACTTGGGACTGATGATCACCTTTACGGGCTATGTTTCTCAGCTGACCGGGCCGATGGATTTCTTTTCCCACTTCTTCCGCTGGTTTACCGGCTGTATGAACTGTGCGCAGCGAATGTTTGAGATCATTGACGCGGTGCCGGAGATTCAGGAGGTGGAGCATCCGGTTCGCCTCGATCACATCGAAGGCACGATCGAAATGAAGCATGTGACCTTTGGCTACGAGCAGCACAAGCCGGTTCTTAAGGACGTGAGCATGAAGGTGGAGGCAGGAACGATGCTCGGCATCGTCGGGCGTTCCGGCGCGGGAAAGACGACGATCGTCAATCTGATCTCGCGGCTTTACGATCCGCAGGAGGGCAGCGTAACGCTTGACGGAGTCGATCTGCGGGAGCTTTCTTTTGAAACGCTGCGCGGCAACGTTGCGATGGTGTCTCAGGAAACCTACATTTTCATGGGGACGGTTGCGGAAAACATTGCCTATGCGAAGAAGGACGCAAGCCGGGAGGAGATCGTCCGCGCGGCGGTGCTTGCCAGCGCGCACGACTTTATCTGCAAGATGCCGGACGGCTACGATACGCGGATCGGTTCCTCCGGACGGGAGCTTTCCGGCGGAGAGCGGCAGCGGATCAGTATTGCCCGCGCCATTCTTGCAAACCCGAAGATCCTGATTCTGGACGAGGCGACGGCTTCGGTGGATACCGAAACGGAGCAGGCGATTCAGCAGTCCATCAACCTGCTGATCCGCGGCAGAACCACGATCTCCATTGCGCACCGGCTGTCCACGTTGCGCGACGCGCATCGTCTGGTCGTGATCGACGACGGGAAGGTGACCGAGGAAGGAACGCACGAGGAGCTTGTGGCAAAGAAGGGAACCTATTATAAGTTGAAGGAATTGCAGACCAAGGCGCTTGCGCTGAAGGGTCTGGAGTAATACGGAGGTAGAGGATATATGGGCATTAAGAAATTTGAAACTGCCGACGAGGATTTCGATCTTGAGCAGATGGAAGCGGAGACCGAAGCAATGCTGCGGCTTCGTTATATAACCCGCGACAATGCGGTATTTACCCGGACAAAGGGGGGCTTTGTCGCCCTGAAAATCGAGGATGAGAGCTACGACCGCGTGCGGGTCGTTCGGAGCTTTCCGTTTTCCGATCCGGACGCCTACATCAGCATCCGCGTGGCGGACGAAAAATCCCGGGAGATCGGGATGATCAAAAATCTGAAAACGGACGTCAGCGAGGAAACCAGAGCCATGCTCTTGGAGCAGATGAATCTGCGTTATTTTACGCCGATTATCCGCAGGATCAACAACATTAAGGACGAATACGGTCACGCTTATTTTGATGTGGAAACGGACGAGGGGCCCTGCAAGTTTGTCATTTATATGAACTCCAGCTCCGTCGTAAATCTGACGGATACCCGGCTTTTGATCACCGACTTGGACGGAAACCGGTTTGAGATCCCGGACTATACAAAGCTGAGCGCAGGGGAACTGAAAAAGCTGGATCTGTTTCTGTAGCTTTGCGGGGCAGCCGAAGCAGAACAAAGTCATTTGTGTCGGAGCGTTACCAATGACTTTTGCCGCCGTCCCGTTACCGACGCTCCGGAATGAGGAATGTTATGGAACTGAATTTTCAATTACCCATGTCTCTGCGGGCGCTGCTGAACCTTTCGGAGAAGGAGCATGTGCGTTACTGCTCCCCCTACGATATCGGTTCGGACGGCCGCCTGAAAAGAGACGGTTATTTGGCGGTCACCGAGACCCGTCTTGTGATTTTTGACGGGGAGGCGATCGCGGAGACGATTCCGTTAAAGCAGATCACCTATCTGAAATGCGAACCGCAGGTGAACAACGGAATCCTGATCGTTCGGACGACGGAGACGCCGGAGGAACGGCTGCTGCTCCGCTTTTCTATGAAGCACGTATCCCGGATGGCGTTTATCGCCAAGGGAACGCTTCTGTTGCGGGACGGGGTGAAAAAGTCCGTGGTCAGCCGCGAATACGATAAGACCTGTCCGATCTGTGGCAGAGCGCTTGGCGGAACGAGAGAATGTCCGAAGTGCAGCAACAAGCCTTCGGTGCTTCGGAAATTTTTTGCCACATGGGGGCAGTACCGCGTCTGGATGCTGCTGATCATGCTGACGATGGGGGTTTCCGCCGTGCTCTCCCTGCTTTCGCCGAAGGTGCAGCAGATTTTTATCGACGATTATCTCCGTCCGCAGAAGGGCGGCATGACGGCGGTAGCGGCGTTTGCCGGGATCATGATCGGCATCACGCTGCTGAACATTATCTTTTCCGTCTGCAAGCACTGGATGTGCATGTCCATGGGAACCCGCGTCAGCATGGATCTGCGGGAGCGCATGTATCAGAAGATACAGGAGCTTTCCCTTTCGTTTGTGCAGGAAAGGAAGCCGGGCGTTCTGATGAATCGGATCACCGGCGATACGAAAAACATTCGCGTCTTTATGGAGGATGCGTTTTCCAACATGTTCAACTGCCTGATCACGATGGCGGCGACCATGGTCATCATGTTTGTCATGAACTGGCGGCTGACGCTTTTGACGATCGTTTTTATGCCGATTGCATTTTTTGCAAGCATGAGCTTTCGGAAGGAGATTCACCGGCGCTTCCATATGCAGTGGCATAAGGGGGACCGGACGAATGCAAATTTGCAGGACGTGCTTTCCGGTATGCGCGTCGTGAAATCCTTTGGCACCGAGGAGCAGGAAACGCAGAAGTTCCGGAGCTTTACAAACGATTTCGCCAAGATCCAAAGGCGAAACGAGGTGTTCTGGGCGCTTTTGTTCCCGATGCTCAGCTTTTTGATGAGCATGGGCATTTATGTCGCCACCTACTTGGGCGGCAGAGAGGTGCTTGGCGGCGACATGACCGTCGGTCAGCTGACGCAGTTCATCAGCTATGCGGGGATGCTCTACGGGCCGCTGCAATGGATGACCTTCCTTCCGAGACAGATCACGATGCTTTTGACGAGCTTGGAACGGATCTACGACGTGCTGGACGAGCAGCCGCAGATCCTCGACCACGAGGAGCCGGTCGTGCAGGAGGTGAAGGGCGAGGTCGAATTCCGCAACGTGACCTTCGGCTACCGTTCGTACGAGCCGGTGCTTGAGAAGATTGATCTAAAGGTAAAGCCCGGAGAGATGATCGGTCTTGTGGGCGCGTCCGGAACCGGAAAATCCACGATGATCAATCTGATCATGCGGCTTTACGAGGTGGACGACGGTCAGCTTTTGATCGACGGCGTGGACATCAACCGGCTCAAGATCAGCAATTACCATTCGCAGATCGGCGTCGTTTTGCAGGAGAACTTCCTGTTTGCCGGAACCATCTATAACAATCTGAAATTTGCGAAGCCTGACGCCACCGAGGAGGAGATCATCCATGCCGCCAAGATGGCGAACGCGCACGATTTCATAGTGAAGACTCCGGACGGGTATAATACCTATGTCGGCGAGCACGGCTACAATCTTTCCGGCGGCGAGCGTCAGCGTTTGGCGATTGCCCGCGCCATTTTGAACCGGCCGAAGCTGCTGATTTTGGACGAGGCGACCTCCAGCTTGGATACGGAGAGCGAATATCTGATCCAGAAGGCGCTTGAGCGCTTGACGGCGGGCTGCACGACCTTCGCGATCGCGCACCGTTTGTCCACGCTGAAAGACGCCGACCGCCTTGTGGTTATCGACGGGCATCGGATCGCGGAGGTCGGAACCCATAACGAGCTGATGGAGAAGCAGGGCATTTATTACGGTCTGGTGACCGCGCAGCTGCAGATGCAGAGCCTGAAGGAAGAAGGCGCTGCCGGCGCATAGAGCGGTAAACCGCTGTGGGAGGAAGCGATGGCGGAAAAAGAAACGGAGATCTATCGGGAGCTGGTTCCCTATTTTCTTCACTGGTATGATTATAACGCCCGCATCCTTTCGTGGCGGGAGGAACCCAGCGCGTATCATACGTGGATCTCGGAAATTATGCTGCAGCAGACCCGCGTGGAGGCGGTCCGGGGCTATTACGACCGCTTCCTCCGGGCGCTGCCCGATGTAAAAGCACTGGCGGAAGCGCCGGAGGAGCAGCTTTTGAAGCTGTGGGAGGGACTCGGCTATTACAGCCGCGTCCGCAACCTGCAAAAAGCCGCGAAGGTGGTCTGCGCAGAATACGACGGGGTGCTTCCGGCCGATTATGAGCGGCTGAAAA
The DNA here is from genome assembly GCA_030524525.1 of Lachnospiraceae bacterium. Classification (GTDB taxonomy): domain Bacteria; phylum Bacillota; class Clostridia; order Lachnospirales; family Lachnospiraceae; genus ISDg. The sequence goes on from JAUNGI010000018.1 coordinate 29,087, forward strand.
GCCTTCCGGGGATCGGTGCGTACACGGCGGGAGCAATCGCTTCCATTGCCTACGGTATTCCGGTTCCGGCGGTGGACGGCAACGTGCTGCGGGTGATGAACCGCATCACGGGAAGCCGGGAGGATATTACAAAGGAGTCGGTGAAGCGGACGCTTTTTACGGAGCTGCTTGCGGTCATGCCGAAGGAACGGCCGGGCGATTTCAATCAGGCGGTCATGGACATCGGCGCGACGGTCTGCGTTCCAAACGGCGAGCCGCATTGTTCGGATTGCCCGGTGATGCATCTCTGCAAAGCCTTTCGGGAGGATAGCTGGCGGGAGATCCCCTGCAAGCCCGCGCCGAAAAAAAGAAAGGTTGAGAAACGCACCGTATTTGTGATAGAATGGCAGAGACGGTACCTGCTGCACAAAAGGCCGGACAAGGGCTTGCTTGCCGGTTTGTGGGAAATGCCGGCAGCCGAAGAAAAGCTCGGAAGCGCCGAAGCACGGGCGCGGGCGGAGGAACTGCTTGCCGGGCTGCTGCCCGGCGAGCTTCCGACCGGACGGCTGACGGCGCTGCCGCCCGCAAAACACATTTTCAGCCATGTGGAATGGCGGATGAGCGGGTATTGGGTATCGCTTTCCGGGAACTCGGAAAGCGCGCCGCCCGAACGGCTTGGGGAGAGCTATGTATTTGTCGATGCGGAGACGATGCAGGAGCGCTATTCGCTTCCGAGCGCCTTCACCGCCTATGTAAGCGAGATTCTGCGGCACGAGAGGGAGAAGGAGCGTCCCGGCGCGACGTCGGAGGAAAATCAGAAAGGATAAAACGCATATGAGTTTGGAACGAATGCTGAAATATGCCAGTATTACGGAATTGATTGGAATCGGAATTTATTTCCTTTGCATGGCGGGGGGCTTCTTTTTCGAGACGAGCAACCCTTTGTTTCGCGTGTGCGGCTATGTGGCGGGCTTTCTGTGGTATACGCTCGGAATTTTGTTCTGCCTGATCGCGTTTTCGGTCATGATCTGGTTCTGGCGCTATCTGCTCAGCCTGACAATGCCGCGAACACGGGAGCTGACCGCAAAGAAAAAGGAAAAAATGCCGATCTTCTGGCTGATCTTGGCAACCGCCGCCTTTTTCGCTTATATGTCCTTTACGCTTGCGCTTGCGGGAGCGGGCGGAGCCGCGTAAAAGGGTTTGATTCGGGTTATCTGGGGGCTGTAAAAAACTCCCCTAAAAAATCGCTGAGGTCGTGCGACTTTGGCGATTTTTTTGTTCTATGGGAAACTGCGTTTCCCATAGAACAAAAAAGCTCCGCGGGGATCGTACTGCGGCGGAGAGAAAGGTGCTGCTTGGCACAGGTGCAAGAGACTTTCACGTAGAAAAATGAGAAAAAGACGAAAAAAAACGCGTAAAAATACACGAAAATAATGTAGAAAATGTTGAAAAACACGGGAAACTGTGCTACGCTGAAGCTCAAGGAGCAAGAAAGGAGTGGGCGTTGATGTATAGAAAAATTATGAGTTTTTTGAAGGCATGGAAAGAGAGCCCGCAGCGCAAGCCCTTGATTTTGCAGGGGGCAAGGCAGGTCGGCAAGACCTATTCCATTTTGGAATTCGGACGTGAACACTATGAGAATGTGGCGTATTTTAATTTTGAAACCAACCCGAAGCTGAATGAGACTTTTGCGGAGAACATCAGCCCGGATTATCTGCTCCCGCTCTTATCCCGAATTGCGGGGCAGACAATCGTGAGGAAAAGCACGCTGATCGTATTTGACGAGGTACAGCTTTGCGAAAGAGCGTTGACCTCGTTGAAATATTTTTGCGAGGAGGCGCCGGACTATCACATTATTGTTGCCGGAAGTCTTCTTGGCGTAGCAGTCAACCGAGCCAAGTTTTCCTTCCCTGTGGGCAAGGTGGATATGAAAACAATGTACCCTATGGATATGGAAGAGTTTATGCTGGCAATGGGGGAGGGCGAACTTGTGGAGCAGATAAAGAGTAGCTTTCGCACGGATACTCCGTTGCCTGCAGTGCTCCATGACGCTGCAATGCGGCTATATCGACAGTATCTTGTTGTGGGGGGAATGCCGGAGTGCGTAATGCAGTTTGCCGAAACAAAGGATCATATCCTCGTCCGTCATACGCAGGATACGATTCTGACAAGCTATCTGAATGATATGAGCAAGTACAACAATCTGAATGAAATCAAGAAAACACGGATTGCCTATGATAACATTACCGTGCAGCTTTCCAAAAAAAATACCCGCTTTCAGTATAAGCTAATAAAAAAAGGAGGGCGGGCTTCCGAATTTGAGAACGCGATTGAATGGCTGTGTTTGTCCGGCATTGTGGCACAGGTTTACCGGGTGGATCAGGTGAAAAAGCCGTTGGAAAATTATCGTGATATTGACGCGTTCAAAATTTATGTGTCTGATTTGGGCTTGCTCTGCGCAAAGAAGGAGCTGGCGGCGGATGATATTCTTTATATGACGGAGGAGCTTAACGACTTTAAGGGGGGAATGACGGAAAACTATGTGAATGTGCAGCTTACCGCGAACGGCTATCGTACCTACTATTGGGAGTCCCCGCGCGGAGCAGAGATTGATTTTGTTGTTCAGCGTGACGGAAAGCTCATACCCATTGAAGTGAAATCGGCGGACAATACGAAGGCGAAGAGTTTAAGAATTTATATGGAAACCTATCACCCGGAATACGCGATCAAGCTCTCGGCAAAGAATTTTGGGTTTGAGAACGGAAACAAGACCGTGCCTCTTTATGCCGCATTTTGCATCTAAAGCTCATTGGGCAACAAGAAGCCCGGAACCGACTTTTTAACAAGGTCGGTTCCGGGCGATTTTTATGTGCGTTTAGCAACGTACCTTTATAATGAGGTGGAAAGCAGTCCACTTCCTCCTGTTCGATTGTATAGAACGAAGCCCTGATACACACTTTATTATTTACTTAACACTAAAAAGAAGGCTGAGTAGATTGAAAAATCACACGGATGTACTGATTTTTCAATCAGCTATTTGTTTCTGAGCGAAAGCAAATAGCTCTGATAGCAGTCGCATCTTTGCGACAAGTCGCTCAGAAATGGAGATGAATATGGAACGATACGGTTACATTCGGGTTTCCGCAAAGGATCAGAATCCGGAAAGACAGCTTCATGCAATGGAGGAGGAAGCGATCAAGCAGAGCAATATCTATCTGGATAAAATGTCCGGAAAGAATTTCTCGCGTCCGCAGTATCTGCGGTTGTTAAAACGGTTGAAAAAGGGGGATGTGCTTATTATTAAAAGCATCGACCGTCTGGGGAGAAACTACGAGGAAATTTTGGTGCAATGGCGGAAAATCACAAAAGAGATCGGGGCGGACATACAGGTCATTGACATGCCGCTGCTCAACACCAATTCGCTGCGTGCCGACCTGACAGGAGTTTTTATTGCGGATCTTGTGCTCCAGCTCTTGGCGTATGTGGCGGAGACGGAGCGCAGCTTTATCAAACAGCGGCAGGCGGAGGGGATTGCGGCAGCAAAGAAGCGCGGGATTCATTTCGGCTGCAAAAAGCGTGAACTGCCGGAGGATTTTGACAGCGTTTATCTCCTTTGGCGCGAGCAAAAGCTTTCCTGCCGAAAAGCGGCGGAGCTGCTGGGAATGAATCACACGACTTTTTACCGAAGATGTATGGAGCGAAAGGAAGTTGAGGAAGCGGAAAGATCATCGGAGCAAGGTTGATTTTTTGAAAAAAGTTGTCCTAAATAGTAGACTTTTTGGAACAATTTCATTACATAGCCCACAAGGGTAAAATAAAAAGAACCTAGAGTCAGTTTTCATTATACACCGCCCGTTTCAAAAAGTCTGCTTTGGGAAACAGCAGGGACTCCGAGTCATAAAAACAGGAGGGCGGAAGGAAATGAAAGAAAAAATAGCTTTGGTTCTGGTCGTTGCTTTACTGCTTTCGTTTGGCAGCTTTGGTATGCTGCCGAAAGTAAGCGCCGAGGAGGGCACCGACTTGGCGGATTGGGAGTATGTTACTGCGGACGGTCTGAAATATGCGATCTCTTCATTGCAAAAAGTAACCATTACCGGTTATATAGGGGAAAATGAGGAGGTAGTTGTCCCGGCGGAGATTGACGGATTGCCAGTAACGAGAATCGGAGTATGGGCGTTTGAAGATTGTGAATGGATAACTTCGATAACGCTTCCGGAAAGTATCGAAAGCATTGATTGTATGGCATTTCTGGGCTGTAGTGGACTGAGTATGATCAAGCTGCCGGAGGGTCTGGAAGGTATTACCTGTGGGGTGTTTATGAACTGTAGCAGGCTGAGTACGATCGAGTTGCCAGAGGGATTAGAGAACATTGGAGACTATGCATTTTATGGATGCAGTAATCTGAGTATGATTGCGTTGCCGGAGTGTTTGAAAAGGATTGGGTATTCCTCATTCTATGGATGCAGCAGACTTAGTATGATTGAAGCGCCGGAGGGAATGGAGAGTATCGGGGAAGATGCATTTCGCGAGTGTAGCAACTTGAGTACAATTAAACTGTCGGAAGGTTTGAAGAGCATCGGAGATAGCGCATTTTGGGGCTGTAGTAGCCTGAGTATGATTGAACTGCCGGAGGGAATGGAGAGTATCGGGGAAAATGCATTTCGCGAGTGTAGCAACTTGAGTACAATTAAACTGTCGGAAGGTTTGAAGAGCATCGGAGATAGCGCATTTTGGGGCTGTAGTAGCCTGAGTATGATTGAACTGCCGGAGGGAATGGAGAGTATCGGGGAAAATGCATTTCGCGAGTGTAGCAACTTGAGTGCAATTAAACTGTCGGAAGGTTTGAAGAGTATCGGGTATGGAGCATTTGCAAGTTGTAGCAGCCTGAGTATGATCGAACTGCCGGAGGGGTTGGAGAGCATTGGGGGGAATGCATTCTGGCGCTGTAGCAGCCTGTCGAAAATCAACTTGCCTAAAAGTCTGAAAACGGTTTTTTTGGATGCTTTTATGGGTACGGCATATTATGAGGATGTCTCCAATTGGGAAGATGGAATTTTGTATTTGGATGGTGTGCTTTTGGCAGTGAAAAAAGAAGCAATCACTTCTGTAATAGTAAAAGAAGGAACAAGAATCATTTCGGCTGCTGCATTTGAAGACTGTAGTAGTCTGAGTACGGTAGAGTTGCCGGAGAGCTTGAAATGTATCGGAAATAGTGCATTTATGGATTGTAGCAGCTTGAGTACGATTAAACTGCCGGAGGGCTTGGAGAGCATCGAGACTAATGCGTTCTTTAACTGTAGCAGCTTGAGTACGATTAAACTGCCGAAGGGCTTGGAGAGTATTGCGTGGGGTGCATTTTCTGGCTGCAACAACCTGAGTACAATTGAGCTGCCGGAGAGCTTGAAGAGTATCGGGCGCTATGCATTTTATGACTGTAGAAGTTTGAGTATGATTACGTTGCCGGGGGGCTTGGAAAGTATTGGGGGGTCTTCATTTGAGGGCTGTAGCAGTTTAAGTATGATTAAACTGCCGGAGGGCTTGGAGAGCATCGAGGGTTCTGTATTTGCAGGTTGCAGTAACCTGAGTACAATCGAGCTGCCGGAGAGCTTGAAGAGTATCGAAAATTGGGCATTTGAGGACTGTAGTAGCCTGAGTACGATCGAGCTGCCAGAGGGCTTGAAAAGTATTGCGTGGGGTGCATTTGAGGGCTGTAGCAGTCTTTCAAAAATCAACCTGCCCAAAAGCTTAAAAACGGTTGAGGATGATTTTGAGGATACGGCATATTATGGGGATGCCTCCAACTGGGAAGATGGAATTTTATATTTGGATGGTGTGCTTCTGGCAGTGAAGAAGGAGCAAATCACTTCTGTAACAGTAAAAGCAGGAACAAGAATCATTTTAGCTGGTGCATTTGCAGGCTGTAGCAACCTAAGTGCGATTGAGTTGCCAGAAGGCTTGGAGAGCATCGAGGGTTCTGCATTTTCTAACTGTAGCAGCTTGAGTACGATTGAATTACCGGGGGGGTTGGAGAGCATCGGGGGTTCTGCATTTTTTAACTGTAGCAGCTTGAGTACGATTGAATTGCCGGAGGGTTTGGAGGATATCGGCGAGTCTGCATTTCGGGGCTGCAGTAGCCTGAGTATGATCGAATTGCCGGAGAGCTTGGAGTGGATCAGAATGGGGACTTTTGCAGGCTGTAGTAGCTTGAGTAAAATCAAGTTTTCAGAGGGGTTGGTCAAAATCGGGTATGATGCATTCTCTAACTGTAGCAGCTTGAGTACGATTGAACTTCCGGAGAGTTTGGAGTGGATCGATGAATATGCATTTCGGGGCTGCAGTAGCCTGAGTAAGATCAAACTTTCGGAGGGATTGATGGGTATTGGACGTTATGCATTTAGCGATTGTGGAGCCTTAAAGGGTGTATCTTTGCCAAACAGTTTGAGCTACCTTGGGAAGTTCTGCTTTGACTTTGAAGGTGTTTCTATGGTCGAGTACCGAGGGAGTGAGGAAGAGTGGTTGGAGCTGTTGCCAAAGACCTCCCTTCCTGCTGATGGGTGTTGGGAAGGACCGTTTATCGCCACCTACAACGGCACGGTCGTTTTCCACCCAGACGAGCCCGCGCCTCTTTACGGCGACATCAACGGCGACGCTGAAATCACCAGCGACGACGCAGTCTACCTGCTGAATCATACGCTTTTCCCGGAAACCTACCCGCTTTCCTGCAGCGCGGACTTTGACCGGGACAAGACGATCACCAGCGACGACGCGGTGTATCTGCTGAATTATACGCTGTTCCCGGACAGCTATCCGCTGACGGAGGAATAAGTGTGAAAAACGGTCTTTATGAGCAATAAATAGAGACAAAAAAGAAGGAAAGGACCAAGAATATGAAACGATTACTTATTTTATTGGCTGCGGCGCTGCTGCTGTTGGCAATGCTCGTTCCGGCTTCTGCCGAGGAGGAAGCCACAACGGAATGCGTCGTGAAGGACGGTGAGCTGCATCGCGGCGATACCGTGGAGGTCACGGTCGTGCTGAAAAACTGCGCCAAACTGAAATCCATGGGGATCGCGCCGGTCTACGATCCGGAGGTGTTTGAACTGGTGGAGGGCAAATGGCTGCTGACCGGGGCTGCTATCGCCAATTTCGATGAGGAAAAGGAGCTGGCTGCGATCGCCTTTGCCTCGGAGGTGGATGCAAACGGCGAGGTGTTTGCTTTTACGTTAAAGGTAAAGGCGGACGCTCCGTTTGGAGAAAGCAAAATTGTAGCAAACCCGGTTGTGAAAAATGGCGCGGTTTCGATTGCTTGTACCGGCGTAGGGAGTACGCTTTCCGTTGTCTGCAAGCATAACTATTCCGATCAGTGGAGCAGCGACGAAAACAACCACTGGAAGGAGTGTCGGGAAACGGGCTGTGGCGAAAGGACGGAGCTTGGCGCACATGTATATGATAACGCATGCGATGCGGACTGCAACGTCTGCGGGCATATCCGCAAGGTCGAGCACAGCTACGCGGAGGCATGGTCCTCGGACGGCGAGCAGCATTGGCATGAATGCACGGTCTGCGGAGCAAAGGCAGACGTGGACGTACATACGTTTGCGGAGGTTTTGGGAGAGGAATACCTGAAATCGGAAGCCAACTGCGCGTCTGCGGCAGAGTATTATAAGAGCTGCACCGTTTGCGGCGCAAAGGGAACGGAGACCTTTACACACGGAGAAAAGAATCCGGAGAACCACACCGGAAATACCGAGGTAAAGGGCGCGGTCGAGGCAACCTGTACGGCGGACGGTTATTCCGGCGACGTTTATTGCGCGGACTGCGGCGCGAAGCTTGCGGAGGGCGCGGTTGTGAAGGCAGGTCATACGCTTGAAAAGGTGGCGGCAAAGGAAGCGACCCACGAGGCGGACGGAAATGTTGAATATTATCGCTGTACCGTTTGCGGCAAGCTTTTTGCAGACGCTTTGTGCGAAAAGGAAATCTCCTTGGAGGAGACCGTTATCGCAAAGGGCGAGCACGTCTTTGGAGAGGAGTATGCAAGCGACGCCGAGCATCACTGGAAGGAGTGCGGCTGCGGCGCCAAGACGGAGGAGGCTGAGCATACCTTCGGCGAATGGAAGGTGACGAAGGAAGCCACGGCAACGGAGGACGGAAGCCGGGAACGTGCCTGCACGGTCTGCGGCTTCACGGAAAGGGAAGTCGTGGAGGCGATCGGCTCGGACAATCCGGATGTGCCGCAAACCGGCGATCGCACCGCGCTGACATGGCTGGTTCTGATCGCATCGGCGTGCAGCATTGCGGCGATTGCGGTTTATGCAAAGAAACAGGGAGAATAACCCCAAGGCAGGAACATAAATAGGAAAAGCAGAACAGCGGGTTTGGGACGGAAGCGTTCAAGACCCGCTGCTTTTGCTCGAAAAAAATCCCAAGCGGGATTTTTAATTTATTGTAAGCCCAAGAAAAATATGCTATACTGCCTGTGGATGCCCCGGATCGTATTCGGGGTTTCCGCGCGCGTTTTGGCGCACTCACCGCCAAACATAGAAAGGAACCACACCGTCATGGCTGCACAAGATAAGAAAACGCGGAGAGAAGATATCGACTACGAGTCCGAATTTACGGAACGCATGACTCGGCTCCGTATGCTGAAAAATATATCTTCTAGGCAGATGAGCATGGAGCTTGGACAGAATGAGGGCTATATGAATAAAATCGAGAATGGGAAGACCATGCCGTCGATGGAGGCGTTCTTTTTGATCTGCGCTTACCTGAAAATCACGCCGGAGGAATTCTTTTTGTTCTGTTCAAAAGAGGGGAGACTTTTGTGCGGCTGCGATCGTTTTCTTCGGCTGCCGGAAAAGAAGCAGGGGCATATTCTGCTGCTGATGGAGGATCTGCAGCGTCCGAATTTTTCCGAAAGCGCGGAAAACGACCCTTCGGAATAATGCATATCGCAAATTAAAAGTACCTATTGGGGGGGAGCCGATTCGCCGGCTTCCCCCTTTTTCTGCCTCTGTTTTCCCAAAAAGAATCGTTCCGGGCTATGAAATAAAAATGGAATTTATTTCGATATTTGTTGTAAAATCAGGTCGGAAATGCTATACTTAAGAGGAAAAACAAAAGAGAAAGGAAGCATACCGTCATGGCAGAAAAAAAGAAAAAGTGGCAAGCGGGAGAATACGAGGCAGTGTTTGGGGAGCGCCTTGCGCGGCTTCGGATGCTGCGCGATGTCTCCTCCCGGCAGATGAGCTTGGATCTTGGACAAAACGAGGGCTATGTGAACAAGATCGAAAACGGGAAGATATTGCCGTCAATGGATATGTTTTTCCAAATCTGCAATTACTTGGACGTGACACCGAAGATGTTCTTTGGCTTTTGCTCGCTGGACGAAACCACTCTGAAGTTCATCGACACCGTGATGCGTTTGCCGGAAGAGAAGCAGGAGCACGTTGCCCTGTTGATGGAAGACATGCTGGAAAAAAACGAACAAAAGAACTGAGAACGGGACCGGGGCGTGGGGCATCCGCAGGCGGATTGCCCCTGACGCTTGGCTTCACCGGTAGCGCTCCGCGATCTCCTCGAATTTGTCCTTGTTTCTGCGGACGGAGTCGGACAGCAGAGCGACGTTCGTCAGCGAGCCGACCTTTTCGTGATCGGCGGCGATCCGCTCCGCTTTTTCCTTTGGAGATACGGGAAAACCAAGGGCTCTACGTTCGTAGAATTCAATGGTTCGCAGCGTATCGTAAAAGCCGAGGTGAACTCGGTACATGACGTTCGCGCCGTCAAAGTCCAGCGTGCCGGTCACCAGCTTCCCGATGTCGGCGGAGGGACGGATCACGAGCAGCTCCTCGGTCTGCGAAGCGAGGTGGATGTCGTATTCGGCGGTCGGGCTTAAAAGGACGAGAATCAGATTGCGAAGACCGGACTCCAGCAGAGGGCGCATTGGCAGATTGTCAAAGAGCCCGCCGTCGCGGTAAAACCTGCTGCCGATCCGAACCGGTTCGTATACGAGAGGCAGCGCGCTGGAAGCCAGCAGCAGCTTCTCGATCGTCTCCGGGGACTGACCGTTCAGGAGCCGGTACTCGCCCTCCCATTCGCGGCCGGGAACGGCACAGGCGAGCGCCGCGTCCGCCTTCATGACGGCTTCGGTCGATTCCGGACAGCAGGCGATGCTCACATAGGCGCGCAGGGAGCTATTGGACAGCTCGGTCAGCGAGATCTGCTCGTGCAGGATCTTCTGCATGCCCTCCCGGGAGCAGACGCCGTCGGGTTCGGCGTCCAGAAATTGGATCGGACGGATGTTGCGCCAGATCTCCTCGGCGCGGTCGTAGTTGTTCCATGCAAAAAGCGCGGCGTTGAGCGCGCCGACCGACGCGCCGGATACGGCTTTGATCCAGCCGTCCATATGCAGCAGGCGCAGCGCCTTCCAAACGCCGATCTCGTACGCTCCTTTTCCGCCGCCGCCGGCGAATACCAATCCAAAATCCTTCCGTTCCATAAATTTCTCCTCGCATGACACAGATCTCAAAGTCGGTGCTTTCTTTCCGTCATCTTACCACGATTTCCTGAAAAAAACAATTCCGCAGTCGGCTTTCTTCTTGTCTAATCCGTAGGAATATGATATACTTAAAGGCGACTTAAATTTTAGGAAAAGGAAAGTGTGGAGCTTCCTATGAACGATTTTTTTAATGTGGACAATAAGTTTTTTTCCGCCATGGGAAAGGTCGCCGATATGCTGATACTGAATATCGTCTTTGTGCTGACCGTATGGCTGGGCATCGGACCTGCGTGTACTGCATTGTATTATGCGACGATGAAAAATATTCGCAAAAGCCGCGGCTACACGATTCGGGTCTATTTTCATTCTTTCCGCCAAAACTTCAGACAGGGGTTTATTTGCGGCGTCATTCAGATCATTATGGCGGTAATGCTTCTCTGGTGCTACCAGACGGCAATGGCGATGGACCCGGAATCCACCTTCGGACAAGTGTATTACGCCGGTATCTGGGTCATCCTTTTCCTGTTTGTTTATTTGAGCATTTTTTTGTATCCGATCCTTTCGCGCTTTACGCTTGGAGTCGGAACGCTGTTTAAGATGGCGTTTACGCTGTCCTTGCGCAACTTCTTTGTGACGCTGGCGCTGCTGATCCTTCTGATCGCGGCGGCTCTGGGGGTTTACCTGATCCCGCCGTTGATTTTCGCGGTGCCGTCCGTGTACAGCCTGCTGTCCACGTTCCTGATCGAGCGGGTGTTCCGGAAATATATGCCGAAGCCGAGCGAGGAGGAGGAAAGCACCATCGACGCGTGGTGGCTGGAAGATTGAATACAGACCAATAATTTTTGGAGGAAAATGACATGAATGAGACCCTGTACCATATGATGAATTGGCCGGAGATCGAAGCGCTGATCTACTCGGAGCATGACAATCCCCATCAGGTTTTGGGAGCCAGAGAGACCAAGGACGGCATTTTGATCGCCGCGTTCGACCCGTTTGCAAAGCAGGTCGGCGTGATGCGCAGCGGAAAGCCCGAGGTTATGATGGAATGTATGGATGAGGGCGGATATTTTGCCTGTCTGATTCCGGGGAAGACAATCCCTAAATACCGGCTTCACTTCATCTACGAGGAAGGGGAGAAGATCGCGTACGATCCGTACCGCTTCCTTCCGCAGATCAGTCAGGAGGACTGCGAGGCGTTTCAGGCGGGGATCCATTATACGATCTACGAAAAGCTGGGCGCGCATCCGATGACCATTGACGGAATCAGCGGAACCTATTTTGCGGTCTGGGCGCCTTTCGCAATGCGGGTCAGCGTGGTCGGCGATTTCAATCACTGGGACGGCAGAAGGCATCCGATGCGCAGACTTGGCGCGTCGGGCATTCATGAGCTGTTCATTCCGGGACTTGGCGCAGGGGAGCTTTACAAATATGAACTGAAGACCAAGGGCGGGCTTACTTATCTGAAAGCCGATCCGTATGCCAACGCTTCGGAGCTGCGTCCGGGAACGGCTTCGATCATCGCCGATCTGAACGGCTTTGCATGGACGGACGAGGCGTATCTGGAGGAACGGGCAAAGAAAAACCATGTGGCGAGCCCGATGTCCATCTACGAGGTGCATCTTGGCTCGTGGAAAAAGCCGAAGGAAGAGAACGGAAGCTTTTACAATTATCGCGAGCTGGCGGTCATGCTGGCGGATTATGTAAAGCTGATGGGCTATACCCATATCGAGCTGATGCCCGTTATGGAGCATCCGCTTGACGCTTCGTGGGGCTATCAGGTGACCGGCTATTACAGCGCGACGGCGCGGTACGGAACGCCCGAAGATTTTATGTATTTTATGAATTACATGCACGAGCAGGGGATCGGCGTAATTCTCGACTGGGTTCCGGCGCATTTCCCGCGGGACACCTTCGGACTTTCCAATTTTGACGGAACCTGTTTGTACGAGCATTGGGACCCGAGAAGGGGAAGCCATCCCCACTGGGGAACGCTGATCTTTAATTACGGCCGGCCGGAGGTCAGCAACTTCCTGATCGCCAACGCCCTGTTCTGGCTGAAACAATATCACGCCGACGGTATTCGCATGGATGCGGTAGCCTCCATGCTGTATCTGGATTACGGAAAGAACGACGGCGAGTGGGTTGCCAACATTTACGGCGGAAACGAAAATCTTGAGGCAATGGAGTTCTTGAAGCATTTGAATTCTATCGTCAAGAAGCAGGTGCCGGGCGCGATCATGATCGCGGAGGAATCGACCGCATGGCCAAAGATCACGGGCGATCTGAACGACGACGGTCTGGGCTTTGATTTTAAGTGGAACATGGGCTGGATGAACGACTTTACCAACTACATGCGTCAGGATCCGCTGTTCCGGAAGGGCTGCCACGGAGCCCTGACCTTTAGCCTGATCTATGCCTACAGCGAAAATTTCATCTTGGTGCTTTCCCATGACGAGGTCGTGCATGGAAAGGGCTCGATGCTTGGAAAGATGCCGGGAAACCGCGAAGAAAAATTTGCAAACCTGCGGGCGGCTTACGGCTTTATGATGTGTCATCCCGGCAAGAAGCTGCTGTTTATGGGACAGGATATGGCGCCGATCTCCGAGTGGAGCGAGGAGCGGAGTCTGGAATGGAACCTGCTTACGGACAGGGAAGAGGAGCAGCCGGACGGCGTCAGCCTCAATCAAAAGATGCAGAACTATGTGCGGGATCTGAACGCGCTTTATCGGAAATATCCGGCGCTTTCGGCGCTGGATCAGGACCCGGACGGCTTTGAGTGGATGAGCTGCCTCGACGCGGATCACAGCATGATCTCCTTTGTCCGGAAGACGGAGAAGCCGGAGGACACGCTGCTTGTTGTCTGCAACTTTACGCCTGTGGTTTACGAGAAAAAGTCGATGGGCGTTCCGTTCTGCGGCAAGTACAAGGAAATCTTCAACAGCGACAGCGTCGCTTACGGCGGCGCGGGGAACGGAAATCCGCGCCTGAAACAGTCCAAGGAAGAACGTGCGGACGGCAGAGAGCATTCCATTCAGATCACGGTGCCGCCGCTTGGCTGTGTGATCTTTTCCTGTACGCCGATCGCCGAACCGGAACGCAGAAAGAAAAAAGAGAGCGGAAAAGAAAAAAGCACGGCAAAGCCGATGCAGAAAGCCGCAAAACCGGTGCAGAAAACAACCAAACGCGCCGGAAGAACGGAGAAAAAAGCAGAATAAATAAAGCCGAGCAGGAGTACATTTTGGGTGACCATGAGTGTACTCCTGCGCGGGGTTCTGAGAAAAGATGGCTGACATGAAAAAGATTTTTGATATGCTTCAGGAAATTGATTACGGCGCGGTTTTGGGAAAGCTTTCCCCGTTCCTGTTCCGTATTGTGCTGGCGCTGCTTTTGTTTTTTATCGGAAAAAAGCTGATTGCCCTTCTGCTGCGCCTGCTCGATCGGGTCTGCAAAAGACGGCTGGATCACGGCGTGTCCGGATTTCTTCATGCGGTCGCGAACGTGGCGCTGCAGGTGGTGCTGCTGATCGCGGTGGCTGATATCGTGGGACTCCCCACGACCTCGTTTATTGCCGTGCTGGGCTCGTTCGGATTGGCGATCGGGCTTTCCCTGCAGGGCAGCCTGTCCAACTTTGCGGGAGGAATTCTCCTGCTCGTGACCAAACCCTTTGTGGTAGGGGATTATATCGTGGTCGGAAGCTACGAGGGTACGGTGACCGACATCGGCATCTGCTATACGAAGCTGCGGACGGCGGATAACCGGGCGGTCATCATGCCCAATGGAACGCTTTCAAACAGCAATCTGGTCAATGTGAATCAGGAGCCGCTGCGCCGCGTCGATATGGTCGTTCCCATCGCCTACGAGGACGACATCCGCTCGATGAAGGAGCTGCTTCGGAGCTTGGCGCAGGAAAACGAAAACGTGCTGAAAACCGAACCGGTGGATGTGTTTGTAAAGGAATTTGGCGCGGACAGCATCAATCTGGGCTTTCGGGTCTGGGTGGAACGCGAAAAATATTGGGACACGATGTGGGAAATGCAGGAGGCGGTACGCTACGCGATGCAGGAACAGGGCTTTACGATCCCGTTCCGTCAGATGGACGTCAATCTGGTGTCGGCAGAAGCAAAAAGCGGACAAAGCGGCGAGGAATGCTCCGAATAAAGCCCTGCTGGAGGGTTTTAGATAGATTGCTATGGGATAAGGAAGGAACCAACTTTTTATGGGAGAGAAACTGACAGAAATTTTCGGAACCGATGTGTTCAACGAATCCGTGATGGAGGAACGGCTTCCGGCGGAGACCTTTCAGGCGCTGAAAGAGACGATCCACTTGGGGAAAAGCTTGGATTCGAAGGTCGCGGAGGTCATTGCGCAGGAAATGAAAAACTGGGCGCTGGAACACGGAGCCACGCATTATACGCATTGGTTCCAGCCTCTGACGGGCATTACGGCGGAAAAGCACGACTCGTTTATCACGCCGTCGCAGAAGGGAAAGATCCTGCTGGAGTTTTCCAGCAAGGAGCTGATCAAGGGCGAGCCGGACGCTTCGTCCTTTCCGAGCGGCGGCCTGCGGGCGACCTTTGAGGCGCGGGGCTATACGACGTGGGACTGTACCTCGCCGGCGTTTCTGCGCGAGGACGCGGCGGGCGTAACGCTCTGCATTCCCACGGCGTTCTGCTCCTACACCGGGGAGGCGCTTGACATGAAAACGCCGCTGCTGCGTTCGATGGAGGCGATCAACCGGCAGGCGCTGAGAATTGTGCATCTCTTTGGATATAAGGATGTTACTCGTGTAGACTGCTCCGTGGGGCCGGAACAGGAGTATTTTCTTGTGGATCAGAAGGACTATCGCAAGCGCGAGGATCTGATCTTTACCGGCAGGACGCTGTTCGGGGCGAAGCCGCCCAAGGGACAGGAGATGGACGACCATTACTTCGGAAGTCTGACCGAGCGCGTCGGCTCTTATATGAAAGAGCTGAATTTGGAGCTTTGGAAGCTGGGGATTCTCGCGAAGACGCAGCACAACGAGGCGGCGCCCGCGCAGCATGAGCTTGCGCCCATTTATACGACCGCCAACATGGCGACCGACCACAATCAGCTGATCATGGAGTGCATGAAAAAGGTTGCGAAGCGGCACGGACTGGAGTGTCTGCTTCACGAAAAGCCCTTTGCCGGCGTCAACGGTTCCGGCAAGCACAACAACTGGTCGCTGGTGACCGATACCGGAAAAAATCTGCTGAATCCGGGGAAGACCCCGAACGAAAACATACAGTTTCTGTTGTTCCTTGCTGCGGTGATGGAGGCTGTGGACAATCATGCAGATCTGCTTCGGCTTTCGGCGGCCAATCCCGGAAACGACCATCGGCTCGGCGCGGACGAAGCGCCGCCCGCCATTATTTCGGTCTTTCTCGGAGAGCAGCTGACGGACGTTGTCGCGCAGCTCATTGAGACCGGAGAGGCAAGGCATTTGAAAAAGGGCGGAAAGCTGCATACCGGCGTCTCCACGCTTCCGACGTTCGGACGGGACGGAACCGACCGCAACCGCACCTCGCCGTTTGCCTTTACCGGAAATAAATTTGAATTCCGTACCGTTGCGTCCTCCATGTCGATCGCCGACGCCAATACGACGATCAATACGATCGTGGCGGAGACGCTGGAGCGCTTTGCCGACATTCTGGAAGCGGCGGAGGATTTTGATCAGGCGGTGCACGATCTGATCAAAAGCTCGCTTACGGAGCATCAGAGGATCATATTTAACGGAAACGGTTATTCGGCGGAATGGGTCGAGGAAGCGGAAAGAAGAGGACTGCCCAATCTGCCGTCGATGGTCGATGCGATTCCGGCGCTGACGACGGAAAAGGCGATCCGGCTGTTTGGGCATCAGGGCGTATTTTCCGAAACGGAGCTTCGAAGCCGCGCGGAGATCGACTACGAGATCTACGCAAAGGCGATCAACATCGAAGCAAGAACGATGATCGACATGGCGGGCACGCTGTACATCCCGGCGATCATTCGCTACACGAAGGAGCTGGCGGCTTCGATCAACGGCGTGAAATCGGCGTGTGAGACGGCGGACGTGAGCGTGCAGACAAAGCTTCTGATCAAGACCTCGGCGCTGCTTACCGAGGCGCAGAAGGCGCTTGACGATCTGCGCAAGCTGGACGCCAAAGCCAATGGAAAGACTGCCGGGAAGGAAATGGCGCTGTTTTTCCGTCGGCAGGTTTGCCCGGCAATGGAAGCGCTCCGCAAGCCGATCGACGAGCTGGAGCTGATCGTTGACCGAAGGCTCTGGCCGGTGCCGACCTATGCCGAGCTGCTGTACGATATGTAAACGGGAACGGTAAAAAACTGCCGGGGCGTTGGCTCCGGCAGTTTTTTGTTTCATAGGAAAATGCGTCCTATGAAACAAAAAACGCTCCGCGGGGAT
>JAUNGI010000019.1:0-33826 GCA_030524525.1 Lachnospiraceae bacterium
TATTGATAACCTATAACCTCTGTTAAGAGGTCATAATTTATAGAAATTCAAATTCCAATTTTCCAGCCTGTTCTAGCACTATTGCACATTGCCATTACGGAAAAAATAAGTGCTTTATATTGGTTCGTTTTTTTCAATTAACTTGCACCATGAGCTTTCTCCTTATCTGGGTTCACTCATGTGTTACACCTGCACAAGAAAAGCCGCTATGACGGCAACATCCGGTCTCTTGCCGACCGCCCAAGAAGACCGCGCTCTCATCCCAAGCAGCATTCCACACAGGATGCCTCTATGCCCTGCGTCCGCAGGCGCCGCTTAAAACCTGCGCCAGTGTCTCTTTCAGCTTCCGGACATCCACCGGCTTTGCCACATGCGCATTCATTCCCGCCTGCATCGCCTTTTCCTTGTCCTCCGCGAATGCGTCCGCCGTCATTGCTATAATGGGAATGTCCGCAAGGGCTTTATTCGGCAGGTTACGGATCCGTCTGGCGGCTTCATACCCATCCATGTTCGGCATCTGTATATCCATAAGGATGAAGTCGTATTGTCCGGGCTCCGCATTTTGTACCTTTTCAACGGCGACCAGTCCGTCGTCCGCCGTATCAATGATCATCCCGTCTTCCTGAAGAATCGCGCCGGCAATTTCCATGTTCAGCTCATTGTCCTCCACGAGCAGCACCTTTAACCCGGCAAAATCGATTGCTTCCTTTTTTTCTCCCGACTGACCCGGTGCCTCCTGCCCCGTTTCTTCCCCGCAGCAATAAGAAAGCTTCTGATACAGCTCTGTCATGAAAAGCGGCTTGCTGATAAAACCGGTAATGCCCGCTTCCCTGGCTTCCTCCTCTATCTCGCTGTAATCGTAGGCAGACAGCAGGATGATGGTAATGTCATCCCCGACGATCTTGCGAATCTGCCGAGCGGTCTCGATCCCGTTCATGTCCGGCATCAGCCAGTCAATAATATATACGGCAAACCGGTCCCCAATCGTCGCCGCCTCCCGGGTACGCACCACCGCCTCTTTTCCGTAGGCAGTCCATTCCGGACGCATTCCGATCTGGCGCAGCATCGAGGAAACGCTCTGACACGCATTCAAATCATCATCCACCACAAGGGCGCGCAGACCCTCCAGCGCGCGTATCGTGCGGGTTTCCCGGGATTCCCCGTATATTTTGAACGGCAGTGTGACAATAAACTCCGTTCCGACCCCTTCTTGGGACTCCACCTCAATGGTGCCTCCCATCATGTCAACGATGTTCTTTGTGATCGCCATGCCAAGACCCGTGCCCTGGACGCCGGAAACCGTAGAAGATTTTGCCCGCGTGAACGGGTCAAATATGGTCTTTAAGAATTCCTGATCCATTCCGATTCCGTTATCCTTCACGCGGAATTCATAGGTTCCGTACCCGCCCGCATCACGTCTTAACTGTGAAATCCGGATGGCAATGGTGCCGCCGGGTCCTGTGTATTTTACGCTGTTCGAGACGAGGTTGAGCAGCACCTGATTCAGCCGCAGTCGATCACAGATAATATTTTCATCCTCGACGCCGACCGTATCTATGTACAGCTCCTGTTTTTTATTGTTGATATCCGACATGATGATATCACGAAGACTGTGCATGATATCCGGCAGATTTTCCTTGTCCTCGTTAATGGTCACTTTTCCGGATTCGATACGGCTCATATCTAGGACATCGTTGATCAGTGACAGCAGATGCCGGGAAGCGTTGTTGATCTTCCCAAGGTATTCCTGCGTTTTCACGGGATCTTCCACATATTTTGCCGCCATGCCCGTAAATCCGATAATGGCGTTCATGGGCGTGCGGATGTCGTGGGACATATTGTTCAAAAATGTCGTTTTTGCCCGGTTCGCGGAGTGCGCCATATCAAGCGCCTGCTTTAACTGCTCCTGGTGCTCCATCTCCTGTTTTCGTTTTTCCTTTTCCAGTTTCAATGCGGTCTGCTGTCTTCTCTGGTTCACGAACAGGGCGAACACAATGATGACAACGACCACGATGATCGCTAAAAGCAGCATAACCAACCGCAATATTGCGCTTGTCTGTGTCTCAAAAACGGACATCGATACCGTCGTGATAAAGTACCATGGTGTGAAATCCATGGTACTGATGACCATAAGGTTCTCCCTGCCGTCCTGCGTATATATGACGGACGTCAGCTTTTCATTGGAAATAGATGCTTGAAGCTCATCTATGGATGCATAGCCCTCGAATTCAGCCTCCTTTAGATCTTCATAAAAATTATCATAGGTCAGAAGGCTGTGGTTCTGGCTGACATTGACAATGTAATTGCCCTCCTCGTCAATCACCGAGCTGAAACCATGCGAATTGTAGCTGTCAATTTTCAGTTCCTTTTCCAGTGTTGAAATATTCAATCTGCACAAGAGCCATTCATAATGGATCCCCCCGACGTCAAAATCCAGCGGCACGCCCAGCACCAGCATTTCCCTGCGGGTCTCCGCCCACACCGTAGCGGTATCGTTGTAACGCGCGGCAAATCGCCCCTCCTGCTCCGCGCAAAGCGCGGACAGATAATCATCCTTTGCCACAAGCCCCGAATTCCTGTACATCACGCCGTTGGAATCCACACAGATCAGATATTCCGCCGAGCTGACATAATCCAAATGATCTTTAAGCGCCGAAATCACTTCGGAGGACTGCGTGTATTCTGCCTCCTCAATCTTTTTCCCCACCGTCTCCATCTCGGACCAGCGCAGGCTCAGACTGTTGTAAATGCTGTTCGCATCGTGCTTCACCAGCTCTTCGATGGAAGCCATGTTCGCCTCCACGATCCTGTCCCTAACTGCGGACATGATCCCGGTGAAAGAAATCGCCAGCAATACCGCACATACAATAACAATAAGATATAAGTTCCACGATCCCTTTCGTTTGGCTGGCTTCTCTTGTGTTTTAGCCATAATAAATCTCTCCCGGCAAAATAATCCTCATCCAATCGTACCATCAGTCATGCAGTGTTCTTTCGGCGGATGTGATCGCAGCATTGCAGTCCGCATCCAGTCCCGCCGCGGCTTCCGCTGCGGACTCTTTTCCGGTGAGCAGCGCATGGATATGCGGCCAGAAGGCCTGTCTGACCGCTGCCCAATTCGGATTATTTGCCGTAAAATCGACGGAGCAGTCCGTGTTGGCAGAGAGCTCCTCCGCCATCGGCAGCCGGTCCTCCCAGCGTTCCGTAACGCTCTTGGAGCAGGGCATTCCACAGGAAGAATAATCCATCAGCTCCGGCGTCTCATAGATATATTTCAGGAAATCCTTTACGACCTCCGTTTTCTTTGCATCCCCATTGTCAAACGCCATAAAACCGGTAATCCAGTTACTGTTCACCCCCCTCGCATCCGCGCCGGGAAAATTGACATATCCCAGATCGATGTTCTCCAAGGTCGATATAAGTGCGGAATTCCAGATATAAATCGCAATCTGTCCGTTTACGAACATCTGACTGCAGTCGCTGATTTCCAGGTCCTCACAGCCTTCCGGATAATATCCCTTCTCATAATTGTCCTTCAGCCACTGCAGTCCCGCGATCCCCTCCTGCGTGTTCAGATGAAAAAGTCCGTCCTCATCGAAAAAATCCGAGCCCTTGCAGCGGAGCTGAATCATCGTATGGGTGTCCCCCTGTTCATTCTTGGCGTACATCATCATCGGATAATGGTTCTCCGGCAGCTTTTGCTCCAATGTGGAGAGAATCAGCTCCCAGTCCTCCAAGCTCCAGCCCTGAATCTCTTCCTCATCGGAAATATATTCCTCAAGACCGCACTGGCGGAAGATTTCTTTATTATAGCACATGATATTTTCCAGAGAATAAAACGGCATAAGATATGTTTTTCCGTTAGAGCCTTGAGAAAGCTCCCATGTAGTCTCACTGATATCATCCCTAATGGAATCCGTTATGATATCGTCCAGCGGAATCGCATGTCCGTCATACATGTATCCGGAGATGGCAAAATACCCGCCGAACGTAAGATCCGGCGCGTACTCCGTGCCATAGGCATCCGGGATATTAGCAGCATACTCCGTCTGGTCGAACACATTCACTCTGCCGTTTTTCAAAGTAACATCGTATTTTTCATACTGGGCGGCAAATTCATCCCATGCCGCCTGAATAAACTCATTGCTGACGCCACAATCCGGATATGCCGCACAGTCCACGGTCAGAATCGGGACGTTGATATTGATCTCCACCGTCTCTTTTTTTCCTTCGCAGCCTGCAAACAATCCACAGCAGAGTACAAACGTCAGTATCAGGGCAATTTTTTTCCTCATAGCTCACGCTCCTTTTCTTAATATAAAAAGTGCACTGCTCCGCTTCCTGCCGGAACCTAGTGCGCTCTGAACACGGATTGCCCGGGGCGGCAATCCCGTATTTGTAATACTCTTTTCCTAAATTTTACCATGGAATAACCGGCACGTCAAACACATATCCGCTTGATTTTCCGTACTTTTATCCGCAGGACCCATATTGACCTGTAACCGGAACAACCGAATTTCTACCACACAGGAAACAGATTCCATAAAAGAAAAGGACATTTCTGCTATCACCGGTTGGTAAAAAGCATCTCCGGCATACCGTCAGCTCTGTTTCAACAGGAAACGCAAAGGAGAATAGCCTCCCGTCACCTCGATTGGTAGGCTTACTATCTTAATCCATTCCCGAAAACCCACGAATAAAACATCTCTTTTGGAGGTTTTGTGTATTCATAATCGAAGCAGCAAGGAGTCGTCTCTATCATATTGATGGCTTGTTCAAGTACTTCTTCGATTGATTTGCCCGCAACATCAATTTCTACTTCGTTGATAAGAGGATCTCTCTGAATATTTTTTTCGTTCATCTTTTCCTGCAGTTCCAGATCTACAAGTCCATGACTGGGACGATTTTTCATCTGTTCTTGAATCTGCCGCAAATCACTGCATATCAGTTTTATTGTGATAAAATCCGTTCCCTTAAACACAACAGGAATATCCGCCGTTCTTAAATCGTCGATATCAGAGGCAATTATATTTTTGTAACCAAGCCGGTGAAAACACATCAGCATTGCCACCTGATTTTCCCAGCAGGTAAGCTCTTCAAGTTCTCCGGTCATTGGCTCGTTGCCATCTCGTGAGATAAAGTCAGGTACCATATGCTGCTCTATACACGTCGTTTTATAATGCTCAAGCAGTCCGTTGGATAAAGTAGTTTTCCCTATCCCGCTTGCCCCCGTAACAAAGATAAAGTCTTTCATGCTTTATATCTCCGCAAATTGTTTGCATGCGCCGATTTTAATATAACCGGCTTCCTATATGGTATAGCCTCCCGTCACCTCGATCCGATTGCCGTCCGGATCGGTAAGATGAAAATAATGATAGGTGGGATACGCTTCCAAGATCTCCGTCATCGGCCCGATCCGCAGCGCCTTCACACGCTCGTACTCCATCCGCAGATCTTCGACCCAATAGTTCTGAACAAACTTATACGGACTGTCGGGGTCGGTACGGTGCCCTATCAGATTGCTTTCATTCATCAGTGAAATACATTTGTTGTCAATATAAAATTCCACAAATTTGTTGCCGCTCCGGCAGCGGTCGCTTACCTTGGTCTTGAGAAATTTCTCGTAGAACTCCACCGATTTTTCAAAATCTTTTACTATTAGATAAATACTTCCGAGATGCAGCGGATTTTTGTCAGCCTGCTCCTCCTCGACGTTTCTCAGCAGGATCGTGTCGGTGGAAACGTCAAACAGCTCGCTCATACGGATGATCTTGTCCACATCCGGCACCGCCCCTCCCAACTCCCACTTGGAAACCGACTGTCTGGACACCTCCAGCATTTCCGCCAGCCGTTCCTGCGTCAGCCCCTTCTGAATGCGAAGATTTTGTATCTGCTCGCCGATCGTCATATCTGCCTCCGTTCCGGAATCTTGCATACATTCCGCTTTCTTTTGATGCTAAGGTATCACGTTCGGCAGGATTTCTCCACCAATTTTGATTGGAAGTTCCGCAACCCGCAGTTGCGCTTTCCTTATACCCCCCGCCGTCGTTCAATCGTTGCTCGAGCATTTTTCCGCGTCGATGGCAAGCACCAGCATCAGCGCGCAGAGCGCATCCTGCGGATCGGAAACGTCGATCACATAGGTGTCCGTCCAGTGAAAGAGCTGCTTTGAAATATTGGCGATGCAAATTCCGTCCGGGTCCAGAATGCTGTAGTCCCAACCGAAGAAATCCCCCTCCACATACCAGCCGTTGCAGTCAATGTTGTACTTCGGCGTAAAAAAGGTAAATTCCTTGCTGATGCAGCCGACATACTCCTCTCCGAGATAGAGCTCAAACTTCGGCAGAAAGGTAAAGACTCTTTCCTTAACCGTCCCGATCTCGTACCCTTCGGAATCGAAGATCTTCAGGCAGTGTCCCCACGAAAGCTGCCCCTTTACCGTATATACGGTTTCGCCGGACTCGTCATAAATATCGTAGCTGTCAAACCACGAAAAGAATCTTTGCTTGAACAACAGTTTCATGCGTTTCTCTCCTTCCCGACCGCTCTTTCGGGAGCGCATTCCTCGTCTGTTTTCATGTAATATCCCCTGATTTCCCGATCCGAACCGTGCTTCAATTCCAGCAGGATCGGGGTTTGATACGCCTTCCCGCTGCCGTTTTCGTTCAGACAAACAAAATGACTGCAATAGAGCCGGTCTTCCACCCGGAACATATTCATCGGGTCGTAGCCGCAGATCCATGCCTCGCAGGGCGTGTACGAGGAGCGGGCAATATGCTCGGCGATCCGCTTTTCTTTCTCCCGCATCTGCCGTTCGTATTCCCGTTCAATAAAGGCAAACTGCCGCGGCTCCGGCGCGGGGGCAGCCCCGGCGATCCGGTTCTGCGCATATGCCGTGCGACCGTCCGAAAAATCGTTCCTGACCTCTGCGCCCAACTGTTCCAGACAGAGGAAAAACAGCGCGCCCGTATAGTAGGAAAGCTTTCTCGCATCAAACAGCAGCGCGCTCTCCCCGCGCAGCAGCTTCAAATCCTGCTCCACGGCGGACGCAAACTTTTCCGGCGCGATCGCGCGCAGCGCCTTTAAGCCGATATATTCCGCCATACCCTCGATCGTTTCGGCTTTCTGCTCCTGCTCGGCGGCGGCTGGATATTGGGCGGACCGCCGATCCCGCAGCGCCGTGAATTTTTTCAGCGCTTCCATGTCGCAGCGTTCATAGCAGTCCGCCAAAAATAGATTTTCATTGTATTTTACGGTAAAATTCTCGACGTCGCCGGGATCCTTCAGCAAAGCAAGGTCGGACGGCCAGCGCGCCTCATGCTTGGCGTTCTGGTGACAGTGGAACATCTCATGCACCAGCAAATACGCCAAAAGCTCCCTGTCTTCCAACGGATCGCTTCCATAGTCCCAGATGGCGATAAATTCCCCCTCAAACTCGATGGAGGTATTTCCCCGGAACTCCTCCCGATACGGCATTCGTCTGCCGTCCAAGCAGATTTCCCGGCTGTCGTAAAGCGCAAAGCGATACGGGTGAAAGCCCTCAAACAGCGCGTTGAAATCCAGTGCGGAAAGGATCTCTTCCACCCGCGCCGCGACTTCCTGCAGATTCATCCTTTGTCCCCCCTGACGGTCATTTTCTCCGCCTTCATTATACATGGCAAAGGCGCGGCACGCAAGGAGGAATCCCGTCAGTCCTCCAGCAGCCGGATATAGTGATTGGCTTCCCGCAGAACGTGATCGGCGAGCAGCGGAAGGATCAGCGAACGGATCCGGCACGCTTCGATCCCTTCCACTCCGGCGCGCTTGAAATCGCGGAATTTCCGGGTCAGCGCAAGCGAATTTCCGTCGCTTATCATTCGGTCGTTGGCGGCTGCCGAAGCTTCCAGAAGGCAGCGGTACTCCTTGGCAAAATCGTTTGCCGTGCAGACCAGCTCCTCCTCATCGGGGTCCAACAGACCGCGAATGAACAGCGCATGCTCCATCATAATCTGATTCCAAAACAGCTCGCTGCCGCGAAGCTCCTCACGGCTGCACTCCTCCTCCCCTTCCAGACGCATAAGTTGGCTCCGATACAGGCGCGCTTCCCGCAGGATGTGCTCGATCAGCAGCGGATAATTTACGGTAAACAAATCGCAGGAACGGACGCCGCGCAAAACCCTTTCCTTAAAACCGATAATCGCGTTCACCAGCCGCAGTCCGTCCTGATTCAACCGACGCACCTCCCGCGCAAGCCCCTGCGAAACGCACGAATTTCCGCCGCAGTGACAGGCTCTCAGCCCCATGGCACGCGCAGTCAGCGAACGATTGATCGGCGTCCCCGTAAGACGCTGGGTCTGCTGCTCCGCACGGTCCGTAAATACGGTAACGATCTCTCCGGACTCCAGCACGCAGCCCCGAACGACACAGTCGCTCAGCGAGATCGTACGGGAAAGCATCGCTTCAAAGCTTCGCAGCAGACGCTCGGCCTCTCTTGCAAGCTCCGCATTCGGAGGCAGAAAGCCCACCTTCAAAAAGAACGCATGCTCCTTCATGATGCGTGCAAAAAACAAATGCTCCTCCAGCGAATCGACAATATACTCCTGAGTTTTATCCATGATCCTCCCCATTCCGGAGCGTTTCGCGACGGGGCGAGAACAAAGAATCTCGCTTGCGAGATTCTCCGCCTGCGGCGGGCTGCGCAGCGGCACCTTCCTCTCCGCCGCAGTGCGATCCCCGCGGAGCGTTTTTTGTTTCATAGGACGCATTTTCCTATGAAAGAACAAAAAAATCCGAACCCTTCACCGGACGGCGAGAGGTTCGGATTTCTGCAATTTTTCCGGAGGAAAAGGGATTTGAACCCTTGCGCCGGTGTTACCGACCTACTGGTGTTCGAAGCCAGACCCTTCAGCCACTTGGGTATTCCTCCATGACAACGGTGCTATTATATCCTATCATCCCGAAAAAAGCAATCCCTTTTTTCGGTTTTCGGTGTCGGCTCTTTTTTGGGGCGGCGGTTTCCGCAAGGCGCCGCTCTACTCCGCCGCCTGTTGGCTGCTGTAGCGCATCAGAAACATCTCCACCGCTATGGACTCGTCCATATCCCCGGTCTTGATCTTTCGCTCCAGCTCCGTGCCGTACGCCAGCGCCTCCTTGACCCGGCTCTTGGGAAAGCCCCTGCGGAGCCGCTGATATTTTGTCACGGCAAACGGAGCCATTGAAAGCTGCTTTGCAATGTCCGCGCCGCTCATGCCATATTCCGAAAGCGCCGTCACCTGCGAAAACTGCAAAAAGCTTTTGTTGAGCAGATACAATATCTGCATCGGCTTTTCGTGCAGCGCAAGCAGATCGGCATATAATCTTAACGCGCGATCCTGCTTCTGTTCCATCATAGCGTCCATCATCCGAAAGACGCGCCCCTCGATCACCGCCGTGCAGATCGCGTCGATATCGTCCTTTGTCACCTGATCACGCCCCATACAATAAGCGGAAAGCTTCGCAAGCTCGCCCCGAAGCCGCAGCATATCGGAACCGCACACATCCAGAAAATATTGGATCGTCTGCTCCGAGATCCGCAGACCGTCCTTTTTCAGACTGCTGGCGACAAACAGCTTGAGATCCGATTCTTCCAAGCCGTTCAGCTCGGCGACATAGCCCTGCTCCTTTACAAATTTGTAAAGCGCGTTCCGCTTGTCGGCGGCGGCCTCCACAAAGATCAGGTACGTCGTCTCCGCCCGCTCCGCCAGCATTCCGGCAAACTCGTTCGCGCCCTGAAACAGCCCGGTATTTTCGAGCAGAAGAACGCGGCGCTCCTCCAGAAACGGCGGGGTTTTCGCCAGCTCCGCAAGCTCCTGTAAATCCAGCGCGCCGCCCTCATAGCGGGCGAAATTCATCGAATCCCTGCCGCCGCACAGCGCGTCCACCAGCTTGTCACGGTACAGATTTTTCAGGTAGCTTTCGCTGCCGTACAGCAGATAGCATGAGGCAAAGCTCTGATTTTTGATATGCTCACGGATGTTCTTCACGACCGATTTCCTCGCCCAGCTTTACAATGGTCTCGCCGCCTGCCTCCGTATTGCGGAGCAGATCCTCGGACGGCGCGTAGGTGTTTTTTGGCGCCAGCACCAGCACCGTGGAGCCGCCAAACTCAAAATGCCCCTTTTCCTCGCCCTGCCGGACGCTTCCGGTTTCCGTATTTTCATTGACGATGCGGCCGACGCCCAAAGCGCCGACCTCCATCATCAGCACCTTCGCGCCGTTTGCGGTCGTGATCGTACAAAACTGCCGCGTATTCTCGCGATAGACCTTTTCGTATTTGTGGATCAGCGGATGCACGGTGTAGAGCGTTCCTTCGATGCGCCTATCCTCCGACTTTTCTCCGGATACCGGGTAAAAGTAATGGTGATAATCCTCCACGCAGAGCCGCAGCAAAAAGAACCAGCCGCCAAGATACTCCGCCGCCAGCTCCTCGTCCCGAAGCACCTCGCCGACCGTATAATTCACGTCCTTAATGCGGAAGGAGGAATCCTCCTCGATCGGGTAGACGCTTGCCTTACAGTCGCAGGGGGACATCAGAACCGTCCCGCCAAGCGTCATCGGACGGCACTCCGGACGGATGCGGCGCAGGAAAAAGTCGTGAAACGAGACGTACTTTTTCTTTTCGTATTCCCGCAGGGGGATCCGGTTTTTCCGTACAAAGCCGGAGATAAAAAAGCTGGAGACCCACGAATTCAGCACGCCGCGCTGCAGATCGGAATAGCCCCGCGAGGACGCCAGACGAAGCAGCGCTCTGCCCCAAGCGTGTGAA
Source organism: Lachnospiraceae bacterium (assembly GCA_030524525.1). GTDB lineage: Bacteria > Bacillota > Clostridia > Lachnospirales > Lachnospiraceae > ISDg. The sequence continues at coordinate 10,784 of JAUNGI010000019.1, forward strand.
AACAGAAATTCCAGCATATGATTATTAGAAGCCGGGACGGGAATCCGCTTCCCCTCCCGGTCAAAATAAAATTCTTCCGCCATGTTTTCCTCTCTTACAACAAAACATTTTTCAACGGCTTCCTTGGAAGCTCTTAAACCAACAGCACGCCAAGCAGAAGCAGCAACGCCCCGATAATAACGGGAATTGAACCTTTTCCGTGTACCTTGGGAACCGGAAAAATAAAGATAAACAAAAACGCCACAAAGACCATAAAGCCGCTGAAAAAATACGGCATTACGCGATCCGGCAGCAGTCTGCCGACAACGTACGCAAACGGTACCGCCAGAGAAGAACAGGTGATCGGGAGCCCCTGATATACGGTGCGGCGCTCGCTCGTCTCCTTCTGCCGCGCCTCCTCGGTCACGTTGAAATACGCCAGACGGATCACGCCGCCGAGCGTCAAAAGGAAGCCCGCCGCATAGCCCAGCAGCTGAAAACGGCTCCCGTTATACAGAGCGACCGTCAGAATGGCGGGGGTCACGCCGAAGCAGACCAGATCGCACAGCGAGTCGATCTGGATGCCGAAGCCCTTTTCCAGCTCCGTCCGCTTCATCTTCCGGGCGATCGCCCCGTCGAACATATCGCAGAAGCCGGAAAACAGTAAAAAAAGAATGGCAAGACGAAATTCCCGATGCAGCGACATAAACATGCTGACAAACGCCGAACCCAAGCTGATATAAGTCAAAATGACCGATTTATTATAAAATCCTACAAATCGTTTTTCTTTCATCGTATTCTGTGCTCCCTTATCCTGATGCTTGCAGAGCTTTCTGCAAAACCTCCCCAACAACAGTAAAATTATACTCTACGCCGCAACGTTTGTCAAACCTGCAATCGTTTCCGTTTTTCCGGGGTTTTCTCAGGGCGACAGAAAATAAAGCAAACCTCCGTCGGCGTCCGTTCGATGCAGAACGATCCCCAACCGTTCATAAGCCTCCAGCGTTTCGTCGTGCGGATGTCCGTAAAAATTCCCCCTCCCGCAGGAAATGACCGCCACCTCCGGCTCCAACAGAGCAAGCGCCTCCACGCTGACCGAAAAGCGGGAGCCGTGATGCGGGACTTTTAACAGCGCAACGCTCCCCGCCTTCCGCGCCGCCGCAAGAAGCCGTTCGGCTCCCAGATCGCCCGGAAAGAGGGCGCGCACTTCGCCGCACTCCAGCAAAACGGTAAGCGAGTTCTCGTTTTGCGAAGCCTCCGGCGCTTCCTCCGGAAAGAGGATCGAAAACCGCAGCTTCTCTGTGCCGTACACCTCTCCGGCTTTCGGAGAATACCAGACGCCGGAAAAGCCGTTCTCCTCGACCCATGCCTTGGCGCTGCCGTCGGCGTAATCGCACAGCAGAAGCCGTTCTACGGAAATTCCCGCCGCCAGCAGCTGTTCCAGTCCGTTTACATGATCCGCGTCGAGATGCGACACGACCGCCAGATCGATCCCGGCATGTCCGTAACGACGCAGAAACGGCAAAAGCACCTCGCTGCCCGCCTCCGTCGCTCCGCTGCTGCCGCAGTCGATCACGCACGCCGTGTCCTCATACAGCACAACGGCGCAGTCGCCCTGCCCCACATCCAAAAAAGCGATCGCCTTCTCGTCCCGGCAGTGAAACAGCAAGCCGACCGAAAGCAGCAAAATGCCGCCGCGCAGCGGATGCGTCCCTTTGTGGCGGCTTCGGACCGCCGTTACGACCAAAACGGCATAGAACGCCGCCATGCCCCAAAGCTCCGGCTTTCCGGTCACCACCACGGCAAACGGCAGGCGCAGGATCCGATCACATAGCTGCAGGAACAGCTCCACGGAAAAATTTGCCGGAATCGCAAGCGCAGCAGCCGCCCCCGGAAGAAATACAGACAGCAAAAGCAGAGAAAGACAGAACAGGAAAAAAACGGATACTCCGGAAAGCAGCAGGCAATTCACGGCGACGCTGTACGGAGAAAAACAATAGCTGCGCGACAAAAGCAGCGGCAGCAGGGACAGCTGTAAAAGAAAGGAAGTCCTCGCAGCGTCCCAAAGACGCCTCCGCTCCTTCCTTTCCCGAAAAGCCGGAACGAACGCCGCCAGCGAAAACGCCGCGCCAAACGAAAGCTGCGTTCCGAAGTCAAGGAACTGCACGGGGCGCAGCAGAACGCAGACGAACAGTAGGATCGCCAGACTTGTGATCGGATCGGCTCTTTTGCCAAGCAGCCGTCCGACGGCAAAAAGCAGATATCCGCCCAACGCGCGGACGCAGGAGATCGGAAAGCCGGTCAGCATTCCAAAGAAAAACAAAAAGCAGAAGCCCACGCCATAGGCGTATTTTTTCCGCAGGATCCGCCGCAGGAAAAACGCCACAAAGCCGGACAGAATGGCGACGTGCATGCCGCTGACCGCCAGAACATGCGCCCCGCCAAGCTCCTGCAGGGTTTCGTAAACGCCTTCCGGAAGCTCGTCCTTCCGACCGGTGAGCATGGCGATCACAAGCCCCGCCGTCTCCTCGGAAAACAGCGCCTTTGCCCGGACAACGATCTGCGCACGCAGGCGGCTGCTCCAGCGAAGCAGCGGCGGAGCCGACCGCCGAAGAAAAATCTCGTCGGCATTGCACTGTGCCAAAAGCCCCTGACTGCGGCCGTAGGCTTTCCAATCGAACTGCCCCGGGTTGTCCGCCGCCGAAAGCTCGCCGATCTCCCCTCGCACCGTCAGCTCCTGCCCCGGCTCCGGCATCCCGTCGCCCTCCCAAAAGACCTGACAGTAAAAGCTTCCGCCGCCCGGCGGTTCGACCTTTAGGCGAAAGCTTTGTCCGCCGACCAGAGCCACCGTTCCGGTCAGCTCCTGTCGGGTCAAAAGCCATGGAACGGCGTTTTCTTCATTTTTTCGATAATGCTCTCCGGAACCGACGCCAATCAACAGCGCCGCAGAAAGAACGAAGCCCCGCCATGCCCACGACCTGCGAAAGGCAAGGAACGAAAGGGACGCCAAAGATCCGGCAGCCGCCAGAACGCAGCCTGCCGCGGAAGAAAACAGAAACGGACACAGAGCGCCGCAAAGAAATGCAATGCCGACCCATAAAAACGGACGTTTCATAGGTCTCCTTTTTTTCACGCCCTCCTGCGGAGGGCGCTCTACAGATTCTACAGATACTTGCTTACGGTCATTCCTCTACCAGCTCCAGAGACCGCTCGAAAATCTGCGACAGATCCAGATTGATGTACAGATTTCTCGTGCTCCCCTCGACGGTAAAAACGACCTTTGATACGTTTGTCAGCTCCGCCAGAGAATTTACGATCGAATAGATCGTCAGCTCCGCCGGCATGTCCTGCTGATAATTCATAAATTCACTGCTCAGATCGACGTAGCAGATCGAGTCCTTGGTAACGATATGATTGATCTTCGTATCCTTGGGAACCGTGGCATAACAGCCGTCCTTGGTGGGTCCTTGGATCAGCGTCGCCAAAACGAGCTGCTCCGAAGTATAATAATCGTCCGCCTCCACCTCTACTTGCACCGGAACGAGCTTCGTTTTCGCCGCGTTGGCGAAATAGAGCGTACATTTGATCGTACCGACCGATACGCCCACATCCTCCAAAAACTGCTCCGCCGCCATCGTTCCGACCGCCGTACCGTTCAGCGTCAGCGGCTCCTCCATCACATAAAATTCCAGCGCGCTGACCGCCTCGAGCTGCGTCAGCGTTTTAACGATCGCCGCCCGCATCAGAACCTCCTCGGAGGTCGCCACATCATAATAAGCCGGGCTGAACACACAGGTCAGCGTTCCGCTTTCGGAAAGCGTCCAGTTGATCAGATTGACCCCCGACGGGATCGCGGCGGAATAGCTCCCCTCCTCGCTGGACTGCATCAGCATCGTAAACAGCTCGTTGATCCGATCGTCCGTATTCTCGGAACGATACCGATACGCCATCGGCTGCAGCGTCGTTTTCCCCTGATCCAGCAGATATACGACGCAGTCTCCCTCTACCTGTGATTCCTTCCTGCTGCACCCGCATAAAAGCAGAGTCAGACAAAGAAGAAGCATCCATCCTCGTTTCATATCCTGTACTCCTGTTAAAGCATCTGCACATTCAGAGGGATCCGGATGGTAAACGTGGTGCCTTCCTTTTCCTTGCTGGAGACACGAATCGTTCCCTGATGCATCTGAATGATCTCCTGCGCAATGGCAAGTCCCAGACCGTTCCCCCCGGTCTCGCGTGACCTTGTTTTGTCCACCCGGTAAAAGCGTTCAAAAATATGCGGGATCTCCTCCTCGGGAATGCCGATGCCCGCGTCCTCGATCGTAATATAAACAAACCGCAGGTCTGCGTTCAGCGTCACGTGCACATACCCGAACTCCCGGTTATACTTCACCGCGTTTTCCACGATATTCGTCAGCGCCATCATCAGCCGCACCTCGTCCACCTTCGCAAAGACCTCCCGGTAGCTCTCCAGAACGACCTCAATGCCCCGCTGCTCCGCCAAAGGCTTCACCCGTTTCAGGATCGTTTCGATCAGCGCGTTCATATTCGTCCGGACAAGCTTTAAGACGGCTGCCGACTTATCCAGCGACACAAGGGTCAGCAGATCGGTAATGATCTCGTTTTCCCGGGCGATCTCGTCGTTGATATCCGTCAGGAACTCCCGATACATCTCCACGGGCGTATCGGGCTGGACGAGCAGCGATTCGGACAGCACCTTCATGGAGGTCATCGGTGTTTTCAGTTCGTGAGATACGTTGGAAACAAACTCCTGTCGGGATTTTTCGAGCTGGTTGTTCTTCCAGAGCATTTCGTTTGTGGAACGGCTGATGGAAGCCGCCTCCCGATTTCCGTTCACGTGTACCTCCTCGTTCAGGAAGCCCGAGGCAATATGCTTCATCGCCTGCATGATCTTTTTGATCGGGTAGGCGATCCACACGGCTGCCAGCCACGCCGCCAGCAGCACGACCAGCCACGCGATCAAGCCGTAGGAAATCGCCCGTTCCCGAAAGGTTTTGAAATTCTGCAGCTCGTCGGAAATGCTGACCTGAACGATCAGCGCCCCGGAAACGCTCTCCGCTCCGGTCGGCCGCAGCGGAAGCAGGATCTTGGCATGCTCGCTTTCCTCGTTGATCTCATAGACCTCCTTCCCGGACAGACAGGCGACGATATTTTTTGAAACGAGCGTCTTCCCGGTCTCGGTCTGATAACTGTCATAGACGATCACATGATAGGCGTTCGTAACCACCACGCGTCCGCCGTACAGCTCCGCGATCGTATTCAATTCGTTGTCCACATTGGAATTCGGCGAATTCAGATAGCCGGTGATCTCCATCTGGTTGGAGATCAGAGAGCCGTAATCACGGAAATTGGAATAAGTGCCCTCCAGAAAGGTAGCACGAGAAGAGTCGACGATCCTGCTCGTAAGAAAAAAGCAGACGACGGCTCCAAGTAAACTGATGGTCAAAAAAATATATATCCTTACACTGATGTGGTTTCGAAGTTTATTCATTGTCGTTAAAGTAATATCCTGCTCCCCATTTTGTCAGAATGTACTTCGGTTCGCTGGGGGTTGTTTCGATCTTTTCACGGAGTCTTCGAATATGTACGTCCACGGTTCGGACATCCCCCGGAAAATCATAGCCCCAAATCAGGTTCAGCAAATTTTCTCTCCCGTAAACCTTCATCGGATTCGTCGCAAGCAGCCAGAGCAGATCGAATTCCTTGGCGGTCAGCCGGATCTCCTGATCCTTCAGAAACGCCCGGTGATTGTCGGCGTCCAGACGCAGCTCCCTGACCTGCAAATTCTTCCCTTCTCTGCTTTCCCCCACCACGCTTCTGCGAAGAATCGCCTTCATGCGCGCCTTCACCTCAAGGATGTTGAAGGGCTTCGTCACATAGTCGTCCGCGCCGCAGTCCAAGCCCATGATCTTGTCGATATCCTCGCCCTTGGCGGTCAGCATTATGATCGGCACCTGAGAAAATTCGCGGATCCGCGAGCAGACCTCGTATCCGGACAGCTTCGGAAGCATCAGATCCAATAAAATCAGATCGTACGAATTGAGCGCCACCATTTCCATCGCCTCTTCGCCGTCATACGCGCAGTCCACCTGCATCCCGTCCTGCTCCAAACTGAACCGAATGCCTTTTACGATCAGCTTTTCGTCGTCCACGACGAGAATCCGCTTTGCCATATATCCCTATCCTCCCGATTATTCCGCAATAATCCTGTCCTTGATCTCCTCGTAAACGGAGTCCTTGATCCCGGACACCTTTTTCACGTCCTCCGGCTTTGCAAAACCCCCGTTTGCCGTCCGGTAAGCAATGATGTCTCCGGCGCGTTTTTCCCCGATCCCGGGCAGCGTCATCAGTTCTTCCTTCGTCGCCCGGTTGATATTCAGCCGTCCGTCGGCGCTCCACGCTCCGCTCGCGGACGCCTCCCCAAAATCCGGCGCCGCCGCTGCCTCCGTCAGATCCGGCACATAGATCTTTTCCCCGTCCGCCGCCGGCTCCGCAAGGTTCCAGTACTCTCTGGCGGCTTCTTCCGTAAAGCCTCCGGCAGCCTCGATCGCGTCTACGATTCGGGCACCGGCTCCGAGCCGGTAGACTCCCGGCTTCTGAACCTGTCCGCAAACGAAGACACAAAGCTCCACAGCTTCCACAGGGTCATTGCCAGCCACGCCAGCTTCACTATCAGCTTCAAGATCAGCTTCACCAGACGCAGAAGCGGATGCCGCTTCTTTTTCTTCGATTTTTCGGATTTGCTCCGCTTCACAGCCATAACACAAGACCCCGATGCTAAAAATGCACCATCCAACCAACAAACGCCATTTTTTATGCATACATTCCTCATTTCTGATTTCTGCAGCATATTCTCACATTACTTATTGTAACGGATTTTGGCTTCCGTTACAAGAGGAATTTCATCTGTTTTTCTCGGCTCACGAGCCCCAGTGAAACGTAACGATCCCGGCGACCGCGATCAGCGCGCCGATGAGCTTTTTCCATTCGAACGCCGTTTTTTCCACGCCGAACAGTCCGAAAACCTCGATCAGATACGCCACGATGATCTGGCTGACAACGATCAAAAGGATCGCCTTTGCTGGCCCCATCTGACCGACGCTCCGTATGACCGTATAGGTGATCAGCGCGCCGATGATCCCGCCCGAAAGCATATACTTGTCCGTCACATGGAACAGAGCCGCCACATGGCTCCGATCCCGAAAGAGCCAGATTACGACGCAGGTCAAAAAGCCCGTAAGCTGGACGAAACCCGCCGCCGCCCAGACGCTCGTCTGCTTGGTGACCCCGCTGTTAAAAACGCCCTGTACGCTCATCAGCGCGCCCGAAAGAATGGCAATCAAAAATCCCCACATAATAGACACCTCCGTTTTCTGAATAGTCTATCCGTGGGGATTTCAATTATTCGTTCGTTTTTGCGGAAACCTCCGAAAGCGCCTCCCGCAGGATGCCCGCCATTTCGTCCACGTGGCACGGCTCGGTCACCAGCGGCGGAACGAAGCGGATCACATTGCCGCCTGCGGTAATGAGAATGCAGCCTTTTTTCATGCACGCCGAAACGACCTCGCCCACCGGAGCCGAAAGCTCCAGTCCCTGCATCAGTCCGATCCCCCGGTGCGCGGTCACGATCGGGAACTCCTGTCGGATCTGCTCCAGCACGTTCCAAAGATATTCGCCCACCGTTTTGACATGGGAGCAGAGATCCAGCTTTTCATAAAGTCGGAACACCGTCCGAACCGCGCTGCAGGCAAACGGATTGCCGCCGTAGGTGCTGCCGTGATCTCCGGGAACCATGGCGCTCGCCACGTTTTCCTTCGCCGCAAACGCTCCGACCGGAACGCCGCAGCCAAGCGCCTTGGCGCTCGTCATGATGTCTGGCTCGATCCCGTACTGCTGATAGGCAAACATCGTTCCGGTTCGTCCCATGCCGCACTGTACCTCGTCGAGGATCAGAAGAATGTCCTTTTCGGTGCAGAGACGGCGGACTTCCTGCAAAAACTCCGGCTCCGCCGGATAGATCCCGCCCTCGCCCTGCACGGCCTCCATTACGACGGCGGCGGTCTTTTCGTTGACAAGCGAGCGCACGCTTTCGAGATCATTGAACCGGGCAAAGCGCACCTGACCGATCAGCGGCCCGAACGCCTCGCGGTATTTCTTCGTTCCGGTCACCGCAAGCGCGCCCATGCTGCGGCCGTGAAACGAATGCTCCATCGCAACGATCTCGCTGTCCGCCGCGCCGCGCTTGTTGTAATAATATTTCCGCGCCAGCTTCAGCGCGCCCTCCATCGCCTCGGTGCCGCTGTTCGTAAAAAACACCCGGTCCATGCCGGACGCCTCGCAGAGCGCCTTGGCAGCCTCGTAAGCCGGTTCGTTGTAATAGTAGTTGGACGTATGCAGCAGCTTATCGACCTGCGCTTTCAGCGCTTCGTTGTATTCCCGGTTTCCATAGCCGAGCGCGAATACGGCGATCCCCGCCGCAAAGTCCAGATATTTCGTTCCGTCCGTTTCATACAGATACATCCCCTCGCCCCGGTCAAGCACCATCGGATACCGGTTATAGGTATGCATCAGCACCTTGTCCGCTTCGGCGATCCACGCTTTTTTCTCCATACGATTCTCCTCTCAGGCCGTTTCTCCGTCTTCAATGATCGCGGTGCCGACGCCCTTGGGCGTATAGAATTCCAGCAGCAGGCAGTGCTCCTTCCTGCCGTCCAGAATATGTACCCGCGAAACGCCCGCCTTGACGGCGTCGATGCAGTTCTTGAGCTTCGGGATCATACCGCCGCCCACATAGCCGTCGCGGATCAGACCCTCGGCGTCCGACAGCGTCAAAAACGACAGCAGCGTACTCGGGTCCTTCGGATCCTTGCAGACGCCCTCGATATCCGTAAGGAACGCCAGCTTTTCCGCGCCGAGCGCCGCGGCGATGGCACAGGCGGCGTCGTCCGCATTGATATTGTAGGACTGGAAGCTCTCGTCCAGACCGATCGGCGCGATGACCGGAACGTAATCGTCCTCGATCAGCGTGTCGATGATATTTGTATTGACATGCTTCAGATTTCCGACATAGCCGATGTCCTGTCCGTTGACCAGCTTCTTTTCGACGCAGAGCATCCCGCCGTCCTTGCCCGACAGTCCCACCGCCTTGATGCCGTTCTGTTCCAGCATCTGCACAAGGTTTTTATTGACCTTCCCGAGCACCATCTCGGCAACCTCCATGGTTTCCGCGTCGGTGACCCGAAGCCCCTCCACAAACTGCGGCTCCTTGCCCAGAAGCTTCACCCATTTGCTGATCTCCTTGCCGCCGCCGTGTACGATGACCGGGTGCATTCCGACCAGCTTCAAAAGCGCCACATCCTGAATCACGCTCTTTTTCAGCGCATCGTCGAGCATGGCGCTTCCGCCGTATTTGACGACGACGATCTTATTGTTGAACTGCTGGATATAAGGCAGCGCTTCGATCAGGACCTGCGCCTTGGAAACGACTGCGTTCAATTCGTCACTCATTTTCTCTCTGATCTCCCATCTTTCCCTCAATGATAACGGAGCAAATTTATTGGCTTGTTTTTTCGTCAGGAACGATAGTCCCCGTTGATTTTCACATAGTCGTAAGACAGATCGCAGCCCCATGCGGTCGCCTTTTCATAGCCGTCGTTCAGATTGATCATAAAGGTGACCTTTTCCTGCGACAGCATTGCGGTCGCCTCGTTCTCCGAGAACGGAAGCGCCCTTCCCTGACTTACCAGCTCGACCTCATCGTCCTCATGCACAAGCGAGATATCGACCTTTTCCGGATCAAAGTCCGCGCCCGAATAGCCCATCGCGCACAGCACCCGTCCCCAGTTGGCGTCGCTTCCGAAAAACGCGGTCTTTACCAGATTGGAGGAAACGACCGCCTTGGAAGCCAGCACCGCGTCCCACTTGGTTTTCGCGTGCCGCACCTTGACCTCCAAAAGCTTTGACGCGCCCTCGCCGTCCCTTGCCATTTTCTTTGCCAGATCCTTGCAGACCACGAACAGCGCCCGGACAAAATCGTCGTAGACCTTATTTTTCTTTTCGATCTTCGGATTTCCCGCCATACCGTTTGCCAGAACGAGGAACGTATCGTTGGTGGAGGTATCCCGATCGACCGAGATCATATTGAACGTATCGGCAACGACCGAGGAGACCGCCTCCTGCAAAAGCGCCTCGTCGATGGCGATATCGGTCGTTACCACCGAAAGCATCGTCGCCATATTGGGATGGATCATGCCCGAACCCTTGCTCATGCCGCCGAGGTGGATCTCGATCTCATCGTCCATATCCATAAACGAGCATGCCACGGTCTTGCATACGGTATCAGTGGTCATGATCGCCTCCGCAGCCGCCTGACCGGACGCCTCCTCCGCTTTCAGCTCCGCAGCCGCCATCGCAATGCCCTTTTCCACCACGTCCATCGGAAGGGGCTGACCGATGATGCCCGTCGAGGCGGTAAACACCTGTCCCGGAGTGATCCCCAGCTCCTTTGCCGTCTTTGCCGCCATGCGGAAATTATCCTCTACGCCCTGCTGTCCCATACAGGCGTTGGCGATCCCGCTGTTCAGCACCACGGCGTGCTTCGGAATGCCGTTGTGTAGAAGCTCCATATCCCAGACGACCGGCGCCGCCTTGACGCGGTTTGTCGTAAAGGTGCCGCCCGCCGCGCAGGGCGCCTCGCTGTACACAAGCGCGATATCCTTCTTTTCCTTCCGGATGCCCGCATAAACGCCCGCCGCCTGAAACCCGATGGGCGTGGTAACGTTTCCTTTGTATTTTCTCATGTCGTTTTTCCTTTCTTCTGACCTTAATATGAATATTTATTCATTTTCCCGTCCGACTTTCACATAATTATACGTCGTCATACAGGAAAATGCAAGCAGGAATCTATACAGAAATTACCTGCATTTCTTTCAGTTTCTTGTACAATTCATGGACCGGCAGCCCGACCACGGTATAATAATCTCCCTCGATCCGGGAAATATACTTTGCTCCCAGCCCCTGAATCCCGTATGCGCCCGCCTTATCCATCGGTTCGCCTGAGGCGATATAGGCTTCGATCTCCGCCGGGCTCAGCTCGTCCATCCAGACGACGCTCTCGCTGACAAAGCTTTCCCGCCGTTCCCTGCCGTCTCTGCGGACATAGACCGCCGCGCCGGTGCTGACCCGGTGCCGCCTGCCCGAAAGCTGCCGGAGCATCCGCGCCGCGTCCTCCGCATCCGCCGGTTTCCCGAAGATCGTCCCGTCCTCCGCGGAAACGACCGTATCCGAGCCGATCACGACCGCGTCTCCCGTCTGCCGCGAAAAAATATCCTCCGCTTTCTGACGCGCCAACGCCTCCACAAGCTCCCGCGGCGAAGCGGCAGTCAGCGCCTCCTCCTTGTCCGAAGGACATACCGTAAAGCGAAGGCCAAGCATTTGCAGCAGCTCCCGACGTCTGGGGGAAGCGCTTGCAAGTATGATGTTTTCCATAATTTATTCCGTTCCTTTTTTCCTCTTTTCCTTACATAAGACACAATTATATACAAGCCCTCTCCAAGATGCAAACGGTTTTTTTCTTTTTTCCAAAAATACCTCTTGCATTTCTATACGACCGGGTGTATATTTATGAAGAATTGTACGGAGGGTAACAAGCCCCCGAAAAAATGATCTCGCTAAGGAGGCTGTCTTATGAAAGAAAAAGTAATTCTTGCTTATTCCGGCGGTCTGGATACAACGGCAATTATTCCATGGCTGAAGGAAAATTATGACTATGAAGTGATCTGTGTCTGCATCGACTGCGGACAGGGCAACGAGCTGGACGGTCTGGAGGAACGCGCAAAATACTGCGGCGCTTCCAAGCTGTACATTCTCGACGTCAACGACGAGTTTTCCGAAGAATACATTCTGCCCGTTGTCAAGGCAGGCGCGGTATACGAAAACAAATATCTGCTCGGTACTTCCATGGCGCGCCCGCTGATCGCCAAAAAGCTCGTGGAGATCGCCCGCAAGGAAGGCGCATCCGCCATCTGCCACGGCGCTACCGGAAAAGGAAACGATCAGGTTCGTTTTGAGCTTGGCATCAAGGCGCTGGCTCCCGACCTGAAAATCATCGCCGCATGGAGAAGCCCTTACTGGACGATGGATTCCCGCGAAGCGGAGATCGCCTACTGCCAGCAGCACGGCATTGACCTTCCGTTCTCCGCGGACAACAGCTATTCCCGCGACCGCAACCTGTGGCACATCAGCCACGAGGGCTTGGAGCTGGAAGACCCTGCCAACGCCCCGAATTACGATCATCTTCTGGTTCTCTCCGTTTCTCCGGAAAAGGCTCCGGACGAGGCGGAAACGATCTCTCTGACCTTTGAGCAGGGAACCCCGGTCGCTCTGAACGGCGAAAAAATGAAGGTCTCCGATATCATCCGCAAGCTGAACGTGCTTGGCGGCAAGCACGGCATCGGCATCATCGACATTGTGGAGAACCGGGTTGTGGGCATGAAGTCCCGCGGCGTATACGAGACGCCCGGCGGCACGATCCTGATGGAGGCGCACACGCAGCTTGAGGAGCTGATCCTTGACCGCGCTACGCTCTCCTGCAAGAAGGAGATCGCCAACCGCTTTGCCAACGTCGTTTACGAGGGGACTTGGTTCACTCCGCTCCGCGAGGCTTTGCAGGCGTTTATCGAATCCACGCAGCAGTATGTGACCGGCGAGGTCAAACTCAAGCTCTACAAGGGCAACATCATTAAGCAGGGAACCACCGCGCCGTACTCTCTGTACAACGAAAGCATCGCTTCGTTTACGACCGGCGACCTGTACGATCACAAGGACGCCGAGGGCTTTATCAACCTGTTCGGTCTCTCCCTGAAGGTACGCGCCATGAAGATGGCAGAGGTCGAGGGGAAGGAGCAGTAACGCCCCCGCTTGCGAAACCACACGGAAGCCCTGCAGCTTTCGCATAAAGCAAAAAAATACGCCGACGGAGTCCGCTCCGCCGGCGTGTCTTTCTTATTCCTCCCAAACTTCCTTTGCCATGCGGAACGCCGCCCACGCCTTGGGCCAGCCCGCATAAAATGCCGCATGCGTAAGGATCTCCGCGATTTCCTCCTTCGTCACACCGTGATTCTTTGCATTTTGCAGATGAAATTTCAGCGAGCTGTCCAAGATCCCGCTCGCCATCAAAGCCGTCACGGTGACGATGCTCCGGTCCCTTGCCGAAAGCTGCTCCTCTCTCGACCAAACCTCTCCGAACAGCACATCGTCGTTCAGCTCGGCAAATTTCGGAGCGAACGCTCCCAGTTCGTCTCTTCCCGCCGTTACCTTATTCATGTTCCTTCTCTCCTTCCTTCAAAGACAAATAAGCTTCCTCGGAAACCGGTTCGCACCATTCGTTTTTACAATTCTCCCCCGGCACCTCGATCGCCAGATGCTGAAACCAGCTGTCCGCCGCCGCGCCGTGCCAGTGCTTGACTTCTGCAGGGATATGAACCACGTCGCCGGGTCGGAGCCTCCGCGGGGGCTCTCCCCATTCCTGATACCAGCCCTCTCCGGCGGTGACGAGCAGCAGCTGTCCGCCGCCCTTGTCGGCATGATGGATATGCCAGTTGTTGCGGCAGCCGGGTTCAAACGTGACGTTGCCGACAACGACCTGCTCCAGCGAAAGCATATTCAAATAACTCTGTCCGACAAAATACGCCGCATAAGCGTCGTTTGTTTTTCCCATTGAGAAAACGCTCATTTCCTTATCCATTCTTTTTTCCTCCTAAGATCCAACGTTCCAATTCTTTTTTGCTTCTTTCCGCGCTGCTGCCGCGAATGGCAAGCCCCTTCTCCACAACGGCTTTCGGACACAGCCTTTTGATGTCCCTCTCGCTGCTGCCCATTCCGCTTCCCTCGTGGGTGCAGAACGGCCGAAGGATTTTTCCCGCAAAATCAAAGCGTTCCAAGAAAGTAAATACCGCCATTGGCATGGTATTCCAGTAGTTCGGATATCCTATGTAGATGATCTCATAGTCATCCAAATTCTGCGGATAGCTCTTTAGCTCCGGTCGGGCGTCGCGCCTCTGGTCTTCCTTTGCCTGTGCAATACACACATTATAATCCTTGGAATACGCTTGCATCTGCTCGATCCGGAACATCTCCGCTCCGGTCAATTCGTGAAGAAGCTCGGCGGCAGTCTCGGTATTGCCCTTTTCCAGCTGCTTCAGCATCCCGTTTACATAATTTTCCCCCGCCCTTGAATAATAGGCGATCAAAGTTTTTTCCATAGTCTTCTCCGTCCCTGTTTTGTTACTCCGATCATAACACCAAGCCGGTTGACGGAGAAGTTCCGTTCTGTTATAATGGTATAAACTATAGGTTTATGCCACATTCTCTTGGGAGGGATTCGATGTACGATCCATTGCTGAATACTCTGATCGCCGTCGCCGACTGCGGAAGCTTTTCAAAGGCGGCGGAAATGCTGTATCTTTCTCCGACTGCCGTTATGAAGCAGATCAATACGCTGGAGCGCCGTCTGGATCTGAAGCTGCTCGATCGCGCGCCGTCCGGCGCTCATCTGACCAAAGCCGGCGCACAGATCTACCGCGACGCCAAATTTCTGATCGACTATTCCAAAAAATCCGTGGAAAGCGCAAGAGCCGCCGAGGCCGCCTCCGAAACGACCTTTTGCGTCGGCACCTCGCTGCTGAATCCCGCCAAGCCCTTTATGGATCTCTGGTACCGGTTCAACAAGGAATTCTCAAATTATAAGCTGCATCTCGTCCCCTTTGAAGACAACCACGAGGGGATCCTCTCGGAGATCGAAAGGCTGGGAACGAAATTCGACTTTCTGATCGGCGTGTGCGATTCCAAGGCGTGGCTTTCCCGCTGTCGGTTCCTGCCCCTTGGCCGCTATGAAAAAATGATCGCCGTATCTCGGGATCATCCGCTTGCGGCAAAAAAGCGTCTTGCCGTCGAGGATCTGCACGGCGAGACGCTTATGATGGTGAGCCCCGGGGATTCCGGAGTCAACGATTTTATCCGAAACGATCTGGAAAAAAATCATCCGCAGATCCGGCTCGAAAATACGCCGCCGTTTTACGATCTCTCGGTATTCAACCGCTGCGCGGAAAGCGGAAAGGTCCTGCTCACGCTTTCCTGCTGGCAGGAGATCCATCCGGGACTGGTTTCCATTCCCGTGGATTGGGATTACAGCATTCCCTACGGTCTGCTCTACAGCCTCGACGCTCCCGAAGACGTGCTGCGGTTCGTAAAGACCGTACAGGCGTCCCTTTAACGAGGGAACAAAATAATACGGCTACACCGTTCTCCGCTTTGCCGCCGTCAGCCACGCTCCGTCCCGCTTCCATGTGCGAAGCGCAAACTCCGTCCGGTCAAGCTCCTTCGGCGTCCGGATGCCGGTTCCGAGCAGCTTTCCGATGCTCTCCTTTTCGGTCCAGACCCGAATCAGCCAGTCGTTTTTTTCCTCCTCCGGCAGCCGCAGATATGACTCGTATTCCGCATCGGACAGGATCTTCCGTGAAATATCCTGTCGGAGCGGGCGGCATACCTCCACGTCCGCGCCGACCTCCACGTCGGAAACCGCGCAGACCAAAAGCTCCTCGCTGTGCGAAAGACTGTAAAAGCAGCGTCCGTCCTCCAGATACGGCTTGCCGTAGCAGTTATAGCAAACGGAAAGCGGTTCTGCGGGAAGCTCCCCAAGATAATCCGAAAGCGCCTGCCGCAAAAAAGCGCCGTTCTCCCGCTGCTCCTTTTTCTGCCCCTCACTGCGGGCATACTCCACCTTTTTCCGGCGCACGGTTTCCAGAAGCTCCGTCGGACACAGGACCACCCGCTCCCGTTCTTCCGTGTATATCGTTATGTTTTCCCAAGAAAAACGCTGCATATCCTTTCCCTTCTCTCGGCCTTTTATTTCGGCGGTGGGCTATTCCGCTTCTGCCTGAATCCGCGCAAGCAGGTCCTCCCGGAAGCTTCCTTCCCGGAGCATTGCAAGCTCGTGCTTATAAGGAGGCAGATCCCTTGTTTTGCTGCCGGGTCTCGGCACATAGGGCGTTTCCAGAATGATCGGGGTCTCGGCAAATTCGGGCCGCCTTGTAACGGCGCAGAGCGCATCGAAGCCGATCGTTCCGAAGCCCAGATTCGCATGGCGATCCTTCCCTGCCCCCTGCGCGTTGACGCTGTCGTTCAGGTGGATGCAGGCGATCTCCTTCAAAGGGAAATAGCGCTGAAAGCCCGTCAGAACCGCGTCGAAATCGTCCCGCACCGGATAGCCCGCGTCGCTCATATGGCAGGTGTCCATGCAGATCCGCAGACGGTTGTTTTCCCAAACGCCGTCGTAGATCCTCGCCAGCTCCTCAAAGCTTCGTCCCAGCTCCGAACCCTTCCCCGCCATCGTTTCCAGCGCCACGAAGCACTTTTCCTCTCCTGCAGGCACCGCGGCGAACACCTCGTTCAATCCCCGGACGATCTGCGCGATCCCCGCATCCTCGCCCGCGCCTACATGCGCCCCCGGGTGCAGCACAAGCGTCCGCGAGCCCATCGCCGCCGCTCGCCGAAGCTCCAGCTTCAAAAAATCAACCGCCAGCTCGAACGTGTCCGGATTGACCGTATTTGCCAGATTGATGATATACGGCGCGTGTACGACAAACTCCGTAATGCCGGCTTCCCGCATCAGACGCTGCCCCGCCTCCACGTTCAGCTCCTCCACCGGCTTCCGCCGCGTATTCTGCGGCGCGCCCGTATAGACCATGAACGTATCGCAGCCGTAACCGATCGCCTCTTTAACCGAGCCAAGGAACATGTCCTTCCCGCTCATTCCCACATGACATCCCAGTTTCATGATTTCCTCCAGATCATCCAGTCCGTCCCTTCCTTTTCCTGCATCCGCTTTGCAAGGAGCAGGGAAAAGCCGCTGTTTTCCGCGAGATCTCCGCACAGAGCGGAGCTTCTTGTGTAGACCGCCAGCACGCCGCCCTCCTTCAAATGCCCCGCCGCTTTCGGGAAAAACGCGCGGTACAGCTTCTCGATCTCGGGCGCGTCCTCCGGACGCACGGCAAACGGCAGATTGGTCACGATCTCGTCAAACAGATAGCCGTGACGAAAATCCAGAAAATTCCGATGGATCAGATTGCAGCCGACCTTTGCCCGCACCAGATTCCGCTTCGCCTTTTCCAGCGCCTCGGCAAACGTATCGACGGCGTAGGCGGTTCCCATCGGCACCCGGCGATGCCTTTCCACAAGCATCGTACCGACGCCGCAGAACGGATCCAGCACCTGCGCGCCCTCTTTCAGATAGGGCGCCGCCAGCTCCATGCAGACGGCGGCGTCCACCGGATGAATGCTTGCCGCAACCGCCTCCTGCCGATAAGCGAAGCGTCGGTCCGGCAAACGCATGCACTTGAACAGCACGCGAAAACCGCCCTCTCTCCGGGCGATCAGACGCAGCTCGATCTCATAATTTCCGGGCAGATTCACAAGCCGCTGTCCGCTCAGGCGAAGCAGCTCGCCGGTAAAGTGCTTCAAAAACGCCGCCTTCTTTTTTTCCTCCATGCCCCCGCGCAGCGAGACCCGGTAAGCGAAGGCGCCGCTTCCGGTATGCAGCCGGTTCAGATATTTCAGAAAGCCCGCCCCGCAAAGCGCCTTTGCCGCCTCGTACGGATCGTCCGGAAGCGTCAGAAGACCGGGGACAAAAAACAAAAGCTCCTTGAACAGCCGGCAGGAAAACAGTTCCCAAGGCCGTTCGGTCCGCACCATAACCCCCGGCGTCACCATTTTTTTCTTTTCCGCGTCAAGACGTTCCAACAGCAGCTCCTTGGCGGAAGCGTCGGCGGTCAGCAGCACGTCGCAGGCCACCGGCTCCTGCGTAAAATTGTGGCTGCCCACGGCGTCTTCTTTCAGCAGCCGCGTCAAAGCCACCAGCTCCTCGCTTCGGTGCTTCCGATTTTCCGGCGTGACCGGAAGCGCAAGCAGCTTTTGTTTTTCCCTTTGAAGCTCCTCCGCAAACGGCGCGGACGGATAGTTCAAAAGCGCCTCCAGATAAGCGGCGCGCACATAGAGCGTCTCCTCCCCCACATAAGCGCTGAACAGAAGCTCGGCAAACCCGGGCTTCCGGCAAACGCCCATCAGCTTCGCGGCATTTTTGCGCACCTTGGGATCGTCGCTTTGCAGCAGGGGCGGCAGCAGATCCTCCGCCTCCTCCAAAAGCCCGGAGACGCGCCCGGCGTCCGTCCTTGCCTCCGCCGCAAGCGCAATCAAATTGGCACGGACGTTTTTCCCCGCCCGAATTTCGGTAATTCTTTGATCCATGTTTTCCTCATTTCCTCAACTCGCAGGTCTCGCCCGAAAGCACGGCAGAAATATAGTCCTGCACGGTCGAAAACGGACGCGCAAATACCATACCGCCGCCGACGTTTTCCACGCCGTGCACATCGGAACCCGCGGTCATGCGCAGTCCGAACTCCTTCGCATACCAGACCGCCCGCTCGTTTTGCTCGGCGGGCTGTCCCAGATTGTACGCCTCGACGCCGTCGCAGTACTGCGGATACAGCCCGATCCCCATCAGATACGGCCGCTGCCGAAAGGGATGCGCTTGGATCACCAGACCGCCCGCCTGCTTCACCTCCCGGTAAAGCTCTTCCGGCGTCCACCGGATCATCTCCGGATGCGCCGCGAGCCACGCCTCGTCGGGACCGTAGCACAGAAATTCCGCGCCGTGAAAATTGTCCTCCCAGCCGAAGAATACCTGTAAGCCGATCCGGTCGCCCTCCGCCTTTGCCTCCCGGTAGCCCCGGCAGAATTCCCGCACATATTCCTCCCATGGGAGATTCCGGTCGGGCCGCGTATTGCCGCGGTAAAAATGGTCGGTCACGAAAATACAGTCATAGCCCTCCGCTTTTCTCGCCCTTGCCTGTTCCGCACCGGAGGCGGAAGCGCAGGCGCTGCCCTCTTTGGTGTGCAGATGTGTCTCGACCCAATATCTCATAAAGAAGCTCCCTCGTTTTCTCCCCGATAGCCCGTCAGAAAGGCGTTCCGGTTCAGCTCCACGGTTTTTGGGGGTACCGTCCGTTCGATCACGGCAAGCCAAGCCTCCGGGGGAAAATCCATATGTCTCGCCGCCACGCCCAACACGATCGTATTAAACGCGCGGACGTTGCCGAGCGCCTTTGCCGCCGCCATCGCATCGACGGAAACCACCCGGCAGCGCTCGGAAAGCGTTTCCAGAATATGCTCCGGATAGTCCGCCGCGCCGATCACCACCGGCATCGGGTCGATCCGCTGGTCGTTTACGATCAGCACGCCGTCCGGCTTCAGAAAATGCGCGTAGCGAAGCGCCTCCAAGCGTTCAAAGGCGATCAGCACGTCGGCCTGCCCCTCCTCGACGATCGGCTCCGCAACCTTTTCTCCGTACCGAACAAACGTAACGACGCTGCCTCCCCGCTGCGCCATTCCGTGCACCTCGGAGAGCTTTACGTCATATCCGGCGTTCAGCATGAGACCGCCCAGAATGCGGCTCGTCAGAAGCGTTCCCTGACCGCCTACGCCTACAATCATAATATTCCTCGTTTCCATCCCTAGCGAGCCTCCCTTTCCATTGCGCCGAATTTGCAGAGCTGCTCGCAAAGTCCGCAGCCGTTGCACATCGTATCGTCGATGCGGATGCTGCCGTCCGCTTTTTTCGTAATGGCGGGACAGCCCGGCTTCATACATGCGCCGCATTTTTTGCACTTATCCGGCCGTACACGGTACACCTCGGTCACCTTCTTTTTCCCGAGCAGCGCGCACGGATAGCGGGCGATTATGACGCTCAGCTCGTCCTTTGCCGTCTCCGCCTTCAAAACCGCAAGCAGCTCGTCCTGCCGCATGGCGTTGACCACCGTTACGTTCGGCACGCCCATCGCCTTGCAGAGCGCCGCGACGTCGATCGAGGCAACGATATCGCCTTTCAGCGTCTTTCCGGTTCCCGCATGATCCTGATGCCCGGTCATACCGGTGGTATGATTATCAAGGATCACCACCGTGCCGGTCGCCTGATTGTAGACCATGTTCATCAAAGAATTAACGCCCGTATGCATAAAGGTGGAGTCGCCGATGACCGCCACCCAGTTTTTCACGAATTCCGAACCCCTCGCCTTTTCCATGCCGTGCAGCGTGCTGATGGACGCGCCCATGCAGACCGTCGTATCGACAACGCCCAAGGGCGCGACCGCGCCGAGCGTATAGCAGCCGATATCCCCGGCGGCGTGCAGTCCAAGCTTCTGCATCGCGTAAAAGACGGAGCGGTGCGGGCAGCCCGGACAGAGGATCGGCGGACGCACCGGAACGTCGGCGGCGGGAATCGCCTCCGGCTCCTGATGCAAAAGCGCCTTCCGCAGCAGATTCGCGCTGTATTCGCCCTGCACGGTAAGGATCTCCTTCCCGACGGCGGGGATCCCCCACGACCGAACCTGCTCCTCGATGATCGGGTCAAGCTCCTCCACGATATAAAGCCGCTCTACCGACGCCGCAAATTCCTCGATCAGCTTTCGCGGAAGCGGATTCACAAGCCCGAGCTTGAGAACCGACGCGTCGGGACAGACTTCCTTTACGTATTGATAGGGAATCCCCGAAGTAATGATTCCCATTTTTTTACTGCCATACTCCACGCGGTTGACCGGAAGCGCGCCGCCGTCCTCGGAGAGCTTTCTTTCGCGCTCCTCCACATAGCGGTGGCGCACCTTTGCATTGCCCGGCATCATCACGTTCTTCCGAATGTTTTTTTCATAGGGCTTGTCCGGGATCTCCCGACGCTCCTCAAGCGAAACGATCCCCTGCGAATGGGAAAGGCGGGTCGTGGTACGGAGCATGACCGGCGTGTCGTAGGCTTCGCTGAGTTCAAAGGCGTATTTCATGAAATCCTTTGCCTCCTGACTGTCCGAAGGCTCCAGAACCGGGATCTTTGCCGCCCTTGCCACCGCCCGGCTGTCCTGCTCGTTCTGCGAGCTGTATAAGCCCGGATCGTCCGCCGCAACCAGCACAAGTCCGCCGGTCACGCCAATATAGGAAGCCGTATAGAGCGGATCGGCGGCGACGTTCACGCCGACGTGCTTCATGGAAGCCATCGCGCGGACGCCCGCAAGAGACGCGCCGATCGCCACCTCCATCGCCACCTTTTCGTTGGGCGACCACTCCGCGTAAATTTCCTCATACTTCACAATGTTTTCGCTGATCTCCGTACTGGGCGTTCCCGGGTACGCTGCGGAGACCTTGACCCCCGCCTCCCATGCGCCGCGCGCGATCGCTTCGTTCCCAAGCATAATTTTCTTTTCTGCCACAACTGCCTCCCATAAATCCATTTTGATATGTCGAATAATGAATGGTATTATAGCATTTTTCAGGGGGTTTTGCAAGAAAAGCGGCGTTCGAATTGAAAAACGCCGTCCGATATGCTATCCTATGGCAAGGACGCTTCCTCTGCGGCACGGAAAGAGCGGGCGAAGCGTCAAAAAAACACTTTGCGAGGTAACCATGATTATAGATTTTCACTGTCACATATTTCCCGACGAGCTTGCCAAACGCGCGATCCCCGCAATGGCTGCCGTAAGCGGTCTGACTCCGGCGCTGGACGGCACAAAGAGCGCGCTGCTCTCCTCCATGCGCCGACAGGGGATCGCCTATTCGGTGCTGATGCCGGTCGCCACCAAGCCCGGTCACGTTGAAACGATGAACACCCTCGCCCTTGCGCAAAACGGCAGAGAGGGTCTGTTCTCCTTCGGCGCAATGCATGTGGATTATGAGGATAAGAAGGCGGAATTCCGACGGTTAAAGGACGGCGGCATCCAAGGGATCAAGCTGCATTTCGATTATATGAAGCGTTTTATCGACGCGCCCGAGAGCGTTCGGACGATCAACGAGGCGTTCGAAACCGGGCTTGCGGTTCTTGTTCACGCCGGTTACGATCCGGTCTCTCCGGAGATCCACTACTCGGAAGCGGCGCGCATCGCCGCAATTCTGCCGCAGCTCACAAGCGGCACGCTGATCCTCGCGCATTTCGGCGGGCTCGGTCAGGTCGCGGAAGCCGGTCGGCTGCTTGCGGGGAAAGACGTCTATCTCGACTGCAGCAGCGCCTATCGGGAGGCGCCGCTCTCCGACTGCCGGGAAGTTCTCCTGCGGCACGACCCGGACAAGCTGCTCTACGGCTCCGATTCGCCTTGGTTTGCGCAGAGCGATCCGCTGCGGGTACTGAAAGAAATGGAGCTGTCCGAAGAACGGATCGAAAAGATTTGTTGGAAAAACGCGGCGCGGCTGCTGGCGCTGTAGGGAGCGCGCCCTATGCCGTTTGATAATGCAGAAAGGAAGCAAAGAACGAAATAACTGCAACGGCTGCGCCAATGACAAACTGCTGCGGCGTGTGCCTTTTCGATTTCACGGACGCCCAAAAGCTGGCCGCCTCAATGAAAAGGCAGGGAAATACGGATGCAATACCCATAAAATATACGCTCAGAGCAAGAGGACCGGACACGCTGCAGGCGTGTCCGCTTGCTTTTACTTTGAAGATAAAATTCAGTACAAGCAAGAGTATGACCGAATAAAAATAAGTATCATAAATAAGGAGCAGCTTACCCGGAACGCTCTGGATGTGTCCATAGCCCCATGCGATCAGATAGCCGATGAGAGTAAAAACAAAAGCAAGGCGTCTCTGCATATCCCGCCCGCCCTTTTTTAATGCCGGAATCACGGCGCAAACAAGATAGGACAAAACAGGGAAAAAACCGAGCGTAACGATACTGAGATACATCCCTGTTTTTCCCGAAAAAACGGACGGCTGTGAATTCCATAAGACCAAGATGAAAAGCGTCACCATCACTGGTGGAACGGTCAGTACCCGGATGAATTTTGCTGCTTTTTCTGCGATCGTTTTTTTCAATTTGTTTTCCTCCGCTCTTTCAAAATATAGTTTTGCTCGCTGGGCGCTGCACTTCCCCCCTGCTGCGCGACTCGCGCTACGCGAGCATAGGCTTCGCCTTTGCTCGCTGTTCGTTGCACTCACATAGCCTTCTTTCCATGACAGCC
>JAUNGI010000019.1:33926-45950 GCA_030524525.1 Lachnospiraceae bacterium
ACATAGCCTTCTTTCCATGACAGCCTCTGACTGCAAGCAGTCAGGTCTGTCCTTGGCGCTTTCCCTCTTGCCACGCGACTCGCGCCCAGCTCGCAAAGTCTTCGCCTTTGCTCGCTGTTCGTTGCACTCACATAGCCTTCTTTCCATGACAGCCTCTGACTGCAAGCAGTCAGGTCTGTCCTTGAAAAGAAGGCTGCGCTCGTCGCTATACGTTCATATGACATACCAATAGATTGAGAAGAATTGCAGGATGCTTCCTGCCAATACGAAAAAGTGCCAAACGGAATGTATATAGCGCACCTTGGAGCCGATCCCGTAAAGGATCGCGCCCAGCGTAAACGCCACGCCTCCCGCCAACAGCAGAACGATGCAGTTCCGCGGCACCTGCTTCAAAAGCAACGGAAAAACCAGCACGATGCACCAGCCCATCAGCAGATAAACCACGAGCGCCGGCTTGCTGAAGCGCTCCAGATCAATGGCGTCAAATACGATTCCCAGCACCGCCAGTCCCCAAACCACGCCGAACAGCGTCCAGCCCACCGGCCCGCGCAGCGGTCCAAGCGTAAAGGGCGTGTACGATCCGGCGATCAGCAGAAAGATACTGCAATGATCAAATACGCGGAACACCTTTTTTCCGCGGTTCCGCGCCAGCGAATGATAAATACAGGACGCCAAATAAGCCAAGATCATGGAGCTTCCGTAAATACAGCTGCTCACGACCTGAAACCCGCCGTGTCCCGCCGCCCTTACCACGCAGAGCACGAGTGCCGCAATGGCAAGCGCCGCCCCGACTCCATGAGAAATGGCGCTGATCAGTTCTTCGCTCAGCCAATAATCCGGCAATCCGATTTTTTCTTTTTTTCGTTCTGACATAAGTCCCTCCAAAGCCAACCCAAAGGTTCTTGATTTTTTTCTTTTCACTTCCCTGTTTTTAGTGTATACTATCTTCAGCAAAAAAGCAACAGAAAAGTGGTTTTTATTTCCGCTACACATGGTTTTTAATACCTTGTCTGTCTTTTGGAACATAAACAAGGAGGAACCGCCTTGGAACCGAACCCCAAAAACACTCGGCTTTGGGAATTGGACGCCCTGCGGGGCTTTCTGATCCTCTGCGTCGTCATCATTCATTTTCTTTACTTTGTTTCCGAATTTTACATCGGAAAGGCGATCACCAACCCGATCTACGTGACCCTAAAGGAATACGGAAGCTGCTTCTTCATCCTGCTTTCGGGCGTCTGCGTGACGCTCGGTCACCATCCGGTCCGAAGAGGTCTGATGCTCGTTCCGATCTCCGTTGTTATTACGGTCGCCACCTATGTGATCTTTCCGGACATGGCGATCGTATTCGGTATCCTGCATCTGCTTTCGCTCTGCATGATCACCTATCCGATCTATGAAAGGCTTCCCGCGTGGCTTTTGCTGCCGCCCGCCCTTTTGCTGCTGTATTTCGGATTTTTTACCGAGCTGCCCACCGTAGAGACCCGGCTTCTGGTGCCTCTCGGCTTTCTCTACAAAGGGTTTTCGTCGTTCGACTATTTTCCGGTGATCCCGCACTTCGGCTATTTTCTGATCGGCGTATTCCTCGGAAAAACCTGCTACCGGAACCGCCGCTCGCTGCTTCCCAGACCGAAGCCGCTCTCGCCGGTGTGGAGCTTTCTGGAATGGTGCGGACGCTATTCGCTTTATATTTATTTGGTACATCCCCCTCTCTTTTTGGGCGGGATCCAGCTTCTGCTCTGGCTGCAAAAATAAAACAAACCTAGGAGGACAACATGAAACTTTGGGGAGGTCGTTTTACAAAAGAGACCAACGAACTGGTACACAACTTTAACGCGTCGATCGGATTCGATCAGAAATTCTATCGTCAGGATATCCGGGGAAGCATCGCACATGTGACGATGCTTGCAAAGCAGGGAATTCTTACCGAGGAGGAGCGGGAACGGATCGTTTCCGGGCTGCGCTCCATCGAAGCCGACATCGCCTCCGGCGCGCTGGAGATCACCGGAGAGCATGAGGATATCCACAGCTTTGTGGAGGCGCATCTGATCGCCCGCATCGGAGACGCCGGAAAGAAGCTGCACACGGGACGCAGCCGGAACGATCAGGTGGCGCTTGACATGAAGCTCTATGTTCGGGACGAGGTCGAGGAGCTGAAAACGCTGCTGATGCAGCTTATGAACACGATGCAGCGGCTGATGGAGGAGCATCTGGACACCTATATGCCCGGCTTCACCCATTTGCAGAAGGCGCAGCCGGTCACGCTCTCCCATCATCTCGGCGCATATATGGAAATGTTCAAGCGCGACTATGACCGTCTGCTGGATCTCCGCCGCCGCATGAACTACTGTCCGCTCGGCGCCGGCGCGCTGGCAGGCACGACCTATCCCCTCGACCGCGCCTATACGGCGGAGCTGCTGGGATTTGACGGTCCCACGCTCAACAGCATGGATTCGGTCTCCGACCGGGATTATCTGCTGGAGCTGCTGTCCGCCCTCTCCATTCTGATGATGCATTTGAGCCGCTTCTGCGAGGAGATCATTCTCTGGAATTCAAACGAATACCGCTTTATCGAGCTGGACGACGCCTACTCCACCGGCAGCAGCATTATGCCGCAGAAAAAAAACCCGGATATCGCGGAGCTGATCCGGGGCAAGACCGGGCGGGTCTATGGGGCGCTGACGTCGCTCCTCACGACGATGAAGGGCATTCCGCTTGCCTACAACAAGGATATGCAGGAGGACAAGGAGCTTTCGTTCGACGCGATCGACACGGCGAAGGGCTGTCTCAGTCTTTTCGACGGCATGCTCTCGACTGCCGTCTTCCGTAAGGAGCAGATGAAAAAAAGCGCCGTCGGCGGCTTTACGAACGCTACCGACGCCGCCGATTATCTCGTGAATCACGGCGTTCCGTTCCGGGACGCTCACGGCATGATCGGACAGCTTGTGCTTTTATGCATTGAAAAAAACTGCGCGCTGGACGACCTGACACTGGAAGAATTCCGCTCCGTCAGCCCGGTCTTTGATTCGGATATCTACGACGCGATTTCTCTGTCAACCTGCGTCGAAAAACGGAACACCGTCGGAGCGCCCGGAAAACAAGCCATGGAGCAGATCCTTCAAAAAAATCGAGAGCAACTCGCTGTTTGGGCAAAACTGTAGCTTTCCAGTATTTATACAATGCATTTTTCGTTTTTTAATTGCATTCAGTCCCCCTTCTGTTTATGATACTTTCATCAAACAGGGGGGATTTTTTATGATACTTTTTCTTTACCATCCGTTTTCTTCTATGGACATTCTGCTCTGGAAACAGCGGCTGATGCAGGAATTCCGCTTTACCGAGGTTTACTTTGCCGACAGCCCCAACACGCTGTTTTCCCTGATCGGCGCATACGGACAAACACAGTTTTTCACGATCGCCCTGACCTGCTGGAGCAAGGCGTGCGCCGATATGCTGGAAACCGTTTCGCAGTTTTTTCCGGACGCGACGTACTGGATCCTTCCTCAGCTTTCGCAAAAGGCTCCCGCCTCGCCGCCCCGCCCGCTCTCTTCCCCCTTATACCTGCTCTCCCGCACGCTCCCTCCCGCCCTTCGCGAACAGCTTCGCCGGCAGGATGCGGAAGCCTACGTTTCCTTTTGCAAACAAAAAGAGGATGTTTTCTTGAAGCGAAACATCCTCTATGTGGAGAGCGACCGCCGCCGGATCACGGTGCATACCGCGCAGCAGCAAAGCAGCTATTACGAGCGGCTCGATACCGCCGAGCGGCAGCTTGGCAGTTCCTTTCTCCGCTGCCATCAGAGCTTTCTTGTAAATCTGCGGCACATCTGGGAAATGCGGCCGGAATACTTCCTGCTCTACAACGGCTCCGTCATTCCGATCAGCCGTTCCCGACGTTCGCAGGCAAATGAGGTCTGGGGGCGGTATCGGCTTACAAAAACAGACACGCATCCCCAAAACTGAAAAACCGGTACCGTTCCCGCACCGCCTCCTCATACGCCGCCAGCACATGCTCTCTTCCGGCAAAAGCCGAGACCAGCATCAGAAGCGTGGACTCCGGCAGATGAAAGTTCGTGATCAGCCCGTCCATCATGCGGAATTCATATCCCGGATAAATAAAGATGTCGGTTTCCCCGCTGCACGGAACCATCCTTCCGTCGTGCTCCCCCGCCACGGTCTCCACCGTGCGGCAGCTCGTCGTTCCGACACAGATGACCCGGTGTCCCGAAGCCTTCGCTTCGTTGATCAGCGCGGCGTCCTCCGCACGCACCTGATAGGTCTCCGTGTGCATGTGATGCTCCAATATATTTTCTTCCTTGACCGGTCGGAAGGTTCCCAACCCCACATGCAGCGTCACATGGGCAATGCGGACGCCGCGCCGGGCGATTTCCGCCAGCAGCTCCTCCGTAAAGTGCAGCCCCGCCGTCGGCGCAGCCGCCGAGCCCTCGTACTTGGCGTAGACCGTCTGATAACGATTCCGATCCTTCAGCTCGTGGGTGATATAAGGCGGCAGAGGCATCTGTCCCAGCTCGTCCAAGATCTCCTCAAAAATGCCCTCATAGGAAAATTCCACGATGCGGTTTCCGTCCTCGACGATCTCGCAGACCGTTCCCAGCAGCTTTCCGCCGCCAAACGAGATCCGGTCCCCCGGTTTCAGCCGCTTTCCGGGACGCACAAGCGTTTCATACCGTCGGTCGGACAGGCGCTTCAGCAAAAGCACCTCCGTTCGCGCTCCCCTGCCGACCGCTTCCGCCGCCCGGCTTCCGTCCTGCGCGCCCGTCTCCGCCGCTCCCCCCGCCGTCCGCGGCAGCCGCTCGCCGTAAAGTCTGGCGGGAATGACCTTGGTGTCGTTGATGACCAGACAGTCGCCCGGCTTCAAATAGTCGAGGATCTGCCGGAAATGCCGGTGGGTCAGCTCCCCCGTTTTCCGATCCACGACCATCAGGCGGGACGCCGCCCGATCCGTCAGCGGGTCCTGCGCGATCAGCTCCTTGGGAAGCTCAAAATAATAATCGCTCTTTTTCAATACCGATCCCATTATTTTGCTCCGTACTCCTCGTAATAGGCGTCGATCGCCCGCTTGATCTCGTCGGTGATCAGCCCGGTCCCGTTTTCCTTTTCCCCGTACAGATAGGAAACGACCTCCTGCATCGTAACGATCGCGGCGGTCGGCAGCCCGTAAAGCTCCCGAATTTCCTCAAGCGCGGTCTTGCTGCCCTTTCCGCGCTCCATCCGGTTCAGCGAGACCATCAGCCCCACAAGCGTTACGTTTGCCTGCGCGCGCAGGATCGGAATGGTTTCCTCCATGGATTTTCCCGAAGTCGTCACGTCCTCCACCACTACCACCCGATCGCCGTCCCGAAGCTTGGAGCCCAGCAGAATGCCCACGTCGCCGTGATCCTTCACCTCCTTGCGGTTGGAGCAGTAACGAACCTCCTTCCCGTAAAGCCGGTAATACGCGATCGCCGTAATGACCGCCAGCGGGATGCCCTTATACGCCGGTCCGAAGATCACGTCGAAATCGTCTCCGTAGGTATCGTGAATGGCTTTTGCATAATACTCGCCGAGCCGCTCCAGCTGCGAACCGGTCACATAGGCACCGGCATTCATAAAAAACGGCGACTGCCGTCCGCTCTTTAACGTAAAGCTTCCAAACAAAAGCACCTTGCTTTCGACCATAAAATCAATAAATTCCTGCTTATACCGTTCCATACTATTCTCCATTCCGTTTGTCTTTTCATTCAGCAGCTTCTGCGGTCGATCCCGCACTGCCGATAATACTCCGCCTTATCCGAATACATTCGCCGCTCCGCCGCCGTCATCAGCCGGTCGATCTCGGAACGCCCGTCCCTTTCCCACACGGCGCCGACCGCCATCTGCACGGAGGCGTCCCGCAGCAGCCGCTTCAAAAGCTCCGTCTTTTCCCAAAACAGCGCTTCGTCGATCGGCGTGCAGATCGCCAGAAATTCGTCCCCGCCGATCCGGAACAGCCCGTACTCGCCCAACGCCTGCCGCAGACACCCGCATGCCGTAATGAGCAGCCGATCCCCCGCCTTATGTCCGTCCCGGTCGTTGACCTGCTTCAAGCCGGTCACGTCGCAGAAAACCAGCCCGACGCTCTGTCCCTTTCGGGGCTGCTCGATGAACTCCTCCATGGCGTGCCGGTTGCCGATCTTCGTCAGCTGGTCGCAGTAGCTCATCCGCTGCAGCTCTCGGACCAAATTGCGCTGCTTCAACAGAGAAACGATAAAATGCGCCATAATCTGCAGCATGTTCGAAGTATAATCCAGCGCTTTTCCGGGCGGGTTGTCCACTCCGTAAAAGCCGATCGCCGCCCCGTCGTCATAGAGCGGAACAACGACAAGCGAATGGATCTTCTGGTTTTTCAGGATCTCGTACTGCAGGGGATCTCTTTTCCGGATATCCTCCAAGTCCTTGATCACAATATGCCGATCCGTACGGAAACGCTCGTACCATTTCGCGCACACCTCCGGCGGAAGATCCTGCAAATTCTCCTTTTCTGGCCGCACGCCGTTTGCCGCCCACTCGTAGGTATTATCGTCGCCGCCCTTTTCGTTTCGTTCGAAAATATAGGTGCGTTCCCCGCGCAGCGCCTTTCCCAGATATTCCAAAAGCACCTCGATCGTGTCCGACGGCGTTTTCTCCTGCAGAGCGACGCGAAGCCCCTCGTTGATCATCGCCTCAAGGCTCCGATAATTCTGCGCCGCGCCTCCTCGCGGTTCCTGACTGCCGACGTCCACCGCAAGCTCCATCCGGTACCGCTTCCCCGCTTCCTCCAGAAGCGTCGCCTTGTGCTTAAACTGCCTGTCGAGAAGCGGATTGTAGTAGCTCCACTCCTTGAACTCCCCCGGACGCAGCTCGTCGTTATTGCAGGCGGCGCAGGGCGCTGCACAGTGCTGAAGAATCTCGTAGCATTTCTTCCCAAGTACCTCGTCCGGAGAAGAAAAACCACAGGTCGCCAGCCCTTTTTTGTTCATATAGACCACCTCGTGGCTCTCCGTGTCGGACACATAGACGGGCTCCTCCATATGTTCAAAAAATTCCCAGATCTTTTCCATGCCCTTGCTTCTCCCTCTTCGCGCATATTAAAGATTATTATAGCCTAAAGCACGGATTTTTTCAATCACTTCCTCCCGAATTCCTCGTAGGCGATCTGCGCCCCGGAAGCGAGCTCCTCCCCCCGCCGCATACAGCCTTCCCCTTTTGCGATTGATCCATATCTTGCGCCAGCGATCTGCACCCGAAGCACGCCCTTTTCGTTCGCCAGCTCGCACACAATCCTGATCTTTTTATTGGGCAATACCATCACGCTGTCGCCGCTCTGGTGTTTTTTCGCAGATCCCGCCGGTTTCGCCGCCCTTGCGGCCAGCCTGATTGGGGAAACAGCCTTTCTGGAAGACTCCGGCTCCTCCCACTCCCACCAGTAGTTCCGCAGCGCCTCCTTGCCGTAGGCGGCGCGCACGGCGTTCTTCAGAATTCGCTCCGGCATCCCGAGCTTCTGCGCGATATAGAAGGCGTAGCTTTCTCCCACCTCTCCTAGGATCACCCGATAGGTCGGCTTCAGGGTCTCCCGGCCAAACTCCATCCTTGCGTTTGTGACCCGCTCCACATTCTCGGCATAGTCCTTGACCTCCAGATAGTGCGTCGTGACCAGAAACATACGGCCACTTTTCCGCAGATCCACCAAAACGGATGAGGCGATCCCCATTCTCCCATGAGGTCGGTGCCGGAACCAAGCTCGTCAAGGCCGACCAAACTTTCGCAGTCAACGCTCTCCACGATCCTCAGCCCGTTTTTCATGTGCGCCGAAAAGGTCGACAGGTTCTCCGTAATGTTCTGCCCGTCACCAGTGTCGCGCAGAAACTCGCTGTTCATGCAGATATCGGCTTCCTTGCAGGTAACGTGAAGCCCGCTCTGCACCATCAGGCACGGAAACGCCACCGTGTTCATTGCAAAGGTCTTCCCACCGGTGTTCGTCCCGGTAATGACGATCCCGTCCTCCGTTTTTCCCAACGAAAACCGTAGCGGCATGCTAATCTCCTTTGCCATCAGCAGATGTCTCGCATCCGCCAGAGAGATCGTCCGGTCAAGATTGATTTTCGGAGTGGTGGCGGCCATGTCGATGCTGAGCTTTCCCTTGGAGAAAAAAGTCAAGCTTCTCGATGACCCGGTATCCTCCGCGATGGCTTCCGCACCGTCCGCAACCATTGCGGTCAGCGTATACAAAATCCTCCGCACCTTGTTTTCCTCCTCAGCGAGCTGCGTCTATAAAGACGCTGTCTTTGTTGATACAAACAAAAAAGCTTCCTCTGGCACATAAGTGCTAAAAAAGGCTTGAAATAAAGGGCTTTTGAGGTCCCACCGTGTTTTACTATAGAGCTTCCGAAGCCTTTTTTGTTTATCCAGTTGCTGCTGACCGCTTCTGTGGCCGCTTTAACTTACCTCCTACAAAAAAAGGCTTTTAGAGAAATAATCAAAAGGGATCGGCCTAAAATCAGGTTGATTTTAGGTCAATCTTGCGCTATAATTAGGGCAAGCGAAGAAAGGAGAACTCTTATGAAAAACGATCTCATCTATCTTGATTCTTATACGCTTCAGCAGGATATGCGGATACGTCTTCCTAAAAGTGTTTTAGCAAATATGAATGTGGAGAAAGGAAAGACCAAATTAGACATTTTCTTCGACAAAGGAAACAATGCCCTGGTTTTAAAAACGGAGAACACGCAGGAGGCCCATCTTGAAGAAGATCAATGACACCCACAGCATTCGGATTGAGCGCATCTGGTCAATGCCAAATAAAAACACTTTTGAAATTCCACCTATCAAAGCCCTTCTTGCTGAGGAGGTGAATCTTAATAAGTATTGGATTGATCCGTTCGCTAATAGGAATAAAACTGCAAGCGTCACAAACGATCTTAATCTGGAATACGATACCGATTATCATTTAGACGCTCTTGAATTCTTAGGGCTGTTTGATGATTCATCCGTCGATGGTGTGTTATATGATCCGCCATACTCTCCACGACAAGTAAGCGAGTGTTATAACGATGTTGGATACACAGTCACATGGGACACGACCAAGGCTTCATTCTGGGGAAACCACAAGCGAGAGATTTCCCGCATAGTCAAAATCGGAGGCAAGGTTATCACATTTGGATGGAACAGCGGTGGAATTGGATACAAATACGGTTTTGAGATTGAACGAATTCTACTTGTTCCTCATGGCGGATGGCACAACGACACGATTTGCACCGTTGAGGTAAAAACGCATGAAAGCGATTATCGCAAAAAGTGTACAGAATCGAAAGAAAAACAGAAAGAACTATGATCACATCGACAGATAAATTGCTGATTGAAAAGCTAAAATCCCTCCCTATCGATTATTGGGATTTTAGAGAAAACGATACAAAGGAATATACACATGGGCTCCACAATTATCCAGCAATGATGGTTTACCCAATTAGCCGTAATATAATCAGATTAGTTAAGGAGCTTCAACCGGTTCATGCATTGTTTGACCCCTTCACTGGATCTGGAACTGTTTTAGTAGAGGGCATGCTTAGTGGTATCGAAACTGTCGCAGGAAACGATATAAATCCGCTGGCGTTGTTGCTTACAAAGGTTAAGACTACTCCCATACAGCATGATCTCCTCTCAAAGGCAGCAGATGCTCTTTTATCGCAAATATCTTCGCGCAGAAACGAATTATCATGGGCCTTGGATTCGATTGATTCTTATATCATCGACACGTTGGGCTTGGATGTTGCCGGGAAGAAAGGCTGGGGCGATGAAGCTCCTAAATACTTGAAACAATTCTGTGTGGAAAAAAAGCTAGATATCAGCATACCAGATTTCAAAAACATTGGATACTGGTTCCGCCCCCGTGTTATCCTCGAGCTTTCTATTATTGAATCAGAAATAAAAGATATCAAAGATAAAGATATACGTGATTTTATCTATATAGCATTGAGTGAAAGTATTCGTTTTGTCTCTAATCGGCGCAATGGAGAATTTAAGATGTTTCGTATGCCGGTGGCCAAAGTGCAGACATTTAACCCGAATGTTTTTAATGAATTCAAAAATATACTTATCAGAAATGTCAAAAAAATGCAAGACTTCAGTGAAGCACTTGAGAAAGCAAACGCAAGCCCTAAAGTTTCGGTTTTCAGAAACGATGCTTGCACCTTAAACGATGCACCAGACGACACATACGATCTTGTTATTACTTCTCCGCCCTATGGTGATA
Organism: Lachnospiraceae bacterium; assembly: GCA_030524525.1. Lineage (GTDB taxonomy): Bacteria > Bacillota > Clostridia > Lachnospirales > Lachnospiraceae > ISDg. Next base: position 44,188 of record JAUNGI010000019.1, read on the forward strand.
GTAAGACAACGGTTGCCTACGGAGAATACAGTCGTCTCTCACTGCAGTGGATAAACCTTTTTGACCTAACAGAGAAAGAGATTATGGGTGTGGATAGGTCATTAATGGGTGGCAAAAAATATCGGAACGGATTTGAATTTACCCTAAAGAGTCCAACTTTGAGAGAATCGTTGGGTCGAATCAAAGATACAGACGTAGAACGTGCCGGGGATGTCTATAGCTTCTATGCAGACCTTGATGCCTCATTAAAAAGCATTGCCACGAAGACCTGTTCCGGTGGTTACCAGTTCTGGGTGGTTGGAAATAGAACGGTAAAGAATGAGCTTCTAAAAACGGATGTCATTATAACTGAATTGGCACCTAAATACGGATTGACACCCGTATTTACGGTTAACAGAAATATTCCCAATAAGGTAATGCCTTCCCAGAATTCACCTACAAATGTTAGCGGTATTACTGGCTCCACAATGACAAAGGAACATATCATTATCCTTCGCAAGAACTGAAAAAAAGAACTCCACTAAGGTAGACACCTTAGTGGAGCTTTTGCTTTATAGGAGTTTTTTCTTTTTATCAAAGCATTCTTCGAGTTTTTTAGAGGAAACCCTTATTGCTGTTCCGTTGTCGTGAGGCTTTCCTTTACGGTCACCTGAAGCATAGACACCAAGTCGAATGTCTACATCTAATTCACCCGACTTTAATCCTTCTATCATTCTCTCTGCGCTAAAGTCTTCCAAGCTGTATACTTCACTGTAGTGGAAAGTTTGTACTTAGATTTAACATTCTTGATTCATCGGATCGATAACCATATTGAGCTCAAAACACACGAGAGTTTACACCTCGTTTTTTAGGGGCTTTTGTAAAAAAAGTGAGTTTGCTATTTGAATCTCTACGTGTGGCCTTAAGCTCAACCTCACTGAGATCCGCAGCTTGAACAGAATTCTCTTCTACACCAAGTTCATCTTCAAGCGTTTTGCCTACACCCGTATCTCCAGTTCTGTGTGACGGGAAGAAGCCCTTCTTCTTGACTTGTTCCATTGCTTCCTTGAATTTTTCATCTGAAGTTAAATCACCCGATACAAAGATTTTTCTGTCCGCCATAGAAAACTCCCTCTCTGTATGTTATACGATTCTTCTGTTAATTTTAAACAGGAGTGGTTGATCATTTTCTTTGATCCGGAATCCTGTTCCATGATCATGTGTCTGACCATTTTTAGCTCCGCCGTGATACTGACCAATTCGCAAATCTATGTATATCTTCCCTTGCTCAAGAAGATCTACGAATGCTTCATAATTAAAGCCTGAGACTTCATACGCCTCTACAAAACGGAACTCCTCACTTGCTCCGCTTCCTCTTGATTGCGCTTTTGCATACACAAACTTGTTTTTGTATTTCTTTTCAAAAGTCTTTTTCAACTGGTCTCGTGTCCAATAAGCGTATTCAATACCATCTTCAGCAATAATCGATATTTTGGTTGGACCACATGCAACCTTTAAGCTGCGTCCAGTGTCAGCAATTGAAACAAAGCGATCAGCAGAAAGCGTTGAATGAAGAACTTTCTCGTCATTATCGTATGCGTCACTTGAATAGCCAAAAATCATGCGTAGCGTATTTGCAGCTCCTTGAGGTTGAGGCGTTTTAGTGAAAATTGTGAGCATACTATTGGAATCCAGTCTGCAAGATTTCAACTCGTAGTCACCAAAATCAGGGCCATCAATGTTATTTTCGACAATTCCTAAAAGGTCCTCCAATGTCTTCCCAA
>JAUNGI010000001.1:0-110840 GCA_030524525.1 Lachnospiraceae bacterium
CCGTGGGCCGCCAGACTAATCTCCCCCGGCCGCGCCTCCCTGCCGCCTCCGGTCAGAGCCTGTACGGTACACGAGTGATGCGGCGCACGGAACGGACGCTCCCGGATCAGAGAACCGCCCTCCGGAAGAAGTCCCGCCACGCTGTAAATGCGGCTTACCTCCAGCGCCTCCTCCGTCGTCATTTCCGGCAGGATGCCGGGAATGCGCCGGGCAAGCATCGTCTTGCCGGCTCCGGGCGGTCCCAGCAGCAGCAAATTGTGCCGTCCGGCAGCGGCAATCTCCGCCGCCCGCCTTGCCAGATGCTGCCCCTGCAGCTCCGAAAAATCCTCCGACGACCGAACGACGTCTCCGACCTCCCCGTCCGTTTCCCTCGGTCCCGGAAACGCCGCCGCGGGCGCTTCGCTCCCCGGTGCATTTACGGGAGGCGCTCCAAGGAAGCAGGCTGCCGCCTCCGTAAGGTCCCGCACGCCCCATACCTCGACGCCGTCCAAAACCGCCGCCTCGCGGGCGTTCGCCGCCGGAACGAGAATCCGCCGAAAGCCCCGCTCCCTTGCGGCGTAGGCGCAGGAAAGCACGCCGGGAACCGGACGCACTCTTCCGTCCAGTCCCAGCTCCCCGACCATACAGCTTCCGGCAAGCAGCTCCTCCGGAAGGTAGGAAAGCCCGCACAATATCCCGAGCGCAATCGCCAAATCGTAGCCGGTCCCGGCTTTTCGAATGTCCGCCGGAGAGAGATTAACGGTCATTTTCCGGGCGGGCAAAACAAAGCCGGAGTTTTTGATCGCCACCCGGACCCGTTCCTTTGCCTCCCGGACCTCGCCCGACAGCGAGCCCACCATCTCAATGCCCGGCAGACCGCCGCTGACGTCGATCTCCACCTGAACCAAGACCGCGTCGATCCCGCGCAGGGCGTAGCTGTAGGTTTTGCATATCATCTTGCCTTGTCCCTTCCTCCGTTTTCCTGCCTCCATTATAGCGGACCCGGCGCCTTCTTCCCAGCGGCTTTTTCAACAAAAAAGGACGCCCTCCCTGCAGCAAGGGAGAGCGTCCGCCGTATTTTTTCCTCCGCGCTTCGGGCATAATGCCCAAATACGCCTTGATTTTTTGTCGATTTTATCCCATCAATTTTCATGTTCAAGAAGGGATTTCAATTCGTTCATGAACGTATTCACGTCCTTGAACTCCCGGTAGACCGAGGCAAACCGTACATAAGCCACCGGATCCAGCTCCTTGAGCTTTTCCATCACCAGCTGTCCGATCACGCTGCTCGGGATCTCCTTATCCTCCCGGTTGAAGATCTGCGTTTCGATCTCGTCCACAAGACGCGTGATCTGCGTTACGCTGATCGGACGCTTGTGGCAGGAACGGAATACGCCGGATTCGATCTTGCTGCGGTCGTAAGGCTCCCGGATATTATCCTTTTTTATCACGACGAGGGGGATCGCCTCCACCTTCTCATAGGTAGTAAAGCGCTTCCGGCATGCGTCGCACTGTCTCCTGCGGCGAATGGAGTTGGACTCCTCCGCAGGCCGGGAATCAATCACCCGGGTATTTTCTGCACCACAAAAAGGGCATTTCATAGCATACCTCCATGTTTTCGGAACCTTTTTCCGGGCCCTCTCATATACTGGTCATAAGCGAATCCGGAATCGAGGCGCTCCGATGCGTTTCTGCGAACTGCGACAAAAAGAAGTCATCAACTGCTGCGACTGCGAACGTCTGGGCTTTGTCTGCGACGTGATCTTCGACCCCTGCACGGGATGCATCGAAAAGCTGATCGTTCCCGGTCCGTGCCGCATCTGGGGACTTCTCGGTCATGAGCAGGAATATATCATTCCGTTTCGCTGCATCTGCAAGATCGGCCCCGACGTGATTCTCGTGGACATCAATGCAAAGGAGCTGCTGTTCCCCTGTAAGCTGGATGTCTAGCAGCTCCCAAACGTCTTTGCGCCGCCTTCCAAGCGGCATTGTCCCAACGGTCAGATCAGCTCCGCAATGTCGATGTTTTCCCCGATCAGTCCCACGACCGCGCCGTTCTGTGCCTCCGGCGCCTCCGCATGGGCGATCAGCCACTTGTTGGCGGCGAACAGCCGAGCGTCGTCCCCGTTCTTTACGGTGATCTCCGGCTTTGCGTAATTGGTACCCTTCGGCAGAATGATCGCAACGCGGAAATGCTCTCCGAGCTTTGCGCTGCACGGCGCGTAATGCAGCGTCGTGGCATACAGCTCCACTGCCGTCCCCTTCGGACAGAAGAACGCCTCCACCTTGGCGGTATCAAGCTCCCGTCCCATGCAGTCCTGCTGTCTTGCCAGCAGAAGGATGCAGTCCTCGCCCGCCACGTCGATCTCGCTGTCCCGATGATACTCCAGACAGTTCAGCCGCGTATTGACGCCGTTGCAGTAGCCGATCTGGATCGGCATTCCGCCGTAGCAGTTGTTTTTGAAGTCCTCCACTGCGGGGGTCGCCTCCAAGCTTGCGTCTCCGGGTACATAATCCACTCCGGTCATGGAGACCGGCGTCTTTCCAAGCGCCTCCAAGAGCGCCTCCATGTCGTAGCCCTCCACAACGCGTCCGTAAACCGCAAACGTCGGGTCCGTTACCTTTTGAATTTTCAATGCCATATGTATCTTTGCTCCTTTCCTTTTTTCCCAATCTTATTCCCAAAAAACGACTGCTCCGCGCATCGCGCTCCCGCAATCGTCGTTCATGACTTTTATAGTAGCATAACGGGAAAAAACCTGCAATAGGACAACGGAAAAAACTCCATATTTAGTGGGATTTTTTTCGATTTTCCCCTTGTGATACAACGTCTTGTATGATATGATTAGGAGCGGATTGGAGGTATTCTTTATGAGGAACTTCATGGACAAGGATTTTCTGCTGACGACGGAATTTGCACAGCGGCTGTATCATGAATTTGCGGCGCAGATGCCGATCATTGATTACCACTGTCATATTCCCCCCAGAGAGATCGCGGAGGACGTGCATTTTTCCACGATTACGCAGGTCTGGCTCGGAGCCGATCACTATAAATGGAGACAGATGCGCACCAACGGCGTTCCCGAACGGTACATAACCGGAGACGCTTCGGATTTCGAAAAATTTGAAAAATGGGCGGAGACTTTGGAACGCGCCATCGGAAACCCGCTCTATCATTGGAGCCATTTGGAGCTGCAGCGCTATTTCGGGATTTACGAGCCGCTGACCAAGGCGAACGCCGCCCGGATCTACGAGGAGTGCAACAAAAAGCTGCAGGAGCCTTCCATGTCGGCGCGGGGACTGATCCTTCGTTCCAACGTAAAGCTGCTCTGCACGACGGACGATCCCACCGACGATCTGCACTGGCACAAACAGATTGCCGACGACGCTTCCTTCCCGGTCAAGGTGCTTCCGGCATTCCGTCCGGACAACGCGCTGTACATCGAAAAGGATTCGTTTGCCGCATATTTGGAAAAACTCGGAACGGTCTGCGGCCGTACCGTCGCTTCGTTTGCGGATCTGACGGCATGCCTGACCGAGCGGCTGGAATATTTCCGTTCGTTCGGCTGCAAGGTTTCCGATCACGGGCTGGCCTATGTGATGTACGAGCCCTGCACCGAAGCGCAGGCCGACGCCATTTTACGGAAAAAGCTTTCCGGCGGACAGATCTCCGCTTCGGAGGAGCTTCAATACAAGACCGCGCTGCTCTCCTATCTGGGACGGGAATATCACCGTCTCGGCTTTGTCATGCAGCTTCATTACGGCGTAAAGCGCAACAACAACCGCTTTGTCTTTGAAAAGATCGGCCCCGACACGGGCTTTGACTGCATCGACAGCCACACGCCCAGCGCCAGTCTTGCGGATTTCCTGAACGGGCTGGCGGAAACGGAGCAGCTTCCGAAGACCGTTTTGTATTCGCTGAATCCCGCCGACAACGCCGCCATCGGCACGATCATCGGCTGTTTTCAGGACGAATCCGCCGTCGCCAAAATTCAGCAGGGCTCCGCTTGGTGGTTCAACGACAACAAGACCGGCATGGAGGAACAGATGACCAGTCTTGCCAACCTCGGTCTGCTTGCGAATTTCATCGGGATGCTGACGGATTCCCGCAGCTTCCTCTCCTATACGCGCCACGAGTATTTCCGCAGGATCCTCTGCAATCTCATCGGTCAGTGGGTGGACGCCGGCGAGTACCCGGCGGATCTGGCGTTTCTTGGCTCGGTCGTTCAGGATATCGCTTTCCGCAACTGCAACCGATATTTTGATTTTCAGCTTTCGGACTAAATGTCCGAAGGCTTTTTTGCGTCTGCAAAACCACACCAAAAACTAAAACCGATTGGGAGGTAACCATGAAGCATGTAATCACTCCTCTGGACTTGTCCGTTGAGGAAATTGACGACATCCTTGCGCTTGCCAAGGATATCATGAAACATCCGGAGCAATATGCCCACGCCTGCGAGGGCAAAAAGCTGGCGACCTGCTTTTACGAGCCGAGTACGAGAACGCGCCTGAGCTTTGAAGCCGCCATGCTGAACTTGGGCGGCCGGACGCTGGGCTTCCACTCCGCCGACTCCAGCTCCGCCAGCAAGGGCGAAAGCGTCGCCGACACCATCCGCATCATCTCCTGCTACGCCGACATCTGCGCAATGCGTCATCCGAAGGAGGGCGCGCCCTACGTTGCCTCGCAGTTTTCCCGTATCCCGGTCATCAACGCGGGGGACGGCGGTCACAACCATCCGACCCAGACGCTGACCGACCTGCTTACGATCTCCGAGCTGAAGGGACGGCTGGACAACCTGACCATCGGGCTCTGCGGCGACCTGAAATTCGGCCGCACCGTCCACTCGCTGATCAACGCCATGGTGCGCTATCCCAACGTCCGCTTTGTGCTGATCTCTCCGGACGAGCTCCGCATCCCCGCCTATCTGCGGGAGGAAACGCTCGACGCAAAGGGAATCCCCTACAAGGAGGTCTCCCGGCTCGACGAGGTCATGCCGGAGCTGGATATCCTGTATATGACCCGCGTCCAGAAGGAGCGCTTCTTCAACGAGGAGGATTATATCCGGTTAAAGGATTCCTTCATCCTGACCCGCAAGAAGCTGGACGCCGCCAAGGACGATATGTACATTCTGCACCCGCTTCCCCGTGTCAACGAGATCTCGGTGGATGTGGACGACGATCCGCGCGCCGCTTATTTTCGGCAGGCGCAGTTCGGCGTCTACGCAAGAATGGCGCTGATCCTCACTCTGCTTGGACTGACCGGAAAGGAGAACTGATATGCTGAACATCGGCGGACTTCACGAAGGCGTGGTCATCGACCACATCGTTGCCGGACAGGCAATGAACATCTATGAATATTTAGAACTCGGAAAGCTGGACTGCTGCGTTGCGATCATCAAAAACGCCAGCAGTAAGAAAATGGGGCGAAAGGACATTATCAAGATCGAGGGGCCGTTCGCGCTCGATCTCGATACGCTTGCCGTCCTCGACCCGAACATTACCGTCAACATCATTAAAAACGACGTCATTGTGGAAAAACGGAAGCTGCGGCTTCCGGAAAGGGTCACGAACATTCTGCGCTGCAAAAATCCGCGCTGCATCACCTCCATTGAGCAGGAGCTGCCCCATGTTTTCGTCCTGACCAATCCGGAAAAGCAGATTTACCGCTGCGCTTACTGCGACCAGAAATATAAGGAGCAGAGCTGAGATCGGACAAGGTATCTTAACCAGAACAAAAAAAACACACGGTCGCTGCCGTTTAAGAACGCCAGATAAGGAAGTATTTTATCAGCAAAAAGGTGTAACACCTAAAAGGGTGCTACACCTTTTCATTATCTTTGGAAACTGTCCGCACAATCTCCCTGCTTGTTACGGTAAAAAACATACCGGAAGCTGCCGCCACTGTGCTGAAGGATTAAAGAGTCATTTCAGGGCGGAATACTGTACGTCTATGGATTTTTTTCATCCATTTATGCACAGACTCTGTATCTCCTGCCTCAATGGCATAACAAAGGCTGTCTTCATCAAATCGAATGCTGCCGAGCCAGAAAGCGGAAATGATAGCGTACAGATATGGAAAAACTTCTTTTTGCTTGTCTGTAAAAGGCCGTTCCCGATGATACCCACGTAAAAATGCGGGAAGGATCACGCCTTCCTGATTTCCGTCGATTTCTTTTGAGTAATCCATAAGCCTCGATTCAAAAATCGCCTGCATGATTGCATCATAGTAGAGAACATTATCACCGCATCGATTGAAATCAAATACGCCGACCTCACCGTCAGCGGTTTGATACAAATTACAGTTGCTGATATCTCCCTGAACAGCATATCTCGGTTCATTTTCAAAGACACGAATCTTTTGATAAAGATTGTCATATTCTTTCACGATATCATTATAAAGGGGTTCATCCACAGACAGCAAACAATCTTTTTGCTTTTGAAAATCCTGAAAGCTGAAAAGCTCGTTTTTGCTTAAGGGATCAAACAAGACACTGTTCTGAACATGGAACTTGCCGGCTTCTGCCATGTTGTGCATCTGTGCCAATAGTTTACCGGTTTTTTCGGCAATTTTCTCACTGACCGCATGGATCTCTCCGGTTACAAACTCTTCTACGGTCACGATTACATCGTATCTGTTTATGGTATACCATCGGGCGTATTCATGATTTGCCATAAAGAGTGCGGGCGTTTTAATACCGTTATCCGCTAGGGACTTGGCAAATCGGCTCTGATCATTGATGACTTTCAGAGTGACACCCGATTCATTTTTGAATCTAACAACAACAGATTGTCCGTTGTTAAGGTTCGCTTTAATAATCAGGCGGACATCTTTTGATGCTGGATTATTTTTCTCATAATTATATCTTTGTAACTCTGAAAAAGTTATGACATCCGAAAAAATACCAAAATCATTTAGTATCAGTGCAATATCTTCTTTTGTGACCGTAAACATGAAAAGTACCTCCTCTATTATGGATGCACACTGTTCACTGCGATTTATTGGTAAAACATAGGTCGTTTGGTATGTAATTAGTCGATCAGATTGTATTCCAAATACATCCTTATCTGGCGTTCACTTTAGACAGGCCGTGTGTTTTTTTGCTTATGACTTCTGCCGGTCGGTTTCCGTGGGCGATACGACAATCGTCCCGTTTTCGACCTTCAGCTGTACGCGGTTGCTCTTTACCCCGATCTCGTCGAGCATTTCCCTCGGGATCTGCACACGCCCGGCGCGATCCAAAATCACATACTCGTCGTGGGTGTCTTCCTCCTCCGTAAAGCCCTTCAATTCCTCCCGCTTCTTCTCGCTGCGCAGGATGCGCTCGCTGCTCGTCTTGCCGTCCCGTATCATGACGACGCGGCTTACCTTGGTCGCCAGATTGATGTCGTGGGTAACGATAACAATCGTAATGCCAAGCTCCTTGTTCAGATAGCGGAAAACGTCCAGTATGGCGTCCGACGTTTTCTGGTCTACGGATCCGGTGGGTTCGTCCGCCAGCAGAAGCTTCGGCTTATTGGCAAGCGCAATGGCAATTGCGATCCGCTGCTGCTCGCCGCCCGAAAGCTGACTGAGCTTACTGTCCCGCTTGTGTCCCATACCGACGAGATTCAGCAGATCCATCGCCCGCTGCTCCATATTCTTCCCATCCATAAACATCATCGGAAGCTGTACGTTCTGGAGCGCCGTCAGGTACGGAAAGAGGTTTCTTGCGTTGTTCTGCCAGACAAAGCCCACGGTCTGCTGCTTGTAGGTAACGAGCTGCTTTTCGGTCAGCTTGAACAGATCCTTCCCGTCCACATACAGCTTTCCGGCGCTGGGCCGGTCAAGACCGCCGATCATATTCAGGAAGGTGGACTTTCCGCTGCCGCTGCTGCCGATGATCGCAACAAATTCGCCCTTTTCGACCTTGAGCTCCAGCCCCTGCAGGGCAAGCACCTCGGTCTCCTTTGTCTTAAATATCTTCACGAGATTCTCGCAGAGGATCATCACGTTGTCGCCCAGCTCATCCTCCAGCTCTCCGTTTGTGGACTTCGCATAGGCCTGCATAAAGGAATCGCGCAGCGCCTCAGACAGCATCGGCGCCTGATAGCTTTCTGTTTCCTGCTTATTCACGGACATCGCCTCCCTCCTGCGTCTGCTTTGCGGAAATGATCTCTCCGTCGCCGATCTCGTAAACCACGTCGCCGTATTCCATCAGCTTCGGGTCGTGGGTGGTCATCACGATCGTGATGCCCTCCTTTTCGATCAGCTCCTTGAAAATGGCGATGACCTGCAGCGAGGTAGCGGAATCCAGCGCGCCGGTCGGCTCGTCGGCATAAATGATCTTGGGGTTATGCGCAATGGATCTGGCGATCGCCACGCGCTGCTGCTCGCCGCCCGAAAGCTCCTCCGGCATGTGGGTGGCGCGCTTGCTGAGCCCCACCAGACGCAGACATTCCATAACCCGTTCCCGGTAATCGCCCTTATAGCCCGCCAGCCGAAGCGCGTATTCCACGTTTTCGTAAGCGGACATAACGGGGATCAGCGCAACCGACTGAAAGATATAGCCGATCTTTGTGCGCCGCAGCTTTTCCCGCTCGCTTTCGCCTGCGCCCGCAATATCCTTCCCGTCAAAAAATACCTGCCCTTCGGTCGGCGCGTCCAGCGCCCCGATGATATTCAGCAGCGTCGTTTTTCCGGAGCCGGAACGCCCCTTCAAAATCGTCAGAGAAGCCTCCGGCACCGTAATGTCAATGCCCTTCAACGCCCAGAACAAGCCGCCCGCCACCGGAAAGCTTCGTTTTACCCCTATAGTTCTAAGTATTTCGCTCATATTCTTTTACCCAGTCCCCCCTTAGTCTTCTCCAAGCTTCAAGGCCTGATTGATCTTGATCTTCGACAACAGCACGGATATTGCGCCGATGCATACCAGCAGCATCACGCATACGACAACGCCGATCCGTATCATATCCGTATTGGACGAGAAGGTCCGGACCTCAAGCGTCTGAATCGTAGGCGAATATGCGATCTCGATGAGCGGAACGAACAGCTTGGATGCAACGATCCCGACGCCTGCCCCGAACAGGATCGGCAGAACCGAACCAAACAGATGCTCGTTGATCAGCATGGCGATCAGCTCCCGCATCGACATGCCCATCGCGCGGTAAATACCGAAAATCAGCTCTCTCGAACGGATCGAGGTGAGCCAGTAGATCAGAAAACCGATCGCGCAGATCAGGATGACCACGATAAAGGTAATCGTCAGCATACCGTTCGTAACTTGGAAATACGGGTCGTTTTTCATGTTCTGAATGTCCGCGGACGTATCGGTCAGCATTTGCAGCTTGATCCCGTTCTCCTCCGCCCAGTCGTAGATAAAATCGGTGGAGCCGTCCACATGCATCCAAACCTCATACGGGCGAACGTCAAAATCGCGCAGAAGATTTTCCAGATTCGTCACAACAAGGAAGTTCTCCTCCAGCGTCGTTCCTCCGTCCTCGTTCACGGTCTCCCGCTTGTCTTCATAGCCGGGCCAAAGATCCACCACGGCAACGACGGTCAGCTTCTGATTGTTGTTCCCCTGCCGCTGATAATCCCAGCGATAGATCGTAAACGTGCTTCCGACCTCCAGTCCGGTGCTTTCCGCAAGGTTCGAGGAAATGATCGCGCCGTCCGGCCGCTGGGAAAGCGCGTTCAGATCGTTGAACCAGTGGGACTCGGTATAACCGTCCGGCATCCATGCGGTATTTCCGAAATCCTTGGTATGGATCGCCATCAGCATCGTATTCGGGAAGGTTCCCCTTCCGATGTTGACCTCCACGTTGTCAACCAGCACCTTTGCCATCGCAACCAGACGGTCGGGATTCTCCTCCTGCAATTTTTCGTAGCGTTCGAAGGACGGCTCCTGATAGACCAGCTCATCGACGTAGCCAAGCTGGTAGCTGCTCTCGTTGCTCGGCCACTTTTCCTGCAGAACCACGTCCGCGCCGTTGTCGTAACGCAGGCGGATCTCCTCGTTTTCGTTCACCGTCCGGGCAATGTTCGCGTTGAAGATTCCCAAGGCGATGGTCAGCACAAGGAAGACCGTAATGAAGCTCTGCTTTCGGCTGTCTCTTGTGATCTGCAAAAACGAAGCGTACGCCGCCGGTCTCCAAAACTTTCTTCCCAGACGGAAGATCACGTAGGAAAGCAGCGGGATCACACGCAGGAAGCAGATCGCGCAGCTAAGGATAAACAGGGACGCCGACAAAAAGAGCATCGGGTCAAGCGCCTCGCCGTCCGCGACCTTCTGAATGAGCAGGTCGGTCTGCGAATTAAAGTTATAAAAGCCGTAGAGCGAAATGGCAAGCAGCGCAAAATCCAGAAACAGCCTCTGCCACATGGGGCGTTTTGCCTTCCGCTTATTCGCCTTCTGCTCCACAATGCTGAACCGGGCGTATTTCAGCACCGGCAGCGTCATAATGAGCACGCCCGCAAGCGCCGCCAGCAGCGCGAACAGGAGCGCGGTTCCGGTGACCTTGACCTTCATCGCCTGCCGTCCGACAAATTCCAGAAAGGCGTTCGCGGAACCGAAAACATGACAGAGCAAAACGCCAAGCGGAATCCCGATGACCAGCGCGATAAGCGCCAGAAAGAGCGACTGGAAGAAGTACGTTCCGATCAGCTGCCGCCGGCTGACGCCGCGGCTCTTCAGCATCGCGATCTCTCCGGCTTCGATCGTAATGACCTGATTCGACACCATAAAGATAAACACGGCGAGCAGCACAAGGATCGGTACCTGCAAGATCCACATCGTGCGCGAAATGCGCCCGGATTCCGACTGGAACGACCGAAACGTCTCCTCGTACATGCTGACCGGAGTATAGAGCTGCCCCTGTCCGGCATAATCGTTGCTGAGGCGTTCATGCACCGCCAGCATCTGCTCGACCTCCTCGATCTCCACGCTCGTGTAGTCGAACAGCGTGTACCAGCTTGCGGTAATGTTTCCGGAGATCTTTCCGTCCTTCATGAAAAGTTCTTCATAAAGACTCTGGTCGATAAAGAACTCCTCCTCGTAGCTCAGCGGGTCCTTGACCCAATAGGTACTTTCCGTATCCTTGGCGCGGAACACGCCGCAGATGCGAAGCCGCACCGGCTCGCCGGAAAGATCGGTGTAGGATTTCAGGGCGATCGTCTCTCCGATGATCATGTCCGTGGAAAGATAGACCGTCTCGTTGACGATACAGTCGATAACGCCTTCCGCGTCGGGCTGAGCGGAATACATCTCGCCCGAAATGATCTCCACATGCTCTTCCATGTCGGAGAGCGCCGCCAGCTTCAGCTCCAGCGCGCTGCTGCCCGCCGTGGCGCGTTCGGTTTCAAACTTGGCTTCCTGCGCGTTGCTCAGATCGTAGAGCGTCACGCTCTCTATCGGCTCGATCTCATAAAGCTTCTCCACCGTTTCCGGAACCGAAAGATAGTCGGAGAAGATGGTCGAGCCGTAGCGCCCCAGACGCGTATCGCTCAGCTTTGCCGTGATCACCTCCATGCAGGGATAGCGGTTTTCCTCCTGAAGCGACTGATTCATATTCTTTGTCAGCATCTTTTGCAGCGCCGCCCGCGTGTACATCGGGTTGCAGCAGGCAATTCCGACAAGCAGGATATTGCCGATCAGAATACAGAGGACCAGCCACTTTTTGTTCAACAGCTTTTGAAAAATAAATCGTAACATAAGCGCCTCCCCCTATGGCTTGATCACGACGTCGTCTTCGCTCAAACCGTCGATGATCCATGCGTTTTCGTAATAGCTTTCCCCGACCTCGACCTCTCTGCGAACAGCCACGCCGTTTTCATCATAGACCCATACGTAATAATACGAAAATACCTGCTGCGGCTCGTCTGCATCGCTTGCGTCCCAGACGTTGTCGGCATTTTCGCCGCTCTCGACCGAAACGCTTGCCGTCCGGAGCGCCTTTGTCGAAAGGAGCAGCACGTTCGACACCTCGCAGCGCTGGAACAAAAGCGTTCCGGTGTTGTTGGCCTGCAGGTACATCTCCGGATCGTCAAGCGCGATCACCGTCTCTCCGCTCCAATTTCCTCCGGGAACGCCTTCCGCAAACAGAACGGTCGCCTCCGAAGAGATGCTCTCCCCGTTTTTCGTTGACTGATAGATCAGCTTCTGACCGTAGTGAAGCTGCCCCTCCGGGTCGTTCACACGGATCGTAAACGTATTGTCGTCGAGCAGATTGCAGATAAAATCGTTTTCCGCCAGCTCGCTCCCGACCCGCAGACTCGAAAAGCTCTCCACAACGCAGTCCTGTTCGGCGTATACCGTAACGTCCTTTCCCTGCCATTCGGCAAAGTTTTCCGCGCGTTCGGCAAGCGTTTTCAGGTTTTCCGTCCCTTCCTCGACATATTGGTCGTATTCCTGCTGCATCGCCTCCAAATCGCTCTGCGCCAGCTCCTTTTCGGTCTTGTCGGTAATTTCCTTAATGAGCGCCTTCTGGTTTTTGATCTGCTCCTCGTACTGCGCAGTCTGCTTGTCGTATTCCTTCTGGGCGTTTTTCAGATCGAGCTGCGCCTGCGCAACGTCCACGTCCGAAATGTCAGCCGTAATCACGTACAGCGCCTGCCCTTCCTCTACGCAGACCTCGGAAACGTTCTGGATCAGCAGCTCCTTGATCGTGCCGGGGACCTTATTTTCCAGCACTCCGAGCCAAGCCGCGTGACGCTCGGCTCCGGTCATTTTGTATTCGCGTACAAAATCGCCCCGCTGCGCCTGCACCGTCTCCGGCTTTGCGGAATAGCTTTCGCGGTTTTTCGCCACAAAGACCTGCTCCTGCTCCTGAATTCCCTCGGTGATCTCCGTCCGGTTCAGACTGCTCTGTCCAAGCTCGACCTCCCGACGTTCCAGATTTCCGTTTTTATAGATATTCACATAATTCCGACCGTTCTCCGACTCGATCGCCTCCGTCGGAACCGTCAGCACATTTTCCTTCACCTTAGTGAACAGAAATGCGACGTAGTCGCCCGCCTGTACGGAATCCGGCAGCGAATCGGACCGGAAATTGCTCTCCGTCGGCCCGCCTGCCTCCTCCAGCTCATAGAGCTCCTCCTCGGTATAGGGCAGATGCTCCACGTCGTAAAGCTCCGCGCCGATCTGCACTTGGATCTGCTGATACGAATCGACGGTATTCTCGGAAAGATACTCGCATACCAGATGCAGCGCATCGTCCTTTGCCAGCACCAGATAGACGATGCCGGCGTCGATCTGCTGTCCCTCTTCCGCGGACAGATACGACACGGTCCCGTCGCAGGGCGCGGTAACGACCGATCTCTTGGCCTCCTCCTCGCAGTCCGCAAGCGTCTCCTTCATCTCCTCGATCTGCCGCTGCGTGTCGGCGTTGCGGAAAGAAAATTCGTATTCCGACTGCCGGATGGAAATGTCCGTCAGCTTGGCGTTATAGTTGTCGCCCATATCCTGAAACATTTTTTTCTGCTGCTTCAGCGCGTCAAGCTGTTCCTCCTGCTGCTTCTGCAAAAGCTCGTACGCCCTTTCCTGCGCCTTCAGTTCGCGCTGCAGCGTCTCCATCTGCTCCTGCAGCTCCGCATTCAGGCGCAGAAGCTCCTGTCCCTCGCTCACCTTGTCGCCAAGCTTGACCTCCAGCTCCGAGACCGACGTGGTAAACGACGGCTCGAACGTCACATACTCCGGCGAGACCCAGCCCTCCTTGTATGTGACCGATTTCAGATCCTCCCGCGTCACCGTATGTATGGCATCCCGGTTTTCGACCGGCTCCAGCAGCTCCGGAACTTCCGCATCCTTTTTGCCGCAGGCAAGCAGAGAGAGCGCCAGCGCAAAGCATAACCCCATGCGGATCCCTTTTTTATACCCCTTCATATGCTCCTCCCTCTCATCGAATGATCACCGTTTCTCCCGGCTCAACGCCGCTCAGGATCTCCACGCGGTTTTCGTCCGCCGTCAGGCTGCCGCTTACAAGCAGCCCCACCTCCACATAGCGGATCTCGCGCAATCCGTCGTCGTTGACGACATAGACGGCGTACTGATCTCCCATTTTTCGCAGGGCGGCATAGGGCACATAAGTGACGTTTTCCGCGGAATTCAGGACGAAATCCACGCTGCCCCTGAGCTGCAGCACAAGCTTCTTATCCGGGTTCTGCACCTCCATCACAAGGTTCGTCTTCCCGTCCTCCAGTTCGGTAAGCCGGGTGACCTTCGCCTCGTATACGCCCACGTCGGTGGTGACATTCACCTCGTCTCCCTCGGAAAATAACTCTCCCTTGTCCGTCGAGCAGACGAAACCGGCGTCCTCGCTTTCGACGGTCACCACGGTCTCGCCCGAACGCAGCCACTCCCAGCCGTTAAACTTCTTCACATACGTGACCACGCCGTCAAATTCCGCAACGAGCTGTCGGTTTCCAAGCTCCTGCTTGACCTCCTCCAGCGCCAGCTCCGCGATATGGAGCTGATCCCGCAGGCCGTCAAGCTGTTCCTCATAGGCCGAAAGCGTCCCGTCGTCAAATTCCCTGCCGTACTGCTCCGCAAGCGACTGCCGTTCCTTTTCCAGCTCCAGAAGCGTTTCGTAATAGCCGACCTGCTTGGACAGCTCGTCGTAAGCCGCCTGCTTTTCGCCGACCTCGTCGTCAAAGCTGCCAAGCCCAAGCTCCGCAAGCAGGGTGCCTGCCTTTACCTTATCGCCCTCCTGAACATAGATCCCCTCCAGCGTCGTGTTCTCGTCCACGACCGGAAAGCCGTACTCCGCCGTATCCTGCTTGCGGTAATAGCAGTACACCTCAATGCGTTCCACCACGTCCCCGGTCTTTACCTCCTCGGTGCGGAAATATTCCTCCTCCATGGAAGAAACGATCGGGGCGGTCCGCAGCTCCTCCTCCTCGGGCAGGATGCCGCAGCCGCAAACCAGAAGCGCCGCCGTCAGGCACAGACAGGCGATCCTTTGTCTGCTTCGTTTCATGAAATCAACCTCCCATAAGCGTTACAATTTTTTTCTTCTCCTAAAACAAACCCAATATCGTTCCGTCGTCGTCCACATCGATCCATTCCGCCGCCGGACGCTTCGGAAGTCCCGGCATGGCGATGATCGTGCCGGTCAGCGCAACCACAAAGCCCGCTCCGGCGGATACATAGACCTCGCGGACATGCAGCGGAAATCCCTCCGGGCGTCCGAGCTTCGTCGGATCGTCCGACAGGGAATACTGATTTTTCGCGATGCAGACCGGAAGCCTGCCGTAGCCGAGC
Organism: Lachnospiraceae bacterium; assembly: GCA_030524525.1. Taxonomy (GTDB): domain Bacteria; phylum Bacillota; class Clostridia; order Lachnospirales; family Lachnospiraceae; genus ISDg. The sequence continues at coordinate 15,216 of JAUNGI010000001.1, forward strand.
GCCGTCAGACGTTCCAGCATCTTCTCCGCCTGCGGATCGAAGCTCACGCTGCCCGCTCCGTAGATCTCCCGCGCGACGGTCTCGATCTTTTCCCGCAGCGGAAGCTCATCCTCGTACAGCAGACGAAAATCGGAGGGCTTCGTTTCCAGCGTTTTCAAAAGCTGCTCCGCCAGCTCTCTGCCGCCCTCGCCGCCCTTTGCCCAGACCTCGGACAGGGCAAAGTCGCAGCCCCGCGCCAGACAGAAGTCGCGGACATACCGCAGCTCGGCGTCCGTATCGTCGGTAAAGCGGTTCAGCGTGACCACCACCGGCACGCCGAATTTCCGCAAATTTTCCATGTGTTTTTCCAGATTGCAGATGCCCTTTGCCAGCGCCTCCAAGTTTTCTTCGGAAAGCTCCGCCTTCGGGACCCCGCCGTTGTATTTGAGCGCGCGGACGGTCGCCACCAGCACGACCGCGTCGGGAGCCAGTCCCGCCGTCCGGCACTTGATATTGAAAAATTTTTCCGCTCCCAGATCGGCTCCGAAGCCCGCCTCGGTGATCGCAATGTCCGCCAGCTTCCGCGCCGCCTTCGTCGCGCGCACGCTGTTGCAGCCGTGGGCAATGTTCGCGAAAGGGCCGCCGTGTACGAGCGCCGGCGTATTTTCCACGGTCTGCACCAAATTGGGACGGATCGCGTCGCGCAGCAGCGCCATCATCGCGCCGACCGCGCCCAGCTCCTCGGCATAGACCGGAGAACCGTCGTAGCGGTACGCCACAAGCATCCGGGAAAGCCGCGCCTTCAGATCGGCGGCGTCCTCCGCCAAGCAAAGGATCGCCATGATCTCGGTCGCCACGGTAATGATAAAGTGATCCTCTCGAACAACGCCGTCGGTCTTTTTCCCCATGCCGATCACAATGTTTCGAAGCGCACGGTCGTTCATATCGAGACAGCGCTTCCAAACGATCTGCTTCGGGTCGATCCCCAGCTCATTGCCCTGCATAATATGGTTGTCGAGCATTGCCGCCAACAGATTGTTTGCCGAGGTGATCGCATGAAAATCCCCCGTAAAATGCAGGTTCAGCTCCTCCATCGGCACGACCTGCGCATAGCCGCCGCCGGCAGCGCCGCCCTTCACGCCAAAGCACGGGCCAAGAGAAGGCTCCCGCAGCGTAATCACCGCTTTTTTGCCCATCCGAGACAGCGCCTCGCCCAGACCGACCGTGATCGTCGTCTTTCCCTCGCCTGCCGGAGTCGGGTTGATCGCGGTAACGAGCACCAGCTTGCCGTCCGGCCGGTTGGAGAGTCGGCGAAGCAGTCCGTCGGAAAGCTTCGCTTTATAGCGTCCGTACGGCTCCAGCTCCTCCGCGCCGATTCCGAGCTTCTCTCCGATCTCCGTAATCGGCAGCATTGCCGCCTCCTGTGCAATTTCAATATCTGATTTCATCTTCGTTCTCTCCTGACAAAAGAAATTACATTTTTCCCCATTTGACCAAAATAAAAACTATACTAAACAATTATACCAAACCGCCCCCAAAAAGAAAACAGCATATCCTTTCTTTTTTTCAAAAAAACGGATAGGAATTTACATTTTTTCGCGGAACGGTTATAATGCCCTTGTAAAAAAGCGCTGAAGGAGACAAAGCTCATGAAATATCAGACGGTGATCTTTGATTTGGACGGAACCCTGCTCTATACGCTGGAGGACCTGCAGGCAAGCGTCAACGCCGCGCTTCGGGCGCATCGGCATCCGGAACGTTCGCTGGAGGAAGTCAAACATTTTATCGGAAACGGCGTTGCCGTCCTGATGCGCCGCAGCGCCCCGGCGGGAACATCCGAGACCGAGGCGGAGGAGCTCCTCTCGCTCTTTCGGACCCACTACCTGCGGCATATGTACGACCATACGATCCCCTACGAGGGCGTTCCCGAGCTGCTGGCAGGGCTGCACGCCGCGGGGATCCGGACCGCCATCGTCTCCAACAAGCTGGACGAGGCCACGAAGCAGATGAACCGCCGTTTTTTCGCGCCCCTGAACGAGGTCGCCATCGGCGCTCCGCCCGACAAAAAAAAGCCCCATCCCTACAGCGTCTTTCAGGCGATGGAGCTTCTGCACGCCTCCCCGGAGCGAACCGTCTATGTCGGCGATTCCGACGTGGACGCCGAGACCGCCAAAAACGCCGGAATCCCCTGCATCGGCGTGGCGTGGGGGTACCGCGGCAGGGAGTTTCTTGAGGGTCTCGGGCTGGAAGCGGTCGTGGACACGCCCGGCGAGCTGCTGGCGCTGCTGACCGCCGAGGCGGAACGCGGATAACCGACGTTTGCTCGAGAACAAAGATTCTCGCAGTGCGCTCCCCGCGAAGCGGTTTCCCAGAATAAAAAAACAGCTTTCCGGGGCAAGTCCCGAAAAGCTGTTTTTATTTGCAAAAACTTTTTATTCCACCGAGGAAACGATCAGCGACAGGTTTCCTTCCAGCGTAAATTCGCCGTAGTCCGCAGGCAGGATAAAATGATCGCCCTTGCGGACGGGAGTACCGTCCAGCACGCCCTCTCCCTCATAAACGCTGACGTTTAAGAACGGCTTATCCTGAACGAAGCGCGCCGTACCGTCCAGCGTGATCTTCTCGACCGAATAATACGGGCAGGTCACAAGATGCTCAACCGACGCGTCTCCGACGGCGGTTACCGTCCTCTGCTCCGCAGCCTCCGCCACATACGGCGCGCGGATCACGGCGATGCTCTGCTCCACATGGAGCTGTCTGGGCTTCCCGTTTTGCAGACGGCCGTAATCGTAAACGCGGTAGGTGATATCGCTGTTCTGCTGCGTCTCAAGGATCATCGTTCCGCCCTTGATCGCGTGTACGCAGCCGGGGTTGATCTGGAAAAAGTCGCCCTTCTTCACGGGGATCTCCCGGATGAATTCGCTCCAGCGTTCCTGACGGATCATGTCCGCCACCTCCTGCGAATTCTTTGCGTTATGCCCGATCACGATCGTCGCATCCGGATCGCAGTCCAAAATATACCAGCACTCCGTCTTGCCGTAGGAGCCGTTTTCGTGCTCCATCGCGTAAGCGTCGTCCGGATGGACCTGAATGCTCAGATCCCCCTTTGCGTCGATGATCTTCACGAGCAGCGGAAAACGGTCGCCCTTCAGGCTGCCGAACAGCTCCCGGTGCTCCTGCCACAGCTCACTCAGCCTGCATCCCGCAAAGCGGCCGGAAACCACGGTTCCGTCGCCGTTGGGATGCGCGCTGATCGCCCAGCATTCGCCGGTGCTGTCCGAGGGGATCGCATAGCCGAATTCGCGCAGACGGCTGCCGCCCCAGACCATTTCCTTAAAAACCGGGTTCAAAAATAAAATCTCTTTCACGGCATCCTCCCGACTATTTTGCAAGCTCCATCAAAGCCTTGTTCAGTCCCGCAAGCTTCTCGTCGGCGTCGGCAAAGCTGCTGCCCTTCACGCCCATATAGAACTTGATCTTCGGCTCGGTACCGGAAGGACGCACGCATGCCCACGCGTCGTCGGTCAAGTCGAAATACAGCACGTTCGAGGTGCGCAGTCCGGTGGGCCGGGTCTCGCCGGTCGCCAAATCGGTAATAACGCCCTTCGCATAATCCCGGAACGAAACGACCTGATAGCTTCCAAGGCTCTTGGGCGGGTTGCTGCGGATGGCCTCCATCATGCTCTTGATCTTCTCCGCCCCCTCAAAGCCCTTGAGCGTAAGCGTTTCCAGACCCTCGCGGAAATAGCCGTACTTTTCGTAAATGTTCATCATCTGATCCCACAGCGTCAGACCCTGCGTGCGGTAATATGCGGCAGCCTCGCAGAGCGCCATAACCGCAACGACCGCGTCCTTGTCTCTCGCATGGGTGCCGACCAGACAGCCGTAGCTCTCCTCAAAGCCGAATTCGTAGGTGCCCTTGCCGGATTCCTCGGCAAGCTTGATCAGTTCGCCGATAAACTTAAAGCCGGTCAGACACTCCTTGAGCTCCACGCCGTAAGCTTCCGCCACCTTGTCCGCCATATTCGTGGAAACGATCGTCTTTACGATAAAGCCGTCCTTGGCGATCGTGCCCAGCGCCTGCTTCTGGCTCAGCAGATATTCGCAAATCAGCATACCGGACATGTTTCCGGTAAAGGACATATATTCGCCGGTCTTGGAATCCTTTGCGTATACGCCGAGACGATCCGCGTCGGGGTCGGTCGCCAGAACCAGCTCCGCGCCCTCCTTCTTGGCAAGGGCAAGCGCCAGCTCGAACGCGCTCTTGTTTTCCGGGTTCGGGCTTGCCACCGTCGGGAAGTTGCCGTCCGGCAGCTCCTGCTCCGGAACGACATAGACCTGCTCAAAGCCGATCTCCTTCAGGATGCGGCGCACCGGCAGATTGCCGGTTCCGTGCAGCGGCGTATAAACGACCTTCATCGTCTTGCCGACCTCGCGGACAAGCTCCGGCTTGATCACAAGCTTTTTCAGCTCCTCCATATAGCGGTCGTCGATCTCCTTGCCGATCACATGATACAGTCCGGCAGCCTCGGCTGCGGCTCTGTCCATGATCTTGACCGAGTTCCAGTCGGTCACCGCATTGACCTCGTCGATGATCTGGCTGTCCTTCGGCGGCGTGATCTGCGCGCCGTCCTCCCAGTAGACCTTGTAGCCGTTATATTCCGCCGGGTTATGGCTCGCCGTTACGACGATGCCGGCAATGCAGCCAAGCTCCCGCAGAGCGAACGAAAGCTCCGGCGTGGGGCGAAGGGAATCAAAGCGGTACGCCTTGATTCCGTTTGCGCAGAGGCAGAGCGCCGCCTCCTCGCTGAACTCGACGGACATGTTGCGGGAGTCGTAGGCAATGGCAACGCCGCGGTCCTGACCGCCCTCCTTGATAATAAAATTGGCAAGTCCCTGCGTCGCCTTCCGTACCGTATACAGGTTCATGCGGTTCGTTCCGGCTCCGATAATGCCGCGCAGACCGCCCGTACCAAACTCAAGGTCACGGTAAAAGCGCTCGCGGATCTCGTTTTCGTCGTTTTCGATGGCTTTCAGCTCCGCTCTCGTCCCCTCGTCGAAATAAGGGTCTTCGCACCAAAAGCGATAGGTTTCCATATAATTCATCATTTTAATCTCCCTTCCGGAGCAAATTTATTTTCGAAGTGCAGCGGCGCAATGCTTCACTCTGCCTTCGATCCATTCAGCAGCTTCCGGTTCTTTTCTATTAAATCACATCTTTGCCGAACGCACAAGACCGAACGCAGCGGATCCTCCGGCGTATTGAAAATATAATCCTCCAACTGCGCCAGCGTCGTCTTGGCAACGTGCATACGCGTATCCGAAGAAGCGTAGTAGATCAGCACGTCCCCGTTGTCGTCCGCGATCGCGCCGTTCGTGAACACGACGTTCGACACGTCGCCGACACGTTCGCCGCCGTGGGGTCCAAGCAGCATTCCGGACGGCTCGGCGATCACCTTGCTCGGATCGTTCAAGTCGGTTGCGAACGCATACAGCACATACCGCAGTCCGGCAGCCGTATTGCGCACACCGTGCGCGATGTGCAGCCAGCCCCGCTCGGACTTGATCGGTACCGCGCCCGCGCCGTTTTTCGACTCGGTGATCGTGTGATACTTCCGTTCGCTCGTAATGATCTCCTCGTCGATCACGGCGTTCGTAATGTCGCCGCACAGTCCGAAGCCGATGCCGCCGCCCGAACCGGTCTCAATAAAATCGTCCATCGGCCGGGTGTAAAACGCGTATTTCCCGTTTACGAACTCCGGATGCAGCACAACGTTTCTCTGCTGCGGCGAACGAAGCGTCCGGAGATTCGGCAGACGCTCCCATGTTTTCAGATCCTTCGTCCGAACGATCCCGGCAGCCGCCACGGCGGCGGACAGATCGTTTACGCTCGTATCCTTGCTCTCCGAGCAGAACACGCCGTAAATGTAGCCGTCCTCATGCTGCGTCAGACGCATATCGTAGACGTTCGTCTCCTCGGGACAGGTATCCGGCAGCAGGATCGGATAATCCCAGAAGCGGAAGCCGTCCACGCCGTTGTCGCTCTCCGCCACGGCAAAGAAGGACTTCCGGTCGTTGCCCTCGGTGCGGACGACAAGATAATACTTTCCGTTCAGCTTGATCGCGCCGGAATTCATCGTCGCGTTGACCGACAGGCGCTCCATAAAGAACGGGTTCGTCTCCAGATTCAGATCGTACTTCCAAAACAGCGGCACCATCTCCCGCGTCAGCACCGGATATTGATAGCGCGTATAAACCCCGTTGTATTCCTCGGTCGGGACGTTTTTCCGGTTCAAAAGCGCCTCCTGCTTTTTCAGCTCCTCGTAATACTTCGGATGCACCACGTCCCGCGTCAGCAGCTCAAAGCACATGCGGCCGTTGTGATACGGACACTTCCAAGGCTCCACGATCGGCTTGCCCGCGATGGGCTCCAGCTCCTCGTCGAGGCACCAGAACCATTCCGAGCCCTCGCGCCGGTCGGTCAGCTTTTCCTGAATCATTTGGAAAATATCAAGCGCCGCGTCGAGATAATGCACGCTGCCCGGATTTTTCTGGTAGCCGTTCAGGAAGCCCACAACCGCCTCCGCCTGCACCCACCAGATGCGCGTCGTATTGTCCACGCCGTTTTCGCATTCGTTCAGCAGCGAATGGTTCCGATATGCCCGTTCATAGATCCTCTGCGTCAGCGCCTTCGTGATCGGGGACAGCCGCTCGGTCAGCAGCCGGTCTCCCAGCACCTCCAGCGTCCGGTCCACCAGCCAAGCCGTTTCAATGTCGTGCCCGTACGAATGCAGATCAATGATCGAATGCATCTCGGCGTCAAAAAACACCTCCTGACGGCGCAGGATCGGATTATAGACCTTCGTTTCGACGGTTTCCAAGATCCAGCGAAGCTTTTTTGCCACCTCCGGTCTCGGAGCGACGCGGTAAAACTCGGTATAGGCTTCCAAAACATGCAGCAGCGTATTCATTGTCTTTTCGGCGATCACGCCGTTTTCCGAAAGCTTGTCGTTGACCTCCGGCACAAATTCCCGCGAAAACGCCTCCATGTAGCCGTTTTCGTCCTTCATGCGTTCCTCGATCGTCCGGTACAGCGCCTCCGCCAAGGAAAGCGCCTCCTCGCTCTTTGTCAGCTCATAGTAAGACGACAGCGCATAAATGGCAAACGCCTGATTGTAGGTGTGCTTCGTCGTGTCCTCGGGCTTGCCGTCGTAAGTGACCGACCAGTAAACGCCCCCGTTTTCCCGGTCGAAGCAGCGATCGCGCAGAAATTCAAAGGCATGATCCGCATAGGGGATCAGCGAATCGTCGGAAAGCACCTTTGCGGCATTGCTGAAAAACCACAGAATGCGGCTGTTTAAGATGCAGCCCTTCACCGCCTGCCGGTCAAGCTTCAGATCGTAGTCCAAATAGCCGTAATATCCGCCGCAGGCGTCGTCCTTCAGCTTCTTCCAAAACGGAAGGATCACGCTGCGGAGATGGTCTCCGGCCTGTTTCTTTATTGAGATCATGTTGTCTCCTCACATCTTTTTCAAATTTGCCGCCCCTGTTTCAGCAGCAGATCAATGAAACGAAATAAAAGGGCGCGCCCGGCTGCTTCGGCACCTCCGTGATCCGGACGGTCACCAGATGCTCCGCCGCCTCCTCCGCTTCCCAAACGTCCTGCAAATACAGGCAGTCGCCCCATGTCTCGTCAAAGTCGGACACAAGCTCGGCGACCCGCGTTCCGTCGATCAGCACCTCGGCCCGGGGCGCGGGATGCGCGATCGTCTTCCGATACTGCACGCTGACCTTTCGGGCGTTCACACGGTACGCAAGAACCGCGCCCTCGCGCTCCGCCGTAAAGCCGTTTTTGAACACGTCGCGGACGCCCTGCTGTTCCCGCGGATCCTCCGCAAAACCCTCGCAGACGGCAAGACCTTCTCTGCCCTGAATGCGGCGGGAATTTTCGTAACGGTTCTGCGTGAGCGGCTGCCGAAGCGTCCAAGGGGTCAGCACCGAGGCGTCCCGTTCCCGGTATTTCTCATAAATCAGCGCAAGACAGTTTTCCAGCACCTGCGCGACCAGCCCGTGTCCCAGATCGTTCGGATGCAGATTGTCCGCAGTGATCTCCTCCCGCGCCAAATTTCCGAGCTGGATCTCCTCGTAAATGCTGTCCTTCATGCTGACGACCGGCACCCCGTAGTGGAGCGCAACGGCGTTGTGCGCCGCCTGCGCGTTTTCTCCGGTGTCGTATACCACGTTGTTGAACACCAGCAGCGCCGGCTCCTTCGCGTCGGAAAGGATCCTCCGCAGAAGCCCTTCAAAGCACTCCCGGTAAAACGGCGTGTCGGCGTCGTTTACGCTGAATTCGCAAAACACCACGTCCGGTCCCTTCGAAAGCAGATCCGCCTCCACCCGGGCGACGCCAAACTGCGAGGTTGTGGCGCCGATCCCGGCGTTGACGTAGCGCACCTCGCTTTTCGGGAACTGCCGCTTCCACCAGAGATACGTCCGATAGGCATAACAATTTTCGTGCCGGGTCGCCGCCGAATCCTGCGTGATCGAACCGCCGAGGAAGCCGACCGTGATCGGCTCCCCCTGCTCCGCCCTTGCAAACACGCGGGCAAAGCGTTCCAGATTTCCCAGATCCACAATGCCGCGATCCAAGGCGCTTTGTTCCAAAGCTTGATTACATAATTCCAATCTGACCGTCGTCTCCGTTCTCTACATGATTTGCTTTTACGTATTCCACGATCTCGTCCACGGTCGTAAACGCCAACCCGACATAGCTGTCGGCAGCGCCGTAGTAGATCGCAATGCGTCCGGTGTCCGCGTCGCAGAGCGTCGATACCGGGAAGATGACGTTCGCAACGAAGCCTCTCTCCTCGTACCACGTCTCCGGCGTCAGAACAAAGTTTTCGGAGCGGTACTTCACCCGGCTCGGCTCGTCCTTGTCAAGGATGCACGCGCCCATGCTGTAAACATAGCCGTTGCACGTTCCGGTCACACCGTGATAAAACAGCAGCCAGCCCTCGCTCGTCTCGATGGGAGCGGCGCCGCCGCCGATCTTGAGCGACTGCCACCACTGGTTGTAGCCGCGGGTCATCACATGCTTATGCTTGCCCCAGTAAACAAGGTCGGGACTCTCGCTGATAAATACGTCGCCGAACGGCGTATGACCGCTGTCCGAAGGCCGCGAAAGCAGGCAGAAGTTGCCGTTCAGCTTGCGCGGGAACAGCACGCCGTTCCGGTTGAACGGCAGAAACGGATTGTCCAGACGGACAAAGGTCTTAAAATCGGTCGTCTTTGCCAGTCCAAGCGCGGCTCCGTAAAAGTCGGTGCACCAGATGATATAATAGGTGTCCTCCACCTTCACGAGACGCGGATCGTAAGCGTAGCGCGGCATAAACGGTTCGCCCTTTTCGTTGACAAACGGGATCTTCTCGGTGTCGTACGTCCAATGGATACCGTCCTTGCTGCGTCCGAGATAAATGTGCGGAACTCCGTTGACCTGTTCTCCTCGAAAGACGCCGATGAACCCGTCCTCCCACGGCACGACCGCGCTGTTGAAGATGCGGGCAACTCCCGGAAGCGGGTTGCGGTCAATAATCGGGTTCTCCGAATATCTCCATACCGGTCCCACCGCGTCCGCAGGCCTCTCCTGCCACGGCATGTTTGCCATTGGCTGACCAAAAATCTTTACCTTGCTCATAATTTATCTCCTTTCCATTTTAAGATTCAAAAATCACTGTCCGTAGGTCGTCAGATCCGGCAGCTCGTCCAGAGTGATGACCGTACTGTGGTTGTACACCTTATCCCACATTTTCGCTTCGTTATAGACTTCCGAAAGCTCCGCGCCGTCCACGACGAACTCTCCCGACCAAACGCAGAACCAGGTCCAGCGCGCGTTATCCCGGATCATCAGATCGGGGTCGGGCAGACAGCCGTTTTCCGAAAGCACAACGGGCAGCTCCTTTTCCGTATAGGCGCTCGCCTCGTTGTATTTGATCGACTGGGAGGAATAGACGCGGTTGCCCGGATAAATGTCCTCGCCGATCATATCCACATACGCATCGCCCGGATACCATGCGGCGTCCTGTCCGTTCCATACCCAGATCAGATTATGGATGCCGTGATAGTTCACAAGGCGGTCGTACATCGCCTGCCAAAGCTTGCAGTAGGTCTCGGCTCCGAAATTGCCCCACCAGAACCAGCCGCCGCTTGCCTCGTGCAGCGGTCTCCAGAGGATCGGCACGTCCTCCTCGGCGATCTGCTTGAGATAAAACGCGATGGAGTCAATGTCCTTCATCAGCGCCTCGTAGCCCTCCGGGTCGTCCCCGTTCATGATGGCGGTCAGATCCATATCGACCGCCTCGGTGCGGAAGCCCTCCCACCATTCGGCGTCGGACTTTATGTACTGCGCGGGCGCGTTCCAGTGCCACGAAACCGTAACGATGCCGCCCTGCTTTTGGTAGAAGTTGATCGCCCGCTGAACGACGTTGTCCGGCATCGAATGCGAAGCGCGCGAAGGCGAGTAATCGATCAGATCAACGCCCAAGATCGCGGGCGTTCTGCCCGTCGTCTCCTCAATGGCGGAGAACTCGCTGCTGCTCGTCGCATTCTGCGCGTACTGACCGGACAGCGTGTAAAGCCCGTCGATGTCGCAGATAAACTGATAGAGCATTTTGGTACGCAGCGTCGCATACGGATCCACCAGAACCGCGGTCGTCAGCTCCTTCTCTCCCGCTTCCGGCTGCTCCACGCCCGACACCGTGACCGAGTCGTAGAAGATCCAGCCCCATACCGCCGAAACGGCAAGCTCATGCTCTCCGCGCGTAATGTAGATGCCGTCCAGCGGATAGTCCGCGAACGTGTCGTTATTCGGACAGGACACCTCGCCGATGCTTACGCCGTCCAGCAGGATCGCGTTTGCCTTTTCGCCCATCGGCGTTGCGATCCGGAAGGTCAGACGGTAAAAGCCGTCCGCCGGCACGGAAACCGTGACCGAAGCGCCGTCGTTGGTAGAGGCGTCGCGCAGGAACACATAGCCGGTCCCGCCAAAGCCGGAGGCGCTGCTCTCCACGGTCGCCGCTCCGCTTTGCGCTCCCGATTCCGCCTCCACGGTCTGCGAATAGGAAACGTCGTAGGTTCCGGCGTCCGCATCCGGCACATATTCGTATTTATCTAAATCCGAAGAAAGCGTCAGCTTGTCCAGCCGATCCTCCTTCGGGTTATATTCCACTTTCTCCGGCGCCTCCGTAGGGGAAGGCGTCTGTTCGCCCGCAGGCGTCTGCGTCGCTTCCGGCGTGCTTGTCGCCGCCGTGTTTTGGGTCGGCTCCTTTTCGTCCTTGCAGCCCCAAAGCGCAGTCATAAGAAACATAAACATACACAGGATCAGAAAAGTTCTTCTTTTCATTGTCGTCTCCACTCAAAACCTCCGAAAGCCCGGCAAAATACCGGGCTTTCGAAGAAAACCAAACGATTAATTTCCAAAGTTGGTATCAAGATAATCCTGAACAAGCTGCTTGTTCGTCTCGATTACCTGAGCAACCTCGCAGGAACCGTCGATCAAACCACGGATGTTGTAGTCGTCGGAAAGCTTAACCTGATCCCACAGCTCGATCGTGAAATCGGAGTCTTCATCGGTCATGGAGCAAAGAACGTCGAAGTTGGTCTCGCTGTTCTTGCTTCCTGCCATCCACTCCTCTGCCCACGTGGTCTTGTCGCGGAGCGTAAGATCATCGCCGTACCATGCGGTATAGTCGCGCAGTACATAGTAGATCTGCTTCGGATCGTCAATTCCCTTCGGGATCATGTAGAAGTTACCGCTCGTCTGATTGTAGGAAGCAACCTTCTGTCCTTCCGCTACATCCGGACCGGTCGGCCAAGGAACGATACCAAGGTCGATCTGATGCTCCGGATCGGCAGACTGAACGATCCAGCATGCAGCCGGGAAGAATGCAACATTGCCCTTGCCGAATGCATATACGTTGCTGTCCCAGTCAGCGTCGCAGTCAGCGTTCCAGAAGGATACGCCCTTGTCAACATAAATTTCCTTCATGAAGTTCAGTACGTTGGTCGTTGCCTGAGAGCTCAGACCCTCAACAACCTGACCGTCTTCGTTCGGAGACGGGGACGCTACAGAAGCGCCGTTCGAGAACAGAAGCTGCGTAAAGGTGTTCGTCCAAGCGCCTCTGTAACCATACTGTCCTGCGGACGTATTGGTCAGCTTCTCCATGTACTCCATCCACTTGGACCAAGTCCACTCGCCTCTAAGGTAGAGCTCGTAAGGATCTTCCAAGTTGGCAGCCTCGATGAGCGCCTTGTTGTAGCCCAGAGGGTAGCCGTTCGTGTTCTTTGCCTTTCCGTAGAACAGATAGGTCTTATCGGAGCCCGGAAGCTTGAGTCCCTGGAAGGACTCGTTGTTCATCTCTTCTTCGGTCAGGAAATCTTCCAAACCTTCCGCATAGCCTGCCAGAACTGCAGGAAGACCGAACTGCAGGTCTACCTGATAAACTTCACAGTTCGGGGAACCAGCCATGATGGAGGTATTGATCGACTCGATAACACCGTTCCATGTCAGGTTCTTAAAATAAAGTTCAATGTTGTAGCGATGCTCGATTGCTCTCATGTTGTCGAGCTGCATCTGCGCCTCGTCCAGATTGTTTACGTTCGGGTTTGCATCAACCGACTGATGTGCAGAGGTATAATACTGCTCGAACCAAGTACCGATGTTGATCGTACGCTTCTCTGGATGCGCCAGTTCGCTGGTCGGCTCAACCGCTTTCGTGGGGGTGTTGTCCTTATTCTTGTCATCGTCCTTATCCCCGCAGGCCACCATAGCGAACACCATGGAGAGAACCAGCATCAAGGCTAAAATTTTCTTCATTTTCATTTTTCTTTAACTCCTTTACTCCGGAAGCTCGCCAATGGTAACCTTGTAGATGTTGATCGCAGCGCCTCTGTCGGCAACGCCGAGGAAGCTGCAGTAGGTCTTCCAATCCTCGCCGGTCGTGCCGAAGCCCTTGTTCAACGCCTCAGCGATCTCCTCGTAGGTGTACTGAACGATCGTGCGGGCATTGTTTCTGCGGTCGGTCTCAAGATAATCGTCGGTAAAGTTCCAAACATCCGCACTGCCGCCGGCAAAGCTTCCGTCCTCGGTCGCCCATGCCTGTGCACGGAGATACGGGATCTGGTAGCGGTTTTCATCCGTATGTTCAAACGGCTGATCATAGTAAATCGTCATGACCATACCCGGCTTGAAATCGTCCGGACTAAGCTGCGCGCCGTAACCGTTCTCTTTTGCAACGCCGTCCACGAAGCTCATGGAGTTCTTTGCATCCGGCCACCAGCCGCTTCCGGTCTTCACGCCGGTCAGGACGATCTTCTCGTTGACGGGCTCCTTCGTTGCGTTGTCCCATACAAGGTTGAGCCAGAAGCTCTGGTCGATTCCCTCTACGGTGTTGAACTTCACGGATGTGTCCGGAGTAATAACGTTGCCGTCCTTATCACGGAACACAATGTTGTCGAGAGCCACGTCAAAATCCGTGGACTCGATCGGGTTTCCGTCGATGACCGTAAAGCAGATGTAGTTCTTTGCTCCCGTTACAAAGCCGCCTTCGGGAACGTCAACCGTGTAAGTCTTCGGGTTCTGCTCCTCAAGGTAAACGGACCACGGGGTCGTTGACTCTACATTGCCTTCGCCGGTGTACATCAGCAGAGAGCCGGCAACGGCCTGGAAAGCGCCGCCCTTGTAGTCGATACCGATGTCAAACTGGATCTTGGCTACATCGGCTGCCTTCTCGCCGAGCATTCCGACAACGTCGATCGCGATAAACGGATGCTTACCGGAAAAGATGTTGTCGCTGGCCGGAGAGGTCGCAACCAATCCCTTGGAGCCTGCAAAGTCCTTAACGCTCAAGGTCGATGCAAGATCGCATGCCGCGTTGCTCAGCGCAATTACGGCAAAGTCTGCATTTCCGTCCTCAAAATTCACATAACTGGATGCGTCTTCCGGAAGGTCGGTACGTTCCTTCACTTCCGGGGTCGGAGTTGCAGACGGCGACGAAGAAGGCGCGCTCGTGGGAGTTACGTCTTTGTTTTCGTCGTCTGATTTCTTGTCGCCGCATGCTACAAGTGCCATGGACATGGTAGCGACAAGCATCAGTGCAAGAATTTTTTTAAACATGATACTCCTCCTTGGATATTTTTTCAAGAAAAACCACTTGTTTTTTCTTGATATAACAAGAGAGCTCCGCTCTCCTATTACCATTTTAACCTACAATACCGCTTCGTTCAACACCTTCGATGAAGAATTTCTGAAGGACGCAGTAAATCAGGATCACCGGAATCAGGATCAAAACGATACCGGCATACAGGTACATGGTCAAAAACGCAGGGTTTTCGATCTCGTATACCGCTCCAACCTCCTGCGACAGCGCGCTGATCCGCATCGAAACCGCGCTGGACAAGCCGAAGAGCTTGGAGTAAAACAGGTCGTTGTACTGCCATACGAGCGAGAACACGGCAACCGTGATTACCGAAGGCATGGCGTTGACAAGCATGATCCGGAAATAGGTGTAGAAGCTGCCCGCGCCGTCCACGAACGCCGCTTCCTCGATCTCCTTCGGAAGTCCTCGGAAGAACTGGTTGAACAGGTAAATGTACAATCCGGAACGAAGTCCGCTGCCGAATACCGTCAGCAGATAAAACGGCCAGATCGTATTGTACAGATTCACCGTCTGCGTGAAGGTCAAATACAGCGGCAGCATGATGGCGTGGGTCGGAATAACGATCATTACGACAACGCAGCCAAAGAGAACGCCCTTCAACGGGAAATCAAACCGTGCAAAGCCGTAGCCGACCATCGAGCAGATAAAGATCTGGATCAGCATCAAGGCGAAGTCATTGCCGAGCGACTTCAGGATCGTCGTGGGATACGGCAGAACCTTCCATGCGGCAACGTACTTCTCCAGCGTCGGCTGGGTCGGAATAATGTACACCATCGGATTCGTCAGGTCGGTGTCCGAAAAGAACGACTGGGCGATCATTCGAATCAACGGGCTCAAAATGACGTACGAAACGCCGAGCAGGATACAAAAGCGGAACACGAAGAACAAAAATTTCTTAAAGTACTTGAGCGCACGCCTTTTGTCGTTCTGGAAGAACTGATCGTTTTGCAGTTCCTGATAACGAAGCTTTGCTTTTGCAATAGATACCATATTTTTGTCCTCCTTTCCTAGTTATAGTAGAATGTTCGCTTCTGTATGATCGCGACGACGATGAACAGCACCGCGCACACAACGATCGTGCTGACCAAGCTCATCGCGCTTCCGTAATCGTAATGGTTGTTGCTGAAAATTTCGTTGTAGGACAGCGTTACGACCTCGCTGTTTGCGAAGGAATCCACCACCGTATAAACCAAGCAGGTGATGATGTGCGGCATTACCATCGGGAAGGTAACCTTCCAGAAGGTCTCGTACCCGGTCGCTCCTTCGATCTTCGCCACCTCGTACAGCGAGCCTGCAATGGACTGCAGCGCCGCAATGAAAATAACGATCTGAACGCCGGAAAGCGAAACCACATCCGCCAGCCGCTCTACCGCGCCGACAACGTAATCCAAAATACCGGACGGAAGTCCAATGTCCTTGAACAGCGCCAAATAGTAATCCACATTGATGGACGACGAGGACGCTGCGACAATATCGGAGGCCGTCGAGCTGACGCCGCCGACCATGGCGGAACGCGCATTTTCAATCGCCTGTGTGATCGCCGCGGACCCCATAATGACCGGCAGGAAGAAAACGGCACGAACGACGGTTCTTCCTACAAACTTCTGGTTCAGAAGCATTGCCATCAGCAAGCTGAAAATAATGATCAACGGTACGTCGATAAAGACGTTCTTCATGGAAAGAACCAGCTGCTGATTGAACGTAGGGTGCTCAAGGAAAATATATTTCAGATTCTTCAGCCCTACAAACTTTGCTTCATAACCTCCTACCGAGGGGCTGACCTCGCTCAAAGAAAACTGCACGGTCATGTAAATGCTTCGAACGTAATAAACGAGGAAGCCGATCAGCCAAGGGCTGATAAACAAAAGACCGGTTATGGCACGTTTATGAGCAAGGGACATTCTATGCTTCTTTTTGTTCATGATACGCTCCCCTCCTTACTCAAAGCGATAGGTTTCGGTGGAACCGTTTCCGGTCACCGTTACCGTATTGCTGCTCTTGTCAACAGTAATCACAACGCCGTTGCTGTAGGTGATTTTCGCGCCGTTTTCCGTCAGTTCGTGGCGATCCATCGTGGAATTTGCCACCTGACGAAGCACTGCATTGACCTGCGTGTACATCGCTACGGCGTCCTCATACCAAGTGTCAAACGTGGTGCTGAAATAATTGTTCAGTCCCGTGTATTTCAGTTCAGAAGAATCTTCCCATGTAAACGTGAAATGCGGGTAAGCTCCGTTTTCAATCATTTCCAAGCACTCTTCTGCCATCGGCAGGTTCTTGTTCAGGTTATAAGACTTTCCGCAGTAGTCCACATAGCCGTGGATCACCATTTCATAGAACGGAACCTCCTCGTTGATATATACATACGAGTTTTTGTAGAAGGTCACGTTCAAAACGTCGTCCGCGTACGGAAGCGCATAGCCGAGCGCATTGTTGAACATCAGGTTCTCCTGCGCTTCGTCGGATTTCTCGATCATGGCAAGTATGATGTCCTTTGCCATGTCTCTGGTAATGAATTCCTTCCGCTTCTTGTCGGAGTATACGATCGTGCCAAGGTCGCGGAACGAAATGCCGGAAACCTCCAGCTTTTCCATATCCTTGAGCATCGGCTCAACATATCTCGGCAGATACTTCGGAGAAAGCAGATCGTACAGGTTTTCGATATAGCCAAGCGACGCCGAGCGGCTGTAGGTGGTCGGAGAAAGCTTTCCGAAGCCCGCCACATAGCCCTTGCCGTAATACCGGGCGCCCTCTGCGGTGTAGTTAAAGTCGTCGTCCGCGTAGGTCACCTGCTGGATCGCCATGTCTCCGTAAAGCAGACCGCCGTTCTCCTCCAAAAGCTTTTTCAGAGACGCCAGACCGCTCTTGCCGCCGAGCTTCCGAATGACCTTGATGTCGTCCGTCGCATCGTGGTAATAGCCGCCGTTCATCCAGCCCTGATAATTGACGATCAGATTGTGAACCGACTGCTCCTGAAGCTTCTTTACGATATCCTCCGCCTGTTCAAACGTGGTCATCGCAAAGACTTCGTCGTACTTAAAGCCCGCAAAAGAGGATTCTCTCTTTACGGCTCCGAGAATGTCAAGGTAAAGCTTGATGTCCTCGCTCTCGTTGGTGATCAGCGCCGCCGCTTCCTCACCGAAAAGCATTTCGCGGTAATATTTTGCCATGCCCGAATAGCCGTCGTATTCGTCCGTTTCCGGAAGCACATGGTAGGTCTGCACAAGATAAGCGTCATACAGATCCTTCTCAAGAACCGGCATCGGGTCCGCGGAGCCTGCGACCGTAACGTTTTCGATGTGACGCAGGCGGAATCTCGTATAAATGTAGTTATAGTAGTTCAGAACGTCCGATACCGTCGCATTGATCTGAGCAAAGGTCTCGCCGTCGTCGATCGTGACAAGCATCGTGCTGTTCTCTTTCTGGATTCCGTAAAGCGCAAGCTTCACATCCTCCGTAATGTCCTGCTGCGTCCGGTCAACGTCCAGAAGGTCTTCTCCGTAAACAAACTCGGAATAGGTGCTGTTGCTTGCCATCAGACCGTTGTTGAAGTTGATGAGCGCTCCGGAACCGTTCGGTACAAAGAAGTAACCGTCGCTTCCGTCCTTCTTTTCCGCATTGAAGAACGGCAGTACCGTCAACTCATAGAGTCTTGCGCCGCCCGCCTCCTCGATCTTCGTGGTGGGTACGGAAACCTTCAGACCGTCGTCGGTCAGACGATATTCGAGCGGAACCGTCAAAGCGATCGGAACCGTTGCTTCGGCTCCCGCCTCTTCCATATCGTTCTTGTAATCGTCGTAGGTGTAACCGATTCCCGTCAGACACGATTCCAGCTTGCTGATGTGGAACGCCGACTTTCTTGTTACCTCCGGCAGCTCCTTAAAGCCCTCGTGCGTCTTCGAATCGATGTAATAGCCTTTGAACAGAACGGCAAGCGAATGGTCGGTCGCTTCCATCTGTTCGAGCAGCTCGTCGTAGCGGTCGCTGCTCAGATAGAGCGGAACCATGCCGGTGTCGTTCGAGGAGCTCTGCATCGTGTAGACGATCCGCAGGCCGTCCTTGATGCTTTCCAGCTTGTAGCGCGGCTCCTCTCCGTCGCGCAGCTCCACGTCAACGCAGAACTCAAAGGAATTGAAGGTCTGCAGCGCCTCTGCGTTGCCATCCATGTAATAGGTGGCAATGAGCTGGGACTGAAGGTTGTAATAATTCATATCGGAATTCGTACCTTCGTCCGCTTTCTGTCCCAGATTCAGAGGGTTTGTGCTGTATACCTGCCCGGTCTTCTTGTCCGTCAGAGCGACCACGCAGGTCTCTTCGTTGACGTACAGCCGAAATCCGTCGTTCTCCGCCGCCAGCACGAAGCCCTTCGCCGGAGCCGAGGCGTCCGTTTTTCCGGCAAATTCCGTTCCCTCCTCGTACACGCTGTAATCCTCGACATATTTCTTGTACTCATCATAGAAGGTATATTTTACCAGATAATGAATCACATACGCCGCTACGCAGACCACAACGAGTGCAACAAGACCGAGGATAATTTTTTTGTATCGTTTCATTCTTATCCTCCTATCTGAACAACAATTCGGTGTAAATGCTCTGGAAGAAGCCGACTACCTGACTGACAAGGCTGAAGATCATCATGGCGCAGAAGATAATAATGAGCATGGCCACGACCGTCAGTACAACGGTGATCAGGGTCTTCAGCAGCGTGTAGTTGTGGATCGTCATAATTCCGATCAGCATTAACAGCAGAGAATATGCAGTTCCCAGATAAACTATGATGTAGTAAAACGCTTCCTCGTTCTGCGCAACGATCTTGGAAATGATGGTCGCCGGGATCAGCGTCAGGATCATCGGCAGCAGGGAATAGCCAACGATGATGGCAATATCCTTCAAGCGCCCTTCTCCGGACATCAAGCAGGTGATCGACCAGTTTCCGACGCAGATCAGCAGGAACAGAAGGAGCACGCCGAACAGCTCCGAGACCGCATCCACGTTTCTCGGGTTGGTGTCGTTTACGATAAAGCTTGCGCCCAACCGGTTCCACGAATAGCACAGCGCATAAAGGACAACGTATATAAGCGCAATCGGCACGCTGCCGCGGTTCCGGTGGCGTATCTCATAAAAACCGTCCGCAGGATGAGTCAGACAGTAAAAACTGAATTTCCATTTGTCCTTGGAAAAATACTTTTTCATATCTTCTCTCCTCCTGTTATTCTAACGTGTCGGCACTGTCGTCGCGATACTTCTTTCGATTGCGGATCTTCTTCACCACAACCACGGCAACGATCAGAACCGCAAGCGCGCTCAGCATCCACTCAAGGTTTTCCACGAGGAATTCGTTTCGGTACCGGCGGTATGCGATCGAATAATACTGGCGGCTCATGCCGTTTTCAAGATATTCCATCGCCTTCTTGTTCTCTCCCGCCGACAGGTAGGACTTTCCAAGACCGATGTAAGCCAGCTCAAAGTTGGCGTCGAGCTTCAGAACCTCTTCCCAGAGCGGAACCGCCAGCTCCTCGTTTCCGTCGAAGCGAAGTCCCACGGCTTCGTTGATCAGCGAGCCGTATTCCGTCGGCTTGAACAACAGAATAATGTTCTGGTTCCGGTCCGCCACCATGATCTGCCCGTTCGTATTCTGCTCGATGGAGGACGGCGCTTGGAAGCAGCCCTCCTGAACACCGAGACCGCCGAAAATATACAGCAGGTTTCCTTCGTGATCGTAGGTGAAAATTCTTCCTCTCTTGGAGTCGAGGAACGAATAAATTCCGTTGTCCCGGTACACGACGTCAACCGCCGTGGATTTTCCGCTGTAGGAGTTTGTCTCCACGATGTCAATATCGCCGCCGATATTTGCGTTTACGCCCTTTTTGATTACGTCGTTGCCCTTCGGGTTCAGACGCATGACTGCCTGCAAACCGTTCTCGTCAAGATAGGACGCATAGATAAAGCCGTTCGGGTCCACGTCCAGACCATTGTACTCGGTGGAAATACGGAGCGTCTGCTTATCCTTCTGCTCTCTCGTGGACAGATGATACCAGATTCGCTGCCACGTCGTGACTACAACGGGGATCTGTCCGTAGAACGCCTCGAACTGATAATCTGTATTGAAAATCATGATACCTTCTTCGGTATTCTTTGCGATAACGTAAATTCGTTCCGCATAGTCTACGATGACCTTCAGCGGTGCGAAGATAAAGCCGTCTTCCAAGACGTTGTCGCCCTGCTCCGGATTTTGGATCACATGTACGAATTCATAGTCCTGATCCAGAATGACGACGCGGTTGTTGCCGGTGTCCGCAATATAGAGGTTTCCGTCCGGGGATTCGGAGTGGCATACGCCCTGCGGTTCATTGAATTCGCTCCACTCCCCGTTTTCATCGGTAAATCCGGTAATAACAGAAACGTAGGAGTAATCCTCGCTGGATATTACAACGATCCGGTTGTTTTTTGTATCCGCAATATAAATATTGCCGTCCGCCGCCAGATAAACATCCTCCGGTCCGCTGAACGCGCCGATGGAGTTGCCCTCGGCGTCCTTGATCGAAGTTCCCTCGATCTTGCCGTCCGGAATATAAGCCGCCGGCGTATAGACCACGTTTTCCCAATAATCGTAGTTATAGGTAACGTACGGCACGTCGTCCGCGGCGCACACGGAGGTCATCACAAGGACGGCAGCCAGCGTCAGGAGAATAAGCTTCTGAAATATGGATTTGCTTTTTCTTTTCATTTCTCCTCCTCCTTAATCCTTCATACCGGACGACGTCATGGTTTCCAGAATGTTGCTCTGGCAAATCAGGAAAAAGATGACCGGTACGGCTGCCAAAACAAAGGTAACTGCCTGTGCGGCGCCCGCTCTTGCCGCGCCGCCGCCCTGAATCTGCAATAACGCGTACTGCATCGGCTTCAGCTGCTCGCTTCGCAGGTAAGTGGAACCGGTGTTGCCCCACATGGACTGGAACTGGAAGATCGCCAGCGTCAGCCATGCCGGCTTTACGTTCGGCATTACGATGCTCCAAAATACCCGGAACTCGGATGCGCCGTCCAGCCGCGCCGACTCCATCAGGGAGTTCGGCAGCTGCTCCATAAACTGCTTCATCAGGTAAAGACCGAGACCGTACTGCCAAGCGGTCAGTATCAGCGCCCAGTAGGTATTGTTGATATGCAGATACGAAACGATCATATAGATCGGGATCTGCGTTACCGTCCACGAGAACATCAGGGACAGTTCAACCAAGTTGAACAGCGTGTTCTTTCCGGGGAAGTTGTGCTTCGCCAGCGGATAGGCTGCCAGCGAGGCGATCAGAACGTGTCCGAGCGTACCGCCGCCGGTAATGATGATCGTGTTGGCAATGTATCGCGAGAACGGCACCCAAGTATCGTTCATGCTGACGAACAGGTCGGTGAAGTTATCCAAGGAAGGGTTTCTTACGAAAATCTTCGGCGGATACTGGAAAATTTCGTCCAGAGGCTTCAGCGCGTTGTTGATAATCATGACGAGCGGCAGCGCCATAAAGCAGCCGCAAATAATCATGAAGGTAAATATCAGCGTATTGCCCGCTGCGGAACGGTTCAACTGCTTTTGACGGTGGAATAGTCTTCTTTTTGGCTTTTTCATTTTTTCTTTTGCCATGCTTACTCACCCACCCTTCTTAACAGTCTCTGTATTAACTTGTTGGATACGACCATCATCAGGAACAGCACCGTTGCGATCGCCGACGCATAACCCATTTCAAAACGGTAGGTACCGTAGTCCAACAGGTGGGTTACGATCGTGGCGCCCGCATAGTTGACGCTTGGGTTGCCCGCAAGCTGGATGGAAACGTCCGATACCGCAAAGGAGTTCGTGATCTGCATAACCGCACCGAACCTCAGCTGCGGCTTCATTGCCGGCAGGGTCACATACCAAAGCTCCTGCCAACGGTTCTTTACGCCGTCCATGGCAGCCGCTTCGTAAAGCGACTTATCGACGGTCTGAAGACCCGCGATGAACGACAGGAAGCCGGTACCGAGACTCAGCCACAGCTGGACGATCATCAGACACGGAAGCACATACGCCTCGGTCTGGAACCAAAGGATCGGCTCGTCAATGATGCCCCAGCGGATCAGGAAGCCGTTCAGATAGCCGTAACGGTCGGAGCTGAGGATCAGGCTCCATACAAGGTACGCCTGACCGCAGATGGACGGCGCGTAAAAGATCAGCGTCAGGAACGCTCTGACCTTTCCCTTGAATTCGTTGATGATCCATGCAAACAGCAGACACATCAGGTAGCTGATCGGACCGGTGATCACGGCAAACAGCAGCGTGTTCTTCAGCGCGATCAGGAAAATATCGTCCTGCAGGAAGAGCTTTACATAGTTATCCCACCCGATAAACTGGGGAGCTTCCAACATGTTGAAGTATGTAAAGCTCAAAACGATGGATGCCAAAACCGGCAGGATCGTAAACAGGAAGAACAGAATAAAGTAAGGAGCCAGCATAATGTAGGAATATCTAGCACGATAAATTCTCTTCTTCAGCGTCCACTCGTTTTTCGCTTTTTCTAAGTTATCCAATGCTCTCTCCCCCTCTCTAATCCAAGTTGAATTCTTTTCTCTTATATGCGATCTCGTCGTTGATGTAAATAACGCGATCCATCAATTCCTCACGAGGCGTCGCAGAGTCGGTTTTTGTCGTAACGGCGTAGAACGCGTTGTTGACATTTCTCCAAGAGAAATATCCGCCGGGCACCTGACGGATGCCGCGTACATGTTCGAACTGCTCCTCCAATACCTCGGCGATATCCGTCGGCCAAGGGATCAGTCCGAACGCTTCGATGTTCGCCGTCGCCACACGGGCGGAGGCGCCCATCAGGGACTCCATCTCGCTGCTGTACAGGTACTGCGTCTCGGCGCTGGTCCACCATTTCAGGAACTCCCAGCAAGCCAGCTTGTTTTCGGAGGCTTCCATAATAACGCATGCGGTGCCGGAGCTTGCCACGGTATTGTCGATGTATTCGTTTCCGTTCTCATCGACTCTGACTTCTCCCGGAACGACCGCCATGCCCCACAGACCCTGAATATCCGGCGCGGAAACCTGCAGCGTATTATAATAGGTATAGTCGGTAATAATGATCGGAGCCTCACCGGTACGGAAGCGTTCCTCCACGGACGTTACCGTGTCCATCTTGAAGTCCGTATAGAACTCGGTAAACTTCCGGAATGCCGTTACCGATTCTTCCGAATCAAGCGCCGACTGCGAACCGTCTTCGTTGTAATATTCTCCGCCGTTCTGATAAAGAAGCATCGCGAAGTTCGACTCGGTGGGCATCATGCCCAGATCCATATTGTTCTGGCTGAGCTGGGTCAGCACGACCTTCATTTCTTCCCATGTGGTCGGAAGCTCAAGACCAAGCTCCTTCAAAATATCCTTG
Organism: Lachnospiraceae bacterium; assembly: GCA_030524525.1. GTDB lineage: Bacteria > Bacillota > Clostridia > Lachnospirales > Lachnospiraceae > ISDg. Next base: position 38,818 of record JAUNGI010000001.1, read on the forward strand.
CGGTAGAACATCATCGCAAAGGTCTGCGTCTCCGGCAAGCCGTAAACCGCGGTATGCCCGTTGCTCGTAAAGCGGAAGGCCTCCATCGCGCTCTCACGGAAACGCTCCGAGATGATCTGCTCGCAATCCGCAAACTGGGAGAGATCCGCCACGGCGTTTCGCAGACCGTAGTTCATCGGCACATCGTTGCCGACTTGGATCGCCACGTCCGGACCGGAGCCGGCAAGGGTCGCCTGCAGCAGCGTTCCCATGTCCACAAGCATAACGTTCACGCCGATAAAGTATTCCTCTCCGTTTTCGTCGGTGTAGGACTTTGTCGAGAAGGTCTCGTCCAGCATCGACTTGATTACGTTCGCCTGATCTCGGCCGGTGCCGACCCAAAGGGTAATCAGCGTCTGGTTGCCGCCGTCGGACACGTCGCCGATCATGTTGTAGTCAATAACGAAGGAATAGAACAGACGCTTGATCTCGTGGAGCAGCTTCTGCCACCAAGAATCCTTCATCTCCGGCAGCTCGTCTTTGTCCGAAACGAGGTAGATCGCATCAAGCGCCAGCGGCTGCTCGATAACCTGCGTGATCCAAGTACCGCAGGCACGAATGTTCGTACGGAACGAGGATACGACCTTTACTACATACTCCGGATCGTCGATAATATCGTTCAGCTGGTCGCGCATCGTGATCAGCACGGTTTCCTTATCGCTGCCGGAACCAACCAGCTCGCGAAGTCTCTTGATCGTATCGTCCAGCAGATCTCTTACAACAATACATTCCTCCTGCAGCTCCGGCAGGTTGCGGCGAATCTGGTAATCCTTCCAGCTGTCCGGCGACGTACTGGTCACGCAGATGATCTCACGGTAGATGGCGTTCAGCTCCGTTACGGCCTCCTGCACATCCGAAACGATGGAGGAAAACTCGCCGAGCACGACTTCCATGCGGAGCGTGTGCTCTCCGGCTTCCAGATAAATGCTGAAAGCGCCGTCCTCATTTCCCAGAACCTCCTGCCGCCAGTTCGACTCGTACTGGAAGCCGTATGCGTTAAATTCGTCGAACGGAACAACTCCGTCAATGGAGATCTTCCGGGAAACATAAATACCTTTGCTAAAATTTTGTTTGACCGCAAGCGCCAGATTATAATATCCGGTCTCCGGTACGGTAATGTCCCATTCGATCCACTGACCGACCAATCTCCAAGAGTTGCCGCCGATCGTGTTGTTCAGAAGATAACGGGGGCTGTACGGGGAAATCGCCGGCGACGACTGATCCTGCTGCGGATAAAGCATCTGAGAGGATTTTCTTACCGCCTGCTCCGCCTGTACCTCGATCATCTGATTCGACGAAGCCGTTGCTCCGGCAGCGTCGTGCTGCGCCTTATAGTCCGCGTAGCTGATCGTCGAACCCACATAGTCCATCGTAATATTATAAAGAAGCATCGGCTCCTTGATGGAAACCATCGTCAGAACATGCTCTCCTGCTTCTATGTAGATCGGAAGACAATGCGAAATATATCCGTTACTGTCATAAAGATAGGAATGCATCCAGTCCGGCGCTTCTGCCTGAGACGGTTTCAGGTGATTGCCCTGATTGTCCGAGCTCCACTCCCACGCTTTTGCGGTGCCGTCATAATTCACCTCGTTTACCCAAATACGAGAAAACTTAATATTGGTCATTTCCGCATAAGGAAGAGCGCCGTCCAAGAAGAAAGCGCGTTCGATATCCGCATTCTTGCCCTTCACCGGGAAATAGGTAAGGGAAACATAATAGTAACCGCTCTGCTCTGCCGTAAACTTCCAAGAAACGAATCCCTCGTCCGCGGTCAGCAGCGAGTCCGACAGACCGGTCTGCTTCCATGCCTCCGCGACCTCCGAATAGTCGCTGTTCGGCTTCACCTCGGTCTCCATGTCGCTCGCCTCGGCGTAGTAGTCCTTGGCTGCGATCTGGATCGAAGCGTCCGTCTTGGTATCCGGGAAGCGTTCGGTGTATTCCTTATACGTCAGAACGCTGTCGTCGATGTTGTAGGTTCCAAGGATGTCTTTGTACATGTCCAAGGTCATATCTTCTACAGCGGTCTTCTGTTCCGTCGGCTCTTGTTCGTCCGCATCGTCCTGCGAAGCGTCGGTGCCGTCATCGGGCGTAGCCGTGTCCGCAGGTTCCGAGCTTTCCGTGGGCGCCGAATCGTCGCCGGCGGCCTCGCCCTCTGCAAAACACAGGGAAGCTGTTTCCAACATCATCGAAATCACCAAAAGCATTACGATTCCTTTTTTAAACAGTTTCTTGATTTGCATCGTATTCCTCCTTATTTTTCTTGTCATACCACTGCTCCTGACCGTCCGCAGGTTCCGGTATGATGTTTTGATATATTTTTTCCGTCAGAAACGAAATAAGAAAACATGCGGCGCCGGGAACGAACAGCACCGTATATGGAGATAAGAAAATCAATCCGACCGACGTTCCAAGGATCAGCGCGATCCCGACGGAACTCGGCAGGTATCGGAATTCCAGAAAGAAACTGATTTTCAGCACGTCCCGGAACCCCATCTCAAATCGGGAGATCAAAGAAAAGACGTAAACTGCGGAAACTGCCAGAAGCAGCATCGCGGCGGCACAGATAAGGAAAAGAAGCATTCCCCTTTTCGTACCCTCCTCATGCCAAGCAATAACGTCCAGCAGCAGAAGCGCAAAGGCAAGCAGATACAAGACGCCGAACAAAAGCCCCTGCTTCCACTCTCTCCGCAAAGCGCCGTAATACTGGCTCAGTACATAATCCCTGTCGTTTCGGATCGCTTTTACGACCGAATAATACAGAGCCGTGCTGGCCAGTCCCGTGGTAACGATCGGGATCGAGGTCAATAACCATAACATCGAAGCGATCATCACCTTACCGACTTTGTCAAAAAAACGAAGTAACGGTCCGTCCCAGGAAAAGAAATGTTTCATATCGGCTGGTTCATCTCCTTACTTCAAGTAAAAATCGTATGACAATATTAAAAAAACCCCTCCGCCCTTTTTCGAGCACAGGTCGTTTTAAGTATAATAGCACATAATAGGCAATTTAGCAATTCTTTTTTTGTGGTTTTTTACTAATATCGAAGGGCTTTTTTCTGGCATTTTTATGTAATTCTGTTGGTTTTTGCCATTCTACAGAGTGTTTTTTTCTTTTTATCGTATAAATCTCTTATAGAATTGTATCTTTATGGATTTTTTACGGTTTTTTTACCCCTTTTTTCATGGAAAAAAATTTGTCAAAAAAATTCTCCTCCTCTAGGATTCTACAGGAGGAGAATTTCTTGGGTTTGCATTCTACAATCAAAGAATCGGTTGGTAACGGATCCGAAGCTTGGGAAGCGACTTGATCTCGCGATAATAATTGGTCTGCCAGTCCCCGCCCTGCGACGGATCGTTCTCCCCGGAAGCAGGCGGAGCGTACAGAGACAGCGTCAGCTCCGCAGGCGCGGTCAGCGGCTTCTCAAAAAACGCCCCCGAAAGGTCAACGCACTTCACGCCCGGAGCCTTATAGAACCAGCGGTTGTTGATGCAGAGCATCAGGTTTTCCCCCGCAAGCTCGTCCTCAAAGTACGCCTCGAAGAACACCGGATTGGCTTCCAGCTTCACCGGGATCGCCAGCCCCTCAGAATCCTCCGCGCTGCCCCACCGAAGCGTCAGCGGAAGCGCCGCAGCCTCGCCCACCGTCTGAGAGGGCGAGAAGAACTCGTCGGCAATGATCTTCTTATACGCGCCCAACAGCGGCTGCTCGATCCCGACCTCCGGATTGTTCGGGCTTTCGATCTCCAGTCCGAGCCGTCCCCGGTCGCGGAACTGGTAAGTCGTAAAGCCGGAAAGCCAGCGCTCCGGATCGTTTTTCAGAAGATCGCAGAACTCCGTGAACATGTCCGCCTGATCGTACGGGCCGGTCACGTCCCCGTCCGCGTTCAGCTCCGACATGACCATCGGCTTGATCACGCCGTCGTTCATGACGATATAGCGCTTATAGGATTTCTTTGCCATCTCATAGATGTCCTTCACCTTGCTTCTGCCGAACGTCGTTCCGCCCGGCTCCGCAATATCCACCGGCCAGCCCCAGTGAAGCGCCATGTAGCGGTCCACCGAAACGATGTCCGCCGCCTTTGCAGCCTCGGTGAAGATCTCCTCCATGACCATTTTTTCTTCGGAAGCGTCCTTGCAGCCGTCCAGACAAAGCACGACCTGACAGTTCTTTGCTTCGCGGTGGATGATCTCGCAGCAGTGAACAAAGAACGCCGCCACCTGCTCATAGGAGGCGCGTTTGTTGAAGGAAAACCAGTTGCCGGTCGCCTCGTGGTTGATGCGCAGCGTCACGCGTCCGAACTTTGCCATATCCTTTGCGATCGCAACGATGTGCTCGTCGCCGACAAACGGGTCGATCGTCAGGGTCAGGCAGACGTCCTGACCGTGTCGGCGGACGTCGCGCATAAAGGTGAACGGCTCCCCGTCCAGATTTCCGCCGATGCCTCCGCCGTAGGGAAAATAGTCGTCGTAAGGATAGTCCCAGACGTCGTTCAGGTCGTCGTGGGCATGCGCCTTGCTTGCGCGCTCCGGCCAGCCCTTGTCCAGAGGGTAATAGCAATACATCAGATTGATCGCGCGGTGCGGCCGTCCGAGCCGCTCCAGAATGTAATCCTGATTCACATATTCGCCGCGCTCGCTGCCGTCGCCAAGGTCGACCGCGCAGGCGGCGGGTCCCAAATGAATTTTATATGCCTCGCTCATGTTCTACTTATGTCTCCTTTTATTCTACAGCAGTAATTTCTGTTTCCAGATCGCCGACAAAGCTTACTTTCCGGCTTCCGATCACGATCTCGCCCATCGCCGAGCCTTTGACCGCGATCCGGTAGGAATCGCCCGTTCTCGTCACCGAAGCCTCCAGCCGTTTTGTCCGGTCCTGTCCGTAGACAACTGTAGAAGCATTCTCTCCGTCACCCAGCTCGTAGAGCTTCAGCGTGACATTGTCCTCGTAATCGTAGACCGCCTGCTCCTTTGCGCCCAGAGCCAACAGCGTGCCGGGCTTTACATAAAGCGGGATCTCGGTATACGGTACGGATTCCCGATACCACTTGCCGCCCTCTTTCACCTCGCCGGTAAAATAGTTCGTCCACTTGCCTTCCGGCAGATAAAACTTCGCCATACTCTTGTCGTTGAAGATCGGAGCCACCAGCAGCGAGTCGCCGAGGAAGTACTGCTTGTCCAAATACGCGCAGGTCGGGTCCTCAGTATATTCCAGAACCATGCTCCGCATCATCGGGATGCCGGTCTCATGGGTTTCGATGGCATTCCGGTACAAATACGGCATCAGCTTTCCTTTGAGCTTTGCAAACGTGCTGACGACCGTAACCGCCTCCTCGTCATAAGCCCACGGCACCCGATAGGAGCTGCTGCCGTGCAGACGGGAATGGGGCGAAAGCAGACCGAACGCGCACCAGCGCTTGTAAACGTCCGGCGTCGAGGTGCTCTCAAAGCCGCCGATGTCGTGGCTCCAATAGCCGAAGCCGCTCATGCAAAGCGAAAGACCGCCGCGCAGGCTCTCCTCCATCGACTCGTAATCGCTCCAGCAGTCGCCGCCCCAATGAACCGGGAATTTCTGACCGCCGACCGTTGCCGAACGCGCAAACAGAACCGCTTCGTTCTTGCCGCGCTTGCGTTCCAGAAGCTCGAATACGCACTTGTTGTAAAGGTATGTATAGTAATTGTGCATCTTTACGGGATCGGAGCCGTCATAGTAAGCGCAGTCGGTGGGGATGCGCTCGCCGAAGTCGGTCTTGAAGCAGTCCACGCCCATGTCGAGCAGCCGCTCCAGCTTCTTCTGGTACCAGCTCCATGCCTCCGGGTTCGTGAAATCCACGATCGCCATTCCCGGCTGCCACATATCCCACTGCCAAACGTCGCCGTTCTTCCGCTTGATAAAGTAGCCGTTCTTTTTTCCTTCCTCAAACAGCGCCGACTCCTGACCGATGTAGCTGTTGATCCAAACGCAGATCTTCAGCCCCTTTGCCTTCAGACGCTTCAGCATGCCCTCCGGATCGGGGAAGACGCGGCTGTCCCAAAGGAAATCCGACCACGAAAATTCCTTCATCCAGAAGCAGTCAAAATGGAATACCTGAAGCGGAATGTCCCTTGCAAACATCCCGTCCACAAACGAATTGACGGTCTCCTCGTCGTAATTCGTCGTAAACGAGGTGGAAAGCCAAAGACCGAACGTCCACGGAGCCGGAAGCGCCGGCTTGCCGGTCATATCGGTGTAGCGGCGAAGAACATCCTTCATCGTCGGTCCGTTGATGATAAAGTAATCGAGCGATTCGCCCGGCACGGAAAACTCCACCCGCGTGATCATCTCGGTGCAGACCTCAAATTCCACCTTTTCCGGATGGTTCACGAACACGCCGTAGCCCCGGTCGGAAATATAGAACGGAATATTCTTATAGGACTGCTCCGTGGAAGTACCGCCGTCCTCGTTCCAGATCGCCACGCTCTGCCCGTTTTTGATCCAAGGGGTAAACCGTTCGCCCATACCGTAAATATGCTCGTCCACGCCGATGGAGAGCATTTGACGCATATAGGTGTCGCGCTCGCTGCCGTCGTCATAAGGCAGTCCCTGCCAATCGGTCTTCATATAGCCCATATCGCGGCCCGAGGAGGCGGTCAGCTTCTCTCCGTCCCGGTAATAGGTCATGGCGGCGCTGCTCTTGTCGATCACAAGGCTCAGTCCCCCGTTGGTCACCGTAAGCCTCTGTTCGTCTTCGTCAATCGAAATTGCCGCATTCTCGTCAATGGTCAGCTCAAAAGAAGGTCCCTTCTTCTGAACTCCCAGATAATGCGCTGCCTGTACGCGCAGAACCTCCGGCGCCGGCGCCGTGATGCGGATCGTCAGATTCACTCCGCCAAGCGTATCGCCGCGATGGCGGATATGTTGGGTGGGTGCGCAAAGAGTCAAAGCATTGCTCTCTTTTTTGGTAAAATAAATTTCCGCCGGAGAAAAGCAGGCAGTTCCCTGCTTTTGCAGCCAGCAACCATTGCTGAATTTCATGTGTACCTCCATGCTTTTTCTCATACCGATGAGAAAATGATGTTTTTTGCCTTTCTCTAAGTATATGATAAAAATGCATCAGATTCAATCCGTAAGTTCCGTTTTTTTTCGTCAAATGCAGTAAAATCGTACAAGTTTGCTCAACGATTCCGGATCGCATCGACCGGCGCTTTGGAAGCGATCCGCTTCACCGGAAGGAAGCTGGCAACGACCGCCGTTCCCATGCTGACCGCAAGCAGCAGCAGAACCTGCCGGACGCCGAAATGCAGCACGGTAATGAGGATCCCCGTATCGTACCGGAGGATGCGGTTCAGCGCATATACGCCCAGCGCCGTCAGGATCGTGCCCAGCACCAGATTCACCGAAGCAATGATAAAGCTCTCCGAGAAGAAGATCCGGTACACGTCGTTGCTTCTGGAGCCGATCGCTCGCAGAATACCGATCTCCTGCTTTTTGTGTACGATCGAGGTGCCGATAAAGTTGGAAAACAGCAGGATGGCAAAAATCGCGAATGCAAAGCCGATCCAGAAAAAGACCTTGGAAACCACGGTCAGCGTGCTGTCTACGATCTCCAGCTCATATACCGCCGAGTTGACCAGCCCGTAAGCATGATCCTCGTCGCGGTCGTAATAGTTGACATACGAAACAAGCTCTTTCAGGTCCCGCGTATCTTCGGGCATGGCGGTCACGACAAAGTCGTAAATTCCGTTGTCCGGCTCGCCGCAAAGCCGCGTAAACAGCTCGTCCGGGATCACACTCGTCCCATTGGCATAATAACGTTCGCTGTTGATGACGCCCACGATCTTCATATCGTAGTTCTCGACTTCCTCCCCGTTCCCGTTCCAGAAGTAACCGTAGAGCTGCAGATCGTCGGGATACGCGCCGCTTTTCACGCCCTCGATATATTCTTCGATCACGGAATCCTGATAATCCGCATAGTCTTCCTCCGTCATAGGCTGGTCTTGGGAATCCCCCGTCACGACATTGAATTTTTCCTGCAAAAGCTCCGACCAAACGATGATCTCGTTTTCCGCAAGCTCCTGCTTTTCTCCGTCCAGCCATGCGATCTCAACGCCTTCGACATTTTTTACCGCGCCGAGCGTGAGGAATTCGCTGCCAAACCAGAAATCGTCCGTAAGCACCAGATCTCCGTTCAAGGAGGTGGAGGCGGGAAGTCCGTGGAACGGAACCGCGTCCGTATCTCCGACGAAAAGCACCGTCGCCAGACTGTAATTCTTGGCGTAGCTCAGCTCCTCCGACATGGCGTACGCGGTCAGGCTCTCCACCGTGCTCAGCGTATCCACGTCTCTTGTCAGAAGCTCCTCGTAGCGTTCAATGTCAAGATTCGTATCCACCACGCCGCAGATCGTAAACGTCATGTTGGAAAGCTCCAGCTTTTTTCCAAGCAGATCCTCATAGCTCTTAACGGAAACCTCCGTCCCGTCCTGAAGCATGCCGTATTTCAAAAGAATGTCCGCATGGTACTTGCTGATCGCCGCGTCCTGCGTTCCCGCCTTGGGAAGCGCTCCCGCAGCAAGCGAATAGTTCATGACCGAAAGCTCTTGCTCGGTGGTCACGGTATAGCCCTGAAAACTCGGATCCGTCAGCTCCTGTGCAAACCAGTTATAAACCTCCGTTTCGTGTTCCGCAAGCTGCTCGGAGAAGCCGATCGACATATCGCCCGAAAAGCGATTGACCTTTATCATCGACAAACCGGTATCCTTCTCGATCTCCGCTACGTCTTCTTCCGAAAATCCCACGGGCGACCAATAAAAATGATCCTCGCCGTCTCCCCAGTCCATGTTCTGCCGCACGACCTTTTCAAACGCGGCATATTTCACCTCGCTGTCTTGGAGCGAGTCCATTAAGCTCTGTTCAAAATTAAAGCTTCCGCAGGTGTCGGCAAACGCAAAGAGCGTAAAGCTGACAACCGACAGCAGAATCGTAAAGAAGAGCCGCAGCTTCTTATATTTCAGGCTGCTCGCCCCCATGGCAAACGCCTTTTTCATCGGCAGCTTTGATTTTATCATGGAAAACTGCTCGCTCAGACGATTGACGATTCGGCTCTCGTCGGTGGCGCGAAACCTTTTGTTATGCCCCTTCGACGTTTTGACCGAAACGACCGCCTCGTTCTGGGAAAGCGCAAGCAGATATTCGTTAATGGCGATCCGATCCGCCTCGGTCAGCTGATAACGGCTGGGAATGCGAATGGCGTTTTCCTCAAAAACGATTTCCGTATCGGCGGTTCGAAACTCCGCCGTCTCCTCGCCGCCCTCTTGATCCCACTCCACGTCGGAAACGATCTTTCCGTCCGCCAGCTCAATGATCCGGTCGGCATAGCGCTCCGAAAATTCCCGGTCGTGCGAAACAATAATGACAAGACGCTCCTTCGAGAGACGCTTCAGCGTGTCGAACACCTGCTTTCCGGTATTGCTGTCCAGCGCTCCGGTCGGTTCGTCCGCCATGATGATGCGCGGATTTTTCACAAGCGCGCGGGCGATCGCAACACGCTGCAGCTGTCCGCCGGAAAGCTCGTTCGGCTTCCGATCTCCGTAGCCCTCAAGATCGACTTCTTTCAGAATGGCGTTGATCTCCTCGTCCTCCGCCTTTCTTCCCTGCAGTTCGATCGCCAGCGCAATGTTGGCGCCGACCGAAAATTCCTTTAATATGTTATATTCCTGAAAAATAAAGCCGACATAGGTATTCCGATACGAGTCAAAATCGCTCTGCGAAAACTCCTTCGTGGAAGTTCCCGCAATCACAATATCTCCGGACGAGTACCGATCGAGACCGCCGAGCAGATTCAGCAGCGTCGATTTGCCGCTTCCCGACTTGCCAAGCAGAAACACCATGCCGGTATCCGGGAATTTGATCGACACATGATCCAGCGCCTGCACCGGCACGCCTTTTTTAGGCTTATACACCTTACATAAGTCCTTGACCTCTAACATTTCTTACCTCCGAAATCTGAAAGCGTTTTTCAGCAGAGCCCCATTGCGGCAGACACGTTCCGCGCAGGCACACAGACCTCCGACCGCTCTGCGACGCTCCGGCGCAAATCGGTTAAAATACAGTTTACCATAGATCGTGCGAAAAGTCCATGCCGCTCTCCCGGTTTTGTCCTGCGCGCCGCTCCTTTCTCCCTGTCGCAGTGCGATCCCCGCGGAGCGTTTTTTGTTTCATAGGACGCATTTTCCTATGAAACGAAAAAAGGACAGTCGATTTTTTCGGCTGTCCTCACAGGCTTGCATCGGACGGCTGCCGCCCGATGCCCCGGAAGCCGTCGCGCTCCTGCCGTCAGCGCTCCCGGTCCCCGGTAATGTAATAATCGCAATAATCACCGTCCACGGCGATCGTATGCTCCCGATGCAGAACGCCGTGCTGAAGCGTAATCATCACATTGTCCAGCTCGCAGAACAGCGGCATCAGTTCCTCCACTCCCAGCCTTTTCGTATAGGCACAAATAGGGCAGCGGGTAATACGATAGTAGCAGGCTCCCTCGTGGGGCTGACCTGCAAAATCCACCTTAAAGGAAGAGGGATACTGTTTTTCCCTTTCCGGCGTATACCATTTGACATACTTTGTGATGCTCTTTTTGTTGGCGGCCTTGCCCTTCGGGGTGTTCAGATCGGTCATGCCGAAATACCACTTCACATGATACAACGCCCGACGCATAAGCTCCTGAACCGTTTCGGGCGGAATCTTCTTTTCGCTTGCCACATACGGCGAGACAAAGACCAAGGCAAATAACTCATTGTATGCCATCGGATTATCGTCGCCGATATCGTCGGCCTCCTCTACCAGCTTTCGGTAAACGCCTTTGCTCTTTTTCATGATCTCATTTGCATAAGCCTTGCCGTACTTCTCCGTAAGCGTCTTTTTCATTGAGCCCCGAAACAGCCAAAAGTAAAATCCGTTATACTTCATCTCGTTTCTCCCTTCTACGGCAACGACACAAAGACACCGGCGTCAGAAGGAAACAGCAAGCCCGGAAGCTCTCCTTTGTCAAGCGGTCTTCGTTAGCGTGCGCTAACCTCATTTTACTACGTCCCTCCGCCTTTTTCAATACGCTATGGCTGAAAATCCCTTGAAATGTGCAGGTGTTTTTTCCACTCTCCCATCTCGCCCAGCTTCTTTCCGATTGAAAAATAGCAATACGGTGCGTAGACTGCGGGCCGCAGCTCTTCCAGATCAATTTTCTTCATATTCATATTCTCAAACTTCTTGTCGATCTGAATGTTCTTTATCTCCGCCAAAAAAAGATGAGCGCCGTCAAGCTCAACAACTTTTGTCACCTCGCATTCATAAGCCCAATGACATTCGTTAATGACAGGAACCTCTGCCCGCTCTCCCCATGTATAACCATAGGCAACTCCCTTTTTCTCTGCGTCCTCCCCTCTCGTATTTCCGAAATAGTCCGCCAGCCACAGAATATCTTCGGTAATCATATTCGCAGAAAATTTTCTTTCACGCAGAATATTCGTTTTTGTCAGCTTGCTTCCCCCTATGGTCAACATCAGATGAGGAACCTTGTCAAAGGAAAAGCCGATCCATGTGATCACGCAAAAATTCGGGCTTCCGGTTTCATTTTTTGTTCCGATAATATACATCGGCTGTGGACTGAATACCCAATCCGGCTGCATACTGACCTTTTCCATATAATTTTCCTTTCTTTGTTTCGTACGCTTCACCGCACGCTTATTTCAATTCTTCCCAAACAAAGCTTTCCGACTTCAAGTCGCAGTAGTGCCTGCCCCCAGTCGCCGTAAATTTCAGCACGCAGTAGTCCGGGTCGTCCACTCCCTGCCGATAATACATCGTATCGCCGGTACGCCAGATTTCCCTCCTGCTCGCCGCATCCTGCAACACCTCCATGGTTCCTGTCAGCATAAGTCCTTCGTAGCGAAAGCGCCCCTTATTATAAAAATAGATGCTTGCTTTCGGATTATTCCTATACTGCTGCGCACGCAGGGAGGAGGTATTTGTCGTAAAGTAAAAGCAATTCCCCTCTATTTTGCGCGGTACAAACATAGCCTTCATATTCGGAAACCCGTCTTCGTCTACCGAAGCCACAAACGCTGCCTTCTGCTTCTCTATAAACTCCAAAAGCTGTTCCCTTGTTTTCATAAAAATTCCTCCTTTGTTTTCGACTCATTTTTGTCATGCTCCGCCTTTGTCAGCGTGGCAAGAATTTTTGCCAGACAGCCTTCAAAGCTTTCCCGCTCCCTGTCGGAAAACCCCTGATAAAATAAGGCGTTCATTTGCTGCGAAACGGTCTCGTACCTTTCCCGCAGGGATTTCGCATATTCCGTAAGGGAGATCAGCGTTTGACGGCGGTTTTCCGGATTGATGTTTCTCTCCACCATCCCTTTTCTGACCATTCCGTCCACTACGACGGAAACCGTATTTTTCGCCAGAGAAGTTTTTTCACTGATTTCGCCGACCGAAAGGCTGTCCGTCTTCCAAAGAATAAATAAAATACGCCCCTGCCCGCCGCTGATCTCAATTCCGTTTTCCAACAGCAGTCTTTCAAAGATCCTGTCCTGAAGCTGTTTGATCTGAGAAATATAAAATCCTCCCTTTGTTTCCAAGACGCTTACCTCATGATCTATTTAGAATTGTTCCATATAGAACAGTTCCAGTATAGCGCTTCTCCCCAAAAAATGCAACTATCATCCTATTTGAAATAGGAGCCAACATTGAGTATAAGCGTCACCGCTCATACTATCTGTCGTTACAGGGATTCTAATCATCGGTTGTTCATGAAAACTTATAGAAATGGACATGGCTTTGTGCTATAATCTTCTGGCAAGAAGAGAGGTGCAGTATGAAAAAGAGGTTTATCACAATCTCCGTTATATGTTGTGCGATTATCACAGTGGTTGTTGGGATTATAGCTGTTCAAAAATATATGCGCAAAGCAGAAATGTCCGCAGAATATCAGGTCGTATCATTCGCTTCCGAAGAAGAAATGATAGCAACAATTTCCGGTAGTTGGGTTCGGACATACCATCTGTCAGGCGGTACTTCGGAGTCATACCTTAATTTTAATGACTATGTATGCAGCGAGTGGAGTAGTACATCGGATGTCGAAACCAAAAGCTACACCTTGGATTACCAAAATGGCAGAATTGTATTTGACACCGGATATTACTATGATATTGTCATATATAAAGAAAAGACATATGTACGAATTACGCCAAATGCGAAACAGGAAGAATACTACTTCCTGTTTAAGAACAGCAATAAATCTGTTCCCGAATGATATTTAACAGGGCAATTAGAATCTTACCCACGGGATTAGCTTCCCCAAGCCGTCCCCCGTTTTGAGTTGGAATTACACCGCATTCGCTCCGCTGCGGAAAATCCGCCCGGCAGGGAGACCTGCGTCTCGCCGCCTTTTCGCGCCAATTTAACAGAACAAAGAATCTCGCTTGCGAGATTCTCCGCCTGCGGCGGGTCGCTCTAGCGACACAGTTCCTCTCCGCCGCAGTGCGATCCCTGCGGAGCGTTTTTGTTTTATAGGAAACGCAGTTTCCTATAAAACAAAAAATCGGACCGCCGCACTTGCGTGCGGCGGTCCGGCTTTTGTCTCTCTGCAATTTTTCTTTGGTAAGTCCTCTTTGGTACGGGACTAGCATACCACAATTTCGTGTAGAAAAAAAGTGGAATTTGTAGGAAAATCAATCGTTCAGCTCCTGCTGAAGCTGAAAAATAAAATTCAGCGCTTCGATCGGCGTCATCGTCGTGACCGGACAGTTCCGCAGCTTTGTCAGCACCGGATGCTCCGACTCCTCGGAAAACAAGCTGAGCTGTCCTTCGATCTCGCCGGACGCGGTCCGTTCCGAACGCTGATCGTCCCCGGCTTTTTTCGACCTGCCCGCAGGCTGCGCCTCGGCGATCTCGCGGGCGCGTCCCGCCAGATCGTTGCTGACCAGCTCCGCTACGATCTCCTTGGCGCGGGCAAGCACCGGCTCCGGCACGCCCGCCAGCCTTGCGACCTGAATGCCGTAGCTCTTGTCGGCTCCGCCCCGAATGATCTTTCGCAGAAACACAATGTCGTCGCCCTGCTCCTTTACGGCAATACAGTAGTTTTTGACCCCCGCAAGCTTTCCTTCCAGCTCGGTCAGCTCGTGATAATGCGTCGCGAACAGCGTTTTTGCGCCGATCAGCTTCGGATTCGCCACATGCTCGATGACCGCCCATGCGATCGCCAGACCGTCAAACGTGCTCGTACCCCTGCCGATCTCGTCGAGGATCAGCAGACTGTTTTTCGTCGCGTTCCGCAGAATGTTTGCCACCTCGTTCATTTCGACCATGAACGTACTCTGCCCGCTTGCCAGATCGTCCGAAGCGCCCACGCGCGTGAAGATGCGGTCCACCAGCCCGATCTGCGCCTCCTTTGCCGGGACAAAGCTGCCGATCTGCGCCATTAAAACGATCAGCGCGGTCTGCCGCATATAGGTCGATTTTCCCGCCATATTCGGACCGGTGATAATGGCGATGCGCGATTCCTTATCGTCCAGCCGCGTATCGTTCGCAACGAACAGATCGCCGGAGATCATGCGCTCAACGACCGGATGCCTGCCGTCCAGAATCGTGATCGTCCCTTTTTCGGTAATTTCGGGACGCACATAGCGGTTGCGCTCCGCCACATACGCCAGCGACGCCAGCACGTCGATCACGGCGATCGCCTTCGCCGTCCGCTGGATGCGGGTCACTTCGGCGGCGACCCGTGCCCGCACATCGGAAAACAGCTCGTATTCCAAGGCGAACAGCCGATCCTCCGCGCCGAGGATCGTATCCTCCAGCTCTTTCAGCTCCGGCGTCGTGTAACGCTCCGCATTGACAAGCGTCTGCTTGCGGATCCAATGCTCCGGCACCAGCTCCTTGAAGGAATTCGTGACCTCCAGATAGTAGCCGAACACGCGGTTGAACTTGATCTTGAGGTTTTTGATGCCGGTGGCTTCCCGCTCTCTCGCCTCCAGATCCGCCAGCCACTGCTTGCCGTCGGTCTTTGCGGCGCGCAGCCGATCGACCTCCTCCGAATAGCCGCTGCGGATGATGCCGCCCTCCTTGACCGCGATCGGCGGTTCGGGGTCGATGCTCGCGGCGATCAGCTCCGAAAGGTCGGTCAGCGGATCCAGCCGATCCTCCTCCTCGCGCAGCAGCGCAGCGGAACAGTCCTGCAAAAGCGTCTTGATCGGCGCCACCATCGCGATCGAGGACTGAAAGGCGATCAGATCCCGCGGATTCGCGTTCTGATAACTGACGCGGCAGACGAGCCGCTCCAGATCGTAAATCGCGTTCAGATATTCGCGCAGCTCCTCCCGGTTGATCAGGTTTTCGTTCAGCTCGGCGATCGCTTCCTGCCGCCGCACGATCTCCTTTTTTTCCAGAAGCGGCTGTTCTATGTAGAGACGCAGAAGACGCGCGCCCATCGCGGTCTTCGTCTTGTCCAGCACCCACAGAAGCGAGCCCCGCTTCTGCTTTTCGCGAAGCGTTTCGCACAGCTCCAGATTCCGTCTTGTCGCGCTGTCCAGCACCATATATTTCCCGGTGGTATACGGATGTATGGCGGTAATATGGTTCAGCGCGATCTTCTGCGTTTCGTAAAGGTACTGCAAAACCGCGCCCGCCGCGTTGACGCCGATGCCCGTTTCGCTGATTCCGAGTCCCAGCAGCGACTTGACATGAAAATGCGTCAGCAGCAGCCGTTCGCAGTTCCCGGTCTCGTAATACCAGTCGTCCAGCGGAGAAACAGCGATGCCGAGCCGGTTCTTTAAGTCCTCGACGTCCAGCTCGGACATAAAGAGCGAGGGATTGCACACGATCTCCACCGGCGCGAATTTGGTGATCTCGTCCACCGTCTTGCGCACGCTGTCCACCTCGGTCACAAAATAGTCCCCGGTCGAAACGTCCACGGTCGCAATGCCGTACTTGTCGTCCAGCCAGATGATCCCCATCAGGAAGTGGTTTTTCGCATCCTCCAAGCTTTGCTGCGCGGTGTTGGTGCCGGGCGTGACGATCCGCGTGACCTCGCGCTTGACCATTCCCTTCGCAAGCTTCGGGTCTTCCACCTGCTCGCAGATCGCGACGCGATAGCCCTTTTCCACCAACCGGGACAGGTACGAATCGACCGCATGATAAGGGACGCCGCACATTGGCGCGCGCTCCTCCATCCCGCAGCTCTTTCCGGTCAGCGTCAGCTCCAGCTCCTTGGAAACGACCTGCGCATCCTCGAAAAACATCTCGTAAAAATCGCCGAGGCGGTAAAACAAAATACAGCCCGGATACTTTTCCTTCGTCTCCAAGTAATGCTGCATCATTGGTGAAAGTTGTGCCATGATCTACCTCTCTGTTTCGTATGTATCCTGCTGCAGCCGGCTCTCGTCCGCGTCGGCAGCCGTCGTCGCCAGCCGGTCGCAGCGCTCGTTTTCGGGGTGGCCGTCGTGTCCCTTGACCCAGCGGAAGGTCACCTGATGGGGCTCCGCCGCCGCCAAAAGCCGCAGCCACAGATCTTTGTTTTTGACCGGCTCCTTTTTGCTGTTTTTCCAGCCGTTCTTCTTCCAGCCCTCGATCCAGTGCTGCGTAAACGCATGGACAAGATACTGCGAATCGGAAAACAGCTCCACCTGACAGGGGCGATTCAGCGCCTCCAAGCCGACGATGGCGGCAAGCAGCTCCATCCGGTTGTTCGTCGTCTTGACAAAGCCGCCGGAAAGCTCCCGCTCATGAAGCTGCCCCGCGCCGTCAACATATTGCAGGATCGTGCCGTAGCCCCCCGGCCCGTCCGGATTGCCCCTTGCGGAACCGTCCGTATAGATCGTCACTTTCATAATTTTTCCCAGTCCCCCGTAATCAAAAACCGCTCCACCGTCTTCTCCGACTCGCGGATAATATGCTCCGGATAGGAAAGCATTGCCAAAAGCCGAATGGCGTTGCGCGAGACCGCCTTGCCCCGCCGCAGCCGATAGTCAAAGACAACGTCCTGCCCGACGATCTGCTCGCTGAAATGATAGTTGTCGTAATAGGAGGCAAGAATGTCGGTCAGCTCCAGATCGTGGGTCGCGGCAAAGGGCAGCGCCTTTCTGCCCGCCAAGTCCGCCAAGATCCGGGAGGACGCCGCGATCCGCTCCGCCGTGTTCGTTCCCCGAAGCACCTCGTCCACAAAGCAAAGCACCGGAAGCGTTCCGTCGGCGGCGTCCAGAATGCGTTTCAGGGACTTGATCTCCACAATATAATAGCTCTCGCCAAGCTCCAGATCGTCCCGGAGCGCCATGGAGGAAAGCACGTGCATATAGCGGCTCTCGTAGGAATCCGCCAGCACCGTATGAATGGTCTGCGCAAAAACCGCGTTCAGCGCCACCATCTTCAAAAACGTCGATTTTCCGGAGGCGTTCGAGCCGGTCAGCAGCACCGGACGCTTGGCGTCGATCGAATTTTTTACCGGCTCGGCGATCAGCGGATGATACATTTCGCTTGTCCGAAGCGTGACCGCGCCCTCCGCCCGCAGCACGGGCTCGCACCACGTCTGCTTATACTGCCGGTAGGAAGCGACCGCCAGCGCCGCGTCGAGCCGTCCGGTCAGGAAAAACAGCCGATCCAGCTCCTTCTGGTGACCGAGGAAAAACCGGTACATCGAATTGAATTTGATGAGATCGACGTGAAAAAGCATCCGCACATAGTCCATGATCATGTCGAGCAGACTGCCCGTGGGCGACGCGGGCGTCAGCAGCGACGCGCCCCGGCGAAAGCCCGAAAAGACCCGTGCCGCCGCCCGCAGCTCCTTCCCGTCCTCCGCGATCGGCGGCTCCTTTGCGGCGTCCGTTTTTTCCAGCCGTTCCACCTCTTGAAGCCAGCGAAGCAGGTAGGAAAATACGAGCAGATACGGCTCGATCTCTCCCTTTCGCTGATAATAGGACAAAATATTGCAGAGCGCAGCCGTCAGAACGATCCACACGCCCCACATGCCGTAGCCGAAGGGAAAACAGAGCAGCCCCGCCGCATAGCCGAGCAAAAGCGCGAAATGCCGCAGATTGCTTTCCGGACGCACGTCGGCAATGCGCGACAGATAGCCGTACAGACTGATCGCGCGCAGCTTGCCCATCCGCGCAAAAGAGACCGCCAACTCCTCGCGGCAGCGCTCCCGCTCGGAAAAAAAGCGGACGCGCTCCTCGAACTCGGCAAGCGGCCCGGCTTCGGTCTCCGGCCGGTGAAGAAGCGCGTAAAGATATTCTTCACCGACCGCCGAAAAGGTCGTATTGAGTTCCGTAAATACCCGATCCAGATCCAGATCGTTCCAAGTGACGCCGTCCACATCGTTTCGGCGCTTCGGAAGCGACTCCAGATACGCGTTGATCGTCCGAAGCCGTATCTCCTGCGGATCCACGCTGCCGGGCTTTCCCCAGCGCTCCCGCACGAGCGACAGCAGACGATTTTTCTCTCGCCGTCGGTCCCAAACCGCCAGCAGTACGATTCCGACGGCGATCGCCGCGCCGATCAGGATATATTCCAGCTTCATATGGAAATTTCCTCGTCCCTTCCAAGCTACAGGTTCTGATATTCAAACCATGCAAAATACGCCTTGTTGCCCCGGTCCCATCCGTTTCCGGATGCGTACATGCCGACGGTGCAGCCCACAAAGCCGCCCGCGCGCTCGGTGCTCAGATAATGCGCGTCCACGACGGCGGAAAGCTCCTGCTCCGGCTGGTCGTCAAGCGCCGCAAAGAAGCGCACCTGCTGTCCTCTCTGGCAGAGCCGCAGCTTGATCCGCTCGGACTTGGCGGGGATCGAAACCACAAGCATTTCCTGTCCCTTTTCGCAGCGAACGACCCGAAGCTCCGTACCCTCGCCGCTTTTCGTGTAGGTCAGACGCAGGTTTGCCTCGTTGCTCTGCACGAGCGCCAATCCCGCCTCCTCGCCCGCCTCCGGCACAAAGCGCAGCATCGTTTCCGCCGTAAATTCCATGGAGGTCTGCCGCACGCCGATATACGACGGGTTGGACTGCTCGCGAAGCGAGGGCTTCCGAACCGAAAGCCGCAGCCAGCCGTATTTCTCGGTCAGCGAATACATATCCGGCTCCGGGTTGCGGAGCATCAGCATCTCGTACGGCAGCCGGTTTTCGTAAAAATGATACGAGGTCCCGTCGGTGTAGGACTTCCCCTCCGGCAGCGGCAGCGTGCCGCTCTCCAAAAGCCGCCCCTCTCCGGGATTGAAAACGGGCCAGTCGTTCTGCCACTCGACGCGCGCGACGAAGGTCTCGCGTCCGAGGTTCGAGCAGCCCTCCATGGGACGCATGGCAAGCATTACGGCGTACCAGTTGCCGTCGGCGTCGTCCACCAAGTCCGCATGTCCCACGGCAACGACCGGACAGGTATAGCCCATGTGCCGGTGCGTCATGACCGGATTCGACTTATAGCCCTCGTAAGGCCCGCGGATATCCCGGCTTCTTGCCACAACGACCGCATGATCCGGCCCCGTCCCGCCTTCGGCGTTTACGACATAATAATACCCGTTTCTTTTATAAATATGCGGTCCCTCCGGCCACGCCGCATCGCGCAGCGCGCCCTTCCACGCAACGAATTCTTCTCCGACAAAGGTAAAGTCCGTCACATCCAGCTCCCTGACATAAATAATGTTGTCTCCATAATAGGTTCCGTTCGGATCGCCCTTGGTGCCGCAGTAATAGCATTTTCCGTCGTCGTCAAAGAACAGGCTCGGATCGATGCCGTCCGCCTCCGGCAGCCAGTGCGGGTCGCTCCAAGGCCCTTCGGGACGCTCCGCCGTCACGATAAAATTGCCGCCGTTCTCGATGTTCGTGGTGATCATGTAGTAGGTCCCCTCATGATACCGGATCGTCGGCGCGTAAATACCGTTCGAGTGCGCGCAGCTTCCGAGCGGCAGATTCTCGTTGCGCGACAGCACGTTGCCGATCTGGGTCCAGTTGACCAAGTCCCGGCTCTCGTAGATCGGCACGCCGGGGAAATAGGCAAACGTGGAATTGACCAGATAGAACGTATCGCCCACGCGCGTGACCGAAGGATCGGGATGAAAGCCCGGCAGAACCGGATTTTTATATTGTACCATATTTTCCTCCCTTATTTTGTATATTTTGCAAGCGTTGCGCGAACCGCGCCGGGACCGGCGTACAGCTCGGCAACCATGCCCTCGATCTTTTCGCCAAGGCCGATCTCATACAGATCGACGGCGAAAATGTCCTTCCGGGCGTACAGCGCCTTCAGGCAGGAATAGTCGTTGTCCCCGCCGACCGTAAGACCGGAGACGATCGCCTTCAGCTCCGCCAGCATCGGGTCGCCGCTCTGCTCAAACGGCTGTCCGTTGTCGTCCACGCCGCACAAATATCTTGCGTAGCCCGCAAGCACCAGCGGGATCATCGTCAGACGGTCGAGCGAAAGCCCGCCCGCAGCGTACGCCTTTAACGTCTCACCGAAGCGGATCGGCAGCTTCTGGGAGGTATCGGTGGCGATACGCTGCGGCGCGTCCGGCATAAACGGGTTCGGAAGCCGCTTCGTAAGCACCGCGTCGATAAATTCCTCCGGCTTCAAAACGCCCGGATTGACAACCACCGGCATCGCCTCGTCGTAGCCCATGCGCGTGATGAGCGTCACCAGCTCGCGGTCCTTCATCTCCTCGGAGATCTTCGTATAGCCCAGCATACAGCCGTAGATCGCCAGCGCGGTATGCAGCGGGTTCAGACAGGTGCAGACCTTCATCCGCTCGACCTTATCGACGGTTTCGCGGTCGGTGTAAAGCACGCCGCCCGCCTCAAGCCCGGGACGTCCGTTCGGGAACGTATCCTCAACGACCAGATACTCGGTCTGCTCCGCGTTGACAAACGGCGCGGTATAGGTATTGCGCCCGGTAACGATCAAATCGGTGTCCGTAAAGCCGTCGGCTTCCAGCATTTGCTTTACCGTATCGTCCGGCCGGGGCGTGATCTTGTCGATCATGCTCCACGGGTAAGCCACCTTTGCCGGATCGGTCAGATACTCGTAAAAGCTCTGCGGCACAAGCCCCTGCTCCGTCCACGCCTTCGCGTAGGTCAGCACCGCCTCCTTTACCTTGTCCCCGTTGTGCGAACAGTTGTCCATGCTGGAAATCGTGATCGGAGCCGCGCCCGCCTGAAATCTCGCATACAGAAGCGCCGTCACCTTTCCCATGATCAAAACCGGCTCCAGACCTCTTTCGGAAAGGTCGGCCTCCGCCATCGCGCCTTTGACCGAATAGCCCTTCTCGGTGATCGTAAACGTGACCATCTGCAAAGAGGGATTGGCGAAGATCTCCTGCAATCTTGCCCAGTCCGCGCTCTTTTCATCGGCGCGGAGCGCCTCCGCCACGCTGCCGACGACGCGCTTTTCGATCTCGCCGTCGGACTTCAAGACGACGAGCAGGCTCAGGTTGTCGTACGGCTCGTACGCCTTGTCGATGATCTCATAATCGAAGCCCTCCGCCACGATCACGCCGGTATCGGCGCTGCCGTCGCAGAGCATCTGCTCCAAGATCGCCGCCGGGAACGCGCGGAAAATATTGCCCGCGCCGAAGTGGAGCCAAGTCGGCTGCCGCTTCGTTTTTTCGATCATCGCCTCGCGGTCATAGGTCGGAACCCGATAGCCCTTCCGCGTCCACTCGGAAAGGTCGGCTCCCTTTTTGGTCAAATCCAGTAACTGCATATGTGCTTCCCCCTATTTCTCGTTCTTATGAATGGCTTCCCACAAACCGTTCAGATATGCGACGCCGAGCGCCCGGTCGTAAAGGCCGTAGCCCGGTCTTGCCTGCTCGTTCCAGATCATGCGTCCGTGGTCGGGACGGATAATGCCGTCAAAGCCCACGTCAACCAGCGCCTTTGTGATCTCGTACATGTCAAAATTCCCGTCGCTCGAAAGGTGGCTGCTCTCGTGGAACACGCCGGGCGCTTCAAACTTGATGTTGCGCAGATGCGCGAAGTGGATGCGCGGCGCGATCTTCGGGTTGCGGATCACCTTCGGCAGATCGTTTTCCAGATTGGAGCCGAGGGAGCCCGTGCAGAGCGTAAAGCCGTTGTAAATGCTGTCGTTCAGCGACGCGATCTTCTCCAGCGCCGCTTCGCTCGTTACGATTCTCGGCAGTCCGAACACCGGCCACGCCGGATCGTCCGGATGCACCGCCATCTTGATCCGATACTTTTCGCAGGTCGGCATGATGCCGTCAAGGAAGTATTTGAAATTTGCCATCAGATCGTCCGCGGTGACTCCTTTATAGCGCTCGAACAGCTCCTTGATCTCGTCCTTGCGGTTCGGCTCCCAGCCGGGAAGCACAAAGCCGCCGCTCGCCTCCTCCATGCGCCGGAACATGTCGTTCGGGTCGATGCCGTCGATCATGCTCGAATCGTACGCAAGCGCCGTGGAGCCGTCCGGAAGCGGCTGCGCCAGATCCGTCCGCGTCCAGTCGAAGATCGGCATAAAGTTGTAGCAGACCATATGAATGTCGTTCTTTCCTACCGCCTCCAGCGACTTGCAGTAATTTTCGATGTACATGTCCCTTGTAGGCGCGCCGAGCTTGATGTCCTCATGGACGTTGATGCTCTCGATGCCAAGCAGCTTCAGCCCTGCGGCCTCGACCTCGTCCTTCAGTTCCTTGACCTGCTCGTACGTCCATGCCTCCCCCGCAGGCACCTTGTGCAGCGAGCTGATCACACCGGTCACTCCCGGGATCTGCCGGATCTGCTCCAGCGTAACGCTGTCCATGTCCTTTCCGTACCAACGCAATGTCATATCCATAATACAAACCCTCCGTTCTGCGGCTCTGCCGCATTTTAATTTATTGTAATTTTATAGCTTCCGTCCCAATGCCGGTTCAATATATAACGCGCCCCTGCGCGTCCGGCTGTTCGGTCATTCGATAGAAATAGGTGTTGATCCGATCCCGCCACTCGACCGCGCTTTCCAGCTGCTCCTCCAGCCTTGCCCGCACCCGCGCAAAGCGTTTTTCGTCCAGAAGCTCCCGGCACGAATCCCATGCCGCAAGCATCCGCTTCACCTGCTCCACGCCCTCGAAATGCGTGTCGTAAATATATTGCAGCAGCGTCCTTCCGTCCTTGAGACGGTAGTCGTAGGGAATCCGGTGGAAAAACAGCAAAAGCTCCTCCGGCGTCGTCTCCGGATGCTCGTACATCGACGCGTTCGGCTCGCGGTACTGCGCCGCATAGCCGGTTCCCCGGCTCGAACGCTCCACGCCGATCGCCGTCCGGGTCGCCCGGTGATACGTTCCCCAACGGTCGTATTCATAGCCCTCCACATTCGGCCCGTAATGGTGGCTCGGATTGACCATCCAGCCGATGCCAAGTGGCGAGGTGTAGTTTTCGTAGGCTCTCCACGAGCCGAGCAGGATACCGCCGATCGCTTTCCGGAGCTGCGGCTCCGTCCCGAACGTCTGCCCGATCCATTCCGCCGCGATCTCCTCCGCCGACAGCTCCGTGTCCCAGGCGAGCCGTCCGAAGCCGTACCAGTTGGCGGCCGCCAGATCGTGCCCCGTCCAGTTCGGGTCGTCCCCGGTGTTGGCGACGGCGCACATGCCGCAGTTTTTCTGTCCGAACGTCCGTCCGGCGACGATATCCGCCACCGTGTCGTCCTTCTTCGTCACATAGGTGCGGAACGAAAGGATTTCCTTCCACATCGGGATCAGATAGCAGACATGTCGCTGCTGCCCGGTATATTCCTGCGCCGCCTGCACCTCCAGCATCTGGTTCGTGCGCGTCATGCCGCCGAACAGCGGCGAGACCGGCTCCCGTACCTGAAAATCCATCGGCCCGTTTTTGATCTGCAAAATGACATTGGGAAGAAATTGTCCGTCGAGCGGCGCAAAGTGATCGTAGCCCGCCCTTGCGCGGTCGGTCTTTGTGTCGCGCCAATCCTGCGTACAGTTATAGACAAAGCAGCGCCAGATCACCAACCCGCCGTACGGCTGCAGGCAGCGCGCCAGCAAATTGGCTCCGTCCGCATGCGTCCTGCCGTAGGTAAACGGCCCCGGACGCCCCTCCGAATCCGCCTTGACCAGAAAGCCGCCGAACTCCGGGATCTCCCGGTAAACGATCCCGACCTGTCTGCGCCAGTACGCCTCCACCCGCTCGTCCAGCGGATCGGCAAGCGGGAGCCCGCCAAGCTCCATCGGCGCGGCAAAATTCACGCTCAAAAAGGTTTTGATCCCGTAGGAGGCGAGGACGTCGGCGATCTCCCGCACCCTCGGAAGATATTCCTCGGTGATCAGATCGGTCGCCCTCTGCCGGACGTTGACGTTGTTCAGAACCACGCCGTTGATCCCGACGCTCGCGCAGAGGCGGGCATACGTCTTTATCCGCTCCCCCGAAAGCACCTGCCCGTCCGAAAAGAAAAAAGAGCGGCCGGAATAGCCCCGTTCGATGGAACCGTCGATATTGTCCCAATGGTTCAGCATCCGCAGCGGATTTTTTGGCGCCTCCTCATAACAGCCGTCGGCAGACGCGCCCATCCGCATCCTCCGCAGCAGCCCGAACACGCCGTAGAGGAGCCCCGTGGTGGAGCCTCCGGCGATCCGGATCTCCGGTGCAGTAATATGGAAACGATACGCTTCCCTTTCCAGCGATTCCGCCAATTCCAGCCGAATGCGCGTCCCTTCCGGCAGTTCTCCCGCCGCCAGCGCCAGTTCCTCCTTTGCGCGGGCGAGAACGGCGTCCTCCTCTGCGGAGCAGAAAATCGAAATGCGGTTTGCATCCGCCGGGCTGCGGTAAGCAAGCCACGCGGCTTCCCAACAGGTTTGCATGGTTGTCCCTTTCTCGGTAAAAGTAATCAACAGTAGATTAACACATGTCGCCGGAAAATTCAATTCAAGCGCCAAAGAAATAAAAAAAAGAATCGAACTCGAACAAAGAATCTCGCTTGCGAGATTCTCCGCCTGCGGCGGGTCGCTCCAGCGACACAGTTTCCTATAGAATAAAAAAAGCCCCCGCAGAGCAAGGGCTTTCCCGATCTTATTTTGCGCTTCCCGTCGTCCATCCGTAGGAAAGCTTCACCTTTCCTATGGCGAGGTACGCGGTCTGTTCTCCGTCCTTCACCTCCACAAACAGAGGCGCGTCCGGATCGTCGGTAAGGACTGCCGGCGTCAGCACCGGAAAGGTCTCTCCCGGCTCCGCCGTACGGAGCACGTTGTCCTCCCGGGTGGTTGCCGCAGACCGCAGGTTGACGTTCGCGGTCGTTGTCGCCGTCCGGACCACAAGCCTTGCCGCCAGCTCCTGCGCCTCCTCCCCGCGGATCAGGTATTTGACGCGGCAGTAGCCGGAAAGCGTTCCGCTCGTGATCTGCGCCCATTCTCCGTCCACCGAAAGAACGGTGCAGGCGTTGTCGGGATAAAGCGTTCCGATCTGCTCGCTCTCCCCGTCCGGCTGCACGCGCACGCTCAGGGATTCCTCCACGTCCGCAAAGGCGATATCCTCCGGAACGATCAGCTCGGTTGCGGCGCGGTACGCCTCCGCCACAGCCTCGTCATATCCCGCCAGAGGATCGTCGGGCTCCGCCGTCGGTTCGGAAGCTCCCGGAAGCGGCTCCCCGGAAGGCTCTCCGGCTTCCGGAGTCGGTTCGGCGGTGGGCTTCGTTCCGTCCGCCGTCCCGGAGCCTTCGCTGCCCGCAAACGCGTAGACATTGCCTCCGCTTACCAGCATCCCGTCCTCGGTAAGCTCCGAGGCGATATGCTCCGCCGCCAGAACCCGCTCCGAGACCTTCTCCCCGCCGCCGTAGTTCAGGCTCAGCAGGATCACCAAAATCACGATCGCCGCCAATTCTATTTTTCCGTAGTAACGTTCCATCTCTTCCCCACTGTTGTCCGGGCGCAGAACGGTTCCCGCCTTCTGCCGCCGGATAATTATTTTACAGTATTTGTAAATATTACGAAATTGTTACAAAGTAGTTTCCCATACGATACCATTTTCTGAGGATTTTGTCAAGTTTTCTAAATAATGAAGCAGACGAGCCCGCCATTGCTCTCGTTGACGATCTTCTGCATGGACTCCTGTATCTTGCGCTGGCTCTCCTCGGTCAGCCTTGCGATCTTCATGGAGATGCCCTCCTCGACCATCTGCCCCATCGTCTTCCCAAAGACGTTGGTTTCCCAAGCCTCGCTCTTTTTGTCCTTGCTGATGCCCTGCATATAGCCGATCAGATCCCGCGCCTGCTCCTCGCTTCCGACGATCGGAGCGACCTCGGTCGTGATCTCCGCGCGGATCATCTGCACGCTCGGCGCCACCGCCTTGATCTTGATGCCGAAACGGTTCCCCTGATGGATCAGCTCCGGTTCTTCCAACGAGATCTCCTCGAAGCTCGGATTGACGACGCCGTAGCCCGCCTGCCGCACGCTCTCCCAAGCCGTGGACAGCTTGCCGTATTCCCGCTTCATCTGCGAAAGCTCCGACAGCACCTTCATAAACTGATGCTCGTTGGCGATCGGCTCTCCGATCACGCTGCTGAGGATCTCGTAATAGCATTCCTCCTTCATTTCCACGGAAACCTTCACCCGACCGTCCTCCAAGGAACAGCTTTCGACGCGCATCCCCTTCATCTTGGGATGTCCGGTCTCCGCCATGCCCGGCTCCACGTCGCGCATACGAAGCATCGGCTCCGTAAACTTACGGATCTCCTGTAAGATCTCCTGAAACAGCGGCGAATCTTCCGACAGCAGCTCCAGCCATTTCGGAAGACTGAACGAGATCTCCGAGATCGGGAATACGTCGAGCAGCCGCCGGAACAGCGTTTCGATATCCTCCTGCCGGAGCTGGTCGCAGTTGATCGGCAGCACCGGAACGCCGTATTTCTCGGACATGGCGTCCGCCGCCTGTCTCGTCTCCCGGCTTGCCGGCTTATTCGTGTTCAGCACGATCAGAAACGGCTTTCCGATCTCCTTGAGCTCGCCGATCGTGCGTTCCTCGGCAGGCAGATAGTTCTCCCGCGGGATCTCGCCGAAGCTGCCGTCGGTGGTCATGACGATGCCGATGGTCGAATGGTCGAAAATGACCTTCTTCGTTCCGATGTCCCCCGCCTTGGAAAACGGGATCGGCTCCTCGCTCCACGGCGTGCGCACCATCCGCTCCTCGCCGTTTTCCATGTGACCGCCCGCTCCCTCTACCATATAGCCCACGCAGTCGATCAGACGGATCTTGAGTTCCTTGCCGCCGTCCTCGGAAAGCGGAATGGAGATCCCCTTTTTGGGAATAAACTTCGGCTCCACCGTCGTAATGGTCTTGCCGGAGCCGCTGAGCGGAAGCTGGTCCGTAATTTCCGCAGCCTCCTGTTCGGAGACCCGGGGAAGCACCAGCATCTCCATCATGCGTCGGATAAACGTGGACTTTCCGGTCCGCACCGGCCCCACGACCGCCATATACACCTCTCCACCGGTTCTGGCTTGTATATCCTGATACAACTGAAATGAATTCATAAGAAAAACCCCCTCACGATACACTTCATGTATATGTGAGGGGGAAAGGTTCCATGCTATGTTTTTTCTGCGAAAGAACAGTATAACGACCGGTTCTTTTCTTTCAGATAACCGCTCATTATTTCACGAAGAGCCGCCTTTTGTGGGGGAATCCTTTTTCCTTGCCATAAAATAAACTTCCAAACTGGTAAGCCTGCAGCAAAAATACGATTGAATCGTATAATCGCCTTGACGCAGCGCTTGCTTTATGCTAAAATACGATTGTATCGAATATCAGCCTAAGGAGGTCCTATCATGGCTTATATCAAAAGAGATATTGAGGAGAAGATTCTTGCTCTGTCTAAAGAGTATTCCTGTATATTAGTCACGGGTCCGCGTCAGGTGGGTAAAACCACCGTTTTGCGTCAGCTTATGACAGACGACCGCGAGTATGTAACATTGGACGATATGGACGAGCGAAGCCTCGCCAAACGCGATCCTGCCATGTTCTTGCAGATACATTCCACACCCATCATGATCGACGAGGTGCAGTATGCCCCTGAGCTTTTCTCCTATATCAAAATGGAGATTGACAAAGGCGCTGCTCCCGGGACCTATTGGCTTACCGGCTCACAAGCATTCAAGCTCATGGAGCTTGCACAAGAGTCTCTTGCCGGACGCGTAGCTATATTACACATGTCCAGCCTGTCCCAGCACGAGATTTACGGATCCGGAAAATGCACACCATTTACATTGGAGCTCGGTGCACTGAAAGAGCGCGAGAAGACCAACGCACCTGCTGATATTGCCGAAATCTATGACCGCATCTGGAGGGGCTCCATGCCCGGTCTTGCCAGCGGTAAGTTCTCTGACCGGGATGTGTT
Source organism: Lachnospiraceae bacterium (assembly GCA_030524525.1). Classification (GTDB taxonomy): domain Bacteria; phylum Bacillota; class Clostridia; order Lachnospirales; family Lachnospiraceae; genus ISDg. The sequence continues at coordinate 67,192 of JAUNGI010000001.1, forward strand.
CTATTCCAGCTATTTGCAGACCTATATTGATCGCGACGTGAAAGAGCAGGTGCAGCTTGCCGATCCGCTTCTGTTCCGGGACTTTGTTCGCGCTGCTGCTTGCCGCGCAGGACAAATGCTGAACCTTCACGATATTGCGCAGGATGTCGGTGTGTCTGACGATACTGCCAAACGCTGGCTGCAGGTGCTTGAGAAATCCGATGTGATTTTCTTCCTGCGTCCTTATTCCAACAACCTGTTAAAACGCACCGTAAAAACTCCGAAGATGTATTTCTTTGATACCGGCCTGGTCGCTTATCTTACTCGTTATTCCTCGCCTGAGATTTTGGCCAACGGTGCTATCAACGGTGCTATTTTGGAGAACTTTGTAGTATCAGAGCTTTTGAAGTCCTACCATAACAACGCCAAGGAGTGCCTGCTGTGGTACTACCGCGACAGCAACTCCAACGAAATCGATATGGTTATCGAAAGCGACGGCATGCTCCATCCCTTAGAGATTAAGCGTTCCGTCAATCCCGCCAGCGAACTGATCAGCGCGTTCAACCTGTTGGATAGGGCCTCTGTGCCGCGCGGCAACGGTGCTATCCTCTGTATGCGCCCCAAGCTGTCGGCCATCAATTCTGAAAATTATATTGTTCCGATCTGGATGATCTAACCGCACCTTTACTGGTTCTTTTTCTAAGAAAGTCGTGTGAGAGAAAATATAAGAAAAAGTTCCGAAAAATCATCACAGTATGCCACAGTACCCCAGTGCGGAACAAAGAATCTCGCTTGCGAGATTCTCCGCCTGCGGCGGGTCGCTCCAGCGACACAGTTCCTCTCCGCCGCAGTGCGATCCCCGCGGAGCGTTTTTTGTTCTATAGGGAACGCAGTTTCCTATAGAACAAAAAACAGCACCGCAACATTTCTGCTGCGATGCCGCTGTGTCAATGATTTGTCGTCGATATTGATCATCGCCTCCACTGCTAAGCGCAGTTCTTAAACTTCTCGAATGTCTCCTGCTGCGCCTGCGTCAGTGTCTGTACCAGCATGATTCCATCTACTGCCCTTGGTATTCCCACGTCCGGTCGCGCTGGAACAGATAGATCAGCGCGTCCTTGGCGCTCTTGCCTTCAAACAGCACCTCGTTGACCTGTTCCACGATCGGCATGCTGACCTCGTATTTCCGCGCGAGCTTTCTGGCCGCCTTGGCGCAGTATACGCCCTCCACGACCTGCTTGACCTCCGCCATTGCCGCTTCCACCGTATAGCCCTTGCCGATCAGATAGCCGGCGTTGTGATTGCGGCTGTGGGTGCTGGTGCAGGTAACGATCAGGTCGCCCACGCCCGACAGGCCAGAAAACGTCTCCTGTTTTCCGCCCATTTTCAGCCCCAGACGCGTGATCTCCGCAATTCCGCGCGTCATGAGCGCCGCCTTCGTATTGTCGCCGTAGCCCAGTCCGTCCACCACGCCCGCCGCCAGCGCAATCACGTTCTTTAAGGAGCCGCCCAGCTCGATGCCGATCACGTCGGAGCTTGTATAGATGCGGAAAAACTCGTTCATAAAGGCGTCCTGAACAAACAGGGCGGTCTCCGGCTCTGCGGAGCCCACCACGATCGCCGTGGGGATCCCGCGGCTGACCTCCTCCGCATGGCTCGGCCCGGAAAGCACCGCCACGCTTGCTTCCGGGTTTTCCTGCGCAATGACCTGCGTCAGCGTCATCAGCGTATCCTCTTCAATGCCCTTTCCCACGTTGACGATCTTCTGCCCCTTGGAAATATAGGGCTTCGCCTGAACGGCAACCGAACGCACCCATTTGGAGGATACGGCAAAAACAAGCAGCTCCTTTCCAATGCAGGCCTCGGAAAGCTCCTTCGTAAGACCTACCGACTCCGGAAGCTTTGCTCCGGGCAGATTCGGGATCCGACAGCGATCCGCCGCCAACGCGTCGATCTCCTTTGCGACCGCCGACCAGAGCATGACCTCATGCCCGTTTGCCGCAAGCTGTATCGCCAGCGCGGTACCCCAGGTACCGGCTCCTAAAACTCCTACTTTCATATTGAACTGAACCTCCCATTTGCGGGTTTTCTATTTTTTTTCTTCTGCGATCTGCACATGATGTCCGATCTTATTCTCCGTTCCGTTCAGCAGACGGCGCAGGTTCGCGCGGTGCATGAAAACGCCGGAAACGGTATAGAGACAGCAGACGCAGATCATCGGCACATAATACGGATTTTCCGCATAGCGGACCGCCGTCCAGACCGGAAACAGAAATACGACGAACATCGAACCGAGCGAAACGTATTTTGTCACCGCCACGATCAGCGCGAACACCGGCAGAAAGAAAATGCACGTCCAGTCGCTGCACAGCATCGCTCCGGAGGTCGTTGCGATTCCCTTTCCTCCCTTAAAATGCAGCCAGAACGGATAACAGTGACCGAGCACCACGCCCAGCCCCGTGATCTGACACATGAGCGGCGCGATTTCCTCGCCCCGAAAAACGACGAAGCGCACGAACAGCGCCGGGATCAGCACCTTGAAGAAGTCGCCCAAAAACACAAGATAGCCGGACTTTTTTCCAAGCGTCCGGATGGCGTTGGTGGTTCCCGCGTTTCCGCTGCCGTAATTCCGGATATCGACATGATGCAGCTTTCCGATTACATAGGCGGTAGAAAAATTCCCAAACAAGTATCCTGCCAGCAGGCAGAGAATGATCTTTCCAGCCATAGCTTCCTCCACTATTTCTCCTCGTTCCGCTCGCGGATAATAAATTTCAGCGAGGTTCCCTCAAAGCCGAAGGCTTCGCGTATCTTATTCTCCAAGTAGCGGGTATAGGAATAATGCATCAGTTCCTTATCGTTTACAAAGATCACGAAGGTCGGCGGCTTGACCGCTGCCTGCGTAATATAAAACAGCTTCAGCCGTCTGCCCTTGTCCGAAGGGGGCTGGTGCATTGCGGTCGCCTCCATCAGGATCTCGTTCAATACGCCGGTCCCGATCCGCTTGTTCTGGTTCTCAATGACCTTTTCAATCGAATCGAACAGCTTGTTCACGCGCTGCCCGGTCACGGCGGAAATAAACAGGATGTCGGCATAGGGCATAAACGACAGCACCTCGCGGATCTTTTCCTGCTGCCGGTAAATGGTCTTGTCGTCCTTCTCGACGGAATCCCACTTATTGACCGCTACGATAATGCCCTTTCCGGCGTCGTGGGCAATGCCAGCGATCTTTGCGTCCTGTTCGGTAACGCCCTCGGCCGCGTCGATCACGACCACCACCACGTCCGCCCGCTCCACCGCGCTGACGGTACGGATGATGCTGTAGCGCTCAAGGTCTTCCTTGATCTTGCTCTTTCGGCGAAGTCCCGCCGTGTCAATAAAAATATATTCCTTGCCGGAGTACGTCACCGCCGTGTCGATGGCGTCGCGGGTCGTCCCCGCAATATCCGAAACGATGACGCGGTTTTCTCCGAGCAGCCGGTTGATGAGCGAGGATTTTCCCACGTTGGGCTTTCCGACCACGGCGATCCGCGGACGCGTATCCTCCTCGTCTCCCGCCGCAGATTCCGGAAAATGCTTCACCAGCTCCTCGCACAGATCGCCGAAGCCAAGCATGGAAGCGCCGGAGACCGGGATCGGATCGCCGAGTCCGAGGTTATAAAACTCGTAAACGTCGGGCATAAACTTTTCAAAGCTGTCCACCTTGTTGACCGTCAGAACGATGGGCTTGCCCGAACGGCGCAGCATGTCCGCCACCTTTGTATCGGCGTCCACAAGCCCCTGCCGGACGTCCACCAAAAACAGGATCACGTCGGCGGTTGCAATCGCGATCTCCGCCTGCTCCCGCATATGGCGCAGCATCATATCCTTGCTTTCCGGCTCGATCCCGCCGGTGTCGATCATCGTAAACGAGCGATCGAGCCAAGTAACGTCCGCATAGATCCGGTCCCTCGTAACGCCCGGCGTGTCTTTTACAATGCTGATGCGTTCCCCCGCCAGCGCGTTGAACAGCGTTGACTTTCCCACGTTGGGACGGCCCACAATCGCAACAATCGGTTTTCTCATGTCTTCCTCACAATACTTATTCTTCCAAAAGCGCGTCAATAAATGCCTGACCATTTGATTGTACAATAGTCACCTTGGTTTGTAAAGCTTTTTCGATGTCTCCCACGGTCAGGTCATCGAGCAGAACGTCTTCTCCGCTCCGCAGCAGATTCTCCGGCAGAAAGAGCTTTCCGCCAAGCTCCCGTCCTTGGAGCTGCGCAATGATATCCCCGCCGGTCAACAGCCCGGACACGGTAATGCTCTCTCCGAAAAAGTGATTGACGATCGTCACCACCTCCACCGAGATCCCCGGAAAATGCTCCCGCACCTGCTCGACCAGCCGCCGGATAAAGGGCGCCGCCAGCACGCCGGTGGCGATCGTTCCGGTCCGCACGCGGTCGTCGCCATGTACATACCTTAGCGCTTCGGTCACCTCGTCCATCAGCGAACGGAGCATTCCCACGCCGTTTTCGATCTGGGGATAGCCCTCGTAGCTGTCCTCGTCCGGCAGCTCCTCCCCCGCAAGGATGTACCACTCATCGCTGGCATAGACAAAGCGCGTGTCAAAGTACCGCTTGCAGATGCCCTGCCACTTGCGGATCCGGGCAAGCACCTCGCGGGCGTCCTCCGGGGAGAACGGCTCGATCTGCGGCAGTCCCTCCCGATATTTCGTCAGTCCCACCGGAACGACGCTGAGGCTCTGCATCTGCGGCAGAAACGCCGTCAGATCGTGGATCGTGCGCTCCAGCTCCTCCCCGTCGTTTTTCCCTTTGACGAGCACGACCTGCCCGTTCATCGTGATGCCCGCCTCCTGAAAGCGTTTCAGACAGCCGAGAACGTTGCCCGCAAAGCGGTTCTTGAGCATTTCGCAGCGCAGCGCCGGATTGGTCGTATGCACGCTGATATTCATCGGCGAAAGCTTATAATAGCAGATGCGCTCGATTTCCGCGTCGCTTAGGTTCGTCAGCGTCACATAATTGCCCTGCAAAAACGAAAGCCGCGTATCGTCGTCCTTAAAATACAGCGTCCTGCGCATGCCGGGCGGCATCTGGTCGATAAAGCAGAACATGCATTTGTTCCGGCAGGACTGATAGTCGTCCATCAGCGATTCCGCAAATACAAGCCCCAGCTCCTCGTCCTCGTCCTTTTCAACGGAAACGTCCTCGCGGCTGCCGTCCGGGTGCTCCACCGTCAGCGTCAGCCGCTCGCTTTCCTCCTGAAAATGGTAATCCAGAACGTCCCGCACCGGCTCTCCGTTCATCGCAAGCAGCACGTCCCCCGCCGCCACGCCCGCGGCTTCGCAGGGGCTGAACGGAAGCACCTCCAAGATCTTATGCGTATGCATGGTTCTCTCTTACCTCTTTTTACTCCTTATCCTTTCAGCATCAAAAAACCGGCGTTGCTGCCCCGGCGCCCTTGGCTTCCCCGGTGCGAAAAGAACAGATCCTGCCGGCACATCGTACAGATCCCGGACACGGTAATGTTCCCGTCCGGTACGCCCGCCTCCAAAAGCGCCAGTCGGTTTGCCTCCCACAGGTCGGCAAAATACCGGTCGCCGGTTCCTTTTCGCAGCAGCGTCGTTTCTTCCGCCTCCGGCCAGATCCGCAGAAACTCCTCCGCCACCTCGGGACCGATCTCAAAGCAGCCGCCGCAGATGGACGGACCGATCACAGCGGTGATCTGCCCCGGCTCCGTTCCGTACTCCCGCACCATTGCAGCCACCGTCTTCGCCGCGATCTTCCGCACCGTTCCCCGCCAGCCCGCATGCGCCAGCGCGATGGCGCCGTGGGTTTTATCATAAAAGAAGACCGGAACGCAGTCCGCGCTGAAGATCAGCAGCGGCACGTTCGGCTCGTTGGTCATATGCGCGTCCACGTCGTCGTAGGGGATCGGCCGCAAAATGCCGGTTCCGCAGTCCGCCGCCGTCGCCTTCCGCACCCGATCCTGATGGGTCTGCTTCGAAAAGACGAGCCGCTCCGCCGGGATGTCCATTGCGGCGCACAGTCGCCGGTAATTTTCCCGCACGTTCTCCTCCGAATCGCCCCGTCCAAAGCCCAAATTCATCGACGCGTAGATTCCTCTGCTGACGCCGCCGAGACGGGTCGAAAAGCCGTGGCGGATGCCCGGCTCCCCCGCAAGCGCGTCAAAGGTCAAAAAGGGCGCGCCGCCGGAAACCGCAAGACTCGCCCAATTACCGATCCTTGTCCACATTTCGCTCCTCCATCCGTTTACCAAAAAGCTCGTACGCTCCCGTCAAAAGGCACCCAACGCCGTAACAGACAATGTCCTTTCCGTCAAACACCGAGCCAAGCAGCACCCGCAGAAAGCGGCTGTCCCGCACGCCGGGCAGCTCCGCCAGCCGGAAATACTGCAGGACCTCTACCCCCACGGCAAACAGAAAAATGCCGAGCGGCAGGAAACGACCCTTTTCCGGAATAAACGTTCGAAGGAGCGTATAAAGCAGTATAACCACAAGCACGTCCCCGATATACGGACGGATCAGGCGGTCATGCACAAAACAGGCAATAAAAATTTCGATCAGCAGCAGACAGAGCGTCGCCGCCGCATAAACGATTCGCAGCTTTTTCTTCCGGCTCATAGCTTCCTCACACAGCGGAACGGTTTTTATACGAAAAGAATATCATAATCCGGAGGTTCTTTCAAGCCAAAAGCCGTCGGCTTGACGGGACCCGGCTCAGCGCCTCGCTTCCTCCCTGCGGGATTGCAGCGTATACAAGCGATAATACTGTCCCCGCTTTGCAAGCAGCTCGTGATGGCTGCCCTGCTCCACAATTTTTCCGTGGGAAAGCACGATAATATTATCCGCATGCTGGATCGTGGAAAGCCGGTGCGCCACCACCAGCATCGTGCCGATATTCTGCATTTTCTCCAAAGAATCCTGAATCAGAAGCTCCGTCTCCGTGTCGATATTTGCCGTCGCCTCGTCCAGAATAATGACCTCCGGCCTGTGGATAATGGTGCGGGCAAACGACAAAAGCTGTCTTTCGCCGGCGGAGAAATTGTTCCCGCGCTCCCGCACGACCTCGTCCAGCCCGTGCTCCAGCCTGCCGATCAGCCGGTCGGCATTGACGTAACGGCAAGCTTCCATAACCTCCTCGTCGGAGATTCCCTCGGAGCGAAGCAGGATATTGCTGCGGACGGTTCCGGAAAACAGGAAGACGTCCTGCAGCATCTGCCCGAAATGCTTTCGCAGGGAAGCCGTCTTAATTTTCCGGATATCCACGCCGTCGATCCGGATCTCCCCTTTCTGAAACTCATAATTTCTGCAAATCAAAGAAAGGATCGTGGTCTTTCCGGAGCCGGTCGCTCCCACAAACGCCACCGTTTCCTTGGGGCTGACATGAAAGGACACGCCCTTTAAGACCCATTCGCCCGGCACATAGGCAAACCACACGTCCCGGAACTCGATCTCTCCCTTGACCTCGGTCAGCTCCTGTGCGTCGGGTGCGTCCGGAAGCCCCGGCTCAAGATCCATGATCGTAAAGACCTTCTCCGCAGAGGCAAACGCCGACTGCAGCCAGTTGAACTGCTCCGCGAGGTTCTGGATCGGATTGTAAAACTTCGAGATATACATATAAAACGACACGATCGTGCCGCTCGAAAGCGTCTGTCCCAAAAAGACGGTCTGCTCCAGATAGCCCTTTCCGCCCAAATACAAAAGGCAGAGCACCGAGCTTAAATAAAGCATGTAGACCAAGGGCCGAAAAATCCCGAACACAAAAATCTGCTCTCTCTTGGCTCTGCCGAGCGCAAGGCTTTTTTTCCGGAAATCCTGAAATTTTTGCTCCTCGCGGTTGAAGATCTGCGTGATCTTCATGCCCGAAAGGTTTTCGGACAGATAGGTATTGATCTCCGTCGTGCCGTCCTTTACCTTCCGGTAGGCGCGTCTGGAAAACTTGCGGAAAATGACCGTAAACCAAACGATAAAGGGAACGAAGCACAGCACCATCAGCGTAAGCTCATAATTCAGACAGAGCATGGCTGCCAGCACGCCGAGGATCACAAAAATATTCTTCACGAGATTCACAAGCAGATTGGTAAACATCATGGAGATCGCATTCGTATCGTTCGTCACGCGGGTCACGAGCTTTCCGACCGGGATCGCGTTCAGCTGCTCGTGAGACAGCCGTTCGATATGAACAAACAGGTCCTCCCGCAGCACCGAAACGATGCGCTGCCCGGTCTTTTGCAGGACGATCGCCTGCACATAGGTACAGAGCATGGAGACGAGCAGAATGCTGACATACACGCCCACCGCGGCGAGAATTCGCTCCATCCGGAAGTCTCCCACGATCTGCTGCTCGATCCAGCCGATGATGAGCGGCGATACGATATCGTAGGCGATCGAAAACAGCATCAGACCGCCCACCAGCAGAAAGCGCTTCCAATATGGCTTGGCATATGCCGTCAGCCGTTTGAGGATCTCCCGGTCCTCCATCGTACGCTCAAAGCCCATGGACTTTTTCTTGTCCTTTACGAGCGCATACGCCGTGCCGAGAACCACGGAAAACGTCCCCACAACGGCGCCCACAAGCAAGAGCGGGTAATACTCACGCATTCTCCTCACCTCCCGTCTCGTCTTCCAGCCGCTGCAGCTCCACCATCCTCCGATATTCTCCGCAGCCCTCAAGCAGCTCCCGATGGGAGCCGACGGCGACAATGCGCCCCTCGTCGATAAAAACGATCCGATCCATCCGCTCTACGGTCGAAATTCGATGCGCGATCAGGATCGTCGTTTTCCCCTGCCGTTCCGCCCGCAGATTCTCAAGGATCGCCTTTTCCGTCCGCGTATCGACCGCAGAGACCGAATCGTCCAGAATCAGGATCGGCGCATCCTTCAGCAGGGCTCTTGCAATGGAGATGCGCTGCTTCTGCCCGCCGGACACCGTCACGCCCCGCTCGCCGAGAACGGTTTGGTACCCTCCGGTAAAGCCCGCGATATCGTCGTGAACGTCCGACAGTCTGGCAGCCCGCTCCACAAGCGTCTCGTCCGCGCCGTCCACGGCAAAGGCAATATTGTTGGCGATCGTGTCGGAAAACAGGAAATTATCCTGCGGCACATAGGAACAGCCCGCCCGTACGGAACGGATCGACACGGTATTCACGTCGTGCCCGTCCACAAACAGCGTCCCGTCCGGCACGTTGTAGGTGCGCAGGATCAGATCGACCAGAATGGTCTTGCCGGAGCCGGTCCTGCCGACCACGCCTACGCATTCCCCGGCACGGATCCGGAAGGACACGTCGTGCAGGGCGTCCTGCTCTCCGTCCGGATAGCGGAACGTCAAATGCCGGAACTCGATGTCGCCGCGGATATGTGACAGCTCCGTGACTCCCTCGCGGTCCTTTACGGTGATCTCGGCGTCGAGCAGCTCGCTGATGCGGTTTAAGGACGCTTTTCCGCGGGAGGTCTTTTCAATGAGCATCGCCACCGCCATGACCGGCCAGACGATCGAGCTGAAATATACGATATATTCCACCAGCTGCCCCGCGTCAAAGCTCCCTCGATAGACCAAGAAGCTTCCGTAGCCCAAAATCACGCAGATCACGGATTCCACAAGCAGCGTAATAAGTACGTTCAAAAGCGTTGAAATCTTCGTATAGGCAACGTTCGTCTCCTCGTTCTTCACGTTCAGCTTTTGAAAGTGCGCCAGCTCCGACAGCTCCTTCACGAACGCCTTGATGACGGCGATCCCGGAAAAATTCTCCTGTGCAAAATCCGAAAGCTCCGAAAACGCCTCCTGCCGAACCTCCCATTTTTTCGTCATGGACTTGCCGACGATCGTGCCGATGACCAGCAGAAGCCCAAGCGGCAGCAGCGACAGTCCCGTGAGCAGCCGATCCATCTTCCACATCTTTACAAAAGCCAGAAGCCCCAGAAACAGCGCGTCGCAGAACATCAGCACGCCGTCGCCGAAGCATTCCTGCATCGTGTCCAGATCGTTCGTAAACAGACTCATCAGATTGCCGACCTTATTTACCTGAAAATAGTCTCTGGACAGATCCTTGCAGTGGTCGAACATCTGATTGCGCAAATTCGTCTCCACGCCGACGGCGGCTCCAAAAAAACAGACGCGCCATAAAAAGCGCCCCGCCACCATGACCACAAGGATCCTCACGGCAGTCAGACAGACCTCGTCCAGCAAAACGTCCATCGTAAACGGCACCAGCTCCCCGCCGATCTCCACAAGCTCTCCGTTCATGCCGTTGACGACGATCCGGTACAATTCCGGAAGGAGGAGCTGAAAATAATCGACAAAGACAAGCGCCGCCACGCCCAGCAACAGAACCAAGCCGTATTTCCGATAATAGCGGTTAATATGTTTTCCGAAGATCAAAACGCCTTCCTCCTTCTTATTTTCTCTGTAAGGGAACGGAGTTTCCGGACTCTAGCAGAAATCAAACGCATTTTCCGTTTGCTCCACGCGTCCGTCCCCATACACGGCGATCACGTCGAACCGGCAGGGAACCTCCTCCCGATACCCGTTCGCCGCATAATACGCAAGCCCGGTACGGCAAATTCGGCGCTGCTTCCGAAGGTCCACCGCCGCCAGCGGGTCGCCGTAAGCGTCCGAGCTGCGGTATTTGACCTCCACAAACACAAGCGCCGAATCCTTTTCCGCGATCAGATCGATCTCTCCGAAACGGGTTCGGAAATTCCGCTCGCGAATCCGATAGCCCTGTTTTTGCAGATAGGAGGCCGCGAGCTCCTCCTTTTCCTTTCCCGCAGAGCGATTGTTTCTGGTGACGACCGACATGCTCACACCTCGATAAAATTTGTTATAAAGGTCCTTCGGTGGATCGGACACGGCCCCAGCTCCTTCAGCGCCGCGATATGCTTTGCCGAGCCGTAGCCCTTGTTCGAAGCAAAATCATAGCCCGGATACCGCTTGTCAAACTCCGCCATCATCCGGTCCCGCGTCACCTTGGCAACGATGCTCGCCGCGGCGATGCTGACGCTCCGCGCGTCTCCGTGTACGATCCCCCGCTGGGGAATGTCGATCCCCGGAATCGTTACCGCATCCACCAAAAGCCGATCGGGGCGTATTTCCATCCCGGCGATCGCCTGCCGCATGGCTTCGTAGGTTGCCTGCAATATATTGATCTCGTCAATGACCGTATGCTCCACGCAGCCCACGCCCACGGCAGCCGCCTTTTCCATGATCTCGTCGTACAGCTGCTCCCGCTTCTTTTCCGAAAGCTGCTTCGAGTCGTTCAGATACAAGATCTCGCAGTCCTTCGGCAAAATAACGCACGCCGCCACGACCGGGCCGGCAAGCGGGCCTCTGCCCACCTCGTCGATCCCGCCGATCCGCCGGCATTCCGGGTACAGACGCTCAAAGCTTTTCATTTCCTCCAGCCGGGACAGCTCTTTTTCGTAAGCGCCATAACGCTTTTCCGCCGCCTGCAGGAGCTTTTGAACGCCCTCCCGCGAATCCGCGCGAAAAGCGGCGATCCGTTCGGGAAGCGCCGCCGGCCGGCAGCCCGTCAGAGCCGTTTTGATCTCCGAAAGCGAAAGACTTTCTTTTTTCTTCTGGTCGTTCACGCTGTTCTCCTTTGTTAAACCGACGGCTTTGCCGCCTCCGCGCCCACGTCCTCCGGCAGCTCAAAGCTCAAATTTCCCAGCTTGCAGGAGCGGATCTCATCGACGATCATCCTTCCCGCCCGCTCGTAATCCAGCTCGCCGCCCTTTCGCAGACAGCCGCGCTTTTTTGCGATCGCGTCAAATACGCCGAGGGGCGTGTTTTCCTCCGGCGGCTCGTAGCCGTACCGCGCGGGGAGCGCCTCCGGATAGCGCCGCAGCAGATAGGCGATCAGATCGAGCGCCAGCTCCGTGGGAACAAGAATTTCGTCGTTGATGGAGCCGATCCAGCTGATCCGCTTTCCGACGCGCTCGTCTTCGAATTTGGGCCACAAAATACCGGGGGTATCGAGCATTTCCACCTGCTTGTTCAGGCGGATCCACTGCTTTCCCTTGGTCACGCCGGGTTTGTTCCCGGTCTTGGCGCACGCCTTTCCGGCAAAGCTGTTGATAAAGGTCGATTTGCCGACGTTGGGGATCCCCACGATCATCGCGCGGAGCGGGCGGTTCTGAATGCCCTTCCTCCGATCGCGTTCGAGCTTTTCCTGACATGCCGCGACGATCTTCTCGGAAACGCTCTTTACGCCTGCGCCCGAGCGCGAATTGATCGTTACGACATAAAAGCCCCGCTGCTCATAATACTCCTTCCACAGCGCGGTCGCCTTGGCGTCCGCCATGTCTGCTTTGTTGAGCAAAAGAACGCGGGACTTGCCCTTTGCAATTTTGTCCACGTCCGGGTTTTTGCTGGAATACGGAATCCGCGCGTCCACCAGCTCCACCACAACGTCGATAAGCTTCATATCCTCCTGCATCTGGCGCCTTGCCTTTGCCATATGCCCCGGATACCACTGATACTGCATTGTAACCTCCTGCCTCGTCCTACTCTTCCTTCCGGTTCATCTGATTGACAAACCCGAATTTGTTTAGACGGATCCACGCCTTTCCGACAATATCCTCGCGTTTGACGTTTCCGACGGTAGCATACCGACTGTCCTCGGAATTATTCCGCGCGTCGCCCAAGACGAAATACTCGTCCTCCCCAAGCGTCAGCTCGTAATTGGCAAGTCCGGGCAACAGCATCGGATCGACGTTCACAAGCTCCTCCAGCTCCTCGCCGTCGATATATACCTTCCCGTCGCGGATCTGCACGCGCTCGCCGGGCAGACCGATCACGCGCTTGATGTTGTAAAAGCTGTGCTCCGCGTCGCCCTGCTCAAAAACAATGACCTCAAAACGCCGGGGACTGCGCAGCCGATACGTCAGCGTATTGATCAGGATCTCGTCCCCGACCGAAAGCGTGGGTTCCATCGAGGCGTCCGCCACATTCGTTTTCTCAAGCGAGAAATGCACGAGCGCCCATGCGACAAAAACGACCGCGGTCAGAGAGGCGCCCCAAAAAAGGAGCTGCCCAAAAAAGTGCAGGATCTTTTCCTTGCGTTCCGCATGTGTATAGTCGTATCGTCCTGCCATCGCGACCTCCGTCAGAAGAGAGTAAAAAGAGGCTGTTTGCACAGCCTCTCAAGAATCTTACTTAACCAGTTCCTTAACCTTTGCAGCCTTGCCGACTCTGTCGCGCAGGTAATTGAGCTTTGCTCTGCGAACCTTACCGCGGCGTACCACGGTAATGCTTTCGATGACCGGCGAGTGCAGCGGCCAAGTCTTTTCCACGCCGCAGCCGTTGGAATTTTTCCGAACCGTAAAGGTTTCCTGAACGCCGCCGTTCTGTCTCTTGATGCAAACGCCTTCAAACGCCTGCGTTCTCTCGCGGTTTCCTTCCTTTACCTTTGCCAGTACGCGAACGGTGTCGCCTACGTTGAAGGAATTCACCTCTCTGAGCTGTTCCTTCTCAAGCTTTGCAATGTAATCCATGTTTGCCATAAAATCGGACCTCCTATAAAATCTGTTTTCGGCATTCATACTGCCCTCGGCACAGAGGAACACCGCGTCTCACGGAGTCAAATTATACCATAGGGCAAGCCTGATTGCAAGGACTTTTTTCGGGAAAAAGCTTCAGCCGGCGGGAAGAAAGCGTTTGGTATTCCGGATTGTGCGTCACGACCAGAACCGTCTTGCCCGTTTCGTTCAGCTTCCGCAGCAGTTCCATCACCCTCCGGGCGTTTTCGGCGTCCAGCGAGGCGGTGGGCTCGTCCGCCAAGATCAACGAGCAGCGCTTATACATCAGCCGCGCCAGCGCCAGCCGCTGCTGCTCCCCGCCGGAAAGCCGGTACACCTTTTCGTTTTCCGTTCCCGCAAGATCCACCTGCTCCAAGACCTCCGCAATGCTGCTGCCGCTCCTTGCCGATTTCGGAATCAGCTCCAAATTCTGCCGCACCGTTTTGTTTTCCACCAAGGCAAAATTTTGAAACAGAAAGCCGACGATCCGACGATAATACGCGACGCCCGCGCCCTTTTTTGTCACCTCGTAGGAATCCACAAAAATACTCCCCTCGGTGGCGGGCTCCAAGCCCCCGATCATATTCAGGAGCGTAGACTTGCCGCAGCCGCTTTCTCCGGTAATGACAAGGAATTCCCCGTCCTCCACCGTCAGATCCACATGCTCGAACAGCACGCGCTCCCCAAACTGTTTTTTCAGATTTTGCAGACGGATCACAGCGCGCCTCCTTTCAGGATCTTTACCGCGTTTCTTCGCATCAGCAGACCTCCTATTCCAAGCACCAGCACAACGGAAGCAAGACACAGAACCGCCGTACAGCCCAACGCCAGAAGCGCGTCGGAGGCGTTCCGGTGACGCAGGCAGACGGCAAGCAGAAAAGCCGCCGCCGAATCCTTCAGCACCATGCCGAGCAGCTCTCCGAAGCACGAACACAGCGAGGCTCCGTGGATTTTTTTCAGGCAAAGCTCCTTGCCCTCCACCAGATACGTCATACGAACGATGGCGATCAGCAGAACCGCGATCGCAAACACGAAAAACGCCCCGGTGACCAAACAGCTCTGCACCAAAAGCCGGTTCTGTGCCGCCTGCTCCGAGATCAGCTTCCACGGAGATATCGCCCGGATCTCCAGCCCATGCGCCGCCGCATACACACTCAGCTCCGTCTCCGTAAGATCGAGCAGACAGCAATCCAGACGAATATAGCCAAACGGCGCGTTCTGCGCGTCCCGAATCGGCTCCTCATACATCGTCAGCAAAACGATCGGCTGCTCCACCGTATGAAAAATTCCTCCCGATTCGATCGCCGGAACGCGGCAGTTTCCGGAATAGGTCAAAACGCAGGGCTCCTCCCGCTCGGTACAGCCTTCGTAGAGCTCCTGTTTCCACTGCTCCATCCGCTGCTCCGTGATCTCCTCCCCCTCCGGAACGATCACATAGTAGTTTTTGTCAAAGGAGACGTCGGCAAGCTCCCCGATCCACTCCTTCAGATATGCGGCCGCCGCCCGGTTCATCTTTACCTGCCGTTCCTCCTCCGAGGGATCTCCGGCATAATTTCCTCCGTAAGCCAGCTCCAAAACCTCATGCTCTTTGGAAATTTCCGCATACAGCAGCGCCTGATACTGCCGGTCCATAATCTCCGGATGCTCCCAGACGTCGATCTGGCGCACCGTCAAGGCGTCCTGCTTGCTTTCCCAAAAGGTATAGTCCCGTTCCTGCGCGCGGTATTCCCGAAGTTCCCGAAGCCCTGCCCGAAACAGGAAAACCGCTCCGACCAGCACGCACACATAAAGGAAGCGGTTCAGCCTCAGGTTCCTTTGATCGCTTACCACCGAACCGAGCACCTGCTTTGTTTTCAGGCGAAGGAACAGGCATTGCAGAAGGGAATTGCCGAGCAGAAAGCCAAGCAGCACCCCCAAGGTCGCCTTTCGCACAAAGCCGATGTAGGTGATCCGGCTCATAATTCCGCAGATCAGCGCCGCTGCGAGCAGATACCCCGCCGTGTCGGAGAAAATGCGCCGCAGGATCAGATCCCGCATCCGGTGTCCCAGCATGACCGAAACAAGGATCTGCTTTCCCGAAAGCAGGCATTCGTAATAGCTCAGCAGAAGCATCAACCCCGCGGCAAGCAGGGAAAATAAAAAGACCTTTGCGCCGCTCTCTCCAAAATACGCAGGCTTACCCTCACCGGAAAAGCCGTATTTTTGATACAGCTCCGCCAGCGTCCGGGAGTCCTTGTCCGGACAATAGATCCCAACGTACAGGCGCTGCGCCGCCTTCCATTCGTAATCCTCCAACGGGTGAAAGGAAACGGTAACGGAACCGTGAAACAAACTCGTTACGGTTCCTTCCACAAGCTGACAGCTTTTCCGGAGCGCCTCTTCCGTCACCTCGTCACAGTAGTACGCGCCCGATTCCTCTATGTAGCAATGCACTCCTCCCTGCCCGTGATAGACAAGCAGCTCCGCCAGCTCTGCCTCCGTCGGCTCCTGCAGGAGGATCTCATAGCCCATGGTGTCCAAGCGGAAGTAATGCGTCGGATAGCACTCGCCGGAAAGAACGCAGGTGCAAATAACCAGAAAGCAGAAGCAGAGATATTTCGTTACCCGCATCGCTTTTCCCCCTTTTCCCTTTTTCTTTTTGCTTAATCAAGGGACTCCTTTACCGTAACGATGCCCCAGACGTCCGCGATCACCCGGTAAACCTCCTGCACCTCGGCGAAATACTGCTCATACAGCTCGGCGCTGCCGTATTCCCCGCCCAAGTAGTTCATTTCCTCGTCAAGCTGCATCGAACAGCGGCGAATGTCGATCGTCCCGTCCTCTTTTTCATAGCCGTAGCAAAGGTGAACGTCAATTTCGAAGCCGCCGAACAGCTTGGGGGAAAGGTCTGCGTCGCA
This sequence comes from Lachnospiraceae bacterium, assembly GCA_030524525.1. Taxonomy (GTDB): domain Bacteria; phylum Bacillota; class Clostridia; order Lachnospirales; family Lachnospiraceae; genus ISDg. The sequence goes on from JAUNGI010000001.1 coordinate 83,605, forward strand.
GTAATCATAATTCAAGGTTTCATTAGTAAGCCCATTGACAGCAATGTAATGATTTACATACAAATTCCCGCCAAGACTTGGAAAGTCCTGCTGCCATGCCCCACAGACATAATCTCCGTTTTCCGTCTTTATGGAATCTCCGTTTACCGCGTCCAGTATCGGCTGAAACCGGACTTTCCGATAGATCAGCACAAAAAGGAGCCAGCAAAGCGCTAAGCAAAAAAGGACAAGCAGAACCTTCCATAGCTTTTTTGTTTTTTTTTGTTCTTCCATTTCGTGTTACTTGTCCTCTCCGATAAACAATCTCCACCTTGTAGCTATGCCGGTATGCTCCACCTTTTTCTTATTCGAGGTCTGCCCCGCTTTGGTATTTGCGGTATAGGCTGACGATGCCCCCTCACTGTTCCAAACCAGTCCAGACGTAAGAAAACCGGGTGCCACATCGCAGTTAACGATTGCGACTGCATCATAATCCGTTTTAATATTGTCATCATAATAACATGTCATGGTGCAAGATTGCATCGATGTCTCAAGATACACTTTCAATTCTCTTCTTTCTCTAAAAGAATCATCCCCCCATGTATTCTTGTAAACAAATTTCAGCTCCTCCGCCGTCTTATCGCAGAAGCCTCCGCGTCCCATCGCCCCCGCAACAGAGCCCAAAACATAAAGCGAAGCAAATCCAAGGACAATCAAAACTCTTTTTGCCTTCATATCTTTTAACTTATCCTTTCGTTTTTATTGATTGTACATCCTTGGAATATGTTTGTCAATTACTTTAGGGCATAAAAGAAAACGGCTGCCCGCCCTTCGGCAGACAACCGTTTCTCTGCTAGCTTCACATCTCCGCTCCGGAGTTCTTTTTGATCTCCTCCAAAAACTTCCGTTCCTTCTTACTCAGCTCCGCCCCGTCCAGCAGTTCGGGTCGGGTCTCCCACGTCCGCAGGATCGACTGCTGCCGCCGCCACTCCTCGATCTTGGCGTGGTGACCGCTCAGCAGGACCTCCGGCACGCGCTGCCCCTGCCACACCTCCGGGCGGGTATACTGGGGATATTCCAAAAGGTTCCCCTCAAAGCTTTCGGTGCTGCCGCTCTCCTCGTTCGTCAGCACTCCCGGCACCATGCGGGCGATCGCGTCGATCATGACCATGGACGCCAGCTCGCCGCCGGAAAGCACATAGTCCCCGATGGAAACGCGGTCGGTCACGATGGCATCCAGCACGCGCTCGTCAACCCCCTCGTAATGCCCGCAGAGAAAGAACAGGTCTTCTTCCTGCGCAAACTCCTTTGCCATCGTCTGGTCGAATACCCTTCCCTGCGGCGTCAGGTAGATCACTCTCGGTCGGGAGCGCAGCCGGCGCTTTTCGCAGAGATGCCGATAGGTTCTTTCGATGGGCTCGCAGGACATGACCATCCCGGCGCCGCCGCCGTACGGATAGTCGTCCACATGCTTATGCTTATCCTCGGTAAAATCCCGAATGTTGACCGCTTCCACGGAAACGATCCCGGACTTTATGGCACGCCCCAAAATACTGTAGGAAAGCCCTCCGGTGATCATTTCCGGAAACAGCGTCATAACGTAAAATTTCACGGTTCACCTCATCTCCAAAGCGCTTACAGCAATCCGGGCATCACATGCACGGTGATCCTTCTCCGCTCCACGTCCACGTCCTTCACACAATCCGGAATGACCGGGAACAGCGCTTCCCCTCCGTTTTTCAGTGCGATCACATAGACGTCGTTCGCTCCGGTCTGCATCACGTCGCGCAGAGTCCCCAGCGCCTCGCCCTCTTCGGTCACCACCTCGGCGCCAAGCACGTCGCAGATGAAATACTCGTCCTCCGCAAGCGGCACGGCATGCTCCCGATCGACCAAAACGTCGCAGCCCTTGTACGGCTCGATCTCGTTGATGTTCGTCACGCCCTCAAAGCGAAGGATCACCATGTTTTTGAAGTATTTCACACCCGCGACGACAAATTCCTTCCGTCCCTGCTTTGTTTCCAGCCAGAGGGGCAGCCCCTTTACGAAGCGCCCCACGTCGTCGGTTGTCGGAAACAGCTTGATCTCTCCGTGAACGCCGTGCGTATTCGCAAATACGCCGACCCGCAAAAACCGTTCCATTTAATCCTCATTTCTGAGCGACCTTGTCGCGAAGATGCGAAGAGAAATTCGCGAAGGCGATTTTTCTTCTGCAATCAGAGCTATTTGCTTTCGCTCAGAAACAAATAGCCGATTGAAAAATCAGCACATCGGTGTGATTTTTCAATCTATGCTCCCTTCCGCGCCTGATTGCCGGTATACAGCTGATAATAACGTCCTTCCTCCGCAAGCAGCTCCTCGTGTCTTCCTCGTTCGATGATGCGCCCCTGCTCCAGAACCATAATGCAGTCGCTGTTCTTGACCGTGGAGAGCCGGTGGGCGATCACAAACGTGGTTCTGCCCTGCATCAGCTTATCCATGCCCTCCTGCACGATCTTCTCGGTTCGCGTGTCGATTGAGCTGGTGGCCTCGTCGAGGATCAGCACCGGCGGATTCGCGATCGCGGCTCTGGCGATCGCCAGCAGCTGCCGCTGTCCCTGACTCAGGTTCGCGCCGTCTCCGGTCAGCATCGTGTCGTAGCCGTCGGGCAGACGTCGGATAAAGCCGTCCGCATTGGCAAGCTTTGCAGCCGCCACAACGTCCTCGTCGCTCGCCTCCAAACGTCCGTACCGAATGTTCTCCCGAACCGTTCCGGTAAACAGGTGCGTATCCTGCAGAACCATTCCCAGCGAGCGTCTGAGATCGTCCTTCTTGATCTTGTTGATGTTGATCCCGTCGTAGCGGATCTTTCCGTCCTGAATGTCGTAAAACCGGTTGATCAGGTTGGTGATCGTCGTCTTTCCGGCTCCGGTGGAGCCGACAAAGGCGATCTTCTGTCCCGGCGTAGCGTACAGCTTGATGTTGTGCAGAACGATCTTATCCTCCACATAACCGAAGTCCACGTCGTCGAACACAACGTCGCCCTTGAGTTCCACATAGGTCACGGAGCCGTCCGCCTGATGCGTATGCTTCCACGCCCATTTTCCGGTGCGCTCCGCCGTCTCCGTAAACTGCCCGTTTTCCTCCTTGGCATTCACGAGCGTCACATAGCCGTTGTCGGTCTCCGGCTTTTCGTCAAGCAGCCGGAAGATCCGCTCCGCCCCCGCCAGCGCCATAACGATCGAGTTCATCTGCTGGCTCACCTGATTGATCGGCATGCTGAAGCTCTTGTTGAACGTCAGGAAGCTTGCCAAACCGCCGAGCGTGAACCCGCCGATCCCGTTGGTCGCAAGCACGCCGCCGCAGATGGCGCACAGCACATAGCTCAGATTGCCGAGCTGGGAGTTGACCGGGCCAAGCAGGTTGGCGAACCGGTTGGCGCTGTCGGCGCTTTCAAAGAGCCGGTCGTTCAGTTCCTTAAATTCCGCCTTGCTGATATCCTCGTGGCTGAATACCTTCACCACCTTCTGCCCCTGCATCATTTCCTCGATATAGCCGTTGACCTCGCCGAGATCGCGCTGCTGCGCCACAAAGTAGCGTCCGCTTCGGGATGCCACCGCGCCGCTCGCCTTGAGCATGACCGCCACCATCACCAGCGTCAGAAGCGTCAGCGGGATATTCAGCATAATCATGCTGATCAGCACCGAGATCACGGTAAAAACACTGCTGACGATCTGCGGAATGCTCTGACTGATCATCTGCCGCAGCGTGTCGATATCGTTCGTATACAGCGACATAATATCACCGTGCGAATGCGAGTCGAAATACCGGATCGGCAGACCTTCCATATGATTGAACATGTCGTTCCGAAGCCGCATCAGCGTTCCCTGCGTCACATAGACCATCAGCAGCGACTGCAGATACGCCGCGCCGATCCCGCAGAGATAAAAAGCGCCGACCCGCAGAATCGCGTGCAGCAGATTCGAATAATCCGGATGCTCGTGACCGATCATCGGCTCGATATATTCGTCGATCAGTTCTTTCATAAACAGCGTACCCTGCACATTGGAAAGGGTGCTGACAATAATGCAGAGAAAGACGACGATGCAGTGAAATTTATAGGTTTTTCCGATGTAGCGGATCAGCCGCAGAAACAGCCTGCCGGGATTTTCCACCTTGGGCTTCGGTCCGCGCATGCCCCTTCCCATCGGTCCTTTTACGACCTTTGCCTGTTCTTCCGCCATTACAGCTCACCTCCCGTCTGATCAAAATCGCCGCTGCCGCTCGTCTGCGATTCGTAAACGTCGCGGTAAATGGCGTTGTTTTCCAGCAGCTCGTCATGGGTGCCGATCCCGTCGATCCGTCCGTTGTCCAGAACAAGGATCCGGTCGGCATGCGAAACGCTGTTGATCCGCTGCGCAATGATGAGCTTCGTCGTTCCCGGGATCTCCTCCCGCAGCGCCTGACGGATCTTGGCGTCGGTCGCCGTATCGACGGCGCTGGTGCTGTCGTCAAGGATCAGGATCTTCGGTTTTTTCAGAAGCGCCCGCGCAATGCAGAGCCGCTGCCGCTGTCCGCCCGATACGTTCGTACCGCCCTGCTCGATCATCGTATTATAGCCCTCCGGGAACGAACGGATAAAGTCGTCCGCGCAGGCAAGCCGGCAGGCCCGCTGACACTCCTCCTCGGTGGCGTCCGGATCGCCCCAGCGCAGGTTGTCGTAGATCGTGCCGCGGAACAGCACGTTTTTCTGAAGCACCACCGCCACCTGATTCCGCAGCGTCTCCAGATCATAGCACTTAACGTTGTTCCCGCCAACCAAAACCTCGCCCTCGGTCACGTCGTAGAGGCGGCTGATCAGGTTGACCAAGCTCGACTTGGAGCTTCCGGTTCCGCCGATAATGCCGATCGTCTCCCCGCTTCGAATGTTCAGATTGATATGCTCCAGCACCGGATGCACCTCCTCGGCAGAAGTGTTCTCCGACGCTTTCTGGTAACGGAAGCTGACGTCCGAAAATACGATGCTGCCGTCCGGCACCTCGGTCAGAGGCTGCTCCGGATTGACAATGTCCGCCCGCTCCTCCAGCACCTCCGCCACACGCCGCATGCTGGCGGTGCTCATGGACATCATAACGAAGATCATTGAAAGCATCATCAGACTCATCAATATGTTCATGCAGTAGGTCAGCAGGCTCATCAGCGCGCCGGTGGTCAGCGTTTCGCTGATGATCATGTGCGCGCCGATCCAGCTGATCGCCAGAATACAGCCGTAAACGGTAAACTGCATAACCGGATTGTTCAGGGCAATGATCTTTTCGGCTTTGACGAACATATTGTAAATGTTCTTGCTCGCCCTGCCGAACTTATCCTTTTCGTGCTTTTCCCGCACATACGCCTTTACCACGCGGATCGCGGAAACATTTTCCTGCACGCTCGCGTTCATGTCGTCGTACTTCTGAAATACCTGCGTAAAATAACGGGTCGCAAAGAAAATGATCAGCGCCAGAATCGCCCCCAGCACAACGACCGCGATCAAGTAAACGCTTGTCAGCCGAGGACTGATCGTAAACGCCATGATCATGGCGAACAGCAGACTCGCCGGCGCGCGGAAGCACATCCGCAGAAGCATCTGATACGCGTTTTGTATATTGCTGACGTCCGTCGTCAGCCGTGTGACCAAACCTGCCGTGGAGAATTTGTCGATATTTGAAAAAGAGAAGGTCTGTATATTATTATACATCGCTTCCCGTAAATTTCTTGCGAAGCCTGTAGACGCCCGTGAGCCGTAAACCCCTCCCATGATCCCGGCAAAGAGACCCACAAGCGCAAGGCCGATCATACCGACGCCCATAAGCACGATATGCTTCATATCGCCCTCCTGCACGCCCCGGTCGATAATGGAAGCCATCAGCAGCGGAATCAGCGTTTCCATGATCACTTCCAAAACCATAAAGAGCGGCGTCAGGATCGACGCCCTGCGAAACTCCTTCACTTGTTTTCCCAGTGTCTTTAACATTTCCAAAAACCTCATTTACTATCTGTTTCAAATTAGGTTGAAAAAAGGCTGTTCATCGCAGATGCGACCCAACAGCCCCCTTGCATGTTACTGTAAGATGTCTACGGCAACCTTCTTTTCCGTTTTGGTTGCCGCAACCTTTACGATGGTTCGGAGCGCCTTTGCGATCCGTCCCTGTTTTCCGATAATCTTGCCCATGTCGTCGGGCGCCACCCGCAGCTCGATAACTACGGTGTTCTCGTTTTCCGTCTCAGTAACAACAACCTGGTCGGGATGCGTAACCAGTGATTTAGCGATAATTTCAACTAACTCTTTCATGCCTTCACCTCCGATTACTTCTCGATTCCAGCCTGCTTAAATAATCTGGCAACGGTTTCCGTAGGCTGCGCACCGGTAGCGAGCCACTTCTTTGCCGCTTCCTCGTCTACCTTAAATACGGTAGGCTCCTTCGTCGGATCGTAAATACCGATTTCCTCGATAAATCTTCCGTCTCTGGGTGCTCTCTCGTCTGCTACGATAACTCTGTAAAACGGAGCCTTTTTCTGGCCCATTCTTCTCAAACGAATCTTTACTGCCATTTTATTTCACCTCCTTAACCCTGTCCATTTCCTACCAATCGAAGCGTTGCGCTTCGTATATATCCATCAGCTCGCACTGTGATATATCAAAGTCCAAACGGAAGCTTGAAGCCTCCGCGGCGCTTGCCCTTGCCGCCCATCATGCCGGACATCTGCTTCATCATCTTCTGGGACTGTTCAAACTGCTTCATCAGCCGGTTGACGTCCGCAATGTCCACGCCCGCGCCTGCGGCAATGCGGCGCTTTCTCGGCGGCGTAATGATCTCCGGATGCATACGCTCCTGCTTGGTCATGGAACAGATCATCGCCTCCGTAGGCTTGAACGCGTTGTCGTCGATCTCCACATCCTTGAGCTGGCTGCCCATGCCGGGCATCATGCCCAGAATGCTCTGAATGCCGCCCATCTTTTTCATCTGCTGGATCTGATCGTAAAAATCGTTGAAATCGAATTCCGCTTTGCGGAGCTTTTTCTCCATCTCGCGGGCTTTTTCCTCGTCAACCTCCGCCTGCACCTTTTCGATCAGGGTCAGCACGTCGCCCATGCCGAGGATGCGGGACGCCATACGGTCGGGGTAGAACTGCTCCAGATCCGACAGCTTTTCTCCCGTGCCCACATAGAGGATCGGCTTTCCGGTCACCGCACGGATGGACAGAGCCGCGCCGCCGCGGGTATCGCTGTCCAGCTTCGTAAGGATCACGCCGGTAATTCCGATCTTTTCGTCAAAGGTCGTCGCCACGTTCAGCACGTCCTGACCGGTCATGGAATCCACCGTCAGGATCGTATTGTGCACCTCGACGGCGTCCTTAATGTCCTGAAGCTCCTTCATCAGCGCCTCGTCGATCTGCAAACGCCCCGCCGTATCGAGAATGACGACGTTATAGCCTTCCTTTTTCGCATGCTCCAGCGCCGCCTTCGCAATATTCACGGGACTGTGTCCGGTTCCCATCGCAAAGACCGGAACGCCCTGCTTTTCTCCGTTCACCTTCAACTGCTCGATCGCCGCCGGGCGGTAAATATCGCAGGCGACCAAAAGCGGCCTTCTTCCGGAAGCCTTCCACTTGCCCGCCAGCTTTGCGGACATCGTCGTTTTTCCCGCGCCCTGCAAGCCGCACATCATCACGACGGTGATCCCGCTTACAAACGTGACCTCGGTGGTCTCGGCTCCCATCAGACGCGTCATTTCCTCGTTGACGATCTTAATGACCATCTGTCCCGGCGTCAGACTCGAAAGGACGTCCTGCCCGATCGCGCGCTCCTGCACGGCGGAAACGAACTGCTTTACGACCTTGAAATTGACGTCCGCCTCCAGCAGCGCAAGCTTGACCTCGCGCAGCGCCGCCTTCACGTCCGCCTCGGTCAGACGTCCCTTGCCCCGGAGATTCTTAAATACGTTCTGTAATTTTTCCGATAAGCTTTCAAATGCCATACGCTTGCTATAACTCCTTCAAAACCTGCTCCGAAGCTTCCCGGATCCGGTCCGCCAGCTTCCGAACCTCTCCCGCCGCCTCCGACTCCAAAAGCCGGTCCGCCGCGTCGCGGATCGCCGTCACCTGTGCGCGGGTCGATTGAAACCGCGCGACCAAATGCAGCTTTTCCTCATATTCGTGAAGCTTCCGGCTGGAACGCTTTACGATATCGTATACTCCCTGACGGCTGAGCCCCGTTTCGTCGGAGATCTCCCCCAAGGAGAAATCGTTTAAGATATAGTCCTCAAAGATCTGCCGGTGCCGGGGATTCAGAAGCTCGCCGTAAAAATCATAGTACAGAGAGAGCGTTACGGCCTCCTGGAGCCACTCCTCCGTATCCGACTTTTTCGAACTGTAATGCGTCTGCGCGTCCATATCCCCTCAATAATGAAGCAAATCTTTCCCTCTTGCGTGTAAAGCTTTTTTCTTGACACCTCGGTCAGTATACGCACAAAGAAAGGAAATGTCAAGAACTTTTCCGATCTTTTTCCGTTTTTTTTCCGTTTCCGCCCCGCCCGGCAAACAAATACGTCCCGATCCCCACCGCGATCGTCAGATTCAGCGAATCCACCTCGTCCGACTGCGGGATCAGAAGACTCTCTCCGTACGCCGCGTACTCCTCCGGCAGACCCGCCGCTTCGTTGCCGAAGATCAGCGTATAGCACTCCGGCTTCGGGCACTCCTCCGCCGTAAGCTGTGTTTTTCCGGTCAGCATGAACGGAAACATCCGCCGCTTATCGCCGCCCGCAGCGCCGCAGTCCTCCGCATATTCCGCGGCATAGTCCGCAAACGAGTCGAAATACTGCACGCGCACGGAAAACAGTGCGCCCATCGAGGCCCGCACCGCCTTCGGATGAAACGCGTCCACGGCGGGACGAATGAGCGCCGCGTCATGAATGCCCATTGCCAAGCAGGTGCGCAGGATCGTTCCCAGATTGCCCATATTGCTCGGATTGACGAGCATCAGATGGGGCGCTCCGTGGACAAGCCTGCGTTCGTACTTCCGAAAGACGCCCACGACGAACACGTTTTCCTTGTCGCTGACCCGGGCGATCGTCTTGTCCCCCGACAAAACCGGAACGCGGAGCTCTTGGCAGAGCGCCGCAAGCTCCTCCCGTTCAGTATAGGCGGAATGAATATAAACTCCCAGCGCCTGTTCGGGGCATTTGCGAAGCAGCTCATAGGTCGGAAACGCCCCCAGCGCATAGGAATATGAAAAATCTTTTTTATAAGGCTTGATCGGTTCCATCGTTCCGCTATTCTCCGGTCACCTCTTGCAGATACAGCGTCTGACTTGTAAAGTCGCCGTAGACGTTCACCAGAATGCCCGCCTCCATAAGCGTCCGCCCGCTTGCGGTCTGTCCGGTTTCCTCGATCCGGTACCGCTTTTCGGGCGCAAGTCCGCGAAGCTTGATGTTCCGGCTTGGATAATTCGGCCGTCCCAGCACCTGAACAAACGTAAAGAGCGCCTCGGACTTATCCTTTGCAACGAACATCCACGCGTCGTAGCCGCCGTCCGCAAACAGATTGCCGAGCCGGTACTGGTCTCCCGTGCGCACAAGCGGATTGAAGCGATGGAACTTCGCGATCTGTCCCGGGATCGCGTCACGATCCGCCTGCGGAATGCGGGTCACGTCCAGCTCGTAGCCAAACGTCCCCACCAGAGCCACGTCGCCGCGGGTCGCAAACGGGGTCGTTCTGCCGACCGTGTGGTTGGGGCAGTCCGAAACGTGCGCGCCCATGGCGGAGGCCGGATAGCAAAGGCTCGTTCCGTATTGGATTTTCAGCCGTTCAATCGCGTCCGTGTCGTCGGACGTCCAGATCTGGGGCGAGAAATACAGCATCGCCGGGTCGAAGCGGGCGCCGCCGCCGGAGCAGTTTTCCAGCAGCAGGTGCGGGTAATCGGTCGTCAGACGGTTCATCAGGTCGTAAACGCCGAGCACATACCGGTGCCACAGCTCCCGCTGCCGCTTTCTCGGAAGCGAGGTCGAGCCCACCTCGGTGAGCTGGCGATTCATATCCCACTTTATGTATTCAATGTTCGCCGAATCCAAGATCTTTCGCATCATGCCGTAAACATAGTCGCGCACCTCGGCGTTCGAGTAGTCGAGCACATACTGCTCCCGGCTCTGGGTCAGCTCGCGTCCGATGATCTGGATCGCCCATTCCGGATGCTCCGCATAGAGCTTGCTGTCCGGCGAGATCATCTCCGGCTCGAACCAGATGCCGAACTTCATGCCGAGCTTATTGACTTCGTTCACGAGATACGGCAGACCGCCTTTCAGCTTGTCCTCATAAACGAACCAGTCGCCGAGAGAGGAATTGTCCGAATCGCGGTGACCGAACCAGCCGTCGTCCATCACGAGCATTTCCACGCCCAGCTCCGCCGCCTGCTTTGCAATGGCGATCAGCTTCTCGGTGTCGAATTGGAAATAGGTCGCCTCCCAGTTGTTGATCAGCACCGGCCGCTTCTTGTCCTTCCACTCGCCCCGGATCAGATGACCGCGGTACAGATCGTGGAACGTCCGCGACATCTCCCCGATGCCGTGCTTGGAATATACCATAACGACCTCCGGCGCCGTAAACTCCTCCTCGGTGCGCAGCAGCCAAGAAAAGTCGAAGGGATGGATGCCCATAACGAAGCGCGTATGCTTATGCTGCGTCACCTCCGCCTGCGCGAAGAAGTTTCCGCTGTATACAAGGTTGAAGCCGTACGCCTCTCCGGTCTCCTCGTCGGCGTTGTGAGAAACGAGCGCCACGAACGGGTTGCTCTGGTGGGAGGATTCGCCCTTGACGCTGTCCACCGACTGCTTGCCGTGGTGCAGCGGCGCGCGTTCCACGATCCGTTCTCTTGCCCAGCTGCCGTTCAGCGTGATCATATCGTAAGCGCTGCTCTCAAAATCCACGCAGGCGGAAAGCACCCGCTGGAGCCGCACGTCCGCCTCGCCGTGGTTGACGACCTTCGCGGAGCGCGTAACGACGTTCAGCTTGGCAAAGATCGTATAGGTCAGCTCCACGGTCAGACCCGCGTGGGCGTCCTCCAAGATCATAACCAGCGTGTCCGCCTCGCCCTCTCCCGCAAACGTGGCGGGCAGACAGCTTACGCCCTTTTGCCGCAGCGCCGGCTTGCCCTTTTCGACACGGCTTCCGACAAAGCGCAGATCGCAGGCGGACATGCCGTCCTCGTCCAAAATCATAAAGCAGGGCTCGCGGTAATCGCCGATGCCGTGGCACGGAAATTCAAACGAACGCGAGTCCATAAAGGTCGCCCGCTCCCGGTTGAGGACTCTCGGCGTGTACGGAGAATCCGACAGCCGCAGCAGATAGGACAGGTCGTCCTCGCCGCAGCGCGCGCCGTAATACACATGCAGCAAATAGCCCTCCTCGGTGACCGCCATCGCATAGGTGATCTCCTCGTTGTCCAGACGGAACAGCCGCAGCTCCTCCGTGTCCGTTACCTGCGCGCCGTTTACCCAGCGCCGCATTTCCACGCTTGTTGTTCCGGTTGTGATTGCCATAATAACCTCCTTATATACTGTTTTTTATCCGTTCTGCATTCTTTCCGACATCGTATAGTAGTCGTAATACATTCCCTTCTGCGCCATCAGGCTTTGGTGCGTTCCCTCCTCGGCGATCCCGTCCTCGCGCAGGACCAAGATCCGGTCGGCGTTCTGAATGGTCGAAAGCCGGTGCGCGATCGTAATGCTCGTTCTTCCCCGGCTCAGCGCCGAAAGCGCCTTTGCGACCACAAATTCGCTCTCGTTGTCGAGCGCCGAGGTCGCCTCGTCCAGCAAAAGGATCGGCGGGTCCTTCAGGAATACCCGCGCAATGCTGATCCGCTGCTTCTGTCCGCCGGAGAGCTTCACGCCCCGCTCGCCCACATAGCTGTCATAGCCCTCCCGCAGACGGGTGATAAACTCGTGCGCGCCGGCTTTTTTCGCCGCCTCGATCGCTTCCTCCCGCGTGGCGCCCGGACGACCGTAGAGAATGTTTTCCATGACCGTTCCCGAAAACAGGTAAACGTCCTGCTGAACGATGCCGATCTGCTGCCGCAGACTCCGCAGCGTAAAGCGCCGAATATCGCTTCCGTCGATGGAGATGCTTCCCTCGTCCACGTCGAAAAAGCGGGGGATCAGATTGCACAGCGTTGTCTTTCCGCCGCCCGAGGGGCCCACGATCGCCAGATGCTCCCCGGCACGGACCGTCAGATTCAGATCGTGGAACACGATGTTGTGGTCGTCCGGATACTCAAACGAAACATGGGAAAATTCGATCTTCCCTTCCGGCTTCGGCATTTCCACCGCGTCCGGTTCGTCGAAGATCTCGATCTCGGCGTCCATGATCTGCAAAAACCGTTCGATGCCCGTAATGCCCCGCTGGAACTGCTCGGCAAACTCAATGATCCGCCGGATGGTCGTGATCAGGGAGCCGACATAGAGCGTATAGGCGACCAGATCCCCCGCCGTAATATAGCCCTTCGTCACCCAGACGCCGCCCGCCAGAATGATAAGCAGGTACATCAGCCCGTCAAAGGCGATGACGCTCGTCTGAAACGCCGCCATATATCGGTAGGTCTTTCGTTTGATCTGATGAAACTTTTCGTTTCCTTCCCCGAATTTTGCAATTTCCAAAGGCTCGTTGGCAAACGCCTTTACGACCTTATTGCCCAGCAGACTGTCCTCGATATTGGCGTTCAGCTCGCCGATCTGCACGCGCTGCGCGGCGAACGCCTTCCGGTTTTTCCGGTTCAGCTTGACGCAGACAAAGACCATCACGGGCACGACCGCAAAGATCATCAGCGTCAGGGGCACGTTGATGGTCGCAAGGATCGCAAACGAAACCACGATCTTGATCGCCGCCACGAAAAATTCCTCCGGGCAATGATGGGCGAACTCGGTCACGTCGAACAGATCGTTCGTAATGCGCCCCATGATCTGCCCGACCTTCGTGTTGTTATAAAAGCTCGTCGAAAGCCGCTGCAAATGCGCGTAGGCGTCCCGGCGCATATCGGTCTCCATCTCCACGCCCATCACATGCCCCTCGTAGGCGCGGTAATAGTTGGCAAAGCAGTCGATCACGCGCAGCGCCAGATACAAAAGCGCCGCCTTGCCCACAAACGAAACGGTCAGCGACGCCAGATCGTTCATGGCGGTGTTGGTGATTTTCCGCAGGATCATCGGAAGCACAAGCTCGCACAGCGTCGTCAGCGCTGAACAGAACAGGTCGAGCGCCATGACCTTGCCGTGCCGCCGATAATACGGAAAGAAACGCCGCAGAAGCGTGGCGGTGGAATATTCCTTGTTGTCCATAGTCTCCCTCTCCCGTTCGATTCTTGCTTCGGCACGCCGCTCAGCAGGATTCGGCGATCGTGTAGATCAGCCGCTCCGAATCCTCCCAGCCAAGGCAGGGGTCGGTGATCGACTTCCCGTAAACGCCGTCTCCGATCTTCTGACTGCCCTCCACAAGGTAGCTTTCGATCATCAGCCCCTTTACGAGCTTATGAATGTCCGCAGAATGCCGACGGCTGTGCAGCACCTCTTTTGCGATCCGGATCTGTTCCTCAAACTTCTTATTGGAATTGGAGTGATTCGTATCGACGATGCACGCCGGATTTTTATAATTCCGCTTCTGGTACAGCTCGTGCAGCAGGATCAGATCCTCGTAATGATAGTTCGGCAGGCACGCGCCCCGCTTGTTGACCGCTCCGCGCAGGATCGTATGCGCCAGCTCGTTGCCGTGCGTCTCCACCTCCCAGCCCCGATAGATAAAGCTATGGCTCGCCTGCGCCGCCACCACCGAGTTCATCATCACGGACAGGTCGCCGCTCGTGGGGTTCTTCATGCCCGCCGGAACGTCCATGCCGCTGACCGTCATTCGGTGCTGCTGATCCTCCACGGAACGCGCGCCCACCGCCACATAGGAAAGCAGGTCGTCGATATAGCGGTAATTTTCCGGATAGAGCATCTCGTCCGCGGCGGTCAGCCCGGTCTCCGCGATCGCGCGGATGTGCATCCGGCGGATGGCGATCAGCCCCTGCAGCATATCGGGCGTCTTGTTGGGGTCGGGCTGGTGCAGAAGCCCCTTATAGCCCTCTCCCGTGGTCCGCGGCTTGTTGGTGTAGATGCGGGGGATCAGGATCAGCTTGTCCTCGACCTTTTCCTGTACGCGGCGAAGCCTCGTCACATAGTCCAGCAGAGCCTCCTCGTTGTCCGCCGAGCAGGGTCCGATTATGACGAGGAACCGGTCGGATTCGCCGGTAATGACCTGCCGGATCTGCCGGTCGCGCTCCGCCTTGACCGCCCGCAGCGCCTCCCCCATCGGGAACTGCTCCTTGATCTCCATCGGGATCGGTAATTTTCTTTTGAATTCCATATTCATATGGGTATGTGCTCCTTTTCCCTTTTTTCGATATTTCCGTTACCATGCGTAAGGCGTTACCTGATAAACGTAATAGTTCAGCCAATTCGTATAGAGCGTATTGGCGTGCGCCCGCCACAAAAGCTGGGGACGGCGTTCGGGATCGTCGTCCGGATAGTAATTTTTCGGCAGCTCGATCGGCAGCCCTTTGGCAAGGTCGCGCTTATATTCCTTGTCGAGCGTTACCCGGTCGTACTCCGGATGTCCCATCACGAAGATCTGGCGCCCCTCCTTTGCCATTACGAGAAATACCCCCGCCTCCTCCGACTCCGCCATGATCGTCAGCTCCGAATGCGCGGCGACGTCCTCGCGCCGCACGGTCGTATGCCGGGAATGCGGCATCCAGAATTCGTCGTCAAAGCCGCGCACCAGCGGCTCGCGGCGGTTCCGTACGCGGTGCGGGAACAGCCCGAACAGCTTTTTTTCCAACGGCACCTTGGCGATCCCGTAGTGGTAGTAAAGCCCCGCCTGCGCGCCCCAGCAGATATGCAGCGTGCTCGTCACATGGGTCTTGCTCCACTCCATGATCTCGGTCAGCTCGTTCCAGTAAACGACCTCCTCGAACTCCATCTGCTCCACCGGCGCTCCGGTAATGATCAGCCCGTCGAACCACCGGTCGCGTACGTCGTCGAACGTATAATAAAACTGATCCAAATGACTTTTGGCGGTATTTTTTCCCACATAGCTCGCCGTTGTCAGAAAGGTCACGTCGATCTGCAGCGGCGTGTTGGAAAAGCTGCGCAGAAGCTGTACCTCCGTGTCCTCCTTCAAAGGCATCAGGTTCAGAATCGCGATCCGCAGCGGACGGATGTCCTGCGTCATGGCGCGGTTCTCGTCCATGACAAAGATATTTTCGTCGATCAGCACCTTTTTTGCCGGCAGATCGTTTTGCACTTTGATCGGCATGTTTCCTCATCCCCTCGGTTCTTATTTTGCTTCTCCAAGCAGCGTCAGGAGGTCCTCCTCGGAAAGGATGGGGATTCCCAGCTCCTTGGCTTTTTTATTTTTGGACGACCCGCTCCGGGCGTCGTTGTTGATCAGATAGTCGGTCTTGCCCGAAACCGAGCCTGCGACCTTGCCTCCGAGCCGTTCGAGCTCCGCTTTCAGCTCGTCCCGGTTGCTCCAATGGGTCAGCGAACCGGTAATGACCAGCGTCTTTCCGGTGATCGGCGAAGCGCTTACCGTTTCCGGCGCTTCCAGCGTCACCTCGGCAAGCAGATCGGTCAGCATCAGCTGCTTTTCCGGATCCGCCATATAGGCGGCAAAGGCTCCGGCAATGACCTCGCCGATCCCCTCCACCTCGGTCAGCTCCTCCGCCGAAGCGTTCCGCACCGCCTCCGGATCGTTTCCGAACGCCCGGCAGATCAGCTTTGCATTGGCAAGCCCCACGCCGGGAATGCCCAAGCTGTAGATCAGCTTCGGAAGCGTCACGTTCCTTGCCTTTTCCAAGGCGGAAAGCAGCTTCCGGAACGACTTCTCTCCGAAGCCCTCCATTTCCACAAACTCCTCCCGATGCGTCTCCAGATGGAACAGATCGGCGGGCTCGCGGACCCAGCCCCTTCCGAGCAGCTTTTCGAGCGTCGCCTCGCTTAAGCCCTCCACGTTGAGCGCGTCCCTGCTGACCAGATGGGCGTACGCCTTCAATTTCTTCGCCGTGCAGTCCGGATTGGTGCAGAACAGCGACACCGCGTCCTGAACCGCCTCCGCCTTTGTTTTTCCGCCGCAGACCGGACAGACGTCCGGAATCGGCAGACCGCCGCTTTGCGTCAGATTTTCGGCGATCTGCGGAATGATCATATTCGCTTTATAAACGAGCAGACGGTCGCCGATGCCAAGCTTCAGCGCCTCGATCTGACTCAGATTGTGGACGCTGGCGCGGCTGACCGTGGTGCCCTCCAGCTCGACGGGCTCGAAGACCGCCACCGGATTGATCAGACCGGTACGCGACGTGCTCCAATCCACGGAAAGCAGCGTCGTTTCCCGCGTCTCGTCCTTCCACTTGAAGGCGATGGAATCGCGCGGGAATTTGGAGGTGCGTCCCAAGCTGCGCCCGTAGGCGATATCGTCGAAGCACAGCACAAGACCGTCCGAGGGAAAGTCGTTTTCCGTGATCCGCGCGGCGAATTCCGCCACCGTCTCCGGCAGACTTTCCGCCGTTACCATCCGATATTCGACCGGCGAAAAGCCCTGCTCGCGCAGGAACTCCGTCTGCTCCCGCCGCGTCGCGAAGCCGTCCCCGTCTCCCTTGCGGATGAGCGCAAACGGAAACAGATAGACGTTCCGCTTTGCGGTGATCTCGTTGTTCAGCTGCCGCACCGTGCCGCTGCACAGGTTCCGGGGATTTTTGTATTTGTCCGCCTCGTTTTCGATGGAGGCGTTGATCTCCTCAAAGTCGCTGTAGCGGATCACCGCCTCGCCCCGCAGAACGACCAGCTCCTTGCAGGGGATCTGCAAAGGCACATTGCGGAATACCCGCGCGTTGTTCGTAATGACCTCGCCGATCTCGCCGTTTCCCCGCGTCACCGCCTTTGTCAGCAGCCCGTTTTCGTAGGTCAGAACCACGGTCAGCCCGTCCATTTTCCACGAGAGCATCCCTTCCCGCTCTCCGAGCCACGAAACGAGCGCCGAGACGTCCTTTGTCTTGTCAAGCGAAAGCATGGGACTTTCGTGCCGCTCTCTCGGAAGCTCGCTAAGCACCTCATAGCCGGGGCGCATGGTCGGGCTTCCCGCCATCACGCAGCCGGTCTCCTTTTCCAGCTGCACAAGCTCGTCGTAGAGCTTGTCGTATTCCCGGTTGGTCATCAGCTCCCGGTTTTCCTGTTCGTATGCATAGGCAGCCCGATCAAGAAGCCGGGTAAGCTCCTGCTGCCGTTCTTTTTTTGAATCCATAATTACCTCATTGTTTACTTATCGGTAAGCTTCGGCTTTACCGGCCGCGGAAGCGGCGTTGTTTTTCTCGGATCGGCAAAGCGTCCCCGCCCCGGAAGCGAAAGCAGCCGTCTCAGCTCCGTAAGCTCCTGCGGCGTTACCTCCCGGTACTCGCCCCTCGGCAGATCGCCGAGCACGATGTTCATGACCCGCACACGCTTTAGGCTGACCACCTTGTAGCCGAGATATTCGCACATGCGGCGGATCTGACGGTTCATCCCTTGGATCAGCACGATCCGGAACAGATTGTCCGAAAGCTGCCAGATCCGGCAGGGCGCGGTGGTCTTGCCAAGGATCGGCACGCCGGACGACATTCTGCGCAGAAATTCCTCGGTGATCGGCTCGTTGACCCGAACGAGGTACTCCTTTTCGTGAAACTCGCCGGCCTTCGCGATCTGATTGGCAAGCTCGCCGTCGTTGGTCAGCAGGATCAGCCCGCTGGAATTTTTGTCGAGCCGCCCCACCGTATAGATCCGCTTGTCGTAGTGAATGTAGTCGATGATGTTGTCGGGGTTCGTCCGGTCGGAGGTGCATTCCACCCCCTTCGGCTTGTGAAAGGCAAGCACCACCTTGTCTTCCCTTCTGCCGTTCTCGGCTTCCCTGCCCTTTACGGTCACCTTCTGCCCCGGAAGCACGCGGGAGCCGACCGCCGCCGGTTCGCCGTCGATCCGCACAAGCCCGACCTCCACCAGACGATCCGCCTCCCGTCGGGAGCAGATCCCCGCGTCGCTCATATATTTATTGATCCGAATTCCGTTTTGATTATCTTCCATATTTCCCCCCGACAGCGGAGCGTATTCTCGCAAAGCGCCGCGCCGAAAATCTCAAATTTTCGGCTGCGACCACCGGCGGCTTGTGCTCCGCCACAGAGCGAGTATAACACAAACCGCCTCTCAGCGCAATTCCGATCTTGCCGCCCCCCGGCAAACGGTCAGGAGCCGGTCGATCGGTAGTGCCGCCTTCCGAGGCAATACAGCCCGTAGCAGGGCAGCAGAAACAGCAGCGAAAGCAGCGGAAGCAGACCGTAATACCAGCGGGCGCCCCGATCCAGCACAAAGCGCAGCGGATAATACTGGATCAGCGCATAGGGAACGACGAAGGTGCAGAACCGCAGGATGCGCTTTCCGAACACGTCGATCGGATAGCGCCCGTACTCTCTCGCCCCGTCGGTAAAGATATTCATAAATTCCAGTCCCTCGGTCGTAAAAAAGCAGAGCGCCGCATAGATCAGGAACAGCCCGGCAAAGACAAAGGAACCGCACAAAAGCATCAGCGCAAGCACAAGCCCTTTTCCGAGAGTCCATTCCACGCGGCAGCGGCTCAGACCGTAAACGAACATCACGACCGCCTGCACCATCCGCCCGATCCGCGTAAACTCCATCCGCGTCCCAAGCACCTGTAGGATCGTACTTCTCGGCCGCAGCAAAATGCGGTCAAACTGCCCGTTTCCCAGTATGCCCGCGAAGCCGTCAAAGCCTCTGGCAAAGCACTCCGCAAGCGAATATTGCAGCAGCACGATGCCAAAGCATAATAGGATCTCCTCGTAAGACCAGCCCTTCACGCTGTGAAAGCGGGAAAAGAGGAAATACACGCCCAAAAAGCCGTTGAACGATACCAAAAACTGTCCCAGACAAACGAGAACAAAGGACGTTTTATATTCCATGGCCGCCGCAAATTGCAGCCGTACATAATGCCAATACAGCTTCATTTGCATCCTCCTCCCCAAACGTCAACTTATTTTCCATAGGATCAGCCCCCGTTCAAAACGGTGCGCCGGATCGCCCGCCGCGACAGAAGCCAGCCCCCGCCGATCAGAACCAGCACCCAGAACGCCTGCAAAAGCATGGCGCGGGCAAGCGCCGCTCCCGCCAGATTTCCGCTGTAGGCGCGCAGCGGGACGTTCTGCATGGAGCCGAAGGGCAGCAGCTCAAACACCGTCCGTACCGGCTCCGGCAAAAACGGGAACGGCACGATCGCTCCGGAAAACAGCTCCACAAAGGAAACAAACAGGATCCGCAGTCCCAGCGGGGACATCGTAAAAAAGGTCAGCAGGTAGATGATCATGCAGAACGCCACGACCGCCAGCAGCGCCAGAACCATGCTGACCGCAAACAGGAGCAGCGTCAGCGGACGCTCCGGCAGACGAATTCCGTAGGGCTCGGGAAGGAAAAATGCCGCCGCCAGAATCGGCAGACAGCGCAGGATCGCCCGGCTCAGCCGATTGGCGACACTCCTCGAAAACCACATGGCATACAGCGAGATCGGGCGGCACAGCTCATAAGCCACCCCGCCGTCGATAATTTTTTCAAAGATTTCATTTTCCAGCATCCAAACCATAAAAAGCGCCAAAAACGCCTGCTGAAGCCAGACGTAGCTGCTCAGCTCCGAAAAGCCCATCGGAAAGTTTTCGGGCTGCTCGGCATAAAAGGCATGGTACGCCGCAAGCTCCAAAAAGCCCCAAGCAAACTGCGTCGCCACGCCCGCAAGCGCCGCCGCACGGTATTGCAGCCCCATCAGAAAGCGCACCCGGAAAAAGGACGCATAGGTTCTTATCGTTTTCAAGCCTCCGTCCTCCTTTACGAGCAAATAGAGAACTTCCGGTACAGGCTTGCCACAAGCTCGTCCAGCGAGCCGCCGCCCTCCGCCGTCTGCTGCTTTTTCAGCTCCGCAAAGTCCGAATCCAGCAAGATCCGCCCTCTGCCGATCAGCAAAATGCGCTTGGCAAGCGCTTCGATATCCTGCATGTCGTGGGTCGTCAGAATCACCGTCGTTTGATGCTCCTGATTTTCTTTGTTAATAAATTCCCGCACCGCCAGCTTGGACACGGCGTCCAACCCGATCGTCGGCTCGTCCAGCATCAGGATGGGGGGACTGTGCAGCAGGGAAGCCGCCAGCTCGCAGCGCATCCGCTGTCCGAGAGAGAGCTGTCTTGTCGGCGTCCGCAGCAGCTCCTCCAGATGCAGAAGCGTCGTCAGCTCCTCCAGCCGATTTCGGTACGCCTGCGGCGATACCCCGTAGATATCCCGCAGCAGTTCAAAGGAATCTATGACCGGAAGATCCCACCATAGCTGCGAACGCTGCCCGAAGACGACGCCGATCTCCCGCACATGTTCCTTTCTGTTTTTCCATGGTACTCTGCCTTGAACAAGGCACTGACTGCCCGGATCGGGATATAAGATCCCGCTTAGAATTTTTACGGTCGATGATTTGCCTGCACCGTTGGGCCCGATGTAGCCGACCATTTCTCCTTTCGCAATGTGAAAGGAAATGTCGTCGAGAGCCTTGACGCTCTCGTATTCCTTGTGGAAAAACGCCTTGACGGAATTCTTTACTCCGGCATTTCTCCGTGCGACCCGAAAGGTCTTACTGAGATGGTTTACCTGAATCATATTTCCCTCCGATCTCCTGGTAGTAATACTTCGGCTTGCGCCGTCCTATCTTGCCAAGCGGTGTGCTTCTCCGGTGTTTGCCGGAGAAGCCCGTGGTAAGGAGTAACCCATTCAGGATACCAGAAACAGGAGAAATCTGTCAAGCATTTTTCCGCGGAATAAAACGGAGAATCCCGCGTTGCGAGATTCTCCGCCTGTAGGAACGATAATTCAACTCCAAGACTCCCCCTGCGCCAGTTCCACCGTACTGACGTTCCTGCTGTCGTATTTCATTTGCAGCTCCTGACTTTTCACCGTCACCTTGGTTCCCGCAGCGATCGAGCAGGTAATGAAGGCGTTGCCGCCGATGACCACGTCCCTGCCGATGACCGTGTCGCCGCCCAGAATGGAAGCGCCGGAGTAGATCGTAACATTGTCCTCGATCGTGGGGTGACGCCGCTTTTTCCGCAGCTTCTGTCCGCCCTTGGTGGACAGCGCGCCGAGCGTCACGCCCTGATAAATTTTGACATGCTCTCCGATCACGGTCGTCTCGCCGATCACGATGCCGGTGCCGTGGTCGATAAAGAAGTATTTGCCGATGACCGCGCCCGGATGGATGTCGATCCCGGTCAGCCCGTGGGCATATTCGGTCATGATGCGGGGGATCAGCGGAACCTCCAGCCGATACAGCTCGTGAGCCAGCCGGTAAACGGTGATCGCATAAAGCCCCGGATAGGCAAAAATGATCTCCTCCTTGGAATCCGCCGCCGGATCCCCATCAAAGGAGGCCTGCAAGTCGGTATCCACATATTCCCGCACCTTGGGAATGGTTCTCAGAAAAGCGAGCGTCAGCTCCTGCGCCTCCGCCTCCGTCTGCTCCGCGCTTTTTTCCGCAGCGTCCTCCCGGTACCGAAGCGCGATCGCGATCTGCTTATTCAGATTGAAGATCACGTCCTCGATAATCACGGACAAATTGTTCTTGACGTTGTAAATGCGATAGACCTTATCCCGGAAATAGCCCGGATAGACGATGCGCCGCAGCTTCTCCAGAATGTCGATCAAAACGTCCTTGTTGGGCTGATTGTAGGTGTCGATCCGGTCGATGGCGCGCCCGTTGCCGTAATCCTCCAAAATATCGTTTACCAGAATGCTCACTTCGTTTTCCATTCGATGTCCCATATCCATTTCCTTTTATTTTTTCTGAGCCAGATACGCCTCCACGGAGGCAACGGCGTTCGCGCCGTCCGATACCGCGGTAATGACCTGCCGCAGCCGCTTTGTCCGCACGTCGCCGGCGGCAAACAGTCCCGGCACGCTGGTTGCCCCGTCCTCATCCGCCGTCAGGTACCCGGCGGCGTCCTTCTGCACCAGATCACCGAGAAAGGCGCTCTCCGGCTCCGTTCCGACGGCGACAAACACTCCGTCCACGGAAAGCGTCCGGGACTCCCCCGAAGCGTTATCCGCAAGCCGAACGCCGGAAACCTTCCCGTCTCCCAGTATCTCCGTTACTATCGTATTCGGGATAAAGGTAATGTGTTCGTTCGCAAACACCTGTTCCTGCAAATGCTTTGCGCCGCGAAGCTCGTCCCGGCGGTGGATCAGGTGGACCCGACGCGCAAGCCTTGCCAGATACAGCGCCTCCGAAAGCGCCGCGTCGCCGCCCCCGACGACCGCAACCTCCTTCCCGCGAAAGAACGCGCCGTCGCAGGTCGCACAGTAGGAAACGCCGGCTCCCGTCAGTTCCTTTTCGCCGGGAACGCCCAGCAGCCGGTGCTTTGCTCCGGTGGCGACGATCACGGTCCGGGTCTCCCAAGTTTCCCCATTCCTTCCCCGGATCACAAAGCCGTCGGCGGTCGGCTCCACCGCAGTCACCTCCGCCCGGCAGAACGGAACCTCCAGTCCCTCGGCATGCTCCCGGAACTTCTGCGCCAGCGCAAAGCCTCCGAGTCCCAAAAAGCCCAAATAGTTATCGACCTCGCCGGTGCCGGCGATCTGTCCGCCGCTCATCGGCTGCTTTTCCAAGACGAGACACGAAAGCATCGCCCGCCTTGCATATACGGCGGCTCCCAGCCCCGCCGGACCGCTGCCCAGAATCATCACATCGTATCGCAAGAGTTTCTCCTTCCTTTAGTTCTGCAAGGCTGCCATCAGTCCCGGAATCAACTGCTTCTTTCGCGAGACAACGCCCGGCACCTCGCAGATATCGCCTGCCGGAACCGCTCCGAAGGCGGCGGTCAGCAGCTCCTTCGCCGCCCTGCCGCGGAACAGAATGCGCGACGTTTCGCTCTCAATATTGGTAAGCATAAAAAACGTCATGTCCGTATCGGTGATCTCTTTGTTCTGGTTCCAGTATTGACGCATCCGCTCCTCGATATCCGCCAGCTCCGTCGAATTCATGGAGCTGATCTGCCCCACGCCGATGCTCACATCGCTTGCCGAAAACTTTTTGAAGTCCTGAAACATGATCTCCTCCGCCGATTTGTCCCGCAGATTGCTTCCCGCCTCGAACATGCCCTCCGCCAGCTCCACCGGATCGACGCCCGCAATGGCAGCCAGCTCCTCCGCCGCCCTCCGGTCGGTTTCCGTGCAGGTCGGGGAGCGGAACAAAAGGGTATCCGAAAGGATCGCGGCGCACAACAGCCCGGCGATCGTCGGGGAAATTTCCACGCCGTTTTCCTTATACAGCAGGTTGACGATCGTCGCCGTGCAGCCAAGCGGCTGGTTCCGGAAAAATACCGGCGACATGGTGCTGATCGTGCCCAGCCGGTGATGGTCGATGATCTCAAGGATCTCCGCATTCTCCACGCCGTCAACCGCCTGACTCTTTTCGTTGTGATCGACAAGAATGATCTGCTTTCTCGCCATGCCCATCAGATTCCGGCGGGAGATCATGCCGACGTACTGTCCCTTGTGATTCAGGATCGGGAAATCCCGGTTCCGGCGCTTCGCCATCGTATCGCGGATCTCGTCTATGTAAGCGTCGGTGTGGAAGCAGACCAGATTTTCCGAGGTCATAAAAAAGCCGATAGGCATCGAAAGATTGATCTGCCGCGCCACGGTAAACGCGTCGTGGGGAGTACTGATGACCACGCACTCTTTTTCCAGCGCCAGCTGCCGGATGGTTCGGGAAACCTTCGCCCCCTCGCAGACCACAATGCAGGCGGCGCCCATCTCAATGGCGCAGAGCTGGGACTCGTAGCGGTTCCCCAGAATCACCAGATCCCCCGGCTCGATATAGTCCTCCATCAGGTCGGGGTTTGCCGCCGCGATCAACACCTTGCCGCTGGTAAAGCTTTTTCCTTCAATATTTCCCACCAAAAGCACCGCGTCCAGCGTATCGAGAATGTTCTGGTACGGCGTTTCCGCACGGGACAGAATATCGCTGTCCGCCAGATCCATGGCGGCGCGGGCAATGTCGCTCACGGTGATCAGCCCGTCCAGATGCCGGTCGGTCGTAATGGCAAGCGTAACGACGTGCTGCTCGCGCATCGAATTCCACGCCTGCTTTAAGGAAAGCAGCGGGTTCACCCCCGGCGTCTCGCGGATCTCGATATCCTTGACCTGCGTGCCCACGTCGTCGATATAGTCCGGCGCATCCACGCCGAAACGCGCCAGCACATACTGGGTCTCCGGATTCAGTTCCCCGCAGCAGCGCGGAACATGCAGCTTTCCGGTCACCTTCTGCTTCAGCTCCGCATAGGCAATCGCCGAACAGATGGAATCCGTGTCCGGATTCTTATGTCCGATCACGATCACCTTCTTCTTATGTGTTGTCATACACCCTCCCCCTCGGCGTCCTCCTGCGGGCGCGCCGTTCCGATTTTACAGATTTCTGATCTTGAATTCCTTCTCCGCTTCTCTCTTCTGATCCTTTTTGGCGATGCTCTCCCGCTTGTCGTAAAGCTTCTTGCCGCGCGCCACCCCGATTTTCACCTTGACCAGATTTCCTTTGAGATAGACCGAAAGCGGCACGAGCGTATAGCCCTTCTGCTGCAGCTTCCCGCCGATCTTATTGATCTCATAGCGATTCAGCAGAAGCTTCCGCACCCGCAGCGGGTCGCGGTTGAACAGATTTCCCTTTTCGTAGGGACTGATATGCATTCCGTACACGAAGACCTCGCCGTTTTCCACGCGGATATACGATTCCTTCACCGAACAGTGCCCCATCCGCAGCGACTTGACCTCGGTTCCGTGCAGTGCGATTCCGGCTTCGTATTCGTCTTCGATAAAATAATCATAATAAGCCTTCTTGTTGTTGGCGATCTGGCGGATCGTATCCTTTCCCATGGTTTTCCTCCCTGTGCCGCGCCACGGACGGCACGATCTTCCCTTTGTTTTCTATTTTACGAAATCGCAGGCACAAAATCAATGGTTCTTGCAAGTTTATCGGTATTTGCAACCACGATCGTGATCGGCTGTCCGAGACAGTATTTCTTTCCGGTGTGTTCCCCGATCAGGCTCTGGGACATTTCGTCATAACGATAATAGTCGTCCGACAGATCCGCCATGCGGATCATCCCTTCCACGGTATTCGGCAGCTCCACATACAAGCCCCAGCCGGTTACGCCGGAGATCACGCCCGTGAAGCTTTCGCCCAAAAACTTCCGCATATATTCGACCTTCTTCATCTTTTCCACGTCCCGCTCGGCTTCCTCCGCCCGGCGTTCGGTGCCGCTCGCCTGCCGGCAGGTGTCCTCAAGGCTCGCCCGGTAATGACGGATTCGTTCCTCCGTCAGCTCCCCGTGCAGATATTCCTTGATGATGCGGTGGATCTGCAGATCCGGATAACGCCGGATCGGAGAGGTGAAATGACAGTAATATTTCGACGCAAGCCCGAAATGCCCGCTGCATTCGGTCGTATAGCGCGCCTGCTTCATCGAGCGCAGCGTCAGACGGCTGATCAGCGCCTCCTCCGGCGTTCCCTCGATCTTTGCCAGCAGCTTTTGCAGCTCCTTGGCATGGATCTCCTCACGGGAAAGGTGCAGCGCATAGCCGAAGTTATGAATAAAGATATTCAGCTTCTGCATCTTTTCCGGATCGGGCGTCTCGTGGGTCCGATAGACGAACGGCAGCTCCAGCCAGTAAAACTGCTCCGCCACCGTCTCGTTGGCAAGCAGCATGAAATCCTCGATCAGCTTCGTCGCCTGATTGCGCTCGTACGGCTTAATATCCGTGACGCGTCCGCGCTCGTCAAGGGTGATCTTGCTCTCGGGGAAGTCAAAGTCGATGGAGCCGCGCTCCCTTCTGCGCGCCCGAAGCTTTTCGGAAAGCTCCGCCATCAGCCGGAACTGCGGCGCAAAGTCCGCGTATGCCGCAAGCGCCTCCGCATCCTCCCCGGTCAGGATTCCGTTTACCTGCGTATAGCTCATGCGGCGATCGACCCGCACGACGGTCTCGGCGATCCGGTGCCCGATCAGCTCGCCCTGCTCCGAAAGCTCCATCAGACAGCTCAAGGCAAGGCGATCCTGCCCCTGATTCAGCGAGCAAATGCCGTTTGAGAGCGCGTGGGGCAGCATCGGAATGACACGGTCGGTCAGATAAACGCTCGTGCCGCGCTTCCACGCCTCCTTATCCAGCGGCGAATGCTCCCGGACATAATGCGATACGTCCGCAATATGAACGCCCAGCAGATAATGATCCTCCTTTTTTTGCAGCGTGATGGCGTCGTCCAGATCCTTCGCGTCCTCGCCGTCGATCGTGACCGTCGGAACGTCCCGCAAGTCCAGCCGTCCTTCCGTTTCCTCCGGCTTCACCTCGCTGCCCGCCGCCTCCGCCGCGGCAAGCACCTGCTCGGAAAATTCGGTCGGCAGCTCGTACGCCTTCACGACCGAAAGGATATCCACGCCGGGGTCATTGACATGCCCCAAGATCTGCGTGATCCGGCCTTCGGGATTGCGCCCGTTCCTGCCGTAATCGGTGATCTCCGCTACGACCTTCTGTCCGCTGACCGCTCCCTTCGAGTGCTCCTTTGCGATATAGAGGTCAAAATCCAGCTTCAAAACATCCGGCAGCACAAAGCCGAAATTCTGATTTTGCTTATAGATCCCGACGATCTCCCGGAACCCGCGTTCCAAAATCTTCGTGACCATGCCCTCGCGTCGGGTCTCCTTCCCGTGGGAGCTTCCCGCCTCCGCCGTTATCGTCACCAGCACGCGGTCCCTGTGCCAAGCGCCAAGCGTTTTACTCTCCGGAATGAAAATGTCCTCGCCCTCCTCCGGTCGCACAAAGGCAAAGCCCCTTCCGGTCGCCAGAAACTCGCCCTCCAACACGCTCGCGGTTCCGGCAAGATACCGTCCCGTATCATCCACACAGACGCTCCCCTCACGGATCAGCTCGTCCAACAGAACCGCAAGCTCGTTCCGCTCGCTTCGCGGGATCTGCAAAAGCCCCGCCAGCTCCCGAAACCGCATGGGATGAAACCGCTTGTCCGAAAGCAGCGACAAAAGCATCTGCTTTCTGGCTTCTCGACGTTCTTCCGCCGGTTCCAAACCTTCCGCCGACTCC
>JAUNGI010000001.1:110850-220663 GCA_030524525.1 Lachnospiraceae bacterium
AAGCCCTCTATCGGCTCCAAGCCCTCCGCCTCCGATTCCGGTGCAGCGGCTGTATTTTTTATTTTTTCCAAATTTCTTAACTCCTTTATTAAACTACTAAAACGCCTTAATGCGATCCTTCGCGAAGCGTTTGCTCTATGCCAAACACAGTTTCCAAACAGTAAAATATCGAATCTCGCACCGCGAGATTCCCCGGTTCTCCGCCTACGACGAACTGCGTCAGCCGCAGTGCAAGATCCCCCGGTTCTCCGCCCACGACGGGTCGCTCCAGCGACACAGTTCCTCTCTGCCGCAGTACGATCCTCAGCGGAGCGTTTCCTAACAGAAGAACAAAGAATCTCGCCTGCGAGATTCTCCGCCTGCGGCGGGTCGCTCCAGCGACACGGTTCCTCTCCGCCGCAGTGCGATCCCCGTGGAGCGTTTTTTGTTCTATAGGAAACGCAGTTTCCTATAGAACAAGAAAAAACGGCACTCTGCAATCAGAGTGCCGTTACCTTCAAACTATTTTGTCCAGAACTGCATACTCAGCACCACAGAGAGGACGATGAACAGCAATGCAAGGATTCTTGTAACTTTAACAAGTGTACCCTCTACCGAACGTCCTTTGTTCTTGCCCCAGTAGCTGTCTGCGATTCCGTCGATGGTTCCGGAAAGTCCGGCGTTTTTGCCCTCCTGCATCAGAACGATGACGGTCAGTGCGACACAGATAATTACATATATGATTGTTACGATTGTCTTAGCGGTACCCAATTTAGAATCCTCCAAATTTCTCATTCATTTCAGGTTCCACAGAGGAACCACAAACGTATAGTCAATTATAGCATGTTCTTTTCCTCTGTGCAAGAAAAATTTCCGTCAATCTCCTATTTTCTGATCAGCAGAGAATGCCCGGTCATTTCCTTCGGCTGCTCCATGCCCATCATGTCGATCATTGTCGGGATAATATCCGCCAGATAACCGCCCTCGCGCAGTCCGACGTTTTCCGGGACGTTGACAAGGATGAACGGTACCGGGTTCGTCGTATGAGCAGTAAACGGAGCGCCGGTCTCGTAATCCACCAGCTGCTCGGCGTTGCCATGGTCGGCGCAGATAAACATCTGTCCGCCGTTTTCCTTAATGGCGTCCACCGCTTTTCCGACGCACTCGTCCACGGTCTCGATCGCCTTGATCGCAGCGTCCAAGATTCCGGTATGTCCGACCATATCCGGGTTGGCAAAATTACAGATGATCACGTCGTACTTGCCGGAGCGGATCGAATTGCACAGATTCTCGCAGACCTCCGGAGCGCTCATCTCCGGCTGCATATCGAAGGTCGCCACCTTCGGAGAATTGACCAAAATACGGTCCTCGCCCTCGAACTGCTTCTCCTCGCCGCCGTTGAAGAAAAACGTAACGTGGGCATATTTCTGCGTCTCCGCCAGACGAAGCTGGGTCATACCGTGCTTTGCCAAGAATTCGCCGAAGGTCATCGTCAGAGCTTCCGGCGGATAGGCAACCGATACGTTCGGCATCTCGGCGTCGTACTGCGCCATGCAGACAAAATGAACCGGGAAATACCCGTTCGGTCTCTCAAAGCCCTTGAAATCCGGATCTACGAAAGCCCGCGTGATCTGTCTTGCGCGATCCGGACGGAAGTTGAAGAAAATGACGCTGTCGTCCTTTCCGATCTTTCCGTTCTTGTCTACAACGGTCGGCAGCATAAACTCGTCGGTCACACCGTTTTCATAGGAATGCTTGATCGCGCATACCGGGCATTCCTCCTGTACGCCCTCGCCCAGAACGAGCGCGCGGTAAGCCTTTTCCACCCGATCCCACGCGTTGTCACGATCCATCGCATAAAAACGTCCGGAGATCGTTGCGACCGAACCGACGCCGATCTCCTCGATCTTGGCGACCGCCTCCTTCATATAATCGGCTGCGGAGGACGGCGGAACGTCACGTCCGTCCAGAAACGCATGTACATACACCTTGGTGAGCCCGTACTGCTTTGCCATCTGCAAAAGCCCGTACAAATGCTCCATATGACTGTGAACGCCGCCCGGAGACAGCAGCCCCATCAAATGCAGCGCGGTTCCCTTTTCCTTGCAGGCTTCCATCGCCGCCGAAAGCGCCGGATTTTTGAAAAAGTCGCCGTCTTGGATCGCCTTGGAGATCTTGACCAGCATCTGATAAACCACGCGGCCGGCGCCCATATTCGTATGACCGACCTCCGAATTGCCCATCTGTCCGTCCGGCAGACCAACCGCCAGACCCGACGCCTCGCCCTTCACAAACGGGCACTCCGCCATCAGCTTATCCATGACCGGCGTTTTCGCCAGCTTAACGGCGTTTCCCTCCGTCCTGTCGTTCAGTCCGTATCCGTCCAAAATCAATAAAACCGTTGTTTTTTTCATTTTATCTCAATTCCTTTCGCTTCGCTGTTTTCTTGACCGCGAATGGGAAAAGCCGGGAGCGCGCTCCTGCCCTTTCCCATTCGTGATCCCAGACAACGATTCGCCTTGCGGCGAATCGTTCTCCGGTTTTTTCATTTAGGCTGCCGTCTATTTGTAATTTACGATCTTTCCGAAATCTGCCTTTAAGCTTGCGCCGCCGACCAGACCTCCGTCGATATCCGGCTGTGCAAACAGCTCGGCTGCGTTTCCTGCGTTTACGGAACCGCCGTACTGGATGCGGACTGCCTCTGCGGTCGCCTCGTCATACATTTCGGCGATGCACTCGCGGATGCCCTTGCAGACTTCCTCTGCCTGCTCGGTCGTCGCGGTCTTTCCGGTACCGATCGCCCAGATCGGCTCGTAAGCGATCACCATGCCCTTGACCTGATCTGCGGTAACGCCCACCAGATCGGACTTGATCTGCAAACGGATCCAATCCATCGTCACGCCCGTTTCTCTCTGCTCCAGCGTCTCGCCGCAGCAAAGGATCGGAACGAGTCCGGCTTCCAGAGCCTTCTTTACCTTCTTATTAAGCAGGCAGTCGTCTTCCTTGAAGTAATCTCTTCTCTCGGAATGTCCGATAATGACGTATTCCACGCCGGCGTCCACAAGCATTGCCGCGGAAATCTCACCGGTGTAAGCGCCCTTTTCCTCAAAATACATATTCTCTGCGCCGACCTTGACGTTGGTGCCCTTTACCGCCTCAACGACCGGTACAAGATCAATCGCGGGAACGCAGTAAACCACGTCCACGTCGTCGGACTTCACAAGGTCCTTCAGCTCTGCGCAAAGAGCGATCGCCTGACTGGGAGTCATGTTCATCTTCCAGTTTCCGGCTACGAT
This sequence comes from Lachnospiraceae bacterium, assembly GCA_030524525.1. Classification (GTDB taxonomy): domain Bacteria; phylum Bacillota; class Clostridia; order Lachnospirales; family Lachnospiraceae; genus ISDg. The sequence continues at coordinate 114,126 of JAUNGI010000001.1, forward strand.
CTTCTTTCTTGCCATAAATTTATCCTCGCTTTTCTTTTTATTTGTCGTCGGCTGCCGCTACGCCCGGAAGCTCTTTGCCTTCCAAGAACTCCAGAGACGCTCCGCCGCCCGTGGAGATATGGCTCATCTTATCGCCAAAGCCCAGCTGGTTTACGGCTGCCGCGGAATCTCCGCCGCCGATGATCGTGGTAGCGTCGGTTTCCGCCAGCGCCTTTGCTACGGCAATCGTACCGGCTGCAAGCGTGGGGTTCTCAAATACGCCCATCGGTCCGTTCCAAACGACGGTCTTTGCTGCCTTAACGGCGTCCGCAAAGAGAGCTGCGGTCTTGGGTCCGATGTCAAGGCCTTCCATATCGGAAGGGATATTATCGGAATCCACGCTGGAAACCTCGATCGGAGCGTCGATCGGGTTCGGGAACGACGCCGCGATCGTCGTGTCGATCGGAAGCAGCAGCTTCTTGCCGAGGCTCTCCGCCTTGTTCATCATTTCCTTGCAGTAGTCGATCTTCTCGTCGTCAACCAGAGACTTGCCGACCTCATAGCCCTGCGCCTTCAGGAACGTATATGCCATGCCGCCGCCGATGATCAGCGTGTCGCACTTCTCCAACAGGTTGGAAATTACGTTCAGCTTGTCCGCCACCTTTGCGCCGCCAAGAATGGCCACGAAGGGACGAACCGGGTTCTCTACCGCGTTTCCGAGGAAGTTGATCTCCTTCTGCATCAGATAACCCACAACGTTCTCTCCGCCCTTTGCACGGATCTCCTTCGTAACGCCCGCTACGGAAGCGTGGGCTCTGTGAGAGGAACCGAATGCGTCGCATACATACAGATCGGCAAGATCTGCCAGCTCCTTGCTGAACGCCTCTCCGTTCTTCGTCTCCTCGGCGCCGCGGAAACGGGTGTTCTGAAGCAGAACCACGTCTCCCTCCTTCATCGCCGCTACCGCCTTCGTTGCCTCCTCGCCGGTCACGTTGTAATCGGACACGAATACGACCTCTTTGCCGAGCTTTTCCGACAGGCGCTTTGCAACCGGCGCCAGAGACTCGCCTTCGTTCGGGCCGTTCTTTACCTTTCCAAGATGGGAGCAAAGAATGACCTTGCCGCCATCGTTAATCAGCTTTTTGATCGTAGGAAGCGCTGCTACGATTCGAGTCTCGTCGGTAATTTCTCCGTTCTTGAGCGGCACGTTAAAGTCGCATCTTACCAAGACTCTTTTTCCCTTTGCGTTGATATCATCAACGGACTTCTTATTCAATCCCATGTCTGCCTCCAAGTAAACTGTCTAAAATCCGGAATCCCGTTCCGCAGGATTCCCCGTCCGCGGCGGGCTGCGTCAGCGGCATCTTCCTTTCCGCCGCAGTGCGATCCTCAGCGGAGCGTTTTTTGTTTCCTAGGACGCTCTTTCCTAGGAAACAAAAAAGGGTCCGGTCCACAGACCGGACCCTTGATAGGTCTTCAACCCAAACTTATGCCAACTCAGCGAAGTACTTGATCGTACGAACCATCTGGCTTACATAAGAGTTCTCATTGTCATACCAAGAAACAACCTGTACAAGATTGTCTGCGCCTACCATCGTCTGCGTAGCGTCGAACAGGGAGCCGTAGGTCATACCAACGATATCGCTGGATACGATCTCGTCCTCGTTGTAGCCGAAGGACTCGGTAGCGGCAGCCTTCATAGCTGCGTTGATCTCTTCCTTGGTAACGGACTTCTCTACGGTAGCAACCAAGATCGTGGTGGAACCGGTCGGCGTAGGAACACGCTGAGCGGAGCCGATCAGCTTGCCGTTCAGTTCCGGAATTACCAGACCGATCGCCTTAGCAGCGCCGGTGGAGTTCGGAACGATGTTGACAGCGCCTGCGCGGGATCTTCTCAGATCACCCTTTCTCTGCGGTCCGTCAAGGATCATCTGGTCGCCGGTGTAAGCGTGGATCGTGCTCATGATACCGGACTTGATGCCTGCAAGGTCATTCAGAGCCTTTGCCATCGGTGCAAGGCAGTTGGTCGTGCAGGATGCTGCGGAAATGATCGTGTCATCAGCCTTCAGAGTCTCATGGTTTACATTGTAAACGATCGTCGGAAGATCGTTTCCTGCCGGAGCGGAAATAACGACCTTCTTAGCGCCTGCCGTAATATGAGCGGAAGCCTTTTCCTTGGAGGTGTAGAAACCGGTACACTCCAAAACAACGTCTACATCGAGATCACCCCAAGGAAGATCCTTAGCGTCCTTCTCTGCGTAGATCTTGATGGTCTTTCCGTCAACGGTGATGGAATCCTCGCCGGCGCTGACCTTGTCTGCAAGAGCATACTTGCCCTGAGCAGAGTCATACTTTAACAAATGTGCAAGCATCTTCGGGCTTGTCAAATCGTTGATTGCTACTACTTCGTAGCCTTCTGCACCAAACATCTGTCTGAATGCAAGACGTCCAATACGTCCAAAACCATTGATTGCAACTTTCACTGCCATGATTTTGTTCCTCCTAAATGAAATGAAATTAAGTGTAGGTATCTTAAAATCCCTTCTTATTGTACAGAAACAGGAAAAAAAATGCAAGTACAAGTTCTGCATTTTTATATGTTTTTTATGTTCTCAAAAAGAGAGCGACAAAAAACATGCTCCTGTTTCCCGGTTCTGTCAGAAGCATGTTCATTTTTTGCTAAATTATTCTTTTTTCACTTCAAAATTCCAAAGCTGTCAAGCGGAAGGAGCCGAAAAAAAACCTTTCCCTCGATCTGCGACCGATGGATCGGTCCGATGTATTCCTTCCGACTGTCGGTGCTGTTGTTTCGATTGTCGCCCATAACAAAGTATTCGTCCGTTCCCAGCACGGCGGGATTTTCCCGGCTGCCGTAGCGAATGCGTTCCGGATGCGCGATCTCCTCTTTGCCGTAATGCTCCTCCAGCACCCGGTCGTTTTCAAAGACGCCGTTCTCGTAGGAATCCGCAATATGAATGGCGCCCTCCTCGTCGATATAAACGACCTCCCCCGGCAGACCGATGATGCGCTTTACAAAAGACACGTCCTTCTCTTCGGTATGGATGCCCGATGCAAGCAGCTTTTCCTGATCCGGCTGAAACACGACGATATCAAACCGTTCCAGCTCCCCGAAGCGAACGCTGAATTTGTCCAGCAGGACCACGTCCTCGTTCTGCAGCGTTTCCATCATGGACGGCCCGATGACCTCGATCGGCTGGACAACAAACCGCAGAAGCGCCAGCGTGACCGCGGCTGCGGCAAGACACAGGAACAGCGTTTCGACAAAATCCCTGCGAAACCTTCGGCGTTCCGCCTCCTGTTCCCGCACGATCCGCCGCTCCAACAGAGCGGCCTGCCGTTCCGTCTCCTCCTGAAAATAACTTTCCGGAGATTCGGAAAGGATCCGTGCAAGCTCCGGAGACAGCGACGCTCTTTTTTCCGCCGTTTCCGGCTTTTCGTTCATCTACAGGCTCCTTTGCGCTATTCTGCCTCTGCTTCCAATAACGTATCTTCCGTTTTTTCTTCTTCGGCGGGTTCCTCCGTATAATCGTCGGGAAGGATCTTCACCTTGCCCTCGTATACCTCCTGAACCGCGATCGACAGGGGCTTGTTGCACTTCGGCTCAACAAGCGGCTTGGAGCCGAGAATGATCTGCCGCGCTCTCTTTGCCGTTGCCAGCACGATGGAATATCGGCTATTGATCAACGGAGCCTCGCCCTCCTCAACGCCGCTGTTTACCACCTGCATTAAATCATGATAAGACGGATGAATCATAGTTATCTTCCTTTCTTTTTACAAGTTTACTCAATATTCTGTATCTGTTCCCGGATCTTCTCGATCTCTGTTTTCAGACTGATCGCCACATTGGAAATTTCCAGATCGTTCGCCTTCGAAAGGATCGTGTTTGCCTCTCGATTCATCTCCTGCGCGATAAAATCCAGCTTCCTGCCGATGTTCTCCGCCGCCGTCAGCGTATCCTTCATGCTCTGAATATGCGCCCGAAGCCTTACGGTCTCCTCGTCCACGCAGACCTTATCCGCATAGATCACAAGCTCCGTCGCCAGCACCGTTTCGTCCACCTTGGCGTCGCCCAATACCTCGGAGATCTTTGCCAGAAGCTTGCTCCGGTAATCCGCAAGGATCTGCGGCGAGCGTTCCTCAATAAAGGAGATCCACGAAAGCATCCCGTCCAGCTTTTCAAAGAGATCCTGCCGGAGCTGCTCTCCCTCGGCAAGCCGGGCAGCCACGAATGTTTCGCACGCGCCGTTCACCGCGCGCTCCACCAGCTTCCAGAGCTTTTCCTCCTCCAGCGCAGGCTCCTCGTTCGTGAGAACGTCCTGCATCCGGGCAAGGCTCGAAACGGGAATTTCGCTCGACAGCCCGAATTCCACCGCCATCTGCCGCATGTATTTCACATATTCGGCGGCGATCTCGCGGTTGTACTTCACAGACCCGGCGCCCTCCGCTTCGTCCTCGTAAGAAATAAACACGTCGATCTTTCCGCGGCTTGCGTATTTCTTGATCAGCGTCCGGATTCCGGTCTCAAAATAGTTTAATTTTTTCGGCATACGAAGGGAAATCTCACAATACCGGTGGTTGACAGATTTCATCTCCACCGTAATTTTCTTTCCGTCCTCGTACAGCTCGCAGCGGCCAAAGCCGGTCATGCTCTTTAGCATTGTATTCTCCAAATCGTCGTTTTTGCTTTTTTCCGCGTGTTTTTGCGCGCAGAACCCCGTACCATCTTTTTATTATACCTTTGCCCCATGCAAAAGTCAATTTTTATTTTCGCCGAGAAAGCATCTCCGCTTTCCGCGCCTACTCGTAAATTCGGCTAACCCGGGTCGAAATATCGCAGACCAGCTCGTAATTAAAGCGTCCGCTCAGCGCCGCCACCTGCTCCGCCGTAAGCTCGCGGTCGCCGTCGCGTCCGACGAGCGTTACGATATCCTCCAGCTCCACGTCGGGAATGTGACTGACGTCAACCATCATCTGGTCCATGCAGACCCGTCCGAGGATCGGAGCCTCCTGACCGTGGATCAGGACGCGCCCCTTTCCGGAAAGCGAACGCGGATAGCCGTCGGCATAGCCCACGCTTACCGTGGCGATCTTCATCGGACGTTCGGTGACGAACGTCGCGCCGTAGCTGACGCCGCAGCCCGCCGGAAGCTCCTTCACATGGACGACGTGCGCCTTCCACTCCATAACGGGTTCCAGAGAAATGCCCTCCCGGCTGACCTCGTCCGAGGGCCACAGCCCGTAGGTAACGATGCCCGCCCGTACCATATTGTAACGATAGTCCGCAAAGTCGATGATGCCCGCGCTGTTGCAGCAATGCTTCACGGGGATCTCCACGCCCCGCTCGGCAAGCATCCGGACAAACGCCTCGAATTTTTCCGCCTGCCGGTGCGTATAGCTCTTGTCGGTTTCGTCCGCCTTGGCAAAATGCGTAAACATGCCTTCCAAAACGATGCCCGGCAGCGCCCGGATCGCCGCCACGACGTCCGCGTCCGACTCCTCCGGCAGAAAGCCGATGCGGCCCATGCCCGTATCGACCGCAATGTGGACCCGCGCCTCGGTGCCGAGGATCCGCGCCGTATCCGACAGCTTTTTCGCCGCCTCATAGGAATATACGGTCGCCGTGACGCGGTACGCCAGCAGCTCGCCGTATTCCTTCGGAGACGTATAGCCGAGGATCAGGATCGGCTTGCGCACGCCCCCCTCGCGCAGCTCGACCGCCTCGGAAAGGCAGGCGACCGCGAAATAATCCACATAGCTTTCCGCATGACGGGCAACCGGCACGGCGCCGTGTCCGTATGCGTCGGACTTTACGACCGCAAGAAGCTTTGCGTCCCCGATCCGCTTCCGGCATTCCTCCAGATTGTGCAGCAGCGCCGAAAGGCTGATTTTCATATAGCTGCGATAATATTTTTCCAAAACTGCTTCCTCCATTCCGAAGCGATCTAATATTCGATCTCCTCCACCGGTACCGGCCGGTCGTTCACATACTCCCGGACGATCGTACCGTTTTTGACCTCGATCACACGATCCGCCATTGCGGTCAGCGCTTTGTTGTGCGTAATGATCACAACGGTCATGCCTTGGCTCCGCGCCGTATCCTGCAAAAGCTTCAAAACCTGCTTTCCGGTCTGGTAATCGAGGGCGCCCGTCGGCTCGTCGCACAAAAGCAGCTTCGGATTTTTTGCCAAAGCCCGCGCGATCGCCGTCCGCTGCTGCTCGCCGCCGGAAAGCTGCGCCGGGAAGTTGTTCTTCCGCTCGCCGAGTCCGACCTGCTCCAGCACCTCGTCGATATCTCTGGCGTTTTCGCAGATCTGGGTCGCCAGCTCCACATTTTCCCGGGTCGTCAGATTCTGCACGAGATTGTAAAACTGAAATACAAAGCCGATGTCGTGCCGCCGGTAAGCGATCAGCTGCTTTCGGCTGTAGCGTGAAATGCATTCCCCGTCCAGCCAGACCTCGCCGGAGGTCAGCGTGTCCATCCCGCCGAGAATGTTGAGAATCGTCGTCTTTCCCGCGCCGGAGGCCCCGACCACAACGCCGATCTCGCCCTTTTCCATCGTAAAGCTCACGTCGCGCAGCGCGGAGATCGTAACCTCCCCCATCGGATAATCTTTTTTTACGTTTCGGAATTCCAGATAACTCATTTTCGGTAAAACTCCTCCAATTTCTGAAAGGCTTCCCGCAGATAGCCCTCGTTGCGGCTGTCCTTCACGCCGTTCGTATGCTTGGCGACAAAAGCCTCCAACTTCTGCATATATTCTTCCTCGGTGATCGTCCCCTCGGCGACGTAGGTCAGCCCCTTTTCCCAACTTGCCGTCAGCTCCGCGTTGAGGAGCGAACGAACGGACGACGCCACGACCTCGTAGACCATTTCCCCCTGCTTTGCGGGAGTCACGATCTGCGTCTTTTTGTTCAGGTTCAGATACCCGATCTTCACCAGCTTATTCAGGATCTCCGCGCGGGTCGCGCTCGTGCCGATGCCGCTGCCCTTGATCTGTGCCCGCAGCTCCTCGTCCTCGATCAACTGCCCCGCGTTTTCCATTGCAAGGATCAGCGTACCCGAATTGTACCGCTTGGGCGGGGAGGTCTCCCCTTCCTTCACGGCGAACTCCCGAACCGGAAGCGTCATTCCCTTCTTCAGCGCCTTGACGGCGGCAAAGCCGCCCTCGTCGAGCAGCGTCTCCTTTTCGCCCTTGTCCCCGTCCTTCTTTTCCTCCTCCGGACGGCTCTCCGCCTGTCCGGCAACGGCAAGATAGCCGGGCTTTTCCAGCACCTTAAACGAAGCGAAGAAGCGCTCCGACCCGACCCGCAGGACGATCGCCACCTTCTGATATTCCGCCGCCGGATAAAACACCGACAGGAAGCGGCGCACGATCCGGTCATAGACCTTCTGCCCCGTCGGGCTGACCGACGAAAGCGCTCCGAAGCCCTGTCCGGTCGGAATGATCGCGTAGTGGTCGGTGATCTGCTTGTCGTCCGTATAGCGCGACTTGCCGATGGAGGCGTAGGAGCCGCTCGCCTTGATCTCCCGCACATACGGCAGATACGCTTCCTGCGTCGCCAGACCGCCGAGGTTTTTCGTGATCTCCTTGGCGACGGCGGACGAAAGCACTCTCGCGTCCGTTCGCGGATAGGTCACCAGCTTTTTTTCGTAAAGCTCCTGCGCGATCTGCAGCGTCTCGTCCGGACTGATCTTAAAGCTCCGGGAGCATTCGTTCTGCAATTCCGCCAGATTGAAAAGCAGCGGCGGATTTTTCTTTTCCTTTTTCTTTTCCAGCTTTTCGATCGTCGCCGCCCGTTCCGTCTCCGAAAGCGCGTCCTCCAGCTCGGAGATCAGCTTTTTCGCGTCCTCCTCCCTGCGGAAGCCGTTTTCCTTATAAAGCAGCGGCGACCGGTAATACGCGGAGCCCTCCACGGCTCTCCACTCTCCGGCGATCTCCTGCTCGCCCGCAAGAAACGTGCCGATCACCCGATAAAACGGCGTTTTGACGAACGCCCGGATCTCACGTTCCCGGCGCACCACCATGCCCAGAACGCAGGTCATGACCCGTCCCACGGCGATCGCGGAGCGCTTTTCCGAATGCAGCGCGTTCTGTACGGTGGCTCCGTATTTGAGCGTCAGCGCGCGGGAAAAGTTAATGCCCATCAGGTAGTCTTCCTTTGCCCGCAAATATGCCGCGTCGGAAAGCGCGTCATATGCCGAAAGCGGCTTCGCCTCCCGAATCCCGCGCAGGATCTCCTCCTCGGTCTGCGAATCAATCCAAACTCTGCGCCGGTCTTTGTCCTTTGGTACCTGCGCCATCTGATCGACCAGCCGGTAGATATACTCCCCCTCCCGTCCGGAGTCGGTGCAGACGTAAATGCGCTCCACGTCCTCGCGGTTCAGCAGCCCCTTTACGATCTCGAACTGCTTTTTGACCGAGGGGATCACCTCATAACGGAACTCGCGCGGCAGAAACGGGATCGTCGAAAGCTGCCACCGCTTGAGCGCCGGATCGTATTTCTCCGGATAGCTCATCGTGATCAGATGTCCGACGCACCATGTCACAATGCTTTTCGCGCCCTCCAGATAGCCGTCCCGGCGGGACGTCTCCTCCTTCAGCGCCTTGGCAAATTCCTGCGCCACGCTGGGCTTTTCCGCAATATACAAATATTTCCCCATGAATCGTTCCTTTTATTCGGCGTCCCTGCCGTAATGCACATGCAGCAGTTCGTGTCTTTTTTCCTTCAGGACGCCTTCGTAGAGCTGCTTCATCAGCGGGTTGTCCTCCGAACGACGGATGCTGCAAACCTTATCCGCCTTATACAGTCCCTTGCCCCGCAGCTCCTTTTCCTCGTTGTGGATGAAGGGCTGACCGCCGCCAAGCACACAGCCGCCGGGACACGCCATGATCTCGATAAAATCGTATCGGCAGGTTCCCGCCTTGACGCCGTCCAGCAGCCGGGAAGCGTTGGCAAGGCCGCTGACCACCGCGATCCGAACCTCCCGGTCTTTGTAGGTCACGGTCGTTTCCCGCAGTCCGTCAAAGCCGCGGACGCCCGAAAACGCGATCCGCTGTAAGGAGGAACCGGTCTTGTCCTCGCTGATGCGGCGAAGCACCGCCTCGGTCACGCCGCCGGTCACGCCGAAGATCACGCCCGCGCCCGATTTTTCATGCAGAGGACTGTCCACCGCTTCGGGCTCCAGTTCGGAAAATACCATGCCCGCCTCGTCGATCATGCGGATCAGCTCCTCGGTCGTCAGCACATAATCGGTCATCGGACCGCCGTTTTCGTCCCGGAACTCCGGTCTTGCCGCCTCAAACTTCTTTGCGGTGCAGGGCATGACCGCCACATGCACATGCTTCTTTTCCGCGCCCTTCTTCTGTTCCTTGACGACGCCCGCCAGCATCTGCATCGGCGAACGGCAGGTGGAGACGTTCGGAAGGAATTCCGGATACCTTTTTTCCGCAAACTGCACCCAGCCCGGACAGCAGGAGGTAATGAGCGGAAGGTTTTCGCCGGATTCGAGCCGGGAAAGCAGCTCCTCCGACTCCTCCATGACCGTCAGATCCGCGCCGGTGCTCGTGTCGTATACCTCGTCAAAGCCAAGCCGCCGCAGAGCCGCCACGATCTTGCCCATGGCTTCCTCTCCGGTTTGCAGTCCGCACGCGCGTCCCAGCCCCACGCGAACCGCCGGGGCGACCTGCACCGACACGGTCACGTCGGGCCGGGCAATCGCATGCGAGACCTTGGAAACGTCGTTCCGCACCATGAGCGCGCCGGTGGGACAGGCGGCGACGCACTGTCCGCAGCCCACGCAGGGAGATTCCGCCAGCGGAACGCCGAACGCCGTACTGATGGTCATTTTGGAGCCGCGGTGCGCAAAGTCGATCGCGCCCACGTTCTGCACCTCGTTGCATGTCCGCACACAGTCGCCGCAGAGGATGCACTTGTTCTGATCCTTGACGATGCAAAGCGAGGAATCGTCCACCTTCGGCTCCGCCGCCGTATTTGGAAAGCGCACGCCCGCAATGTGAAACGTCCGCGCCAGATCCTGCAATTTACACTTTTCGTTGCTCGCGCAGGTCGTACAGTCGCGGCAGTGGTGCGCCAGCAAAAGCTCCAGGATCACCTTCCGGTAACGGCGCAGGCGCTCCGTATTTGTGCGGATGCTCATGCCCGCTCTGGGCGGCGTCGAGCAGGCGGCTTCCAGCCGTCCCTTTTCGTCCTCCACCATGCACATGCGGCACGCGCCGTAGATCGAAAGCTCCGAATGATAGCAAAACGTCGGAAGGATGATGCCCACCTTGCGGATCAGCTCCAAAAGATTGCGCTCTCCGTTGATCTCCACGGGAATGTTGTCGATAAACATGATCTCTTTCTTTTCCATGCGCTCACCCCTCCTTTACTGCCTTGAACTTGCAGCTTGCCGCGCAGGCGCCGCATTTGATGCACTTTTCCGCGTCGATGACGAAGGGACTGCGGAGCTGCCCGGAGATCGCTCCGACCGGACAGGCGCGGGAACACAGAGAACAGCCCTTGCACGCCGCCGGGTCGATCCAGATGCGCCGCAGCTTCTGACAGTTGCCCGCCGGACAGCGCTTTTCGTAAATATGCGCCTCGTACTCGTCGCGGAAATATTTGAGCGTGCTCAGTACCGGAGACGGCGCGGTCTTTCCGAGACCGCAGAGCGCCGTAGCGGAAATCGTCTCCGCCAGCTCCTCCAGCAGCTCGATATCGCCGTCGCGCCCTTCTCCCGCCACAATGCGCTCCAAGATTTCAAGCATCCGCTTTGTGCCTTCCCGGCAGGGAACGCACTTGCCGCACGACTCGTTCTGCGTGAAATTCATAAAGAACCGGGCGACCTCGACCATACAGGTCTTGTCGTCCATTACGACCAGACCGCCGGAGCCGATCATCGCGCCCACCTTTTTCAGCGAATCGAAATCCAGCGGAATATCCAGCTGTTCCTTGGTCAGACAGCCGCCCGACGGGCCGCCGATCTGCACCGCCTTAAATTCGCCGCCGCCCTTCATTCCGCCGCCGATGTCAAAAATGACCTCCCGCAGCGTCGTTCCCATCGGCACCTCGATCAGTCCGGTGTTGGCAATGTTTCCGGTCAGCGCGAACGCCTTCGTTCCGGGACTGTTTTCCGGCCCGATCGCCCGGTACCAATCCGCTCCCCGCGAGACGATCAGCGGCACGTTGGCAAAGGTCTCCACGTTGTTCAGAACCGTCGGCTTGTCGAACAGCCCGTGCTCCACCGTCCGCGGCGGCTTTACCCGCGGCATCCCCCGCTTTCCTTCAATGGACGCGGTCAGCGCGCTGCCCTCGCCGCAGACGAACGCCCCGGCTCCCCGGTTGATATGTAAGCGGAACGAAAAGTCCGTTCCGAGAATGTTTTCGCCCAAGAGCCCCAGCTCCTCCGCCTGCTTGATCGCCAGCCGCAGACGGCTGACCGCCAGCGGATATTCCGCCCGGACATAAATATAGCCCTCCTTCGCGCCGCACGCCCGTCCGGCGATCATCATGCCCTCCAGCATCCGGTGCGGGTCGCCCTCCATAACGCTTCGATCCATAAACGCGCCCGGATCGCCCTCGTCGCCGTTGCAGACCACATATTTCTCCTCGGTCTTCTGCCGCTGTACCTGCGACCACTTGCGTCCGGCGGGAAAACCGCCGCCGCCCCTGCCCCGCAGGTTCGAGCGCGTGATCTCGTCGATGATCTCCGTGTCGCTCATGTCAAACAGCGCTTTTTCCAGCGCCAGATATCCGTCGTTCGCCAAATATTCACGGATCGAGGTGGCGTCGATGTGTCCGGTATGCTCCAGCACGAGACGCGTCTGCTTTTTGTAAAACGGGATCTCCTCCTGTACCTTACAGACCTCGCCCCCCGTGCGGTAAGCCAGCCGGGAAATATGCTCTCCCGCAACGATCGTCTTTTCGATGATCTCCTCGCAGTCCGAAAGCCGTACCTTCGTATACAAATAGCCCTCCGGCTCGATCCGCACCAAAGGTCCCATCTCGCAGAAGCCGTGGCAGCCGCTCTTTTTCAGACCGACCGTGTCGCCGTGCGGCTCCTCGGCAAGCTCCACCTCGCACGCAACGCCGCGCGCCTCCAAAAGCTCCTTGAGCCGCGCGTAAATATCCAGAGCGCCGCCCGCGACGCAGCCCGTGCCGCAGCAGACCAAGATTTTTCTTTTTTCCGCCGCCAGAGCCAGCTTGCACCGCTCCCGCAGCGCCCTCAGTTCTTCCCGATTCTTTATCATGACGGCAGCACCTCCCCGGCTCTCAGCTCTTCCAACAGCTCCACCGCACTGTCCGGCGTCATGGCCGGATGCACCTTGTCGTTTACCATAATGACCGGCGCAAGTCCGCACGCGCCGAGGCAGGAGACCGTCTCCACGGTAAATAGCAGGTCGTCGGTGGTGATCTTCCGCTCGGAAAGTCCGAGCTGCTCCCGAAGACGCTGGAGGATCGGAATGGATTTCCGCACATGACACGCCGTGCCGTCGCAAACCTTGATCACATATTTGCCCTTCGGCTCCAGCGAAAAATTCTCGTAAAACGTGGCGACGCTGTAGATCTGCGCCTCGCTGATCCCCATTCGCTTTGAGAGATACGGAAAGACCTCCCGCGGCAAATAATGATACTGCTCTTGGATCGCCTGCAAAATGGCGATCACCTGCCGAGGCTCTCCCCCGTATTCCTCAACGATCCGCTCCACCTGTTCCATATCAAGCATCAAACCCTTCTCCTCCCGTATTTTACGGCTCCTCGCCGGATTTTTATACCGCAGTACTGCGCCGTTTGGCGCACAGATTATCTTTTACTGTACCATAGAAACCGAAAACCGTCAACCAAAGAACGCCCGCCGAACGCGTTCGCGACCTCTGCCTTTATAGAAGAAAAAAAGACACAGGATCCAAGTTCCTGTGTCTTCTCAAAGCTGCCTAGCGGATTTGAACCGCCGACCTCCGCCTTACCAAGGCGACGCTCTACCAACTGAGCCAAGGCAGCAATCACGATTGACATAATAGCACACCAAAACCGGTTTTGCAAGCATAAATTGCAAGAAAACGATTTTTTTTCTCCCCCGGTCCGGCGGGCAATTATTTCCCTTCTTCCTCCAAAATTTTTCGGAATTTTCCTTTGATCCGGGTAATGGCGTTGTCCACCGACTTCGGGGAACGCTCCAGCCGCCGCGCGATCTCCTGATAATTGCTGCCCCCGACATACTCCTTCAATATCTTCCATTCCAGCGGGCTGAGCCGTTCCTCCAGCCGCCGCAGGAGCCGTTCGGTCTCCTCCCGGTCGATGAGCTGCTGCTCCGGGCTGGACTGCTCCCACCCGGTCTTTGCCTCCTGCTCCTGCTGCTGAAACTCCGGCGAATGAAAGGAAACGTATTCTTCCATGGGCAAATTTTTCTTGCGGTTGGCTGCTTGGATCGCATTGTAGATCTGCCTGCGGATGCAGAGCCGCGCAAAGGAGGAAAACGACGAGCCCGCCTCCTGCCGGAACCCTCGGACGGCGCGGTACAGACCGATCATGCCCTCCTGCACAAGATCGTCCCGGTCCCCCCATGTCAGGAACAGCGTCCGCGCCTCCTGCAGGACCACACGCTTATATTTCATCAGCAGAAATTCCTCGGCTCCGCTGTCGTCCGCCGCCAGCCGGCAAAGCTCCTCGTCGCTGAATTGTTCGTACGCAATTCCCATATGCACTCCGTTATTGCTTTTCGTATCGCTGACGGAACGCCTCGTAGCCAAGCACGCCCATCGCGACCGAAGCGTTCAGCGAGTCGATCTGCCCCTTCATCGGGATCGACACGTTGAAATCGCAGGTCTCCTTTACCAGACGGCTGACGCCGTTCCCTTCGTTTCCGATCACGATTCCCAGCGGGCCGGTCAGATTCGCCCGATACATGACCTCGCCGTCCATATCCGCGCAGACAAACCAAAGCCCCTGCTTTTTCAGCTCCTGCATCGTCTGCACAAGATTGGTCACCTTGGCGACCGGCGTATAATTGATCGCTCCCGCCGAGGTCTTGGCGACCGTCCCGGTCAGTCCCACGGCGCGGCGCTTCGGGATGATCACGCCGTGCGCGCCTAACTGATTGGCGGTTCGGAGGATGGCTCCCAGATTATGCGGGTCTTCGATGCCGTCCAGCAGGATCAGAAACGGGTCCTCCCCCTTCTCCCTTGCCGCCGCAAGCAGATCCTCCACCTGCGCATATTCGTAAGCCGCCGCCTGCGCAATAACGCCCTGATGCCGTCCCTCGGCGCTCATTTGGTCAAGCCGCTCCCGCGGCACAAAGCGAAGGATCGTATCGCCCTTTTTCGCTTCGTGCACAATGCTCTGGATCGGGCCGTCCTTGCAGCCGTCCTGCACATAGAGCTTGTCGATCGTCTTTCCCGCGCGGAACGCCTCCAGCACCGCATTGCGCCCCTCGATCAAAAATTCCTCATACCGTTCTTCCATACCGCTGCCATTCCCTCTCATTTCGTTCCTTCCGTCTGCTCCATCCCGAGCTTTACGAGCGCAAGCAGCCGCTCGGTCTGTCCGGTCAGATACAGGTAGCCGCAGAGCGCCTCAAAGCCGGTCGCGGTCCGATAATCGGAGACCGCCGCATGCTTCGGCACCGAAAACGACTTCGCATTCCTGCCGCGCCGGTAATACCCAAGCTCCTCCTCGGTCAGCTCCGGCAGCAGCGCCTGCGCGATCCTCGCCTGCGCCGCCGCGCTGACATAGCCGGTCGCATGCTCGTGCAAATGATGTACCTGCATATCCTTTCTGGAAACGAGCACGGAGCGGACGATCAGCTCGTAGACCGCGTCGCCCAGATAGGCAAGCGTCAGCGGCGCATAGGTTCGGACGTCCTGCGCCGGACAGCCGAAGCGCCCCTGAATTTCTCCGATCAAATCCGTTCCCATACGGTTCCTTCTCTCGTATCCTTGATCTGCACGCCCTTTTCCAGCAGCTCGGCGCGGATCGCGTCCGCCCGTGCAAAATCCTTGCTCTTCTTGGCTTCCTTCCGCTCGGCGAGCCGTTCCTCGATCCATGCCGTCAGCTCCTCGTCCACCGCCGTCGTCTCCTGCGCCGGCGCTTCCAAGAGCCGCAGGGAAAGCACCTCGTCAAAGCTTTCCGCCAAAGCCCGTTTTGTGGCGTCCCCGATCTCCGCTTTCAGCATATCATAAAGCACCGTAATGGCGGAGGAGGTGTTCAAATCGCTGCAAAGCGCGTCCTCAAAACGGCGGCGGAACTCGGCGAACGCCTCACGGTCCACGGCTCCGTCCGCGGAAAGCGCCGCGATCCTCTTTTTCAGCTTTGCATAGGCGGCAGCCGCCTGATCCATGACCTCATACGAAAACTCCAGCGGCTTCCGATAGTGCGACTGTAGGCAGAACAGCCGGTAGACCATCGGGTCGTAGCCCTTGCTTTCCAGCAGCGAAACGGTCAGGAACTCGCCCTTGCTCTTGCTCATCTTTCCGGACTTGTCGTTCAGATGATGCACATGCATCCAGTAATTGCACCATTTATGCCCCAGATAAGCCTCGCTCTGCGCGATCTCGTTCGTATGGTGTGGGAAGATATTGTCCACGCCGCCGCAGTGAATGTCCATCCGTTCGCCCAGATGCTTGATGCTGATGCCGGAGCATTCGATATGCCAGCCCGGATAGCCCACGCCCCACGGACTGTCCCATTTCAGCGCCTGATCCTCAAATTTTGATTTGGTAAACCAGAGGACAAAGTCGTTTTTGTTTTTCTTGTTCGCGTCCACCTCAACGTCGTCTCGGACGCCCTCCAAAAGCTCCTCCTCGCTGTGATTCGTCAGAACGTAATACTCGTTCAGCTTCGAGGTGTCGAAATATACGTTTTCTCCGGAGACATACGCATAGCCCTTTTCCAGCAGCGTCTCGACCATATGGATGAATTCGCCGATGCAGTTCGTCGCCGGCTCCACCACGTCGGGGCGTTTGATGCAGAGCTTGCGGCAGTCCTCAAAAAACGCGTCCGTATAGAACTTTGCGATCTCCATTACGGTTTTATGCTCCCGCTTGGCGCCCTTCACCATTTTATCCTCGCCGGTATCGGCGTCGCTCGAAAGATGCCCCACGTCCGTAATATTCATGACCCGCTTGACGTCGTAGCCCAGATAACGAAGCGTCTTCTCCAGAATATCTTCCATCAGATAGCTCCGGAGATTCCCGATATGAGCAAAATGATATACGGTAGGGCCGCAGGTATACATTCCCACTTTTCCGTCCTCATTGGGAACAAACAGCTCCACCTTCCGGGTCAGCGTGTTGTAAATTCGCAAGCGATTTTCCATAGGTCAGCCTCCTTCAAAAAAGCCTCGTCTCCAAAGAGACGAGGCAATACTATCTTTCTCTGAATTTTTCGTCCGTTCCCATAATAGAAAACTTTTCCTGAAAAGTCAAGGGGAAGCAAGCGCTTCCACATCCTCTTTTGTAAACGGAACCTTCGCCTCCGGCGGAATTTCCGTACACAGAAGTCTGCCGTCCGACGTTCTGCCGACCGTATAATAGCCGTTTGTCGCGACCTCCACCACGTCGCGCCACTCCTCCACGGCGTAATTTCCATATTCCTTTCCTTCCAGCTCCTTGTGGGCGACCACGGTTCCGTCCCTCTTCAAGCCCACGACCATTCCGCCGCTCACGCTGATCGAGACAAGCTCCGTCCAGTCCGGGATCTCCCTGAGATACGCGGTCGTCAGCACCGTCCCGTCCGTCCGAACGGCATAATAATCCCCGCTGCGGTTGCTGTACGCAAGGCAGACGCAGGAATCCCACTCCGCCATATTTTCTTTTTCATAGCGCCGTGCGGCGATGCTGTCCATCGGATATATCACGCCGTAACGATCCAACAGCATGGCTCCCGCCGCCTGTACCGCCGACGCCCCCTTTGCGGCGGCGCTTCCCTCGCTTCCCGGACTTATGAGCAATTCCCCCACGCTGTCTACGGCAACATAGTCGTACATTCCGTCCAGCGAGATCCATTCAACCGGTTTTACTTCTATTTCCCCTGCCTCCTGATCGGCAAGCACAACGCTTCCGTCCCTCGTAAGCGCAGAAGGAGTATGCTTATCGTCGCACAGCGTCTTGATCTCCTTCCACTCGTTCATACGCTGTCTTTCCTGCTCGGAAAGCGCTCCCAGCGCCGCGACCGTTCCGTCCTCCCGCAGAACCGCAAAGTAATGGTAGCCGCAGAAAATCCTACGCTCCGACACGTCCGCCACAACTTCCCGCTCCGGCGCGTCGGTCGGCGAGGGCGCTTCCGGTGTGATCGTTCCCGCCGAAGGCGTCGGGTCTGTCGCCTCACCGGTCGGTTTGACCGCCCCACCGGTCGTGGTTACGGACGGGCGGGCGCTTCCGGTCGGGTCGGTGCTTTTCCCGCCGTTTTCACCGGCACAGGCAGTCAGAAGGCAAAGGCACAAAAAGGCGCCCGCCGCGAGATTCCAAAAGCCGTTCCTCATGATTTCCCCTTTCTCCGTTATTTTTGCAGAAGCGCTTCCACGCCTTCTTTGGTAAACGATACTCCCGCCTCCGGCGGAATTTCCGTACACAGGAGTCTGCCGTCCGACGTTTTGCCGACCGTATAATACCCGTTTGTCGTGACCTCCACCACGTCGCGCCACTCCTCCACGGCGTAATTTCCGTACGGATCTTCGCTCACGCCGCCCGCACACGCTACCACGGTTCCGTTCCGTTTTAAGCCGACGTACAGTCCTCCGTCCCGGCTCTCGCAGATGGAAGCAAGCCCCGTCCAGTTTTGAATCGCCGTAATATACGAACCCGTCCGGACGGTTCCGTCCGTTCGAACGGGATAACCGGCAATGCTTACAAAGCGGCTTTCCTCCTCCAACACCTCTGACGTCCCATCGCTTTTTCTAAAATGCAGCTTCCCGTAGCAGTCTAAAAAATAATCGTAGTCCGCTGCTACTACGGACGCTCCCCGCACCACGTCAAGCTTTCCGTTCCGCGATTCAACCAAGGTTCCCTCGCTGTCAATGGTAATGCAGTTGTACGGATAATTCACCTTCGCCCACACCACGGGGTCGGCATCCTTCAAATATTCCAGCGTCGCAACAATCTCCAGACCTACCCAAGAAACCGCCTCCGGCATATACCGTTCCAGTTCCTCCTCAAAGGAGTCCGCAGCCGCAACCACAATGCGACCCTCCTTTGTGATCGCCGCCGGAACCTCATTGCTTTCACACAGGGAAACAATGTCCGTCCACTTCCCTACCCGTTCGGAATACTCCTCATAAAAATCCGAGTTTTCCCCCGGCTCTCCCAACAAGGCGACCGTTCCGTCCTCCCGCAGCGCCATAAAATATTTTTCGAAGGCAAAAATGGTACATTGGGGAACGGAGGCGACGACCTCCTCGGGCGCGTCGGTCGGCGAGGGCGCGTCCGGTGAGATCGCTCCTACCGAAGGCGTCGGATCCGCCGTCCCACTGGTTGCGGGCGGACGGGCGCTTCCGGTCGGTTCGGTACTTTTCCCGCCGTTTTCACCGGCACAGGCGGTCAGAAGGCAAAAACACAAAAAAGCGCCCGCCGCGAGATTCCAAAAGCCGTTTCTCATGATTTTCCTTTCTCCGTTATTTTTGCAGAAGCGCTTCCACGTCTTCTTTGGTAAACGATACTCCCGCCTCCGGCGGAATTTCCGTACACAGGAGCCTGCCGTCCGACGTTTTACCGACCGTATAATACCCGTTTGTCGTGACCTCCACCACGTCGCGCCACTCCTCCACGGCGTAATTTCCGTACGGATCTTCGCTCACGCCGCCCGCACACGCTACCACGGTTCCGTTCCGTTTTAAGCCGACGTACAGTCCTCCGTCCCGGCTCTCGCAGATGGAAGCAAGCCCCGTCCAGTTTTGAATCGCCGTAATATACGAACCCGTCCGGACGGTTCCGTCCGTTCGAACGGGATAACCGGCAATGCTTACAAAGCGGCTTTCCTCCTCCAACACCTCTGACGTCCCATCGCTTTTTCTAAAATGCAGCTTCCCGTAGCAGTCTAAAAAATAATCGTAGTCCGCTGCTACTACGGACGCTCCCCGCACCACGTCAAGCTTTCCGTTCCGCGATTCAACCAAGGTTCCCTCGCTGTCAATGGTAATGCAGTTGTACGGATAATTCACCTTCGCCCACACCACGGGGTCGGCATCCTTCAAATATTCCAGCGTCGCAGCAATCTCCAGACCTACCCAAGAATCCGCCTCCTGCATATACTGTTCCCGCTCCTCCTCAAAGGATTCCGCAGCCGCAACTACAATGCGGCCCTCCTTTGTGATCGCCGCCGGAACCTCATTGCTCTCACACAGGGAAACAATATCCGTCCACTTCCTTACCCGTTCGGAATACTCCTCATAAAAATCCGAGTTTTCCCCCGGCTCTCCCAGCAAGGCGACCGTTCCGTCCTCCCGCAGCGCCATAAAATATTTTTCGAAGACAAAAATGGTACATTGGGGAACGGAGGCGACGACCTCCTCGGGCGCGTCGGTCGGCGAGGGCGCGTCCGGTGAGATCGCTCCTGCCGAAGGCGTCGGATCCGCCGTCCCACCGGTTGCGGGCAGACGGGCGCTTCCGGTCGGGTCGGTGCTTTTCCCGCCGTTTTCACCGGCACAGGCGGTCAGAAGGCAAAGCAAAAGCGCGGCAATCAAAATTTTTTTCATATTTCGTCTCCTACGCAAGATCATTTGGAATAGATAAAGAAAATATTGCAATGCTTGTCTCAGTACTTGTTGTGGTAAATATTACAACACTATTGCGGTACTTGTTGCAGTAATTATTACAACGCTTATTGCGGTACTTGTTGTAACAAGTATTGCAATACTTATCGCAGTGTTCATTACAATTCTTGTCGCTATGATTATTATAATTGCATTTTATAATTTCTTGACGGAACTGCCATCTTACTGTCCCAAATCAATCTTATCACAGCCTTTTTTCGCCGTCAACTTATTCCATTTGCAGGATTCAGCACAAAATGTGCAAAAAAATATTTTTTTCGTCTTCCCCTTGCTCTCATTTTCTGCTATACTTTTTTCAACACAAAAGAAAGGATTTTTCCTATGGGCATTCAACACATCGGACGTTTTTTCAAGCAGCTGCAAAAAGAGTTGGGCGTAAGTCGGCAGGAGTTTTCCAAAAACATCTGCTCCGAGCGCGCGATCTATGCGATCGAGCAGGGGTTGGAAGGCGTCCATATCGACATCTTTCAGGATCTCATGGCGAAATACGGCCTTCCCTGTACCTATCTTCCCGCTTTTCGCGACAAGGAAGAGTTTTCCGCTTTCCGGGATCTGACCGATGCGCTCTATTATATCAAATGCTGGAATCTTTCCAGCGCCTATCCTCTGCTGCTTTATCTGCAAAGCCGTAAGTATATGAACAGTCAGATGATCTACCGAAGAGTGCAGCTTGCAAAACTGCTTCTGCTGCTTCGCTCCGGCACCGCCAAAAACACGGTCATTATGGAGACTGCCAAGCGTCTGTTTGAGGACGCCAACATTACGCCGAAAAACTTCGAAGAGCACTATCCCTCCGCGATCGAATATCAAATGCTGATCGCCTATGCGGAATGCCTGTTATACAAGAAAAAAATCTCGGACGCGCGGAGTCTGGCGGAGCGCATTATCAACGCCCTGACCGCCTCCAATCTCCCGCCGGAAGAAAAGCACGAGCTGCTTGGAAAGGCGGAGCTTGTTTTGGCACACATCCTGTTCGCCGCCGGATGCTATCAGGAAGCCGAAAAAACTTCCTCCTCCGGTATGGAACGCTGTGTCCGCCACTACAACCATGACGCGCTTCCGGAGCTGATCTGCTGGAACGCGCTCTCGCAGGAACGACTCGGCAACCGCGCGCTTGCCAAGCAGCTGCTGAACGACCTCTATTCGTTCCTGTGCCTGAACTATCGGCGTCTGGCGGATAGGATCTATCGGATTGCCAAAGAAAATGTAGCCGAAACGGACATTCTGCCGGAGAAAAAACCGGCTCCGCAGCCCGACATCTTTCCGTTTCCGCAGGAAGATCCCGACCTTATCAAGCAGCTTCTGGCGCAAAAGCCGCCGATTAACTGCGCATATCAGCTCGGCGACATCATCCGCGATCTGCGGATACAGCAGAACATGACGCAGGCGGAGCTGGCGGACGGACTGTGCGACCGCTCCCAGCTTTCCAAAATCGAAAAAGGACAGTTTGCTCCCGTCAGAACCTTAGCCGGAGCCCTTTTGGAGCGTCTCGGCCTGCGCACCAATAACTTTTCTTTTTTTACAACCAAACAGGATTACGAATTCTCAGAACTGAAATATGATTATACGCTCTATAATCTGCACAACGAATACGACAAGCTTTCGGAGCCGGAGGACTTCCTTCGCTCCGAGGAGGAAAAAAGCAACCGCCTGATGCGGCAGTCCGCCCTGCTCCTATGCGCCTCCGCCACGCGGGATCGCAAAGCACAGCTGGCAAGACTGGAGGAGGGACTTGCCTGCACGTTTCAAGGCTCTTGGGAGTCGATCCATACGAAAAAGGGGCTTACCTATAACGAATCCTCCTTTTTCATAAACTTTTTACAGTGCTACAACTCGCTGGGCGAACACGAAAAGGCGCTGGCTCTGGCAGTGCAGCTGATCGACTTTCACTCGCACAAGACCTACGAGCCGGACGCCCGCTGGCGCGTATTTGAACCGGTGACCTATTTCTATATCTTCGCGCAGTACAATCTGGGAAATTACGCCGAAGTGGACAAGGTTGTAAGCGGTCTTTCCAAGGATCTGCCGCTCAACGATTTGTCCAATCCGGCATACCTGTACTTTTTCAGTTGTCAGGCGCTGATCCATTTGAACCGCAGTACCGAGGAGGTTCTGACGCATGCAAACGCCGCGGCAGCCGCGTTTCGCCTTCTCGGCAACCAGCAAGAGCTCGACCATTTCCGTAAAATGCTCTTGGAAGAATATGGGCTCCGCATCGAATAAACGCAGCAAGGACTGTTCCTCATAGAAAAAAACAAAGGGAGACCACGCTCGGTCTCCCCTTGCTTTTTCTATTTTCGTTATTCTTTTTCCGGATTCTTATCCCCGAACGGATTTCCGTATACTTCTGCCTCCGGCTGCTCTTCCTCCGTTGCCGTGCCGCCGCAGACAACGCATTCCACCGTATCGCCTTCCTCATGTTCCTCAAGGGAAACAAAGGTGGTTCCGCACTCCGTGCAGGTGTAATATGTGCCGACCCGCAGCTGCTCGTTTGCAGAAATCGTTTCTTCCGAAGCGGACGCCTGCAGGGGGCCAGCAACGGCAAAGAAGCCTACCACGCAGGCGAAAGCCGTGCATAACATTTTCTTCATGTCATTCTTCCTCCGTAACTTTATAGATTTTTCAAAAAGCATTTTCCGGAAAGCTTTCGGCTATATCGTAACAGAAAAGGAACGACACCGCAAGTGAAGGAGTTTGCACATTTTGTGCAAACTTCTTCCTTTTTCTTCTTATTTCCCGCGCTTCATCGTCAGCTGGATCCGCTTTTTTTGCAAATCGACCGACAGCACCGTTACCTCCACCACGTCGCCCACGCGAACGACCTCCAGCGGATGCTTGACAAACCGGTCGGACAGCTCGCTGATATGCACCAGCCCGTCCTGATGCACGCCGATATCGACAAAAACGCCGAAATCAATCACGTTTCGCACGGTTCCCTTTAAGCGCATCCCCGGCTTCAAATCCTTCATCTCCAAAACGTCGCTTCGCAGAACCGGCTGGGGCATCTCCTCCCTCGGATCGCGGGACGGCTTTTCCAGCTCCGCCAAAATGTCGCGCAGCGTGATTTCTCCGACGGAAAGCTGCCGGGAAAGTCCCTTCATATCATGGATGCGGCTCCGAATGCCCTTGGCTCCGCCGGCGGCAAGATCGGCGTCCGAATAGCCCATGCGGGCGAGCAGCGCCTTGGCGGCGTCGTAGCTCTCCGGATGCACGCTCGTTGCGTCAAGCGGCTCGGTGCCGCCGTAAATGCGCAAAAAGCCCGCGCACTGCTCAAACGCCTTCGGACCGAGCTTCGCCACCTTCAAAAGCTCCTTCCGGCTTTGAAAGCGGCCGTTTGCCTCCCGATAGGCGACGATGCTTTTGGCAAGCGTCTTGCTGACGCCGGATATGTATTCCAACAGCGGCGCCGACGCCGTGTTCAGATCGACGCCCACTCGATTTACGCAGTCCTCCACAACCCCCGACAGGCTTTCCCCAAGCTTTTTCTGGTTCATATCGTGCTGATACTGCCCCACGCCGATCGCCTTCGGGTCGATCTTGACCAGCTCCGAAAGGGGGTCCTGCAATCTTCTGGCAATGGAAGCCGCGCTGCGCTGCCCCACGTCAAAATTCGGGAATTCCTCCGAAGCAAGCTTGCTTGCCGAATAGACGCTGGCTCCGGCTTCGCTGACGATGACATACGCCACCTTCTGCGGGATCTCCTTCAAAAGCTCCACGATCACCTGCTCCGACTCGCGGGACGCGGTTCCGTTTCCCAGAGAGATCAGCTCGACGCCGTACTGCGCGATCAGCCGCTTCAAAACGCTTTTGGCTTCCGTCACCTTGTTCTGCGGCGCAGTCGGATAGATCACGACCGTATGCAGCACCTTGCCGGTCGGATCGACGACCGCCAGCTTACAGCCGGTACGAAACGCCGGGTCCCAGCCAAGCACGGTTTTTCCGGCAATGGGCGGCTGCATCAGCAGCTGTTCCAGATTTTTGCCGAATACCTTAACGGCTCCGTCCTCCGCCGCCTCGGTCAACTCGCTGCGGAGCTCCCGCTCGATCGACGGCGCGATCAGCCGCTGATAGGCGTCGGCGATCGTTTCTTTCAAATATTCGGTCGTATTCGGGTTTTCGCGAACGATCACCTTCTTCTCCAGATAGCTTCGTATCTTCTCCACCGGAGCCAAGATCCGGACGGCGAGAACCTTTTCCTTTTCGCCGCGGTTGACGGCAAGCACCCGGTAGCCGGTCAGCTTTGCAATCGGCTGCTCGAAATGATAATAGGTCTCATAGACCGGATTCTCCGCCCCTTCCTTTACCTCGGAGGTCAGCGTTCCCTCACGATTCGTCAGCCGACGGATATAGGTCCGATATTCCGCCTCGTCGGAAATGCGCTCCGCAATAATATCCATCGCGCCCCGAAGCGCGGATTGCACGTCGCACACGCCCTTCTCCTCGGAAAGAAACGCCTCCGCCTCCTCCTGCATCGACCGCTTTGTCATTTGCAGCAGCAAAATATTTGCCAGACCTTCCAGCCCCTTTTCCTTCGCGTCGGTGGCACGCGTCCGGCGCTTCGGCCGATACGGACGGTACAGATCCTCCACCGCCACCATCGTTTCCGCCGCCAAGATCTGTCTGCGCAGCTCCTCGGTCAGCTTCCCCTGCTCGTCGATCGTGGCAAGCACCTGCTCCTTCTTTTCCTCCAGATTTCTCAGATAAGCCAGCCGCTCGCCCAAGCTCCGGAGCTGTTCGTCGTTGAGCTGCCCCGTCGCCTCTTTCCGGTAGCGGGCAATAAACGGGATCGTATTGCCCTCGTCGATCAGCTTTACGGCGGCTTCCGTCTGCCACGGCTGCACGCCAAGCTCCTTTGCGATTACCGCAGAAATATTCATTCGCCTTTCTCCTCCTATCGCCCGCAGCAGCCTCCGCAGCTTCCCGCCGTCTCGCTGCCGCTGCGCAGCGATTCGATCAGGCAGACCGCCTGTACCGCGATCCCCTCTCCGGAACCGGTAAAGCCAAGCCCTTCCTCGGTCGTCGCCTTTACGCTGACCTGCGACGGCTCCAGCCCCAGAACCCGGGCAATATTTTCCCGCATCTGCGGCAGATACGCCGCCAGCTTCGGCCGCTGGGCGATCACCGTGGCGTCGATATTTTCCACATAATAAAGCTCCGCTTCCAGCAGCTCCCGCACCCGCGCCAGCAGCGCCAGACTGTCGGCGTCCTTATATGCCGCGTCCGTGTCCGGAAAATGCTTTCCGATATCTCCGAGCGCCGCGGCTCCAAGCAGCGCGTCCATCACGGCGTGCGTCAGAACATCCGCGTCGGAATGCCCCAGCAGCCCCTTTTCATACGGGACGGTCACGCCGCCCAAAATCAATTTCCGCCCCTCCACCAAACGGTGAACGTCATAGCCCGTTCCAATCCTCATATTATCCCACAATCTCCATCTGCTTTTTTTTGCTCTCCACCAAGATCGTTTCGTAGACCGCCAAGACAGCCTCCCGATAAGCGTCGCCCGCAAGCATTTCGACCCGGTGCAGAAGCGACTGCTCACGCTCGGCGTCGTACACCGGAACGCCGTTCGCCCTTTTGTAAGCCGCCACATCGACGGAAAGATACATTCTCTGCACCAAAAGCTCCACAAGCTTTCCGTCGATCTCGTTGATCTCTTTTCTGCACTCCTCTAAGTTTTTCATAAACTCCTCCATTATGTATTGTAGAAACAAAGAAGCCCCGCAGACCTTCCTGCGGGGCAACCCGGATAGCGAAGGGGGGACTTGAACCCTCGACACCACGGGTATGAACCGTGTGCTCTAGCCAGCTGAGCTACTTCGCCAAATACTGCCAATTTCCGTTTCCGGAAACCGTACGCTCCTCATTATATGCAGGATGCATCCATTTGTCAAGAAATAATTCAATTTTTTTCCGGAATCGGAGCGTTTTTTTGTCCTATCGGGCAAACCTTCCTTTACAGATCAAAAGAAAGCGGAAGCAGCTCCCGCAAAAGATAGCTTTCCGGCTCCTGCTGCCCGTCGCCGAGAAAGATCCGGAAGCCTTCCGGATCTCCCCACTCGGAAAGGAACTGCCGGCAGATCCCGCACGGCGTGCAGCGCTTTTGAAGACTTTCCCTTCCGCCCACAACGGCGATCGCAAGAAATTCCCGCTCGCCCTCGCTGACCGCCTTCACGGCGGCTGTCCGCTCCGCGCAGACGGTGGCGCCAAAGGACGCGTTTTCCACATTGCAGCCCCGGTAAACCTTGCCGCCGGCCGTCAGAAGCGCGGCTCCCACGGCAAAGCCGGAATAGGGCGAATAGCTCTGCTCTCTGGCAAGCTTCGCCTCCTCGATCAGCTGTTTCCCGATCTGCCCCCAATCCATTTCCATCGTTGCCTCCTAATTCTTTTCTTTTGTCCGAATATTCACGCGAAAGAGCTGCCGCATGATCTTCCGCACGCCCATCGGCTCGTTCGGATAGAGATAGCTTTTTCCCGCCACGTTTTTATTGAGCGCAAAGCACACAAGGATCGCCAGCACACCCGCGCCGAAGCCCCAGATACCGAACCAGTGCGTCACAAGCAGCAGAAATACGCGCATAAATTTCAGGGCGTATCCAAGCTCAAAGCTGGACTGCGAGTAGTTTGCAAGAGCGACGAACGCCATATACAGCATCGCCTCGGCATTGAACCACCCGCTTGAAACCGCAAATTCCCCGATCACAAGACCGGTGATGACGCTGAGGGGCGTACTCAGGGTGTTCGGCGTATTGAGCGAGGCAAGCTTCATACCGTCGATGGCAAACTCCAAGATCAGAAACTGCACGACCATCGGCACATTCTGCGTCTCCTTCGGCAGCGTGAACAAGAGCGCATCCGGAACGACGTCCGCATAACGCACCAGAAGCAGATAAACCGGCGAGACAAAAAGCGCCAGCAACGTGATCACGATGCGGGACCACCGAAGATAGGTGCCGGTAATCGGCGGGAAATAATAATCGTCCGTATCCTCTATCACGTCAAAAATCGTATTGGGAATAATCATTGCAGACGGCGAATTGTCTACCAACAGAATGATGTTCCCTTCCAAAAGGGAAGCCGCCGCCGTATCGGGACGCTCCGAGTATTTGAATTTCGGCAGAGGGTTGAACCAGCTTCCCCGGTAGATACACTCCGCCAGACTTTCCACATTCATCGTAAGCGAATCGACTTTGATATCGCGGATGCACTGCTTGATCTTTTCCAGATATTGTTTGTTCACGCGCCCCTGCATATAACCGACCGCCACGTCGGTCTGGGAGGAGGTGCCGGCCTGCATCAGCTCAAATCGCAGCTCGGGACTGCGGATGCGCCGCCGGATCAGCGCGGAATTGAATACGATCGTTTCCACAAAGCCGTCGCGGGAGCCTCGCAGCACCTTGTCCTTGGCAGGCTCGTCCACGCTTCGCGCCGGGTACTCCCGGCAGTCGATCAGAATGGCGTCGTCAAAGCCCTCCACGAGCAGACAGGTCATTCCGGAAAAGGTCAGAAGCAACGCCTTTTCCCAGTCTCCGGTCACGATCGTCTCGTTAAAGGGTACCGACCGTTCCACAAACGCCTTGGCGTCCGCCGCGATCTCATCGTCCTTCAAGCCGATAAAAAACTGTATGATCCGCTGCAGCACCGCGCCGTCGGTAAAACCGTCGATACAGAAGGTCGCCGCATCCCGGCTGCCGATCCGTATTTTCCGAAAAACCACGTCAAAATTCGCGGGCACGCCCAGCGC
Organism: Lachnospiraceae bacterium; assembly: GCA_030524525.1. Lineage (GTDB taxonomy): Bacteria > Bacillota > Clostridia > Lachnospirales > Lachnospiraceae > ISDg. Next base: position 141,632 of record JAUNGI010000001.1, read on the forward strand.
CTCGCTCATTTGCCGGATCCGCTTTTCCAAATCCCTGTTCATGTCCTTGCCTCCACGAATTGTTTTCCTACTTTCTTCGTGGACAGTATTTCATGAATTTCGGTAAATTATTCCGATTCCCGCAGGGTAAGCTCGGTTCCGTCGGTATCAAAAACAATCGTCCCCAAAAGATCGGTCCGAAGGATCTCGATCCCCAGCTCCGTCAGATTGGAAAGCACCGCCTCGTCCGGCGTTCCTTCCTCGTCCTCGCCTACAATGTCGCCGCAGCTGATAACCGCGTAGAGCGGAGCCACAGCCTTCAAAAACTTCTTCTTGCTGGCGTCGTCCTTGCCGTGATGCCCGACCTTCAGAACGTCGCAGACCTTCGCCAGCCCGTTTTCCCGCATCTCCTTCTCCGTCGTGGACAGCGCGTCGCCCATGAGAAGAAAGCTGCGATTTCCGTAAAAATACTGCAAAACCAGCGAGGAATCGTTGTCCGAATCTTCCGCAAGAGCCTCCTCTCCGGGAGCAAGCACCGTAAAGCTGCCCTTCCCGAAGGCAAAGCTGCTTCCGACCTCCGGAACCGTCACCGCGACCGAACGCTTCTGCGCCGCCTCCGCCATTGCATTATATTCCGCAGAGGCTTCCTTTCTCGGCGAGATCAACAGCTGCTCCACCGCAAAATTTTCCAGCACCTCCGCCATGCCCCCGACATGATCCTTATCGCCGTGCGTCAGCACGAGATAGCGCAGCTTCGTCACGCCCTGCGCCTTCAAATAAGCGACCACCTGCGACGCGTTGGCGGCGTAACCCGCATCGACAAGCATGGCCTCGCCGTCCGCCAGAAGCAGGATCGCATCCGCCTTGCCGCAGGAAAGGAAATGCACGCTGCAATTCTCCGGCTGCGCGAACTCCGCCTTCGTTTCCGGCTGCTCGTCCTCCTGACAGCCGACAAGCCCAAACAGGCAGGCAAGCAGCAGGACATATCCCAAAAATCGTTTCATAACCTTCCTCCGTTTCCGGACGGCGCCGCCCTCCGGCGCTCGGCAAAGCCTACCGCAGAAAGCCGTTGATGATCTGCGCTTCCGCCTCCTCCTCGGTCAGTCCGAGCGTCATCAGCTTGACGATCTGCTCGCCCGCGATCTTTCCGATGGCTGCCTCATGGATCAGCGACGCCTCCAAATGATTTGCGGTCAGCATCGGCACCGCCGTAACCGAACCGTGATCCATTAAGATCGCGTCGCATTCGGTATGACCGCTGCACGCCGCGTTCCCCCGGATGGAAGACAGAAATTCCTGCTTCGACTCGTCTCTTGCGACCGAACGCGAAACCACGTCGGCGCCGCAGCCCTCTCCGTTCAGCTCCACGACAAAGTCCGTCTTTGCGTATTGTCTGCCGTGGGTCATGATCTTTTCGCGGATCACAAGCGTCGCCCCCGCTTTCAGATCGGCGCGGGTCGTACGAACCGTGGAATCCACGCCCTTGATCTGTACCGTATCCATTTCCAGCCGACCGCCCTCGTCGATATGAATGATCGTCTGCGGATTCAGGATTCGTTCGCCGGTTCCTTCTCCTGCCCCGTAATGCTTCTCCACATAGCGCACCTTCGCGTTCTTCCCGACAAAAAACGTGTGGATCCCGTCATGCTCGGACTTTTTGTCGCCGCCGTTGTGGATGCCGCAGCCTGCGACGATCGTCACATCCGAATCCTCTCCGATAAAGAAGTCGTTGTATACGCATTCCTCCAAACCGGACTGACTCAGCACGACCGGAATATGCACGCTCTCCTTTTTCGTCCCCGGCTTAATGATGATGTCAATGCCCGGCTTATCGGTCTTTGTTACGATATCAATATGTTCCGTTACGTTTCTGCCCGCTCCCTGCCCGTTGACCCGCAGATTGTAGGCTCCCTGCGGTACCTCGTGCAGATCGGCGATCTGCAAAAGCAGTTCCTTTTGTATCTCATCCATATTTTTCCGTTCTCCTATTTCTGAAATCTGCACTCCATGGAGCGGTCGAGAAGCTTCGGAAGGATCGCTTCCTTCTCGTCCGCCTCCAGCACCTTTCCGTCCGCAATCACAACAATGCGGTCGGCGATTTTCAGGATACGCTCCTGATGGGAAATAATGATGATCGATCCCTGCGGCTCCTGATGCATACGCTCGAATATGCGGATCAAATTGCTGAAGCTCCACAGATCGATCCCCGCCTCCGGCTCGTCAAATACCGAAAGCAGCGACTTTCGCGCCAGTATGGTGGCGATCTCGATTCGCTTCAGCTCGCCGCCCGACAGACTGGCGTTGACCTCCCGGTTGATATAATCGCGGGCGCATAAGCCAACCTCCGACAAATACTCGCAGGCGGAGGAGGTGCTGATGCGTTCGCCTGCGGCAAGCGTAATCAGGTCTTTTACGGTGATCCCCTTAAAGCGCACCGGCTGCTGAAACGCAAAGCCGATGCCAAGCTTCGCCCGTTCGGTAATTCCCAGCTCGGTAATGTCCTGCCCGTTATAAAGGATCTGTCCGCCGGTGGGACGTTCTATTCCCGCAATGATTTTGGCCAGTGTCGATTTCCCGCCTCCGTTGGGACCGGTGATCGCCACAAACTGCCGGTCTTCAATAACCAGATTGATATCTTTCAGGATTTCCTTTGTTTGATTTTTGCCTTCTTCGGGTACGGCAAAAGAAATATGCTTTAGCTCCAGCATAGTATTCTCCATTCTTAAAATGTGTGTTATGAGGGCCCGCGGCGCATGCTGTCTCAGCCTACAGCCTTCCTCTGCTGCTCCGGCAAAGCCGCTAAAGCCTTTGGCTTTCGCGGCTCGCGTTGCTCGCGGCGCATGCCGTCTAAGCCTACAGCCTTCCTCTGCTGCTCCGGCAAAGCCGCGAAAGCCAAAGGCTTTCGCGGCTCGCGTTGCTCGCGGCGCAAGGGATAAACGCAAAACACCGGAGACCAAAAGCGGGTCTCCATGCTTTGCTTTTATACCTTGCTTGCTTTGCCTTCGCGCACATTATAACACACTCTTTTTCAGTTTACAAATCCTAATCCCTGTCCCCCACAAACGTGCTTTGTGAGGCTGCTCTGAAAGCAAAACGGGCGGGAAGCCTTTTCGGGCTTTCCCGCCTTGATTTCGATCCGCCGACATGCTGCGCGCTCGCAAGAATCTCCCTTTTTTCCGCTCACGGGATCGCTCCGCTGAACAAATGCGCGGTCGTGACCTGCCGGAAGCCAAGCGCCGCCGCGATCTCATGCATCTTCGCATCGTTAAAGAAGTACATACTCCTTGCGCCGCTTCGCTTCGCATAGTTCAGGCAGGCGGTCAACAGCCCCCTTGCGGTTTCCGCCTCCCATCCTCCGTCCAAAAAGTCCACGCCGAAAATTTCCAAGTCTGCGCCGCCCTTTCCGTTATAATAGACCGCGCCCTTGCCTTCGATCGCAAAGATCGCCCAGTTGTCCATCTTTTCCCGGATCCGCTCGCTTGTCCAATACATATCGGCCTCGTAATGCCGGTGCAGTTCGGCAAAGACGTCAAAATTTTCACGGTTTACCGAAAGAACGGCTTCGTTTTCCGGCTGCGGCACATATTCGTCAAACAGCAGCACGTCCACGACATTTTCCTCTGCCTCCCTGCGCCCGCAGGCGCTCATGTAAGCGAGAGCCTCCGTATTTTCCTCCGGAAAATAAACGTCCCATTCATATCCCCGGTAATTTTCTTCCCAGTAGGCAAACAATTCCTCAAGCGCCTTGGCATAGTGCTTCCGCACGGAAATAAATTTCACGCCGAGGTACCGGTCGTCGGCGAGCGCATAAAAGGAAAGCACGCCCTCCGCCTCGCCGTTTTCCAAAAACAAAAGGATCTCCTCATCCTCCCGCTCCATGCCCGTTTTGGCGGCGCGGAAAAAATCCTCCCTTGTCTTCACACCGTCCGTATAAACCGGAAAGCTCGTATGCGCCGGATCCATGGAGATCTCATATGCCATTTGGATATATGTTTCAGAGTCTTTTTCTTCTAATGCTTTTAGCATATTAACCCCCATTCCTCCTTCGGAGCGTCCGGGCCGCCCCTCATTCCTCCAAATTGTGGCACAAACTGATCACCAGCACGTCGTCGCTGGACGGATTTTTCACGAGATAGTTCGTCGTTTCGACCCTGCGGTAAACGCCGTCGTCTCCAAGCTGGCGGGTCACGACGCGGATCGTCTTCTCGCCGCGGGCGAAAGTTTCCATCTGCTTGTCGATGCGGAACGTCTCGCGGAACAGTTCCCGATCGTCCGGATGCATCGTGGACGCTCCGTGCCGGATCAGCTCGTCGTATACGCCGGTGGACGGACATGAGCGGGAGGAGAAGTTCTCATACGCCATCATATAAAAGCTGTTTCTTGTCAGGTTGGAATAAATGACGAGCGGATAGCACATAAATACCGCGTCCAAAAGAAGCTGCATAGCGCTTCCCGCAGGCTGGATCATCAGAATATCCTCCGCCTCCTCCACGACCGGCGTTTCCCTGCACAGCGTCAAAAAGCGCTCCGCGTCCATGGGCTTTGCAAACAAAAAGCCTTGGATCACGTTGCAGCCGCAGGTCCGCAGAAAACCAAGCTGCTCCCTTGTCTCAACCCCCTCCGCGACCGTGATCATTTTCAGGCGGTGCGCAAAGGAAAAGAGGCTCTCCAAAACGATGCGCTCCTTTTCGTCCTCGCAGTTATGACTCAGCAGGGACTTGTCGATCTTCAAAATGTCCGAGGAAATGTCCTTGACAAAGCTCAGGGAGGACAGACCGCTCCCAAAGTCGTCGATGGCGATCCGAAAGCCCGCCCGGCGCACGTCCTCAACCAGCCGAAGCACCTCCTCCTCGTGCTCCACCAGCGCGGATTCGGTCACCTCGACAATCAGCAACTCCCGCGGCACGGCATAGGCGTCGGCAATTTCACAGAGCCGCTTTGCAAACGTCTCCTCACAGACATGCTTTCTCGAAAAATTCACCGAGATCGGGACCTGCCGCATCCGCTCCTCCCGCTGTCTTTGCAGAAACGCGCAGACTTCACGGAAGATATACCAATCCAATTCCACGATCCGGTCGCTCTTTTCCAGCTCCGGAATAAAATCCCCCGGCATCACCGTCGTCCCGTCCGGGCGGATCCACCGCGCCAGAGCCTCGGCTCCGCGAATCCGATTGGTCAACGCATCGTACTGCGGCTGATAGTAGACCTGAAATTCCTGCCGGCGCATCGCCTCCAGAATTTCCTCGACCCGTGTTGAAGAACCGCTTTCTCTTTCCATACATTCCTTCTGCATAGCTGTCTTCCCCCTTATAACAACATAATAACAAAGCCGACAAAAATCCACAAGAATTTCTTTGAAAAACGCCCCTGCGTACCGCCCCTTTTTCCCGGCTCCTCCGCCCCGCGCCCTTATTTCCCGCTTTTTCGTTGACAAAGCGCACACTTCTCAGTATAATATAGCAGTGTGTTTACACACAAAATAATTTTTTAAGGAGTGTGAATCCCTTTTGGACCCTGACGCGCAATTTATGTTGATTGTCATCGTGTTGCTTATTTTCTTATCTGCTTTCTTTTCTTCGGCGGAAACCGCACTGACCTCCGTAAACCGGATGCGCATGCGAAGCCTTGCCGATAATCATGTAAAGAGGGCCTCCCTCGTATTACGCCTGAAAGATAATCAGCCGAAAATGATTTCCATGATCCTGATCGGCAACAACGTGGTAAACCTGACAGCCTCCGCCATGACCTCGCAGTTTGCGGCAAAGGTTTGGGGCAACGCGTTTATTTCGATCGCTACGGGCGTTCTGACCTTTGTTATTATCATTACCGGCGAGATCCTGCCGAAGACCATAGCCAGCATTTACTCCGAGCAGATGTCGATGTTCTATGCGCCGATCATCTACGCTCTGATGGTCATTATGACGCCGATCATCTGGATCATAAATAAGATATCGAATTTCCTGATGCTGCTTATTCACATCGACCCGAATAAAAAGAACGCGCTCATTACCGAAGACGAGCTTTTGACCGTCGTGGACGTCAGCCACGAGGAAGGCGTGATCGAAAGCGAAGAGCGGGAAATGATTGCCAACGTAGTAGATTTCGGCGATTCGCTGGCAAAGGATATTATGGTGCCGCGTATCGACGTGGAATTTGTCGATGTGGAAATGAGCTACGAGGAGGTCGTTCGCTCGTTCCGGGAAAACAACTTCTCCCGTCTTCCGGTCTATTCGGAAACCCGCGACAACGTTGTGGGCATGCTTTTTCTGAAGGATCTGTTCCACTACGAGGGCACGGAGGAAAATTTCTCGGTCGCCGCGCTCATGCGCAAGCCTTATTTCACCTACGAATTCAAGAAGACCTCCGCCCTGCTGGAGGAGCTGAGGAAAGAATCGGCAACGATCGCCGTCGTGCTGAACGAGTACGGCGCAACGGCGGGCATCATTACCTTGGAAGACCTGCTGGAGGAGATCGTCGGGGAGATCCGCGACGAATACGATTCCGACGAGCAGGACAGCATCCAGAAAATATCGGATCTGGAATACTTGGCTTCCGGCTCCGCCAAGCTTGACGAGATCAACGATACGCTCGGTCTTTCGCTGGAAAGCGACGACTATGACTCCATCGCGGGACATATCATTCACCTCATGGAGCATCTCCCGGAGGAGGGCGAGCAGATCGCCGAAGGCGACGTTACCTATATCGTGGAAGCGGTAGACAAAAATCGGATCGACCGTGTCCGCATCCTGCTTTCCAAGAAGGTCGGAGAAGCTTCCGAGGAAGCGTAGTTCTAAATTTCCCAACCGCGAAATACGGTTAGCAGAACCATGCAGACCGCGGAAATACCCAACGCGGCGCCTGTGTGGCAGAAAAATAAGATCGTTAAAAGGGCGGCGGCAAAACCCGCCGCCCCATTTTTCAAATGCTCCCGATTTTCTCGAATCCAACGAAACAGCTCTCTCATCGCTTCTGTCCTCCTGTAATCAACGGATCGGGGAATTCCCGTATCCTCTGATTCCAGTATAGCAGGGCATGTGCGCATTTATTGGACTCTTAACTCTTTTCTTGCTTTTCCTTAAATTTTCTAGCGGACCTTGATCAGGTAGGTCGCGTAGTTCTTTCCGTTCCCCGCCGGGATCTCCTTTACCACCTCGCCCAGACTGCAAAGCAGTTCGATATTCGTATCGATCTTTTTGAAATACCCGGTTTCCACATAGCGGGAGTCCGCGTCGCTGTTGTTTGTCTGATTATAGCCGTCCACCAGCTCGCATTCTCCGATATAAATATAGTCGATCTTATACTGTTCGATCAGCTTGCGAACGACGGTCTCGTCGGTCGAGGTATAGATCGTAATGATGTCGTTGTGCCGCTGCGACACGATCTCCGGATAGTCCAGCGTGCCGCTGCTGCGCCACAGCCATTCGTGGGTCTGCCAGCCAAGCACCGTCTCCATTCCGGTAAATACCGAAATCCGATTGAAATAAGTGTAGCTCAGCCCGCACATTTCCAAGATCACGCTCTGCTCGGGGATGTTCTCGTTGATATATTCGATCATCTCCGCATCGTCCTCATTGCAGTCGTCCCGGATAAAGGTCGTCGCGTCGAGCGTTTTATAATTCCCGCCGAACCACGCCTCAAGCGCCTCGTTGAAGTAGCCGAGCGTCGTGGAGAACAGCAGCAGTCCCGCGACCGCAAACGCCTTCTGCGCCCGCGTCCTCGGCATGGAAACGTATTTTACGAGGATGTAGCCCATGGACAAGCCGAACAGGATAAACGCCTGATACGTCAGCTTGAACATCGTATTGGCGCGCTGATACGCTCCGCTGTAAATATCCTTCACATAAATCAGCTCCGGAAGCAGCACCAGTCCCATCGCGCAAAGCCCGATCGTCAGAACGAACAGATCGGTAACCTGCAAATGCTCCAAAAAGCTGCGGAGCCACGGCTTCTTTTCTCCGCCTGCCTTTTTGTTTTTTGCGGCCGCCTTTGCGTGCTCGCAGATCAGAATGCCGAAATACACCACAACGCAGAACACCGGCAGTCCCCAAAGCACCAAGAGCTGATACGGCGAGGTATGGCTGCTGCAGAAATTGATCGCCGTGGAAATGCTGTCGAACGTCAGCGTAAACGGCAGGCTGACCAAAATGCCCTCGATCACAAAAAGCGCCGCTTGATACGCCGTCAGGATCCACGCCTTCTTCTTAAAGGAGTAAACGACCAGATTGGAAAAGAGGATCACCGCTCCGCAGACGACAAAATAGATCGGAAAATCCCAGTAGTTCGTCATATGGAACAAACCGACAAAGAACGCGGCAAGCAGCAGCTCCTTCTGGAACACCTCCCGGAGCAGATTAGGCTCCTCGATCTCCTCTCCTCTGCGGACGGCGTCCATCTTCTCCTTGCGCCGCAGGAGCCATGCAAACAGCACCGCCAGTACGGTCAGGACAAAGATCGTATTGATGACATGGGCGTGCAGATCGCCGACGACATAGCTGTAGATCGGGAATTCGTGGATCGTCTTGTCGTTGGTGTCCGGCATATAACCGATAAAGCGGGTAGCGTCCGGGAACCAATAGCTGTACACGTCGGTCGCTCCGTTCATGCGCTGCAGCTTCGGATAGAGGTACTTATAGATCGGATAATGCATGTTTCCGGCGATGGAAACGGCAAGACCGGAAAGAATGCCCGCAGCCACAGGCCGGAAAAACGTCTGCCCGTCCTCCTCGATGATCGAGCCGATCGCGCCGAGCCGCTTCGCCTCCTTCTGGGAGATCGTCTGCTTTTGCTTGTCGCCGATAAACGTGCGCATCAGATTCGCTCCGAGGGAATACGGCAGACTAAATCCAAAGGCCGCCAGCATCATCATCGAAAGGTTGTAGCCGTAGGACACCTCCAAACCAGAAATTTTCGTAATAAACGTCGCCATATACTGCCCGACGTAATAATAGTTGATCGAATTGCCGGACAGCCACACGTCCTTCGCCGGCATGTAATCGGTACGGCTCAGGCTCATCATGTAGCTGTAGTCCATAAAGCGCTCGGTTCCGTACGCGTCGGGGTTGAAGCCCTTGATATAGCACCATGCAACGAGAAAGGCAAAGAAGATCGCCTCCGCCGCAAGCATGGAGCTGAGCCTGCCCGGCGTATAGTAATCCAGATAGCGCTGCTTCCGGTTGTTCCTTCGAACGACCAGCTCAAAGCAGAGAACGCAGAGCCCCAAGCAGACAAACAGCAGGATCCAGCAGTTTGTCCGGGTAAATTTCAGAATATGACAGGAGGACAGGAACCACATCAGCCAGCCGCACAGGGCGATCCCCAGCGTTTTTGAAAAGATCCAGCCGCCGTCATGAAAGCGGTGAAACAGCATGATCGCAAGCGGCTGCACCGCAAGCCCGAGCACGAGCAGCGTAAACCACCACGTCAGCACCGCCGAAAAATCCTGCGTTCCCATGTAGCGAAGTCCCAGATAGGAAAAAAAGCAGAAGGCGAGCAGCGAATAGACGATTTTTAATAGCGAAACACGGTCCAATTTATTCAATGTACGTTCCTCCCCCGTTTGTTCAGGACTTCTTGATCACGCGGTTGATGATCCGGAAATCATGCAGCGCCTGACGTCCGATCTTCACGATCCGCTTCATATTGATGGAATTGACGCCGCCCTGCCGGGGACGGAAGGTGATCGGAAGATACTTCACCGGATAGCCCTTCTTGGCATACAGCACCGAGATAATGACGTTCGGCAGATTGTAATTCGGCGGAATGCACGCAAGGCTCTTTTGCAGCGTTTCCGCCTGCATCAGCCGGAACGGGGTGTTGGCGTCGGTCACGTTCACATGGAAGCAAAGCAGACAGACGAGCTTCAAAGTCTTCGTGACAAAGACGCGCGAAATACCGTCCTGACGCCCCTTCCGATGTCCGATGACCATGGCGTATTTTTTGCGGCGCTTCCAGAATTCCGGAAATTCCGAGGGACGGGTCTGCCCGTCCGAATCGGTCTGGAACACATAATCCGCGCCCTCCTTTAAGGCGTAGCGGTAGCCGTACAAAACGGTAGCCCCGTGTCCGCCGTTCGGCTTGGTAAGCACCGTCAGCTTGGGAAGCTCCTCCGCCAGACGGGTCATGATGGCATAGGTGGAATCCTTACTTCCGTCGTCGATCACCACCAGACGGCTCTCCTCGCTTCTCTCTTCAATGATCGGGTACCATTCCCGTATCACCGTTTCAATGTTCGCCTCCTCGTTGTAGGCGGGTATTACGATCATCAGCTTGTCCATTTGTAACCTCCTTTACTCTCCGCTTGGCGCGGTCGTATCGTAAATATTGAGCGTGCCGTAGGAAAAGACGCACGCATAGGTTGCCCGAATGTTGTCCTCGTTTACCGCATAATCGTCGGAATTCCGAACGTCGTCGTCCACGATGATAAAGCGGATATTGTTTTCCTCAACGAGCTTTGTGAGCTTCTCCGGCGAAGAAGCGCTGTACATCTGCCATGCGTTTTCCTCCCGCGCCGCAGTATCGTAGCCCGCCGACCATGCGTAATAGGGCCAGCCGTAGTAAAGCATCGCCCCGCCCATGACCACATTGTTCAAAGAATAGTAATAGGTCAGGAAGATATCCTGCGAGGTGGCGTTTTCCGCGATCCACTGCGTCACCGGATCCTCCAGATCCAGCACCATGCAGCGCCCCGCCCGGCTGTCGTTCTTTTTCAGGATCACCGTCAGGTCGTAGATCCCGGTAACGGTCAGCGCCGCCACAAGAAACAGGCTGACCGCCTTCGTCCAGAAGCCCCGGCGGTGCCACAGCCAGTTCACGAAAACCGCCGCGTAAACCGAAAGCAGCATAACGCTCAGCATAATGTATTTGTGGTTGACCGTCACGTCCACCGTCAGGGACAGCGTAAACGCCACGACGAACGGCGCGGTAAACGCCGCCATGATCCACTTATGAACGCCGTCGCTGACCAGAAAGGCGGCGAGCAGCACGAGCGGCAGAATGCCGCAGAGCGTCATGATATAGTCCCACGCGCCGAACAGCGTTTTGTTGTCCGCCAAAAAGCCGAACAGATACTCCGTTTGGACCGCCGAGCCGTTGATAAACAGGCTGGACTGCAAAAGTGAAAGAAATACCGTCAGACAGGCGACGACCATATATTCGAGCCGACGGTCGGACACGATCGCCAAGCAAAACAGCACCGCCAGACAGGCGATGACACACGCCCCGTTAAAGAACGCCGCCGCTCCCAGCAAAATCCCAAGGCCGACGCAGGATACGAGCGAGTTCGGCGTCCAGCCCTGCGCACGGAACAGCGATTCCCGCAGCACAAGCGCGACCCGCTCCGACGGAAGCATGCCGCTCCCCTCCCGAGCCACAAGCCGCTCCTGTTCCTCCGCATAGCGTCTGCGCACCCGTTCCACGCCCTCAAAGACGGCGTCGAGCAGCATATAGATCAAAAACAGCATCACGCAGATACCGAGCGCCAGATGTCTCTGATTGCAGTATACGTTCAGGTTCCACAGCCCCCAGTCCTCATGGAGCGTCGTACCGATAAAGGTCGTATTTTCCCGAAGCGTCGTCAGCACGCTGGTCCCCTCCGGGATCTGCGCGACGTAATCAAAGAACGCGTCGCTGCTTCGGAAAGCGAAAAACAGAGCCGCCAGATAGCCGGTGAACCGTCTTCCGGTCAGCTTTACGGCAAGGGCATAGAGCAGGAAAAACGCGCCGATCAGGGAAAACGCGCTCGGAAGGTTGAACGCATAGTCCAAGGGAAGCCCCAAAAACTCCAGATTTCCGACAAAAAACTGAAACAGGAAATGGTATTTGATATCCGCGCCGGCATAGTGCGAATACTGCGTCGGGAAATTATTGCCCACGGAAAAGGAACGGATCATTCCCAGATGCGGCGAAAAATCGCTGAAAATGGAAAAGCCGACGTAAAGCTTTCCGTCCCGGATAAAAAACGACCACCACATCAGAAGCAGAACGAGCATTCCCGTGCAAATGATAAAGACGATCTCGCGAAGCTGCAGCCCCGCCGTCAGCATTCCTTTCTTTTTGCCTCCGCGCAGCAGGTGGCGCAGAATGCCGATCACGGAAAGCGTCATCGCCACCGGAATGACGATGGCGTTGGCGTACAGCAGCGGCTCCTTTGCGTTTTGGAACGCAAGACCGAGCAGATAGGTCGTCCAGACCATACTGATCGTACCGGTGGCAAACCATGCCGGCAGCAGCAGAAACAGGGGACTCATCCCCACGGCTTGTCCCCGATAGGTCGTCGCCGTGCGCTTGGCGAGATCCGGCCAGACCAAAGAACAGATCGTAAAGCCTACCGTAAAACAGAGGCACAAATAAATCAGACCCAGCATAGTAATTCTACCTGCCTCTCAAATTTAATATACGACGGAAAGCGCTTCTTCCGCAAGCAGCTCCCGCGCAAGCCTTACGGCTTCCTCCTCCGTCAGGGAGTCAAGCGCCTCCCTCGCTTGGGAAAGCACCTCCGCATCCCGGAACAGATCGGCGATCGCAAAGGAAAAGTCGCCGCTTTGGCGAATGCCGAAAAAGTCCCCCGGCCCCCGCAGCAGCAGATCCTCTTCCGCAATGCGGAAGCCGTCCTGCGACCGCAGCAGCACCTCCAGACGCTTCCGGGACTCGTCCCCCGCCTTTCCCTGTACGAGAATGCAGTACGACTGTTCGTTCCCCCGTCCCACGCGGCCCCGCAGCTGGTGAAGTCCGGCGAGCCCGAAGCGCTCGGCGTTTTCTATCATCATGACCGTGGCGTTCGGTACGTTGATCCCCACCTCGACCACGGTCGTGCTTACCAATATGTCGATCTTTCCCGCGGCGAAGCGCTCCATCCGTTCGTTTTTCTGCTTTGCCGGCAGCTTGCCGTGAAGACATTCGATGCGGACGTCCCCGGACAGCTCCGTGCGCAGCCGTTCGGAATATGCCAGCACGTTTTCCGCCTCCGCGCTCTCACTCTCCGCCACCATCGGACAGATCAGATAGCACTGTCTTCCGCGGCGGATCTGTTCCTCCATAAACGCATAGGCCTTCGGCCGGAACGAGGCGTCCACGACGCAGGTCTTGATCGGCTTTCGGTTCTGGGGCATCTCGTCCAGCACCGAAAGCGCCATGTCTCCGTAGAGCATCATCGCCAGCGTGCGCGGGATCGGCGTTGCGCTCATAAGCAGCAGATGCGGCGCGTCCGCCTTTGCCAGCAGCGCCTCCCGCTGCTTCACGCCGAAGCGGTGCTGTTCGTCGATCACCGCAAGTCCCAAGCGGGCGAACGCTACCGACTCCTGCAAAAGCGCATGCGTCCCCACAAGAATTTGAAGCTTTCCCTGCTCCGCCTGACTCCGCGTGATTTTTTTCACCGCCGGGGTCTGCGAGCCGACCAGAAGTCCGACCGAGATCCCGAACGGGCGCAGCTGCTCCGAAAACTGCTCGTAATGCTGCACGGCGAGCACCTCGGTGGGCGCCATAATACAGCCCTGATAGCCGTTTTCCGCACAGCAGAGCAGCGCCAGCAGCGCCACCGCTGTTTTGCCGGAGCCCACGTCGCCCTCCAAAAGCCGCTGCATCGGAGCCTCTCCGCGCATGTCCTGCAGGATCTGTTCCCAAGCCCTCTTCTGCGCTCCGGTCAGCTCGTAGGGCAGCTGCTTGATCAGCCGTTCCGCATCCGCCGTCCGGATCATCGGAAACCGGTTGCTCTTCCGCTTGCTCAGCGTCCTGCACATCCGCATGGAAAGAAACATACGAAAAAACTCGTCGAACGCCAGACGGCGCACGGCGGTTTTGGTTATTTCCTCCTCTTTGGGGAAGTGAATGTTTTCATACGCGTCCGCGAGCCGCATCAGCCCGTACTGCCTGCGAAGCCGGGCGGGCAGCCAGTCCGCGATCTCCGTCTCGGAAAGCGCAAGGCGCATCGCCTTGACGATGCTGTTGCGGGACAGTCCCTCGGTGATCCGATACACCGGCTTCAGCGTCTTCAGCATCGGCCGGTACGCGTCCTTCTCGTAGATCTCGGGCTGGATCATGATCGGCTTTCCGCGTTCTGTTGTCACCTTGCCGCGAAAGATCAGATGCGTGCCCATCGAGAGGCGGCTTCGGAGATAGGGCTGATTGAACCATTTGAGCTGCAGCGTGCCGGAATAGTCCTTTCCCTGACAGACAAGGAGCTGCATCCGCTTTCCCGGCACGAGCTTGGGCGTTGCCGCGATCGCGCATTCCACGCTGCACACCTCGCCCTCCGTCAGCTCCGCAACGGGTCTCGGAAGCTCGAAGCGCTCGTAATCCCTCGGAAAATAGTTCAGCAGGTCGCCTACGGTAGCAATGTTCAGTCTGCGGTAGCATTCCTCCGATTTCTTTCCGACCCCCTTAATTGTTAAAATCGAATCCCCTGCCTGCATGATGCCCTCGCGCCGGTAACCTCTTCTTTATCCCAGAAACGGAAAAACGGACCTTGCATCCGTTTTTCCGTTGTCGTTGATTTTATTTCTGTTTTTACTCTACCGAAAGAATGTAATAGTAGATCGGCTGTCCTCCGGAATGCACCTCCACATCCACCATTGGATGCTCCTCCATAATGCGGTCCGCAAGCTTCTGCGCGTCCTCCTCCGAAAGCTCTTCGCCGTAATACAGGCTCACAAGCTCGGAATCCTCGTCGATCAGCTGCGTCAGCATCTCGTAGGTCGTGTCCTCCACGGATTCGCCTACCGAAAGAATGCCGGCGTCGCCGATGCCCATAATATTACCTTCGTGGATCTCTCTGCCCTCGTAGCTCGTATCCCGAACCGCATAGGTGACCTGACCGCTCTTAACGTTTGCCAGCGAAGCGATCATTGCCTCCTCGTTTTCCTCGGCGCTCTTGTCAAAGACAAAATTGATGATCGCGGCAATTCCCTGCGGCGCCGTCTTGCTGGGAATCACAACGATGTGCTTATCCTCGGTCAGGCTCTTTGCCTGCTGCGCAGCCAGAATGATGTTGCTGTTGTTCGGTAAAATATAAATACAGTCCGCGTTGACCGCCTGAATCGCATTGAGCATATCCTCGGTGCTGGGATTCATCGTCTGTCCGCCCGAAATGATATAGTCCACGCCGAGACCGGTAAAGATCTCATCCATGCCCTCGCCCACGGAAACGGCAATAAAGCCCACCGGCTTTCTGGGTTCCGGTTTTGCCGCCGGAGCCGCCGCTTTCTTTTCCGCAGCCGCAGCGTCGGAGCTTTGGATCACGCGCTCGTTATGTTCCTCACGCATATTGTCGATCTTCATGCGGCTGAGCTGTCCGAAGGTCAAAGCCTTCTGAATGGCAAGTCCCGGATCGTTCGTATGCACATGTACTTTTACGACGTCGTCGTCCGCCACGCAGACGATCGAATCGCCGATGGACGAAAGATATGCCTTGAATGCGGTCTCCGTTTCCGGAGGGAACGCTTTTTCCAGAAGGATGATAAACTCCGTGCAGTAGCCGAACTTGATATCTGCCGTCGAAATGTCGTTGGACGCCGCGCCCCGCTTCTTTTCCGCAGGAGCCTCCTTTGCCGATGCAAAGGAATAATCGATCTCCTTTCCCATCAGCGCGTCATAGGCTCCGTGCAGAACCTCCAGCAGTCCCTGTCCGCCGGAATCCACAACCCCCGCCTCCTTCAGCACCGGAAGCAGCTCCGGAGTATAGTCGAGAGCCTCCTGCATCCGTTCGATCACGGCGGCGAAAAATTCTTCCAGATCCTCCGTTTCGTCCGCAAGCTCCGCGGCGCGAAGCGCGCCTGCCTTTGCGACGGTCAGAATGGTTCCTTCCTTCGGCTTCATAACCGCGTTATACGCGGTATCCACCGCCTTTCCAAACGCTTCCGCGAGGATCGGCGCCGTCAGCTCGTCATAATCCCGAATGACCTTTGAAAATCCGCGCATAAGCTGGGAAAGGATAACGCCGGAATTTCCCCGCGCTCCCTTCAAGGAACCCGAGGACATGGCCTTCGCCAACGCGTTCATATTGAATTCCGGGATCTGGCTGACCTCCTTGACCGCCGACATGATCGTCAGCGTCATATTGGTGCCGGTATCTCCGTCCGGAACCGGGAATACATTCAACTCGTTAATGACTTCCTTCTCGGATTCCAGCTTCTTTGCACCTGCATAGAACAGATTCCGCAATAAAGCAGCATCCATGGTTACTCTTGCCAACTTTCTATTCCTCCTTATGTCTAGTCGATTACCCGTACGCCTTCGACATACACATTGACCTTCTCAACGGCAAGCCCCGAAAGCTCCTCAACACGGTATTTCACGTTCTCGCACAGATTTGTGCATACTGCTTCTATGCTGATTCCGTACGACACGATCACGTGCATATCAATCGTGATTTTATTGTCCTTTACTCTTACGTTGACGCCGTGGCTCAGGCTTTCTCTGCGCAGAAGCTTTGCCAGCCCGTCTTTCATGCTGACCGCAGCCATTCCGACGATGCCGAAGCACTCTACCGCCGCCGAGCCCGCAAACTTGGCGATCACATCATAATCAATATATACTTCCCCAATACCGGTGGAAAGATTTCCATCCATACATAGCCCTCCTTTATTTTCTCCTTACGCGTCCGCAAAGCCCTCCGCGCACTCGTTCTCCGAACGCCCCGCTCGCAAAACCTGCGGTTTTCCTCGCTGTTCGTTACACTCACATAGCACGGAATGCCCCGCGTCCTTCGACTGTAAGCAGCCTGACGACTGCCTACAGTCGCGGCCGCCCTGCATTTCGTGCTGCGTTCGTCGTTTATGCGATCATTATACCCTCTTTTCTGAAAAAAAGAAACAGTTTTCTGGAAAATAAATTTTTCGATAATAAATTTCTAAACTTCCGCGCCTGCGCATAGATTACAATATCTGTTTCGTCGAAAAGAGAGCCTCATGAAACGTCTGGTCGGTTTCATTTTATTCTGGATCGCCATCGGCATGACCATCATGCTGTTTTTGCGGAATGGACTTCTCGCCCTCTGCATTATCATCCTCTGTCTGGTACTGGGGTACCATTTATTCTGCAGCTGAGGCAGGAGGAAGAGCAAGGGCGACTGCGTGTCGGGAAAAGAACACTTTCTCTATCGGAAGCAGTTTCCTATAGAACGAAAAAGAGGGTATCGGACCGACACCCTCTCACTATTTTTGAAATTTCAGCGACTATGCTCTTTCTACTTTGCCGGACCGCAGACAGGATGTACAAACATGCATCTTCTTTGTTCCGCCGTTTACCTTTACCTTTACGGTCTTTACATTGGATTTCCACATTTTATTTGCTCTGCCGGAAACCTGACTTCTGGTAATACTAATCTGTCTTCCGAAAAGTGCGCCCTTATCACAAATATCACATTTTGCCATGACACAAGCACCTCCTTTTGCCGTAATTTTGGGTGTGTCAACCCGTAACGAAAGTTATTCTAACAGATTCCATGTGCAAATGCAAGCAGATTTTTTTATTTCTCTTTCAAAAGCTCGTTTGCCAACGCATTTACCGTTTCCTCCGGCACATCCGGGGCCCCGTTTTCCTCCTGCCCCTTGCCTGCCAGCTTCTTGAGGCGCGCCAGCACGTCGGGCACCATATCGAAAACGCGCGACAGCGTATCCTGATCCTTTACGGAAACCATCCGGGTATTGCCGTCCTTGATGATCAATACCGCGCTGGGCGACATCTTTCCGCCCATGCCGCCGCCCGCCTTGTTTTTGGCTTCCTTGTTGAACGCGCCGGCTCCCACGCCGAAGCTTACGTCCACAAGCGGCACCAGCACCGTTCCGTCCGCAAGCGTCATCGCGTCGCCCACCACCGTTTTCGTCGAAATAAAGCCCTTCATTCCGCCAAGCAGACCCTGAATGGTTTCATTGAAATTTACCTCTGCCATTGTTTCCTCCCTCTCTGCACTCCGTGCATCGTAAACGATATTTTATGCCTTTCCCAATGCCTGTTTCATTTCCGGTACCGCCGCGAGCAGCTGCTCCTTAACGTCCTGCGCCTCCCGGATCACGTTCCGCAGGTTCTGATCCCGATACAGGCGAACCGCCCGCACCAAAATGCCAAACAGCCGGATGCGTCCGGCGCAGTCCACGCTTCCCCGAAGCCCCGGTTCCTCAAAGTCCGGCAGGAACGAGAAGCGCTCGCCGTACAGCGGATAGAGCATTCCCGCAACTGCCGCCGCCTGCCCGGTGACCGCCGGGTCGCCGCTGCCAAACACCACGCTTCCGGAAAGCTTTTGCGGCGCGATGTGCAGAAGCAGCCACTTGGTCGCATCCCACACCGTGTTCCAAGCTTTTTTTACGGATCTCTTTTTCAGATAATCCCGCAGCAGATTTTTCTTTCGGATAAACAGCTCGTACAGACAGCGCGCCGTCTCCCAAAGCTCCCGCGCCTTTTTCCGGATGCGGGACACAAACGAGCCTTTCGGCGGCTCCGCTTCCTCCGGCTCGGAGCCGTCCGCCGTGTCGGCGTCCGCTCCCGGAGCATCCGACTTTCCGATCGGCGTTTCCGAAACTGCCGGTTTCGCGGCGTTCGGCTTTGTTTCCTCCGGTTTCGTACCGCCCGGCTCCGCCGCATCCGGCTTGCTCTCCGCCGGTTCCGGGGCTCCCGTGTCCGGAGCCTTATCCGCCGCCGTTCCTTCGGCAGCTTCCGGCTCCCCGGTCTCCGCCTCTTTCTCCGGCTTTCCTCCGCTTCGCTTTATGGGGATCCCAAAAACGCGCACCGTCCATTGCAGTCCCTCGGCGGCATAGGCGATACGCACCGCCGCCGCGTGCAGCAGCCAGTGGATGCGGATATCCGCCTTTATCTCCGCCTCCTTTTCCGCCCGGATGCGATAGCGAAACGGAACAAAGAGCAGGGCGGCAAGCAGAAACAGCACCAGAAGCAGAAGCGCCAGCAGGATCCCTCCGAGGACTGCCAGTACGCTCAAGACGATCTGCATCGTTACCTCCTTTTCGCTTCCCAAGGGAACGGGCATGTCCGCTTATGCAGGCACCGCCGCGAATACCCTTCGGAGCTTTTTACAATAAGTAGCTTCTTGAATGCATGCCGCCGGTTTCCGCATACAGCTCCCGTATCAGCTCGGTCAGCAGTTCAAGCGCATCGCCCCGGCCTCCGGCGATCCCGACGACCCGCACCGCAGGATAGTCCGGCTGGAGCAGCGTCCATGCCGGAACGACCTCCAGCGTCTCCGCGTCGTCGTCCGTGATACAATAAGAGGTCAGCAGACGGGGCTTCCGGGAGCGCAGATCGCGAAGCAGTTTCTTTTTCCTGTCCCGATCCTTTTCCAGTACCCGGACGTCCTTGCAAAAAGTAAGGTTTTTCATTTTCCTATTCCCCGTAAAGCTCCCAGAGCAGATCCAACGCGGCGTTTTTTTCCGCGGGATCCTTACAGCCTCCCAGCGAGGCAAGCACATAATTCATTACGTCCGTATGACTGTCGAAAAATACCGGAAGCTCTTTCAGCATCGACGCCATCATCGCCCGGACATATTTCCGGCTCTTCCCTTCCATCGCGCCTTCCAACAGCCGGAACAGCTCCTGCCGCCGGGCCTCCAGAAGCTCCGGAGTCACGGCTTCGCTCGGCTCGTCCTCCAAAGAGGCAAAGGCGGAGGTTGACATCAGCTTTCCCGCCTTTTCGAGGGAACGATACGGCGCTCGCTCCTTCTCCGGCAGCGATTCAAAAGCGCTCTCCAGCTTCAGGACCGATTCGGAATACTGCTCCAGCTTGCCCTCCATCCACGAAAAGCAGTCCGCTTCCTCCTCCGGCACCGTTTTCCACTCTCCGGTTCGAACTCCTTGCAGCGCCAAGCCGAGCAAACGGGTCACAAACGGCAGAAACTGTTTTCTTGCCGCCGACGAGTCCTCCGCGTGAGGGGCGACAAGCACGATGCAGAGCGTATCGTTCAAAATCCCCTGCATATTGCATCCGAAATCCGTCTCGGCCTCCAGCTCCGCCTCGACCGCTTCCAGACGTTGCCGTGCATCCTCCCACCGTTCCTTTGTCAGCGCCCCGTAATCCAGCGCCGAAAGCTCCTCCGCCAGCGCCGCCCGGTGGCTCTGCCCGATCTGCCGCTTGCCCGGCAGACCTGCCGCCGCCGCGATCCGTTCGCAGAAACCGTCGAGCGCCGAAAGCTCTCCGTCCTGATAAGCCGAAAGCCCCTGCTGCACAAGGTCGAAGAAGCGCTGCTTGGTCATGCGCACGGGAAGCTGAAACACCATGTCCCGGATCCGCTGATTTACAACGACCGGATCCTCCGAGGAGAAAATGTGCTGCAAAAGCTCCCGCGCCTCGTTTTCGGTATCCCGCTCCGGCAGCTCGTCCCGAAACGAATATTCCGCCCGGTTCAAAAGATATTCCGGGATCATCAGCCGATCCACAAGCGCGGCAAGCGCCTCCACGTTTTCGGTCGTCGCTCCGCGAAGGGCGGACAGGCGCTCAATTTTCTGCGTCTCCTCCAAAGGAGCCTCCGTCAGACCGTCCCGCACGGCGGAAAAAACGTCCTCAAGCAGCTTCTTTTCCGGTTCCGTCAGGGAAGCCTCGGCATATCTTTCATAACAGTCATACAGCCCGATGGTCAGGTTCATCCATGCAAGCTCATGGTAAGCATGCGCCAGACGGCGGCATACGCTCGGTTTGCTCATACGTTTCCCTCATCCTCTTTCTTTTCTCTTACCACATGGGTATGGGTATATAAATGATCCATGCAATATTCGTAATTCCCGTCGCATTTGGAACAGAACCGGAATTCCAGATCCGCTCCGTCCAGCTCCGTTCTTCCGCAGACCGCGCAGCGGTGCCGGGTGATGACCGTCCTGCCCTGATGGCTCCCCGCATGCCCGTAGCTTTGTCCCTGCCGAACGCCCTGCCGGTAAGCGCGCTTTCGCTTGATCTGCGCCGGACTGATCTTCCGATAATTCCGGGTCGTCAGGAAAAATACGATAAAGTTCATCAGCGCGGTAACGCAGGCGACGGCCGTCCCGATGCCGAGCGCCGTCCCGCTCATTACGGCGGTGACCACATAATAGCCCTCGATCACCGCATAGAAGATCGCAAGATATTTGATTTTGATCGGAATCACAAAGAACAGCAGCAGACGAACCTCGGAAAATTCCACGGCAAACGCCAGAAACAGCGAAAGGTTCAAATATTCCAAAGAGATCGGGAAGCTGAAGCCCGTGCCGGTGATCACATAAAACGCGACGTAGAGAACGACCACCGCCAGCAGATTGAATATGATCCCGCTGAAATAATACAGATTAAATCGGAAGCTGCCCCAGCGCTGTTCGAGGGAAGTCCCGATCATATAATACAAATACAGGGAAATCAGTAAAAAAAACAGATTGTCGTCGATGGGCTGGATCAAAAAAGTCACAAGCCGCCAGACCTGCCCGTGCAGCACCTTTTCCACGTCGAACATCAGAAACTCATAATAAAACATCGGGTCGATCATATAAATGACAAAGCCGACCGCATATAGAATGATCACATACCGCATCAGCCCCGGAATGGCAAAGCGGCCGAATTTACGCTCTAATTTCTGAAACATCTTTTCTTTTTCTTCCTTCCTGCACAATCTGACCTGCCGAATAACTCAGTGTAATTATAAGAAAATGCAATTCCATTGTCAAATGATTCTTCGGTGTGCTATACTGTTTCCGATGAGATTTTATAGAATTTTTCCGGTTTCCCCAGAAAAATTTTCCAAACGGAGGTACTTTATGGCTTTTGACGGCTTTGTGGTCGCCGCTTTGGCGGCTTCTCTCGGAGAGACGCTTACGGGCGGACGCATCACCAAGATCAGTCAGCCCGAGGCGGACGAGCTGCTGCTGACGATAAAAAACTACGACACCTATAAACTGCTGCTTTCCGCCAACGCCTCGCTGCCCTTGGTTTATCTGACCGAGCAGGGCAAGCAGGCTCCGCTTACGGCTCCGAATTTCTGCATGCTGCTTCGGAAGCACCTGAACAGCGCCAGGCTCCTGCGGATCGTACAGCCGGGGCTGGAACGCGCGCTGCAGTTTCAGATCGAGCATCTCGACGAGCTGGGCGACAAAAAGATCAAATGGCTCGTGGTGGAGATCATGGGAAAGCACAGCAACGTGATCTTCTGCGACGAGAATTGGAAGATTCTGGACAGCATCAAGCATGTTTCGTCCCTTGTCAGCTCCGTCCGGGAGGTTTTGCCCGGAAGGACCTACTTTCTTCCGCAGACCTCCGAAAAGCACGATCCCCTCGCGCTCTCCGGCAGCGAAGCCGCTGCGCTGCTTTCGGGAAAGCCGCTGCCCCTGTCCAAGGCGGTCTATACGACCTTCACCGGCTTTTCTCCGATCATGGGACAGGAGCTCTGCCACCGCGCCGGACTGGACGGCGACCTGCCGGCGGCGGCGCTTACGGACGAAGCCCGCGCACGCCTTTCAATGGTCTGGGACGAGCTGCTCGGCCGGGTAAAACGGAGTGATTTCTCCCCCTGCATCGTGAAAAAGCAGGGCGAGCCGGTGGAATTTGCCGCGCTGCCGCTCCGCGTTTACGGGGATTACCCGGAATACGAGCTGCTCTCGCCCGCGTCGGTCAGCCAAATGCTCGAACAGTATTACCAAGAACGGGAAAGCCTAAACCGGATGCGTCAGCGTTCCGCCGATCTGCGGAAGATCGTGCAGAGCGCCTACGAGCGGACGGCCAAAAAGCAGGACTTACAGGAAAAGCAGCTTCGGGACACGGAAAAGCGGGAAAACTGCAAGCTTTACGGCGAGCTGCTGATGACGTACGGCTATTCCGCCGCCCCCGGCAGCAAAAGCCTGACCTGTACGAATTATTACACGGGGGAGGAGATCACGATCCCGCTGGACGAGACCGTCTCCGCAACGGAAAACGCCAAGCGCTATTACGAGCGTTATGCGAAGCTCAAGCGGACCGCCGAACAGCTTACCGTGCATTTGACCCACAGCCGCGAGGAGCTTGCGCACTTGGCTTCCATCCGCGAATCGCTGGAATACGCCTCCTGCGAGGAGGACCTCGCCGCCATCCGCAGAGAGCTGACGGATTTCGGTTATCTGAAATTTCATAAAACGCTTTCCGCCGACGCGAAAAAGGGGCGGAAGCCCGCCAAGACCGCTCCGCTCCATTTCCGAACGGCGGACGGCTACGACATTTACGTCGGGAAGAACAATTATCAGAACGACGAGCTGACGTTCCGCTTTGCAAACGGCGGCGACTGGTGGTTCCATGCCAAAGGCGTGCCCGGCTCCCACGTCATTTTGAAAACGCAGGGCGCGGAGCCGCCTGTCTCCGCCTTTGAGGCCGCCGCCTCGCTGGCTGCGCTCTACTCCGCCGAACGGCAGGCGGAAAAGGTCGAGATCGACTATCTGGAACGCAAAAACGTCAAGAAGCCGAACGGCTCCAAGCCGGGCTTCGTCGTATATTACACCAATTATTCGATGATGGCGCGTCCCACAAACGCCGGGCTTGCGCTGCTGTCGGAATGAGGAAAGGACGCTTATGATCTGCGCAGACTTCCACACCCACACCACGTTTTCCACCGACGGGACGGGCGCTCCGGAGGATATGCTCCGGCAGGCGGCGTCTCTCGGCTTAAAATACTACTGCTTCACCGATCATATGGATTATGACTTTCCCGGCGAGGAGGGCGCCTTTACCTTTTCTCCGGAGGAATATTTTTCCGCTCTTTTGCCGCTCAAGCGGCGCTATGCCGGGCGGCTGACCGTTTCCGTCGGGGTCGAGCTGGGGCTTCGGAACGAGCCGGAGCTTTTGAACGCCATGCCCAAGCGCTGCGAAGCGCTGCTTTCCGCTTACCCGTTTGACTTTGTCATCGGCTCGACGCACGTCCTCCAATACGAAGACCCCTACGAGCCGTCGTTCTGGGAACGGCGCTCCCCGGAGGAAGGGGTACGGCTGTATCTCGAATCCATCCTCGACAATGCGCGGGCCTACGACGGCTTTCAGGTGTACGGCCATCTGGATTATATCCTGCGCTATCTTCCTCAAGGCGCGCAGGTGGATATGCGCCGCTTCCGCGATCTGTACGACGCGATCCTAAAGCAGCTGCTCGCCAAGGGCAAGGGGATCGAGCTGAACACCGCCAACTACGCGAGAGGCGCTTCGGAGCCCCATCCCGAAGCATGGGTGCTTTCCCGCTACCGGGAGCTTGGGGGCGAACTGCTGACGATCGGCTCGGACGCGCACCGGCCGGATCGGATTGCCTACGACTTTGCCCGCGCCGAAAGGCTGCTGCTTCGCCTCGGCTACCGTTACTACGCCACGTTCTCCGAAAAAAAACCAGACTTCCACCGCTTGGGGGAAGTCTGAAACAAAATTCCGAAACAATACGTTACTTTTTCCACGCGGGATTTTGGTCGCGCAGCTTGGCGACAAACTCCCGCATTTTTTCCACGGCGTAATCCACCTGCTCCTTCGTATTGTGTTCCGAAAGGGTCATGCGCACCGAGCCGTTGATCCACTGATCCGAAAGCCCCATCGCAAGCAGCACATGGGAGGCGCCGCTGGACGCGGAGGTGCAGGCGGAGCCGCTTGAACAGTGAATGCCCGCCATATCCAGAAAAACGAGCAGAGAGCTGGCCTGCACTCCGGCAAAGCTCATGTTCAGATTGCCGGAAAGGCATTCCTCCGGATCGCCGTTCCTGCGGCTCATCGGGATTTCCGCAAGCAGCCGCCCGGCAAAATAATCCCGAAGCTCCGCCACCTTCCGTTCCCGCTCCCGCCGCTTTTTCATCGTCAGCTCCAGCGCCTTCGCCATTCCCACGATGCCCGGCACGTTTTCCGTTCCGGAACGCATCTGCTGTTCCTGCGCGCCGCCGTGCAGGATCGGCACGAGCTTCGTTCCCTCCCGAACGTACAGGAAGCCGACGCCCTTCGGCCCGCCGAACTTGTGCGCGCTGGCGCTGAGAAACGTGATCCCCGAGGTCGAAAGCTTTTCCTCAAAATGCCCCGCCGCCTGCACCGCGTCGGTGTGAAAGGCGACGCCGCGCTGTCTCGCCAGCTCGGCGATCTCTCCGACGGGCTGCACCGTCCCCACCTCATTGTTCGCATACATAACGCTGATCAAAAACGTGTCGGGACGGAGCGCGTTCGCCAGCTCCGTAAGCGAGATCCTCCCCAGCTCGTCGACCGGAAGATAGGTGACGGCATAGCCTCTTTTCTCTAAAAACCGGCAGGTGTGGAGCACCGCATGATGCTCGATCGCCGTCGTGACGATGTGACCGAGGGATTTTTCTTCGGCGTTCCCTGCCTCCCGCGCCAGACATGTCCCTTTGATCGCCCAGTTGTCCGCCTCCGTGCCGCCGGAGGTAAAGAAAATTTCGTTTGGCTTGCAGCCCAGCAGCTCGGCGATCGTCATGCGCGCCTCGCTCACCGCTTTTTTGGCGTGCAGTCCGTATTCGTGAAGGCTCGAGGGGTTCCCGTACTCCTCGACGAAGTAAGGCAGCATGGCTTCCAGCACCTCCGGCTCGGTGCGGGTCGTGGCTGCATTGTCAAAATATATCGTTTCCAAGGAAAGTCCTCCTGCAAACGCAAGCAGTTATCATACTATACTATGCGCTATCCCTGCAAGAATACCAGAATTCCCGTCGGAATGTCAATTCCAAAGAAGCGGTTTGACGGGAAAGGAAACATTTGCTATACTGGAACAAACGAACGCCCCATCCGGGGAGCGATTACGGGAAGGAGACGCCGAATGAACGCGCTGGCACAGTCGATCTATCAGCTTGTGGAACATCTGACGGAAGCCTATCCGGGGTTTGCGGACGGCTATACGTCCTTTTTCCGCTGTCTTTTTCCCATTCTCTCGTTTTTCATTCTGGCGGGAGCCATCACCTCGCTGTTTCACTTTCCGAAGCGGCCGGAGGCTTTTGCGAAGATCCGCCTTGCGGACGGCACGACCTTCCGGCTCAAGCACTGGGAGTGCATTCTCGGTCACTCCAAAAGCGCGGACATTTCCCTGCCCTACGAGACGATCTCCAAGCTGCACGCCGTCATCAGCTGTCAGGAGCCGGACAACTTCCGCATCACCGATCTGGATTCCAAATGCGGCACCCGCGTCGGCGAAAAAGAGGTCGACGGCAGCGCTCCGCTCCGCTTCGGGGACACGTTTTATCTCGGAGAGACGCCGCTTCTGTTCCTTCCCATCAGCAGGGACGAGCAGAAGGAAACGGAAAAAAAGCGCCGTCAGATCCGTCCGATCCCCCCGTGGAGCATTTTGCTTCTGCTGACCTTTTTACAGCTTGGACTCTGCATACAGTTCTGCATTACCAAACACGAAAAATACGCGGGCTACATCATTCCCACCTTTCTGCTCCTCAGTCTGCTGATGTGGGGATATTTTATCCTGATGCGCTGCTTTCATATCATCGGCTTTGAGCTGGAAATGATCGCCTTTTATCTGACCACGCTCTCGCTTGCCATCACGACCTCGTCGATCCCCTACTCGCTGCCCAAGCAGCTCGTTTCCATCGTGCTGGGCATCTTCGTTTTTCTGGCGCTCGGCTTTTTGCTGCGCGATTTGCAGCGGGTGCAGAAGCTGCGCTGGATCATGGCGGCGTTTGCGTTGGGGCTGATGCTGCTGACGCTTCTGCTCGGCCAGCTCCGCTACGGCGCGACGAACTGGATCCGCCTCGGTCCGCTGAGCTTCCAGCCGTCGGAGCTTGCTAAGCTCTGCTATATCTTTGCCGGCTCCGCTACGCTTGACCGTCTGTTCCGCCGCCGGAACCTCGGACTGTTTATGCTGCTGAGCTTTTCCGTGATCGTTTGTCTGGGACTGATGAGCGACTTCGGAACCGCCGCCATCTTTTTTATCACGTTTCTGGTCATTGCGTTTCTGCGTTCCGGCGATTTCGCGACGCTGCTGCTTGTCACCGGCGGCGCGGTCACCGCGGGCGCGATGGTTCTGATCGCCAAGCCCTATATCTGGACCCGCTTTGCCACATGGCGGCACGCTTGGGAATACGCAAGCTCCGGCGGCTATCAGCAGGTGCGCACGATGACCGGCATCGCCTCCGGCGGTCTGTTCGGCGTGGGCGCGGGGAACGGCTATTTGCAGCGCGTTTCCGCCTCCGACACCGACCTTGTGTTCGGCATGGTCTGTGAGGAGCTGGGACTTCTGACCGGCTGCATGGCGGTGCTCTGCATCCTCGTGCTCGCCGCTTACGCGATCCTCTCCTGTTCCATGAGCCGTTCGAGCTTTTACACGATCGCCGCCTGCTCCGCCACGTCCATGCTCGTGTTCCAGACCGCGCTGAACGTCTTTGGGTCCGTGGATCTGCTGCCGCTGACCGGCGTCACGTTCCCCTTCGTCTCAAACGGGGGCTCCTCCATGATCCTTTCGTGGGGACTGCTCGCCTTTTTGAAGGCAACGGACACGCGTCCCAGAGCCAGCTTTGCCAACGCGCTGCGAAAGCCCAAGCGCTCCGGAGAAAGGAGAAAAGGAAAGTCATGAAAAAGATCCAACAACGCGCCTTTCTCTGCGTACTTGTCTGCCTGTTTCTGGCGCTTGGAATGCTCGTATTTCTTTTTCAGTATTTCACCGAAGGAGACCGCTGGTTCATTCAGGATTATAACCGCCACCTGTATTCCGATCAGCGAAAGCTGCTGAGCGGCACGATCGAAGACACAAACGGCGTCCTGCTCTCCTATGTGCAGGACGGCAAACGGCTCTTTTCCGAGGAGGAAGCCCTCCGCATTGCCAATCTTCACGTGGTGGGCGACGCCGAAGGAAAGATCGGCACGTCCGCGCTTTCGGTCTATGCGGACTATCTCGTTACCTACAGCGCCGTCGGCGGAGCCGCAAGCCTGACCGAGGAAGGGAACCTGCTGACGCTGACCGTCGATTCCCTGCTCAATCGGACGGCGTACGAGGCGCTGGACGGACATGCCGGAACGATCGCGCTTTATAATTACAAGACCGGAGCCCTGCTCTGCCTCGTTTCTGCGCCCGCCTACGATCCGGCGCAGCCGCCCGAGGATCTGGAGACGAACGCCGCCTACGACGGCGCCTATGTGAACCGTTTCTTCTCCTCGACGTTCCGTCCCGGCTCCGTTATGAAGATCGTAACGCTGGAAGCGGCGCTGGCGGAGCTTCCGGGCGTGGAAGACCGCAGCTTTACCTGCACGGGAAGGCTTACGGTGGGCGACAACGAGATCACCTGCGAGCAGGCGCACGGAAAAATGACGCTTGCCCAAGCGCTTGCCAAGTCCTGCAACTGTACCTTTGCCGCGCTTGCCGCCGAGCTTGGCGGCGAAACGCTCCAGAAATATGTCCGGAAGGCAGGGCTCACAAGCAGCTACACGATCGGCTCCGTCCATACGGCAAAGGGCAGCTTTGAACTGGCGACCGTTTCCGAATATCAGCTCGGCTGGGCGGGGGTCGGGCTGTACCACGACCTGATGAACCCCTGCTCGCTGATGATCTATTTCGGCGCGATCGCAAACGGCGGGAAGGCCGCCGTTCCCGCCTACCTCGAAAGGGTCGCGGACAAGGACGGCGATACGATCTACGAACACAAGACCGTAATGACCGAAACGCTGGTAGAGCCGGAGCTCGCGGAAAAGCTGACCGCCTATATGAAAAACAACTGCAAGGTCACTTATGACCTGTCGCGTTTTCCGACGAGCGAGATCGGCGCAAAATCCGGCACGATCGAAACAAAAACCGGCAAATCCAACTGCTGGTTTGCCGGTTTTTTGACCGATGAAGAAATGCCCTATGCGTTTGTTGTGTATATGGAAAATGCCGGCTCCGGGAACCGCGTGGCCGGCGCCGCCGCCGCCAAGCTGCTGAAGGCGCTCTACGAGACGCGCTGACGTTTCCGATGCGGCGTTCTTACGCATTGCCAACGCGCCTGCTGCCGACTACGGCGGCTTGCACCCTGCAATCGCTTTTCTGAAGGCGCTCTATGACACACGGTAGCGCGTCCGCTCTCGGCATACGGCGGCTCGTGCCTCTGCAATCGCTTTTCTGAAGGCGTTCTATGCCTCCGGGCTGCGCCCTGCCGCGCGCTCCGCTTCGCGCCGCGCCGCCTCCTCTTTGGAGAAGACACAGCCGCAGAAATTCTGCCGGTACAGGCCGTACTCCCGGGAAAGCTCGACGGAGCGCTGGTAGCCGCCCTTTTTCTTAAAATCCGAATACAGATACGGTATCCCGTATTCCTCCGAAAGCTCTTTGCCGATGGCATTGAGCTTTTCGGCACTTTTCAGGGGGCTGATGCTGAGCGTCGTCGTAACATAATCAAAGCCCCGCTCCTTTGCCTCCCGAAACGCCTCGCGAAGCCGAAGCCGGTAGCAGACCTCGCAGCGCGCGCCGCCCTCCGGTTCCTGCTCCAACCCCCGGACGGCCCCGTAAAACGCTTCCGGCCGATAGTCGCCGACCAGCAACTCCGCCGGATGCGCCAGAGGCATTTCCCGCAGCAGACGCGCAAGCTCCGCCGTCCGCTTTTCAAACTCCTCCTTGGGGCTGATGTTGGGATTGTAATAAAAAAGCGTGATCCGAAAATACCGGCTCAAAAGCTCCAGCACATAACTGCTGCACGGGGCGCAGCAGCTATGCAGAAACAGCCGTGGCAGCCTTTCGGAGTCGGAAAAGCGGGCAAGCTCCTCCTCCATCCGGCGCTGATAATTGATTCGCTGCTGCATAACGCTTCTCCTTACGCTTCCGCCAAGATCCCGCGCAGCGCCGAAAAGAGCCGCTCCATTTCCGCGCGGGTACCGATCGTGACGCGCAGATAATTGTCGATGTGCGGCTGCGCAAAATAGCGGACAAATATCTTTCTTTCCCGAAGCGCTTCAAAGATCCGTTTCGCCGGGACGCTCCGGTGGCTGACAAACAGAAAGTTGGCTTTGGAATCGGTACAGACAAACGACAGCTTTTCAAATTCCTGCCGCGCCCACTCCCTCGTTTCCGCGATCCTTTTGCAGCATTCGACAAAATACGCCTCGTCCTCCAGCGCGGCTTTTCCGGCAAGGATCGAAGCCTCGTTCATCGTATAGGAATTATACGAGTATTTCACGTTCTGTAAGGCGGCGATCAGCGGTTCTCCGGCGATGCAGTAGCCGATCCGCATCCCCGCCATGGAGCGCGACTTGGAAAACGTCTGCACCACCGCCAGATTCGGATATTTGTTCAGCAGGCACTGACAGGAAACGGCTCCGAAATCGACGTACGCCTCGTCAACGATCACCACCGAATCCGGATTTCCGGCGACGATGGTTTCGATCTCCGAAACGGACAGCGCGATCCCGGTGGGCGCGTTCGGATTGGCGATCACAACGCCGCCGTTCTCGGTCAGGTAATCCTCCGGAACGATGCGGAAGCCCTCGCGCAGCGCCACGGTGCGGTAAGGAATGCGGAAAAGCTCCGCCCAGACCGGATAGAACGAATAGGTCACTTCCGGGAAGAGGATCGGCCGCTCACTGTTGAAAAACGTCAGAAAGCACATCCCCAGCACATCGTCGGAGCCCACGCCCACAAACACCTGCGAAGAGCGGACCCCGTACCGCTCCGCCAGCGCGTCCCGCAGCAGCGCGGCGGTCGGATCGGGATATTTGCGGCTCTGGGCGCCGCCCACGTTTTTCAGCGCCGAAGCCACCTTCGGCGACGGCGGATACGGATTTTCATTGGTATTCAGTTTGACGATATCGTCTTCCTTCGGCTGTTCCCCCGGAACGTAGGGAGTCACCTTCCGAAAATAGTCTTGGTAGCTCATATTCACACTCTTTCCTCATGCAGCGATATTTATTGCAGGCCGTACTCCTTCGCCAGCGCCGCAAAGCCCGGCAGGGAACGGAGGATCATATCGTGATCCACGCAGTAGGCGAGACGCACATAGCCCGGCCCGCCGAAGCCGCTGCCCGCCACAAGCAAAATGCGGTGCTTCTTCGCCGCCTCCACAAACGCCCTGTCGTCTCCTCCCGGAGCCTTCACAAACAGATAGAAAGCCCCCTGCGGCTTTACGCAGGAATAGCCGTATTCGGTCAGCTTCCCGTAGAGCAGCTCCCGGTTGCGGTTATAGATCTCCACGTCCACCGTAACGTCCTGACAGCGCCCCACGACCCGCTGGATCAGCGACGGCGCGTTCACAAAGCCGAGAATGCGGTTGGCTACCGCCGCTCCCGCAATGATCTCGTCCGCTTCGTCCAGAGAATCCGGCAGCACCAGATAGCCGATCCGCTCGCCCGGAAGCGAAAGCGATTTGCTGTAGGAATAGCCCACGATCGTATTATGATAATATTTTGTCAGATACGGAACCTGAACGCCGTCGTACACAAGCTCCCGGTAGGGCTCGTCGGCGATCAGATAGATGCTCGTTCCGAATTCCCGCTCCTTTTGGCAGAGCAGCGCGGCAATGTCCCGAATGACCGCCTCCGGATAGACCACGCCGGTGGGATTGTTCGGATTGTTGATCAGCATCGCCTTGGTCTTGGGCGTGATCGCCGCCGCAAGCGCCGCCAAGTCCGGCTGAAACGTCTCCGGCGTCGTCGGCACCACAACCAGCTCCGCGTCAAAATTGGAAACGTAATTCCGATATTCTCCGAAGAAGGGAGCAAACGTAATGACCTCGTCGCCGGGGTTCAGAAGCGTCTTGAACGCTACGTTCAGACCGCCCGCAGCGCCCACGGTCATCAGGATGTTCCTTGCGGAAAAGGCGGTTCCGAACGAGGCGTTCAGCTTTTTCGCGACCGCCTCGCGCACGTCCTCATAGCCCGCGTTCAGCATATAGCCGTGCACAAGATTCTGACTTTCCTCTTCAAGAATGTGATAAAAGGCCTCCCTGATCTCCTTCGGCGGCTCCACGCTGGGATTTCCGAGGCTGTAGTCGTATACGTTTTCGGCTCCGTACTGCGCCGCCATGCGCTTTCCTTCCTCAAACATGGCGCGGATCGCAGAACCGTTCCGATTCAAATCCAAAATTTTCGCGTTTATCATGATCCTTCCTCCATCGGCTTTATAGACTTTCCAACGAAATCTATGATAACACCGAAAAAAAGGATTGTAAAGCAAAAAGGCTCAGCGGATCTCGGAAAGGGCTCCGTACAGATCCAGCTCCCCGTAGCCCCACTGTCGGTTCGGGAAGACGCGGCTGCTCTCCCTTCTCGCGCCGTTGATCAGCAGCGCCTTGATCTGCGTCCCGCTCAGAAACGGGCGATTCCCCCGAACGATGCCCCACTCCATCAGCAAAACGACCGCCCCCGCCGCGCATGCCGCCGCCGACGAGGTTCCGGTGCGCAGCACATAGCCCGCCTCGTCCACCGGCTCGCGCAGCTCCGGGAGCCCCGTAACGCCGGGGATCAGCGCGCCCGGCGCCACCAGATCGGGCTTTACGGCGTTGGTTCGGGTAAAGCCCCTGCCGCTTTCCGGCAGAATCCCTTCGGTCAGGTCGTCGTAAGCGCCGAAGGTCAGCGCCTGATTCGCATTGCCCGGCTCGGTCACCGTAATGTCGGGTTCGGGCCGCAGGAAGTACGCCTCGCCCTGCAGAAATTGGCGGATGGGGAGCCAGATATGAAACTGCGACCGCAGGGAGATCAGCCGCTCTGGATAGACATAGAGCGTCCAGATGCCGTCGGTAAGACCGTCGAATTTGAGCAGGATCACCTCCTCCCCGCTCCGACGCTCCACCGCCTGATAGCCGACGGTAACGGTGGTTCCCTCCAGAAGAAAGTTCCTTGTCAGCGAGCCCTCGCTGACCGGCGGGACCCGCCCCAGACGGCTGCCGCCGGGAGAAAGCAGGTCAATCGAATAGAGATCGCCCACGCGCCCCCAAAGCTCCGCCGTCATCTGCCTTGTACCGTTTACGGTGAACTGCACCTCCTCCGGAGCATCGTCCTCCCGCAGCTCCTGCGCGCGGCTCTGGTAATGGTGCCCGGCGTTCGCCTCGTTTCCTGCCGCAAGGATCACGGCTTTTCCCCGCTGCCGGCTCAGCCGGTCCAGATATTCGTTAAACAGCCCCTCCCCGGTATGGGGCCCGCTGTTGGTGCCCAATCCCAGCAGCAGAACGAGCGGCAGCCCGTTTAGCTCCGCAAGCTGCACAAGATACTGGACGCCCAGCAGAATGTCCGCCTCGCTGTAGCAGGGCGCGTCCGTTCCGATGCGCCAATAGCGCTTCAACTCCTCCGGCGCCGGCTGCAGACGGACGGCTGCGATCTGACATTCGGGCGCTGCGCCCCGATAAGCGCCGGAAGCGTTCCCGGCGGCGACCGACGCCAGATAGGTGCCGTGTCCGATATCGTCCCCGGTATCGGCGGTCCCGGCGGTCAGCTCCGCTCTCCCGTAGGTCCTTCCAAAGGGAACGTACGGCAGCATCTCCTCCGCTTCTCCGTCCGCCTTCGCCGTCTGATCCCAGACGCTGAGTATCCGCGAGGAGCCGTCCCGGCTGCGAAAGATCTCCTCCCGGTAATTGATGCCGGTATCGACGACGCCCAGCAGCACGCCCCGTCCGTACAGGTCAAAGCCCGGCAGATTTTCCACCTGAAAGATCCCCATTTCGGTCAAATGCGCCGTATCCGTCAAGCCGAAGCATTTGGGGACGGCACTGTAGGGCAGATTTTCCCCCTCGCTCTCATAGGAGCGGCTGTCGCAGTACAGAATGACCGCCAGCTGGTCCCCGATCTGAAAGATCGCGCTGGACGGGTCGAAGCTCTCCGCCAACGAAAGATACTCCGGATACTGCACCAAAAAAGAAATACAATTATTCATCGCAAACTCTTTTTTGCTTAGTTTATGATAAAACCGCTCTCCATGGCACAGAAAAACCGCAGCCTTTCAGCTGCGGTCCCCGTCCTGCGCGTAATATGCGCCATAGTATTTTCCGTAATATTTTCCGCCGCGCTCCTTCGTCACGCCGTTCAGTACCACCCCCAGCAGCTTGCAGCCGGTTCTCTCCAGCTGCCGTTTGCTGTTCTGCGCCAAACGGATCTTGACCTCCGACTGCCGGATGACCAGAACGGCTCCGTCGCAGTGCTGCGCCAAGATCGCCGCGTCGATCACGCTGCCGAGCGGCGGCGCATCCACGATAATATAATCGTAATGACTCTTTAAGGCGTCCATTAAAACCGCAAAGCCCTTTGTACTCAAAAGCTCGGCAGGGTTGGGCGGGAACGCTCCCGCGAACAGGATGTGAAGGTTTTTCGTATCGGATTCGCAGATACACTGATCGAGCGTCTGCATGCCGGTAAGAAAATGCGTCAGTCCGAAAACGCGATCCTCCGTGCGGAATTTGCTCAGCGTCACGCTCTTTCGCAGATCGCAGTCCATCAGAAGCACCCGCTTGCCAAGCTCCGCAAACGCCTTCGCCAAATGGTATGAGCAGGTGGACTTTCCCTCGTTCATCACCGTGGAGGTCATGAGGATGGTCCGCATGTCGCTGCCGGAAAACTGAATATTCGTCCGGAGGTTCTTAAACGCCTCAATGGAAAAGAAATCCGATATTTCCTTTTTGTTTATATACTCAACAAGCTGCATCTCAGCGTCCCCCTTTCTTTCTTCTTGCGTTCCGTTTCTTCTTTGACGGGCCCTCGCTGCCGCTTTCCATCGGGATCGACGCCAGCACCGTAAGCTGCAGATGCTTTTCGATATCCGTCTCGTTCTTCAGCGTGTCGTCCATCAAAAACGTAATCACGATCACCGCAATGGCAATGAACGCGCCGAACGCACAGCCAAGCAGCGTTCTTTTCATAATGTTCGGGCTGCTGGGCGACTCCGGCAGAGTGCCCTCGTCGATTTTATTGATATCCATTTTGACCCGATCCGCAACAACGTCCACCAGCACATCAACGACGGCGTCGGTAAGCTTTTTTGTCATCTCCGGATCGGCGTCGGTAACCATGACCCGAAGCATACGGGAGTTGTCCGCAATGGAAACCGTAATGTTGGAACGCAGACGCGAATAGGTGTAATCCTGCTCCAGCTCCAGATCGGCGATCACGCGGTCAACGACCAGATGGCTCGTCGCCAGATCGGCAAAGTCCTTCGTCAGCGCCGTACTGCTGGAAATGTCCGAGCTGGTAATGCTGTTCTCGCTCGTGCGGTTCAGTACGAAGACCGAAGCCGTGGACTGATAAAGCGGAGTCACAAAGCTCTTATTGTAGACAAACATAATGGCTCCGCAGAGCAGCGTCGTAATTACAATCAATCCGATGTGTTTCCACAGTGCATAAAGCAGGGCGCCGAGATCGATCTCCGACTCCTGCTGATTCATCTGTTCCTGTTCCATACAAGTTCCTCCCTATCGTCCGTTTCCCTATATTTTTTCTCCCGCGATCACCTTGCCGGGATTTTCAAAAAGCAGCCGCCGCTCGCGTTCCTCCCCGAACGTCTCGCGCAGCTGCAGACCCGCCTCCCGAAGTCTCGGCGACCGCCGTCCCGGGCTGTGCGCGTCGGTAGCGACAAAATGGATCTGATCTTTTTTCAGGAGCTTTTTTACAAATTTCTTCTCCCGACTGCCGTGCTCCCCCAAAAGGCTCGCGGCGTTGACCTGAAAATAGGCGAGCTTCTGCACCTCGCCGTCCATCCGCCAGCCGTACAGGCAACGATACCGCTCCACATGTGCAAGGATCGGCCAAAGCCCCATATTCGCAACGCGATACAGCTCTTTCTTCATTTGCTCCAGCGTGACGTCCACATCAAATTCCACCAAAAGGTAGTTGCTTCCCGCCATCGGAAGGATCGTTTTCCGGTAGATCGCGTCGGAAACGTCGCCCCGTCCCAGACAGACCTCGTTTCCCCGATACAGCCTCATTTCCGGCAGCGCCTCCCGCTGCCATTCCGTAAGCCGCGCAAATGCCGGATCGGAAACGCTCCGCTCCGTCATATAGTACCCCGGATAATAGTGCGGCGTCGCGATGATCTCGCGAATGCCTTCCTCCCATGCGATCCGCAGCATTCTTTGAGAATCCGCAAGCGTCTTTGCCCCATCGTCCACGCCCGGAACGATATGACAATGCACGTCAATATAATGCATGGACTGCTCCTTTCGTATCATGCAGGCAAATATGCGGGCATGCGTTCACACAAAGGGGAATTTATCACACTTACAGCGAATCCGCAAGTGCAAACGTTACTTTTTTGTCAGTTCCGCAAAGGAAGCGCCGAGAAATTCCGCAAGAGGCTCCGGCGCCGCAAGGATCTGTACCCCGCGCATCCCCGCGCTGACATAGATTTCATCGTATAGAACGGCGGTCTCGTCGAAAAAGGTCGGGAACTGCTTTTTCATGCCGAGCGGCGAGCAGCCGCCCCGGACATAGCCCGTAAGCGGGAACAGCTCCTTGACCGGAAGCATCCGAACGCTCTTGTCTCCCGCCGCCTGCGCGCATTTTTTCAGATCCAGCTCCTCAGCCACCGGAATACAGAAGACGAGATAGCCCCGCTTTTCCCCTTTGGTAACGAGCGTCTTGAACATCTGCTCCGGCGGAACGCCCAAAAGCTGCGCCGCATGAACGCCGCTCAGATCGGTCTCATCGACTTCATAGGCCGAGGTCCGATAGGGGATCCCCGCCTGAGACAAGATTCGCATCGCATTGGTTTTGACTTCCTTAGCCTTGGAACTCATCGTCTTCAAACTTTCCTTCCCGGATCTTTCCGTTGGCATAGACCATTCTGCCCCGCCCGTGGCGCTTGTCTTCCTTCCACTCGCCCTCGTAAAGATCGCCGGTATTCCATGTAAAGCAGCCGATCCCGTCCCGGAGTCCGTTCCGGAAGCCGCCCTCGTAAACCGAACCGTCCGCGTAGGTGTAAACGCCCAGCCCGTCCGGCAGATGCTCGGCGTTGACCTCGCCCTCGTAGCGGTTGCCGCTTTTGTAAAGGAAGCTGCGGAATTCCCGGATCGGCGATGCGGAGACCTTCGCTCCGTTTTCCCAGAGCTGTTCCTCCTTCCGCCCGTCGGCATAGGTCAGGATCCCTCTGCCGTCCCGCCGGTTATTGCGCCACTGCCCTTCGTAGAGATTGCCGTTTGCAAAGTAGTAGCTTCCCTGCCCCGCAAAGGCTCCGTTTTCAAACGAACCCTCATAGCGGTCCCCGTTATAAAGCGAAAAAACGCCGGAGCCGGATTTCTGGCTGTTCTCCCAGTTGCCTTGGTAAACGTTGCCGTTTGCATAGATCATCCGCCCCTGTCCGTGGCGTTTTCCGTATTGATATGCCCCTTCGTAAATGTCTCCGTTCGGATAAGTCATAACGCCCTGTCCGTGGCGCTTTCCGTTCAGGAACTCGCCGGCGTAATGCTCGCCGCCGGGATAGGTTTCCTCAGCAAAGACCGGCACAGCAGCGGTTTCTGCGGCTGCTTCGGTTTCCAAAGCGGCTTCGCTTTCCAAGGCTGTCTCGTTCTCCTCCGGCATACCGCCCGACGCCGCACTTTCGCCGGCTTCCGTCTCCGCCTCTTCGAGCGCTTCCTCCCGCCGCCGACGGTAGGCAAGCAGCTCCTCCTCGGTCGGTTCCTTTGAAAACGCGCATACGCCGTCTACCCAAAAGCCTTCTTCCGCATGTCCGTCCCGGAAGTACATCTTGCCTTTTCCGTTCGGACAGTCGTCGCTCCATTCGCCGGTGTATTCCCGTCCGTCTCCAAAATAAATATGCCCGCGAACAAGCCTTCCCGCCTCATATAAGCCCTCGATGCTCGTACCGCCCGGAAGCGTTTCTTCCCCGCGCCCCTCGTAGCGGTCACAGCTCCATTCGCCGTCGTAGCTTGCGCCGTTCTTAAAAACGAGTCTGCCGGTTCCGTGCCGCATCCCGTCTTTGAAATCGCCCTGATAGCTTTTGCGGAAATCGCCCTCCGCATAGGTCAGCTCGCCCTTTCCGTGCGGAATGCCGTTGCGGATCTTTCCGTAATAACGACCTTCCGGAAGCAGCAGCTCCGCGTCCTGCTGCAGCCCCGAAAGCTGCATATTGACCTGAAAGCGGCAATTAACGCACAGACCGTCACCGCCCGCCTTGTTGCGGTTGCACATAACGCATAATTTTTCTGTCATTCTGCGCCTCCTGTTCCCGTCGGCTCTGGGGTCGGCGTATGTTCCTGCGCCTCCGTGGGCGTTGCGGTCGGATCTGCCTCCGGCGTTTCTGTGGGCGTAACCGCCGGCGTTTCGGTCGGCGCGCTCTCCGCCGCGTCGGTCGGCGCCGCCGTCGGAGTGGCGGTCGGCGGAACATAATCCTCATCCTTCTCGTAAGCATCGTAGAGAATTCCGTCCCGAACCACAAACGAGTAGGTTCCAAAAATCTGGAAATCGCAGATGATCCGCTCCCCGTCCCTGCTGTAGGTTCCGGAGATCTGCTGATTGGAGATATTCGTAATATAAATCTGACGCGTTACCGTACCGTCCTCCGAAAACGTCATGATCACGCCGGCGTTTCTCGCCTCGCTCCGGGCGGTCGCCGAAAAAAGGTCGTCCTCCGGAAGCTCTCCTTCGTAGGCGGTTCGCAGAATATACTTGTCCATATAGAGAATATGGTCGTACTCGCTGCCGGTTTCGGAGGTGAAGGAGACGGTTTCGTCGTGGATCTCATAGGTTCCCCGATCGCCGCTGGATTCGGTCCCCAGCTCGTAGGTTCCGTCCTCCTTCAAAAGCAGAATGTTTCTCTCCTGCCCGTCCCATGTACCGATATAATAGGTATCCTTTTCCACTGTCTTCTGGCTGCAGCCTGCCAGCAGCAGGAAAATGCCGCAAAGCAGGCAGCCGAGGGAAAGCACGCGTTTCATTCCTTACCTCACAAAAAATGCTTAATCTTCATACAACGGATATTTGTCGGTCAGGCTCTTTACCAGCGCCATTGCCTGTTCCCGGTTCGCCTCCGGATCGGAAACGGCAAGACCGATCGCCTCGGCGATCGTATCCATATCCGCCGCATTCATTCCGCGCGTCGTGACCGCCGCCGTTCCCAGACGGATGCCGCTCGTTACGAAAGCCGAAGCCGGATCGTTGGGAATCGTATTTTTATTACAGGTAATATGTACCGAATCCAAAAGCTTTTCGGTCTCTTTTCCGGTAACACCCTTATTCTGCAGATCGACCAGCATCAGATGGTTGTCCGTACCGCCGGATACCAAATCAAAGCCCCGCTTCATCAGACCGTTCGCCAGCGCCTGCGCATTGGTGACGATATTCTTTGCATACTCCTTGAAGGACGGGTCGAGCGCTTCCTTGAAGCAGACTGCCTTCGCCGCGATCACGTGCATCAGAGGGCCGCCCTGAATGCCCGGAAATACGGCTTTGTTGAATTTATGCTCGTCCGCAAACGCCTGCGAGCTGAGGATCATGCCGCCTCTCGGTCCGCGCAGCGTCTTGTGCGTCGTGGTCGTTACGACATGCGCGTAAGGGATCGGGCTTTCGTGCACGCCTCCGGCAACCAGTCCCGCAATGTGCGCCATATCCACCATCAGATATGCGCCGACCTCGTCGGCGATCTCCCGGAAGCGCTTAAAGTCGATCGCTCTTGCATATGCGCTCGCGCCCGCAATGATCAGCTTCGGACGGCATTCCTTTGCGATCCGCTCGACCTCGTCATAGTCGATATAGCCGTTGTCGTTTACGCCGTAAGGCACGATGTGGAAATAGGTTCCGGAGAAGTTGACCGGGCTCCCGTGAGTCAAATGGCCGCCGTGTGCCAGATTCATTCCCATTACGGTGTCGCCGGGCTTCAAAAGCGCGAACTGCACCGCCATATTGGCCTGCGCGCCGGAATGGGGCTGTACGTTGACGTACTCGCAGCCGAACAGCTTTCTTGCCCGGGCGATCGCCAGATCCTCCGCAATGTCCACAAATTCACAGCCGCCGTAGTAGCGCTTGCCCGAATAGCCCTCCGCATATTTGTTGGTCAGCGGGCTGCCCATTGCCGCCATCACCGCCTTGCTGACAAGGTTTTCCGAGGCGATCAGCTCGATATTGTCCCGCTGTCTTCCAAGCTCCAGAGTAATGCTTTCCGCAAGCTCCGGATCAAACGCCTTTACATCTTCAAACGAATACATAGTTTTATCTCCTTAAAAATTATAATTTTTTCCCACATAAACCAATGCGCACATTCCCGCGCCCACATGAGCGCCGATGATCGGCCCGATCTTCTCGATCCTAATGTCGATCCCCGGATACTGGCTCCGCAGCGCCTCCGCCACATATTCCGCCGATTCCGGCGCGTTGGTGTGACCGACGATGACCGTGGCTTCCGCCGGCGCTTCTCCCTCCGCCGCAAAGCGGTTCAGAAGGTAGCCGAGGGCTTTTTTCGTTCCGCGCTCCTTTGCGACTACCACAAGCTTGCCCTTGGCGTCCACCGAAAGGATCGGCTTGATTTTCAGAGCCGAGCCGACGATCGCTTCCACGGAGGACAGTCTGCCGCCCCGCCGCAGATGGTGCAGGTCCTCCACCGTAAACCAATGACAGACTTGGGTCTTCATCGTCTCCACATACGCCGCAAGCTCGTCCAAGCTCCGGCCCTCCCGGTACTGCTTTCCGGTCAGATACACGAGCAGCCCCTCGCCGACGGAAGCGCAGAGCGTATCAATGATCACGACGCGCCGCCCCGGATATTCCTCCTCCATCTGTTTTCCGATCAGCACCGCCGTATTGATCGTTCCGCTCAGCCCCGAAGAAAAGCACAGGTACAGAATATCCCGTCCTTCCTTCAGCTCGGCTTCAAAATATTCGATATAGGTCGCCGGATTGATCTGCGAGGTCACCGCGTCCTCTCCCGCCTTCAGCCGTGTATAAAACTCCTCCAGACGGATCTCGCGCTCGTCCGGATAATGGTGATATTCGTTCTCTCCTAACTGAAATGCCATTGGTATGGCGCGAACATGCAGCTCGTCCAAAATTTGGGCGCTCAGATCGCAGGTCATATCGGTCATTAACGTGTATGGAGCCATAGTCTCCTCCTTTGATTGCATACTAAATATAGTATAGCATAGCTTTATTGAAATGAAAACAGAAAATTGTCCGGTTGCGCGCTTTTCTTTTCGCCCCCACGGGAATATCCTTGCGCATCGACGGAGTTTTTGATAAAATAAAACAAGCGGCGCAGACCGTTTATTCCATCACGAAAGGGCGAAGAAAAATGAAACGAACCGATTACTTATCCTGGGATCAATATTTTATGGGGATCGCCATGATGTCCGCCATGCGGAGCAAGGACCCCAACAGTTCGGTGGGCGCCTGCATCGTCAGTCAGGACAACCGGATCCTTTCGGTCGGCTACAACGGAATGCCGCGGGGCTGCTCCGACGACGAATATCCTTGGGAGCGCGAGGGTGACGAGCTGGAGACCAAGTATTATTTTGTCTGCCATGCCGAGCTGAATGCGCTTCTGAATTACTCCGGCACCGACATGAAGAACGCCCGTTGTTATACTACCCTATTTCCCTGCAACGAATGCACGAAAGCCCTGATTCAGGCAGGCATCCGCGAGATCGTCTACCTGAGCGACAAATACGACCAGACCAAGTCCAACATCGCCGCCAAGCGCATGTTCCGGTCGGCGGGCGTTGCCACCCGGCAGCTTGAGCCG
Source organism: Lachnospiraceae bacterium (assembly GCA_030524525.1). Classification (GTDB taxonomy): domain Bacteria; phylum Bacillota; class Clostridia; order Lachnospirales; family Lachnospiraceae; genus ISDg. The sequence goes on from JAUNGI010000001.1 coordinate 183,103, forward strand.
TCCGGAAAGCATCTGACGTTCGATCTGTAAAGCGGTCAGGCTTCGGCATGCTCGATCTGCAGTCCGCGGAAGGCCGCCCTGCGTCCCGCCTCGTCAACCGCATAGAGTCCGAGCACCACGCCGGTAAAGCCGCCCGCGACCTCCGTCGAGAGATATTTTGTCTCCATGCTGCCAAGCAGCCCGCCGTCCGCGTAAAAAGCGTACCGGTATTCGTCGGCTTCGATCCTCAGCTCCGCGTTCGCTCCGACTTTTTTCCGCCCGGTCTCCGCGGACAGGCTGCCGACCGTCAGGCGCAGCACGGCTTCCCCCGCGTCGTTCAAATACAGGTCGTAATGGTGCCGCTCGTCCATGAACAGCGTCAGCCCCGCCTCCTGACAGCGGTTTTCCACCCGACAGGAGATCGTTTCCCGGAATTCGCACTGACGGACCGCCGCCATGGTCGGGCTTCCTTTGGAAAACAGACTGTCCGAAGCGCCGGAAAGCGTCAGCGCATCCTTTTCCCATGCATAGCGTTCCGCGTCAAAACGCCGCAGGAAGCACCATTCCCTGTCTTCGGCAAGCGTGGCAAAGTTCTTCCGGTAGGAACGCTTCTGAGGCTCCGCCGCCCGTTCGGGCAGATCGTACGAAAGCGACGACGTCCCGTTTCCCATGAAAAACCAGCCGTCCTTCCATTCCACAGGCACCAAACAGGTCTCCCGTCCCAAATGATGCCACGTCCCCCACATGTCTTCCTGACGGAACGCCAAATGCACGAACCACCAGTTTCCGTGCCGATCCTCCAAAAGGTCCCCGTGTCCGGCTCCCTGCAAAAGATAACCGCCCAAATTGCGGTTCGTCAGCACCGGATTGCCCGGAAACGGTTCAAAGGGTCCCCACAGCTCCTTGCTCCGCCCGTAGTTCACCATATGCCCGTATTCGGTTCCGCCCTCCGCGTCCAGCACATAGTAATACTCCCCGATCTTATAAAGATGCGGCGCCTCCATAAAACGTCCGCCGGTGCCGCGCCAGAGCGCCTTGGGCTCGGTCAGCAGCTCGCCCGTTTCCAAGTCGATCTCGCTCATAATGATGCAGCTTCCCTGCTCGTCGCCCCCGTTGCTGATGAAATAGGTTCTTCCGTCTTCAAAAAACAGGGACGGGTCGATCCCCTCCTGCTTTACAAAGATCGGCTCCGACCACTCGCCGTAAATATCGTCCGTATAGACATAAAAATTTTCATGATGCACGGCGTTTGTCGTGACCATATAAAAGCGCCCCTCGTGATAGCGAATGGTGGGCGCAAAAATACCGCTGGATATTTCCGCTCCGGTCAGGTCAAGCTGACTTTCTCTTGTCAGGCAGTGACCGATGGGCTTCCAGTTGACCATGTCCTCGCTTTCAAACAACGGAACTCCCGGGAAATAATTCATGGAGCTGCATACCATATAATAACGGTCGCCTGCCCGGCAGACGCTCGGATCGGGATACATGCCCCGCACGATCGGATTTTGATACCGCATGCCTGTAAACCTCCTGCCAAAATCGTTCTTTTTCTGCGAACCGGAAAGCGATTCTCAGCATGATTATACAGGAAGAAGACGCATCCCGCAAGGAATGATTAAATTACCATTAATTTTTTGGTATTCGCTTTTTTTTGAAGTTTACAATGGTACAATCGGGCTAAACTCATACATGCCCAGCGGCATGCAGCATTTTCATGGAGGAAATAAGAAAACCATGCTTGAATTAAAAGAAATCACCAAGGACTATCCGGTCGGCGACGAGGTGGTCAAAGCGCTTCGAGGCGTTACCCTCTCCTTCCGGGAGAGCGAATTTGTATCCGTTCTTGGACCTTCCGGCTGCGGAAAGACCACGCTGCTGAATATTATCGGCGGCTTGGATCAGTATACGAGCGGCGATCTGGTTATCAATCAGCGTTCGACGAAGCAGTTCAGCCAGCACGACTGGGACGCGTACCGAAACCATTCGATCGGCTTTGTATTCCAGTCCTATAACCTGATCCCGCACCAGACCGTTCTGCGGAACGTGGAGCTTGCGCTGACCCTCTCCGGCGTTTCCAAGAGCGAACGCAGAAAGCGCGCGATCGAAGCGCTGAAGACGGTGGGGCTCGGCGACCAGCTCTCCAAAAAGCCGAACCAAATGTCCGGCGGTCAGATGCAGCGCGTGGCGATCGCAAGAGCGCTCGTGAACGATCCGGACATCCTGCTCGCCGACGAGCCCACCGGCGCTCTTGACACCGGCAACAGCGTACAGATCATGGAGCTTCTGCGCGAGGTCTCCAAGAAAAAGCTTGTCATTATGGTGACGCACAATCCCGACCTTGCCGAGCAGTATTCGACGCGCATCATCCGCCTGCTGGACGGAAAGATCACCGACGATACCGATCCGTATCAGCCGGAGCCTTCGACGGAGCCGCCGGTCGTCCTCAGCAAAAAGGAGGCGAAGAAGCAGCACACGTCCATGTCGTTCTTTACCGCGCTCTCGCTTTCGCTGAACAACCTGATGACAAAAAAGACCCGGACGTTTCTGACCGCCTTTGCCGGAAGCATCGGCATTATCGGCATTGCGCTGATCCTCTCCCTGAGCAACGGCGTGCAGGAATACATCGACCGGGTACAGGAGGAGACGCTCTCCACTTACCCCATCACCATCGAAAGTCAGACCATCGACATGAGCGTCCTGCTGGGCGCGATGATGGGCGTTTCGCCGGACGAACAGCAGGAGCACGATACGGACAATATCTACTCCTCCAACATTATGACCGACATGTTCAACACGCTGCTGTCCGAGGTCAAGGTCAACGACCTGAGAAGCTTCAAGCAGTTTCTCGACAACAGTCAAGTTGCGCAGGATGCGGCGACGGACATCAAATATACCTATAATATCAGTCTGAACGTGTTCAAGAGCAATACCGAGGACGGCATTGTTCAGGTCAATCCAAGCACGATGCTCGAAAGCATGTGGACGGCAATGGGAATGTCCGAAAGCACCGCCAGCGAAGCCTCTTCGATGTCTTCCATGGCGGGCGCAAGCAGCATGAACGTCTGGACGGAGCTTTTGGACAATGCGGATCTGCTTGATTCGCAGTATGAGGTCGTCGCCGGAAAGTGGCCCACCGCCGCCAACGAGATCGTTCTGATCGTAAGCGAAAACAACGAGATCACCGACTACGCGCTCTATTCGTTGGGGCTCAAGAGCCAAGAGGAGCTGGAGACTCTGTTTAAGAACATGATGGTTCCGGGCGCTTCCTTTGAAAGCAAGCTGGAAAAATACACTTACGAGGAACTGCTGAACCTCTCCTATACGCTGGCGCTTCCTGCCGACTACTACTCCTACAACGAAATGACCGAAACGTGGGACGACATGAGCAAGAACGAAGCCTATATGAAGGAGCTCCTAAGCGACCGCGACCGTTCCCTGCTGCTTGACGTGGTCGGCATCATCCGTCCGAGAGAGGACGCCGTTGCCACCTCCGCCAACGGTACCGTCGGCTATACGCATGCGCTGACCGAATACGTCATTGAGGAAACCAATAAGCGCGAGATCGTAAAACAGCAGCTCGCCGCTCCCGAGGTGGACGTCTTCACGGGTCTTCCGTTTGAAACGGACGATTCGGCGCTGACCATGGAGGAATTTCAGGCTTATATGGCATCCCTTTCCGAGGAGGAGCGCGCGCAGACGGTGCAGATGATGCAGGCTGCCGCCGGCAAGGAGGAGCTGACCGAGGAAGAAATGTATGAGGTTTTCGCCGCCTACTACAAGCCGGAGGAAACGAACAACACCTACGACCTGAACATCACGAAGCTCGGCTATGCCGATCTGCTGGTGCCCTATTCGATCAGCATTTATCCCAAGGATTTTGAATCCAAGGATCGGATCGTTGACCTGATCGCCGACTACAACAAATCCCATTCGGACGAATCCCAGATCGAATACACCGACTACATCGAGCTTTTGATGTCGTCCATCAGCACCATCATCAACGCGATCACCTATATCCTGACCGCCTTTGTTGCGATCTCGCTTGTGGTGTCCTCGATCATGATCGGTATTATCACCTATATCTCCGTGCTGGAGCGGACAAAGGAGATCGGTATTCTGCGCGCGATCGGCGCTTCCAAGAAGGACGTCAGCCGCGTATTCAACGCAGAAACCATGATCGTCGGCTTTGCCGCCGGACTGCTCGGAATCGGCGTTACCGTCCTGTTGGATATTCCGATCAACATTATTATCAAGCACCTGACCGATATTTCCAACATGGCGTCGCTGCCCGTGCTTCCCGCGATCGTCCTGATCGTGATCAGTATTTTGCTGACGCTGATCGGCGGCCTGATCCCCGCGAAGCTGGCAGCCAAGAAAGATCCGGTTGCGGCGCTGAGAAGCGAGTAAGACGCGGAGCAAGAACGGAGCCAAGGATCTCGCTTGCGAGATTGAACATAGAATCTCGCTTGCGAGATTCTCCGCCTGTGACGGGTCGCTCTGGCGACACAGTTCCTCTCCGCCGCAGTGCGATCCCCTAGAATAAAAAGGCATCCCCTGAAATGTATTTCGGCTACATTTCAGGGGATGCCTTTTATCGCCGTATGCTTTCACGGAAAAACTCCGCTTTGCTCTCAGTCCGCCTCGTCTCCCAGAACCAGCTCGGTAAGCCCGAAGCGTTTATAGATCCGGCGGAAGATCTCATCCATATCGGAAGCGTTGAGATTGTTTTTTTCCTCTAAAACCTCCCAAAGAATAACATACTCTCCGTCGGGAAGCGGCTGACAAAACTCTCTCACCAAGCCGGAGGGCTCCTCTATCTTTCCGCCAAAAAAGCGCCCCAAATCTCCCTGCGCCGCGTCCTTGGAATCCAGCGCCAACCGCTTTACGGTGTCCGTTTCCTCATACTGACAAAGTACTCCGTACCAAGCCGCCATAATTTCCTGAAACGAGATATTAACGACTGCCAGCACGGTTGCCTCAGTCTCCCCCTTCACTGCCTCACGAAGCCCGTTTACACCGCCAAGCGTCGTTTCGTACACCGTCAGCGGCCCGTAGTCGGGGATCCGGTCGTCCGAAGCCGGAGGGATGGGTACGGTCACAAGCCGTTCTCGTCCGCTCTTTTCGTCATAATAATAGGCGAAGCATTGATCTTTTGTCTCCATCAGCCGAAGCGTGCACTGCGTCCCCACCAACGAAGGATCCGCCTTTGGCAAAGAATCAACCTCCGGCAGTGTTCCCGGCGGAACATGCGTCACGGACGGCGTCGCGATTCCCTCGCTCGGCTCCACGGAGGGCGTTTCCGTCGGCAAAGGCGTTTCCGCAGCGTTCGTTCCTCCCGTCGCGGGCGTGGGCTCCGCCTCGGGCGCGGCAGGTTTCTTTTTCCCTTGACAGGCGCTCAGACAGGTAAGAAGCATTAAGATACAGAGCAATAATTTTTTTCGCATTCTGCTTTCCTCCATAAAATTTTCGCAGCCGAATACGGAAATCCCCGCATCCGGCTGCTCCATCCCCGTGCTTTCGCACGCTTTTCTTGATTTACACGCTCTACTCCGTCACCGCAGGCGTACCGCTCGGCTCCCCGCTCGGCGTTGCGTCAGGCGTCGCGCCGGGCTCGTCCGTCGGCGCAGGCGTATCGGTGGGCTGCGCCACCGGCGCGCTCGTGACCTTGACCTCCTTACCGTTCATGACCTGAGAAACGTCCTCGCGGAACTGCTCCCAGTTGGCATCGTCCTGCACGAAAAACGCGGGACAATTTACACTCGTAATATCGTAATGACGAATCACGTCCTTCGGCTTCAGGTCGTACTGATCACAAAGCGCGGCGACTAAGGAAACCAACGCCTGATAGGTGTCCGCGCTCATGGAGCCGTCGGCTCCGGTGTGACAATACTCGATCGAAATGCCGTATTCATTGTAACGCATGGAGGCGCACGCCACCTCGTTCGTCGGGATCAGCTGATAGATCGTACCGTCCAGATCGACAATAAAGTGCATGCTTTCGGTCGTTTCCTTCTTGTCCTTCAGAGACTCGTAATACGACCGTTTTTCCTCCGCCGTCATATTCGGAATGCCGGTGTAATGGATCACGATATTCGTAACCTTATCCAGCTCGATCCCCGGACGGGAGTAGTCGCTGACCGTCAAAAGACTTTGCTTTACGGTATAATCCCCGGCTTTTTTCAAAATTCCGTCGTTCTTAGGCGAAAAAATGCTCGAAATCACCTTGATGATCAGCAGCAAAACCAAAATGACGATCAGGGCAAAGCCCGCCAAAATGCCGATCTTCTTAAGCTTTTTTCTGCGGATGCGCCGCCGCTTCCACTGCTCCTTCGTTAATACTGCCATTCCCGCCCCTCCTAATTGTCGTCAAGACTGTAGTTCGGAGCTTCCTTTGTGATATGGATATCGTGCGGATGGCTTTCCTTCAGCGACGCTGCCGTGATCTTAACAAAACGGGCGTTTTCCTTGAGCGCCGAAATGGTCGGAGCGCCGCAGTAGCCCATACCGGAGCGGAGCCCGCCGAGCAGCTGGAAGACCGTGTCCTCTACCAAACCCTTGTAAGCGACGCGTCCCTCTACGCCCTCCGGAACCAGTTTTTTCGCGTCGGTCTGGAAATAGCGGTCCTTGCTGCCGTTTTCCATTGCGGCGATCGAACCCATCCCGCGGTAAACCTTGTACTTTCTGCCTTGGAACAGCTCGTAGGAGCCGGGGCTTTCCTCGCAGCCTGCGAACAGGGAGCCCATCATGCACACGTCGGCGCCGGCTGCCAACGCCTTCGTCAGGTCGCCGGAATACTTAATGCCGCCGTCCGCAATGATCGGGATGTCATACTTCTTTGCCGTCTCGTAAGCGCTCATGATCGCCGTGATCTGCGGAACGCCGATTCCGGCAACCACACGCGTCGTGCAGATGGAGCCCGGCCCAATACCGATCTTCACGCAGTTCACGCCCGCCTTGATGAGCGCCTCGGTCCCCTCGCCGGTCGCCACGTTCCCGGCAATGATCTGAACCTCCGGGAAGGTGTCGCGGATCATGCGGATGACCTTCAGCACGTTTGCGGAATGACCGTGCGCCGTGTCGATAACGATCGCATCGACCTTGGACTTTACAAGCGCCTCGATACGATCGAGCACGTTTGCGGTAATGCCCACCGCCGCCGCGCACAGCAGTCTGCCCTGCGAATCCTTGGCTGCCAGCGGATATTTGATCGCCTTTTCAATGTCCTTGATCGTGATCAGCCCCTTGAGGTTGCCTTCCTTGTCCACGATCGGAAGCTTTTCCTTTCTTGCCGCCGCAAGGATCTTCTTCGCTTCTTCGAGCGTAACGCCCTCCAACGCGGTGATCAGCCCCTCGCTCGTCATGGACTCGCTGATTTTCTTGGAAAAGTCCGTTTCAAACTTCAGATCGCGGTTGGTGATGATGCCGACCAGCTTTTTGCCCTCCGTGATCGGCACGCCGCTGATCCGGTATTTGCTCATCAGCTCGTCCGCATCGTGCAGCGTATGGTTCGGGGAAAGCGAGAACGGATCGCTGATCACGCCGTTTTCGGAACGCTTTACCTTGTCCACTTCCTCCGCCTGCGCCTCAATGGACATATTTTTATGAATCACGCCGATACCGCCCTGTCTTGCCATGGCGATCGCCATGCGGTGTTCGGTGACCGTATCCATTCCGGCGCTCATCAGCGGGATGTTCAGCCGGATCGACTGCGTCAGTCTGGTTGCAAGGTTGACCTGATTCGGAAGGACCTCTGAATATGCAGGTACCAGCAGCACGTCGTCAAAAGTAATTCCGTCTCCAATAATTGTAGCCATATTGATTCCTCCTGTATGTTAAAATATTTTTTACGCAGCTTGCTAAAACTCCACGATTTTTCTCGGAGCCTTGCTCTTCATCAGAGCCAGCATCTTTTCGTCGGGCTCAAAACGGATGATCTCCTGCCCCTTGTCCATGTTGTGAACGATCGCGTAGACCTTGTGTCCCTCATCCTCGATCAGAGAAGTAAAATCTCTGGACGGCAGGTTCCGGTAGGTATACGAGTCCAGCGAATGCGAATTTTGCGGAGCGATCATTTCCACATGCTCCAAGTCGATCCGGTAAATATGCTTCCGGCCCTCTCCTCCGAGGATCTTGTCAAAATCCAGCTGACCGTCGCAGAACACATATTCATAGGTCACCTGAAACCGCGGCCAGAGCCAATACGTCAGATACGCCGCCGCAAAAGCCAGCAGCAAAAGCCAGTTGACCACCAAGCCGATGATCGCCAGAAGCGTTGTCAGCGCCAGCAGTCCCGCCTTGCAGAAAGCGCCGCCCATCGTCCCGCGCCGCTTTACAACACATTCACAGTAACAGCCCTCCAAATTCATAGTTTCCTCCATTTTCCGCCGGGCGTTCGGGGGAAGTCCCCCGAAACCCTTTCGCTTTTCCTTTTGTTACATCATTCCCATTCCGGGATTCTGCGGCATGGGCGGAATGTCCTCCGAAAGGATACCGACCGCCGCCTCCGTGGTCAACAGCGTGGACGCCACGCTCGTGGCGTTTTGCAGAGCGCTCCGCGTGACCTTGGCAGGATCGAGAATGCCCGCCGACACCATATCGACGTATTCCTCCGCCAGCGCGTCGAAGCCCCAGCCCGGTTCCAGCTCCCGCACACGGTTTACAATGACGGAGCCTTCCAAACCGGCGTTTCCGGCAATGCACGAAAGCGGCGCCTCCAGCGCCTTCAAAACCAGATTCGCGCCCGTCCGTTCGTCGCCCTCCAAGCTTTCCGCCATGCTCGAAACCGGTTTTGCCGCATGGATGTACGCCGAACCGCCTCCGGCGACGACGCCCTCCTCAACGGCTGCTTTCGTCGCCGCCAGCGCGTCCTCCATCCGCAGCTTCGCTTCCTTCATCTCCGGTTCGGTCGCCGCGCCCACCCGGATGACGGCAACGCCTCCGGAAAGCTTTGCAAGCCGTTCCATGAGCTGATCGCGGTCAAAATCGCTGACCGCCGATTCCGCCCGGCTGCGGAGCTGCGCGATCCTCGCGGCGATCCGTGCCTTGTCTCCGGCGCCGTCCACGATCACGGTGGTTTCCTTCCGTACCTTCACGCTTCCGGCGCGTCCGAGCATTTCGAGGGTCGCGTTTTTCAGCTCCAGCCCCACCTCTCCGGAGATCACGGTGCCTCCGGTCAGTACGGCAATGTCATGGAGCATCTCCTTCCGGCGATCTCCGAAGCCCGGCGCTTTTACCGCCACGACCGTAAACGTGCCGCGCAGCTTATTCAGCACGAGCGTGGAAAGCGCCTCTCCCTCCACGTCCTCGGCGACGATCAGCAGCCGCGCGCCGGTCTGAACGACCTGCTCCAGCAGCGGAAGGATCTCCTGAACGCTTGTGATCTTTTTGTCCGTCAGCAGCAGATACGGCTTTTCCAGCACCGCCTCCATTTTGTCGGCGTCGGTCGCCATATATGCGCTGAGATAGCCGCGGTCAAACTGCATGCCCTCCACAAGCTCCAGCTCGGTGCGCATCGTCTTGGATTCCTCGATGGTAATTACGCCGTTCTTGGAGACCCGCTCCATGGCGTCGGCCACGAGCTGCCCGATTTCGGAATCGCCCGCGCTGATCGCGGCGACCTTGGCGATCTGTTCCTTTCCGGTCACGGGGGCGCTCATGCTCCGGATCGCTTCCACCGCGCAGTCCAGCGCCTTCTTCATGCCCCTGCGCAGAACGATCGGATTGGCTCCCGCCGCCAGATTTTTCATCCCCTCGCGGATCATTGCCTGCGCCAGCACCGTAGCGGTGGTCGTTCCGTCTCCCGCCACGTCGTTCGTCTTGGTGGCTGCCTCGCGGACGAGCTGCGCTCCCATATTTTCCATCGGATCTTCCAAACGGATCTCTTTTGCGATCGTAACGCCGTCATTCGTAATCAGAGGAGTGCCGAAGGATTTGTCCAGAACCACGTTCCTTCCCTTCGGCCCCAGCGTCACCTTCACGGTGTCCGCCAGCCGATCGACCCCACGCTCCAAAAGCGTCCGGGCGTCCGCTCCATAGCTGATCTGCTTTGCCATGCTGCCTCGCTTTCCATCCGGAGATCTCCGGACCGACTATTTTTTCTTGCCATCCTCTACAAACAGACTGTTGGTCTTTTGTATTGCACGAATCAAAGCGTCTTTCGAATTTTTCCAAGGCGCATCCGCATTGCGGTAGTCGAATTTGTCCGTAAACCATTCCAGATCGTCGCGCACCCGCTTGAAGTTGGTCAGCATCCGCTCCGAAAGCACCCGGAGGAATTCCTCCTGCCGCGCGCCGCTCAGCTGTTTTCCCGCCATGACGTGCAGCTCTGCGTAATGCTTCATGCAGAAGCCCTTGCAGTCCGCGAACTTTTTGCGGAACGCCTCGTCGTTTTCATAGAGATAAAACGTGGTCGCAAGGTAGCGCTCGTAGGAACGCTCCATCCGCTTGCAGACATAGCAGGAGCACTGCTGCTTCATGAGATAGTCGTAGACCGCGTCGCCGCCCTCCGCCTTCCGGAACAGCCCGCCGCTTTTCGGGCGGGAACCCGCCAGCTTCTCCATCTCCTTCTGCTGACGATCCATATAGGTCAGCAGCATCAGACCGAGTCCCAGACGGTTCTGGTTTTTATACAAAAGCGGCAGATGCTTTTCGCAGAAGCCCATTTTGTCGGTCTCCATGCGAACATCGTCCTCCATGTAGCTCGCGCCCATCACAAAATCGACGGCATTGTTCTGCAGCTCGTTGTACATCTGACAGATCGGGCATTCGCAGTCCGCATCAAACGCCTCGTTTACCGGGATGGTGTAAAGTGCCTCTTTCATATCGTATCCTTACGCGGGCTTATAGCCGCTCTTTTGCGATGCGATCCGGTTAAACACCAGACGCTCCTCCGTAGTGTCCTTATAGTCCACGCAGAAATACCCGTTCCGCAGGAACTGAAAGCTGTCGTAAGGCTTGGCGGCGGAAATCACAGGCTCCGCAAAGCCCTCCGTAACCGTAACCGAATTCGGATTGAGGTTCATCGTGCCGTCTTCGTTGTAAACGCCCTTTTCCTCGTCGATCAGATTTTCGTACAGCCGCGCCGTAAACGGAACCGCGCCCTCGGCGTTGACCCAGTGGATCGTTCCCTTGACCTTGCGCTCGCTGAAGCCGGAGCCGCATTTCGTCGCCGGATCGTAGGTTGCATGGACCGCGGTCACATTGCCGTCCGCATCGACGTCGTAGCCGGTACAGGTCACGAAATAGGCGTTCATCAGGCGCACCTCGTTGCCCGGGAACAGCCGAAAATACTTTTTCGGCGGCTCGATCATAAAATCGTCGCGCTCAATATAAAGCTCTCTGCCGAAGGCGACCTGACGAGTCCCCATCTCCGGCGCCTCCGGATTGTTCATGACCTCCACAAGCTCGGACTGTCCCTCGGGATAGTTGTCGATAACGAGCCGCAGCGGATGCAGCACCGCCATTACGCGGGGACGCTTGAGCTTCAGATCTTCGCGGATGCAATACTCCAGCATCGCATAATCCACCGAGCTGTTGCTCTTGGAAACGCCGCACAGCTCCATAAACAGCTTCAATGACTCCGGCGTAAAGCCCCTTCTGCGAAGCGCGGCGATCGTTACGAGCCGGGGGTCGTCCCAGCCGTCCACCACGCCTTCCTCCACAAGCTTTTTGATATACCGCTTGCCGGTGACCACGTTGGTCAGATACATTTTGGCAAATTCGATCTGCCTCGGCGGCTGCGGATATTCCAGCTCCCGTACGACCCAGTCGTACAGCGGGCGGTGATCCTCAAACTCCAGCGTACAGATGGAATGGCTGACGCCCTCGATCGCGTCCTCGATCGGGTGAGCGAAATCGTACATCGGATAGATGCACCATGCGTCGCCCGTGTTGTGATGGGTCATATGCGCCACCCGATAGATGACCGGATCGCGCATGTTGATGTTCGGCGAGCTCATGTCGATCTTTGCCCGAAGCACCTTCGCGCCGTCCTCGTACTCGCCGTTCTTCATGCCCTCAAACAGCTTCAGGTTTTCCTCGACGGAGCGCTCCCGGTAAGGGCTGTTTTTGCCCGGTTCGGTCAGCGTTCCCCGATATTCGCGGATCTCCTCCGCAGAAAGATCGCAGACAAAGGCCTTCCCCTTCTTGATCAGGAAAACGGCTGCCTCGTACATCTGCTGGAAGTAGTTAGAAGCAAAAAAGATACGGTCTTCAAAGTCAGCACCCAACCAGCGGACATCCTCCACAATGGATTCCACAAACTCGGTTTTCTCCTTTGTCGGGTTTGTATCGTCAAAGCGCAGGTTGAACTGGCCGTTATACTTTTTTGCAAGACCGTAATTCAATAATATGGATTTGGCATGGCCAATATGCAGATAGCCGTTCGGTTCCGGCGGAAAACGCGTTACGACATGGTCGTATCTGCCCTCCTCCAAATCCTTATCAATCATCTGTTCAATAAAATTTTTAGAGATCGTTTCTTCCGGCATGGCGTCGGAAGACTTTGTAATCTCGTCCATTGCACCGTTCCTCCTTGTGCTGCAGAAAAAAAGTGAACTTCCACCTCTTATCATATTTGAACCATTTTAGCACATCTCCTCCCGCTTGAAAAGAGAAAAAAAACACAATTTTTCGAAAAAATAAAGCGGTAAATTCGTACGGAATTTACCGCTTGCGGTTTTACTTGGAAAACACAATCCTTGATAAATTGTAGAAACCAAGATACCAGATATTAAAGTCATGAGCTCCCGGCAGCGTCTGCCAGTAGAAATTGGAATCGTCCAGCCGATCGGTGTAGGAGGTCAGACCGGTCACCGCGCCCTTGGCGCTGGAAAACGCAATGCTGTCCTCGGTTCCGCAGACCGCATAAAAATATTTGATGTCATAGTCCGGAAATTTTTCCAGCTCCTTGCCGATCTTGCTTGCTTCGTAACTGGTAGGCGCTGCGGAAAAGGCTCCGAACCAGCCGAACAGATCGAGGCACTCGCACATTCCGATGTTAATCGTCTGCATACCGCCCATCGAAAGTCCCGCCATCGCGCGGTGCTCTCTGGTCGCCGTCATGTCGTAATCCTCTGCGGAAGCGTCCGCCCATGTGGAATAATGCCGCTCCACATAAGGGATCAGATCGTTACGCAGCTCCTTTCCGAACACATAAAAGGCATTGTAATCCGAGCTGGTATTGGCAAATTCCTTGCTGGAACGTCCGTTGGGCGTTACGATAATAAACGGCTCGATCGTTCCGTTGGCGATCAGATTGTCCATGATCAGCTTTACCTTGGACTGGTCGTTATACATGCCCCATTCCTTTTCGTTGCCTCCGATTCCGTGCATCAAATATAAAACATTATATTTTGTCTCGGTATTGTAGCCGTAGGGAAGGTATACATAGGCGCTCTTTTCTATCGGAGCCTCATCCCCGAAATAATCCTTGGTTTCGTAAGTAATTTTTTCAATGGTTCCGGTCTTTTCGTTGCCTTTTTTCACAGCCTCATAGGGAATGCTGTCCGCAAAGGAAAACTCCTCCGGCACCTCCGTGGGCGTCGGAGCCGCTTCCGTGGGCGTGGGCGTCGCCGACGGCTCGGCAGGCGTTACCGTTCCGCTCACCGAAGCCTCCGGAGAAGCCGAGGGCTTTTCCTCCGTGCCCGTTTCCTCCTTGCCGCAGCCAAACAGACACACGCTCACAATTCCCAAGAAAAGAATCCACTTTTTCATTTTCATACCCCAACCTTTCTTTTTCTTTTTTCAAAAATCTTCGTTTATTTTAGCAGAGCAAAAAGAAAAAAGACATGGCGGAAAACATCCAAACCATGTCTTATTTTCTTCACTTTCCTATTCCTTTTTTCCCTCGTCGGCAGAATCGTATTTCTTCTGGAGATTGTCAAGCTCCACGTCACCAAAGGATTCCAGCGGCGTATTGAGGATTTTCGCGGTATTTTCGTCCTCTATATTTTTCTGCTTCTTTTTTGCCTTCCAGAAGCGGACCGCGATCACCAGCACCACCACCACGGTAACGCAGATCAGCACGACCTTAATGATGTTGGAAAGGACGTTAGACGCCGTTGAGGACGTATAGTCCTTGTAAAAGCTCTTGTACTCCGTTACCAGCACATACATTTGAATGCCGGTTGCGTCATAGAACTCCTCCATACCGTCCCGCAGCGTGGTAACGGTCGTAAAATAATCCAGCTCATCCTTATAAGCTTTGTTGGAAAAGCTCTGCCCCCGATAGGGCTCCACCCCGTCGCGAACGATCCGCTCCGCCGTTTTGGAAAGCGCCAGACCGACCTGCTTCCCTACGTCGTCCTGATAATACTCGTCATAGGCGTCATAAAAATAGTCCACATAGTCGTCCATAATATCGGCAACGTTCGTCCGGTAGGTACAGGAAATATATTCGTCGTCGGGCGTATTGCCGACGGCGATCACGAATACCGCGCCGTAATCGTTCTCGGTAAACTGCTCCTTGCAGACGTCAACGGCATACTGCTCCACCACGTCGCCGTTAATAACGTTCGATTCCCGTCCGCTGAGCGCCGAAAAAGAAGCCAGAAGAATGATAACCAGCACAAGCACGATCAAAAACGACGCGCATCCAACGCCGCCTCCGCCGCCTCCACCCAAATATACGACGGTTCGTCTCGGTCCGTAGTGAAAATGGTGCACGACTCTCGGTCCTCTTGGCGGTCTTGGCGGTCTCGGTCCGCCAAAGCCGCCGCCCATGCCGCCGCGACCTCCGCCGCCTCCGCCGCTCCTTCCGCTGTGGGAAGATCTTCCGCTGCTGTGAAACCCGCCGCTGCTTCTTCCTCCGCCGCCTCCTCTGAAGCCGCCGCCTCCGCCGCCTCTGCCCATAATTCTTCTACCTCCCTAAAAAGATTTATTTTGTTAAGAAATCAAGCACCGCCTGCTTCATCGCCATGCGGTTCACATACGCCTTGCCATGCTGGTAGGTGATCCCTTCCAGATCGTCCGCCGAAAAATTGTTTTTCTCGATCCAGCGAAGAATATCCTCCTCGGTCACGCTCAGCCCCTCTTTTTCATAGATCGCCTGAAAGATCAGCCAGCCGCGCATTTCCTTTGCGGCCTCGTCCTTTACATAGGACTCGTATTCCTCCTCGGTGGTGCCGTACGCCTCGTACATATCGGCAAACTGGTGTTCCTCGTAATAGGCGTAATAATTTTCTTCGTTATATTCGTACATATACTCCGCATAAAAGCGAAGCCGCTCCTCGATCGCCGCCCGAAGACTCTCCAAATCGGTCACCTTGCAGTTTTCCAAAAGATATTCCGTCAGATACGTCTCCGCGTCTTCTCCCTCCGGAACCTCGACGCCGCCGTAATCACACAGCTCCACCATCTCCGACACCGTGACGCCGGCAACCGTTCCGTCCTCGTTCAGCCCCTTGCTGAAATATGCCGAAAAGTCATGCCAGCCGAGCGTCTCCAAGGATTCGGCCTCGCTTTCCTGTTCCTTCCCGGTGTCTTTTTCCCGCACCTTCTGTCCGATGAGCAGCACGACCACCGCAAGCAGCGCGCAGCCGGCAACAATCCCAAGGGTCAGGAACAGTTCCTTATTGGAAAACTTCGCCGTTTCTTTTTTCTTTTTCCCCACGTTTTTTTCCTCTTTCCAAGTAAACTCCGGATCGTCGGTTCTCCCAAACAGCATAACACGATTTTTCGAAAACCGCAACAAAAATCCTGCGCCGCTCTTTACCGATACTGCCGGTAGATCTTATAATACAGCTCCGTTCGCGCCTCCTCGCTTGTCACCTCCGCAAGCGTCTCTGCCAGCTGCCGGTCGTTTTGCAGCAGCTCCACCAGCTCCGGACGGTACCGCTTACCCTTTTCCTGCTCAAATTCCGCGAGCATCTCCCGGAAGCCCTTGCCCGGAACGTAATTTCTTCCAAGCTTGTCCGTGCCCGCATCCAGACAGTCGCACAGCGTCAGAATGTCGATCAGGATCCGGTACCGCGACTTCGTATTGTCAAAGGAAGCCGGATAGCCCATGCTGCCGTCATAGCTCTTATGATGCCCCAGCGCGATCTCCGCATAGGCGGAAAGCTTCGGATTGCGGTTCAGGATCTCGTAGCTCCACTTGGAGTGCAGACGGATATAGGAATATTCCATATCGGTCAGCCGCCGGATCTGCGTATTGATGATGTTGGCGATCAGGATCTTGCCGATGTCGTGGACCCTTGCGGCATAATACAGCAGATGATGAAGCTCGTTCTTCCGCCGAAGCACCTCCTGCGGATCGGTCACGCCCAGCGCCTCGCAGAACAGCTCCGGATGCTTCTCAAGCATCGGCTCCAGCACCAGCTCGCACAGCCGAGCCGTCATGACCGTATGGATGAGCGTCGCAAGCTGCCGACTGATGGTCATGCCGTCGATGAGCTCCAGCGCCACACTCTCGTCGTCAATGTAGGGGATCAGATCGTACAGCAGGTGGTAAAGCGCCTGATCCAGATAGTCCTTGCAGGCGCATTCCCGCGGGATCGTTTCAATGTACATCTTGATCTCATAAAGAAGCTCCGCCTTATACTGCTGCTTTTTGGCAGCTCCGCACGAAAACGCCTCGATCATCTGCAGCATCGGACGTGCCGCATGACGGATCAGGTAAAAGCGGGAATTTTCCGTCTGCTCCCGCCACTCCGGCTTTGTAAAATCCAGCTCCTTTTTGACGCTTTTCCAGTAACCCCGCAGCAGCGCATAGGTCTCCTCCGCAGAGAGCTGTCCGGTTCGGAAGGCATAGACCGCATAGCCCACAAAGGGCTGCAGATTTCTCTGCTCCATCGGCTTCGGAAGCTCCTCCAAAAAGCCCAGCGGCAGCGCCGGACCGATCTCCTGCTGCTTTCCTTCCTCCAGCTGATCCCAGAACAGCGACGCCATAAACAGAACGTCCTTTCCGGTTCGCGCCAGCATATCCTGCAGACCTGCCCAGACCTCGTCCGAAAAGCTGCCGCGGTATTTGCGAATGCGGGACATTTTGTTAAAGCAGGCGATCAGACGGTTCACGTTCGGCTCAAACTTCTCGCTCTCCATCTCATATTCCCGCTCGATCGTCTTCATGATGCGCTGAACGTCGCGCTCAAACTCGCCGTCCGACTGATGCAGCTTCTGGAGATGCTCGATCTGCACGACAAAGCCCGATACCCAGTCCGCCTGTTCCATCCCAAGCCTTTGCAGCTCGCCCTCAACATTCAGAAACGGACTGCTGGAAAAGGCGGACTTGCAGGCGCGCTCATAATATTCGTTCCCCTGCTGATGAAAATAGTCCCAGAGCTTGATAAAAATCTGGCTTTCCAGCATTTCGTCCGACATAACGTTCATAAAATAATCGTACGCGCCCAGATAAAACTGCCCCGCCGCTTCGGCGTCCAGCTCCTCTTTTCCTTCCAAAATCGGACGAATAAAGGTGCCCAGCTCGTCCTCCGTTACCCGATAATATGCGCGGATGATCTCCGATTTTTTGCGCAGCCGTTCGATCCATGCCGATTTATCGGTCACGCTGAGCAAGTCCTGTTCCATGGAATCCACTTCCATCAGGCGCTTTTTATAATCCGTATACAATTCCGAAATGGAACCAACCACAATGTACCTCCCGCTGCTCCCCGGCCTTTTGCCGTCTCTGTCTATTCTCCGTACAAAAGGCGTTTGTTATAAAAATCCGACGTCTTTTCAAATTCTCTGTTCAGCGTCTCCAGTCCAAGCTCCTCCAACAGCGTCGGCGTCTCGGAATACAGATCGGTTCCAAGCCCCAGCCGATCGCCCGGAATTTCCACTCCGAGCGCCGCAAGCGTCGTCGGGAACAGATCCATCGGCGTCATCTTCCGGGTCTTTTCCAGCGTATATTCCTTCGCGCCGTTCAGGATCGCCAAATACTGCCTGCGCTGATAGTCCTCGGAATAGCCCGGCAGCTTCTGAATATAATTTCCGTCCATCGTCGGATGATCTCCGACAATGACAACGGTGGTGTTTTCCCAGAAGTCCTGCTCCTGCAGCCACGCCACAAACTCCGTAACCTGCGTATCCGAGCAGGAGATAACGTTGGAATACTGATTGCCGAACGTGTCCGGACAATGCTCGCAGCGGTAGCCGTCCGTCCGGTGCGTATCCATCGTCATCAGCGTCAGGGCAAACGGCTGGTCCCCCTCCGCAAGCTTTGTCAGCTCCTCCTTGGCAAAGGCAAACAGGTAGCAGTCCTCAAAGCCCCACCAGACCTTGTAATCGTCCGTCGGCAGCCGGTGTTCCTCGAGCGCCCGGTAATAGTCGATAATTTCGTAGCCGCCGTGGCTTTCCAAATAGACGTCCATACCGGAAAACGCCTTGTCCGAGCCGAGGAGCATCATCTGCCGATAGCCCTCCTTCTGCAAAATATCCCCCAGCGTATACGCTCCCGGAAGGAACGAGGAATAGCCCTTGCCCATGGCGTTTCTGCCGATGGGGATCGACAGGGGGACGCCCGCCGTCTGCGCCACGAACGAGGCGATCGTCCACGTCGTTCCGGTCGTGCTGACCACGCCGTTCAGTTCGGTCTCGTTGCCGTACGCAAAGTCGGTTTCCGAAAGCGAAAGCTCGGTCAGCTTCGGAATATAGTTGTCCGCCGCAATACCGCCGTGTTCGGGATCGGCAAAGGAAAGCTCCATGGATTCGAGATAGATGTACACCAAATTGCGCTTTTTCTCCGGAAAGACAAGCTCCGCCTGCTCCGGCTCCACATAGTAATCGTCGTAGATCTCGGTTTTGACGCACTGCCGGTACAGATAGCCGAAAACGTCCATCTGACAAAGCAGGGCGATCAGCGCGGCGGCAAAAAGAACGCCGGAAACAAGCAGGAACCGTTTTCCGGTCTTGCCGGTCTCCGCAGGCTTCCGCGCCTTGCAGTTTTCCGCCGCCGGTTCGGTCCCCGCTGCCTTGCAGACCTCCGCTGCCTCGCCGGTCTCCGCCGCCTCACAGTTCTCTGCTGCCTCGCCGGTCTCCGCCGCCCGTACGGTCTCCGCTGTCTCGCCGGTCGCTCCTTCCTCCGCTTTCCGCGTCTTCTTCCGCTTCCGCCGTTCCAGAGCCAGCGCCAGAGCCGTTGCCGCCCCCGCCGCCGAAAGCGAGCCCACGGTGTCCAGCAAAATGATCCCGGCAAAGGATCCCATCTCCGTCCCCTCCAAGGGCACCTTCATCTGAAAAACGATCGTCGGCAGATCCAGCCACGGCAGATTTTTCAGCAGCCACAAAAGGGTAAACAGACAGGTAAACGCCAGATAAAGCAGGAGAAAGCCTGCAATGTACTTTTTTCGATGTTTCAAAATTCTTCTCTTCCCTTTCAACAAAACATAAGGCAAGCCATTGGAGGCGCTCGGCCTTCCAACGGCTTGCTCCCTTTACGATCCTATAGATCAAAATCCGCCGGGTCCTTTACAAGGATCAAATACCAATTATTCCCATCCTTGTAAAACAGATAGAGATCCGTAAGCAGCAGCTTGTCTTTGCTTCCCTCCACCGTGGTAGTGTTTCGGATCAGATATGCTTCCTCGATGTGTATATAGCCCGTTCGTCCGATAACGCTTTCTATGGCATTGGCAAGCCGAGCCGTATCCTCAATCTTACGCTCCACCTCGTATGCTTCCGTGAAATCGGCATCCTCTCCGCACCGCTCAAAGCTCATATAATGCATCCACGAAAGCAGCGCCTCCACGGAGGGGACGTTGTAGCTCTGTAAAATATAGGGATGCGCGTATTCCGGAAAGGCGCGCGTGAACATGTAGACCGACTGGTTTTTGCAGGCTGTGTCCCACCTGTCGATCAGCTCCAGCAGGCTTTCTTCCTGTTCCTTATCGAGCTTTTTTTCGTCGTCTCTCAGTCCCAATACGGACAGCACGTCCTTATCCGCCCCGCCGACCGCAAACCAATAAACCGCCAGCGCGCCGCCGACCACAAGCAGGATCGCCAGCGCCGCAATGAGCGGCGCATGCTTTTTCTTCGCTTTTTTCTTTTTTGGCTCGCCGTTTTCGGAAGCCTCCTGTCCGTCCGTCGGATTTTCAGCCTCCCATCCCGCCAGTCTGTCCGGAACTTCCCAAACCGTTTCAAATTCCGGAATATATCTTTCGGGGGCTGCCGATTTCGCCTCGGGCGACGGCTCGCCGTTCTCCGCCGCTTCTCCGCACTCCTCGGCTGCCGGTTCCTCTGCCGCTTCTCCGCGCTCCTCGGCTGCCGGTTCCTCCGCCGCAGGCTCCGGCAGGGGCAAACCGCTTTCCTCCTCCGGGAACACAAATTCCGGGAACATCGAAACGCCCCTTTCCGTTCCGACGGCTTCCCCCGCCGTTTCGGTCCGGCTCATACGCTTCACCGGGCTTCCGCACTGCGAGCAGAATTTCGCGTCCTCCATCAATATGCTTCCGCACTGATTGCAAAACATGACCCCACTCCTCTTCTCCCTTTTCTTTGATTATAACGGATTCCCTTCCGTACCGCAACAGAAGAATGCTCCCCGGCTCCCTTACTTGTTTCTAAGCTCAATGAGCGGCGCGCCCTTATGATCAATATAATCCGCAGTGATCGTTACCGTGCCGATGGAGCTGTCCTTGGGGATCTCGTACATGATATCCAGCATGAATTCCTCGATGATCGAGCGAAGCGCTCTTGCGCCGGTGGATTTTTCCATCGCCTTTTCCGCGATCCGGGCGATCGCCCCCTCCTCGAAAAACAGACGCACCTCGTCCATGGCAAGCAGCTTCTCGTACTGGCGCGTGATGGCGTTTTTCGGCTCCACCAGAATGCGCATCAGACTTTCCTTCGTCAGTCCCTGCAGCGCAAAGATCACGGGCAGCCGTCCGAGAAATTCCGGGATCATGCCGTATTCCCGAAGATCCTCCACCGTTACCTTGGAGAGCAGATCCGGGTCTTTGTCGTACGCGTCCTTCAGCTCGGAATTGAAGCCCATCGCCGACGACTTGGTCAGCCGCTGCTTAATAATATTTTCCAAGTCCGGAAACGCCCCGCCGCAGATAAACAAAATGTTTTTCGTGTTGACGGTGGTCATGGGAACCATCGCGTTCTTGCTGGTCGCGCCGACCGGCACCTCCACATCGGCACCCTCCAACAGCTTCAGAAGCCCCTGCTGCACGCTCTCGCCGCTGACGTCCCGGCTGTTGGTATTCTTCTTCTTTGCGATCTTGTCGATCTCGTCGATAAACACAATGCCATGCTCCGCCCGCTCCACGTCGTTGTCCGCATTTTGCAGCAGCTTGGAGAGCACGCTCTCCACGTCGTCGCCGATATAGCCCGCCTCGGTCAGCGAGGTCGCGTCGGTGATCGCCAGCGGCACGTTCAGCAGACGCGCAAGGGTCTGCACCAGATAGGTCTTTCCGCAGCCGGTGGGACCGATCATCAGCATGTTGGACTTTTCGATCACAACGTCGTCCTGATACTGGGGAAGATTCTGGTTTTTCACACGCTTATAATGATTGTAAACGGCGACGCTGATCACCTTTTTCGCCTGTTCCTGTCCGACCACATATTCGTCCAGCCGGGCTTTGATCTCGTGCGGCGCGGGAAGCTTGGCGATATCCATTTTCGCCTCCTCCCCGTCCTGCGGTTCCTCCGTGGCCTTCGGCACCGCCTTCTTTTTCGGCTTGATCTGCGGCTGATTCGGCATCAGTCCGTCGCCGGGCAGGACGATGCGGATATTGCCCGGGAACTGGTCGAAGTCCTCCGGCTTCATCGTGGACGAAACCATGTCAAAGGAACGCTGCAGACAGTCCTCGCACAAATAAATGTTCTGCGGAAGCTTCATCAGCTTTCCCACGACGCTCTCCGGACGCCGGCACATGGCGCAGCAGTTTTCGTATCCGTCTTTTTTGTTTTCTTCGTTCTCCATAAATTACCCTTTCTTATTCCTCAATAGGCATTTTTATTTACAAAACCGGTAAAAATCGTCATCCAAAGGATCTTGATATCCAAAATCACGCTCCAATTTTCGATATAGTACAGATCGTATTCGATCCGCTTGCTGACCGATGTGTCGCCCCGCAGTCCGTGCACCTGCGCCCAGCCGGTAATGCCCGGCCGAACCTGATGCTTAATCATATACCGGGGGATCTCCTCGCGGAATTTTTCCACAAAAAACGGACGCTCCGGCCGGGGCCCGATCAGGCTCATATCGCCCTTCAGCACGTTGAAGATCTGCGGCAGCTCGTCCAAACTCGTATGCCGGATAAACTTTCCGACCTTTGTCACGCGCTGATTGTTCTGGTTCGACCATTCGTTTTCGTCCTCGCCTGCCTTCGCCTCCTCCATCGAGCAGAACTTGTACATCTTAAACGGCTTGTTGTGCAGCCCGACCCGCTCCTGACAGTAAATGATCTTTCCCTTTGTGGTCAGCTTGATCGCGATTGCAACCGCAAGCATCGGGATCGCGAACACGATCAGCGCCAGCACGCCGCCCACCAAGTCCATCATGCGCTTTACCGCCCGGTTTCCAAGCGTGGCGAGGGGCACGTTCCGAATGTTGATCATCGGCAGGCCGAAAAAGTCCTCAATGACCGGAATCGTCGGAATGATATGGTTATAGTCCGGGATAAATTTCGTATGCGTGCCGGATTTCTCACAGATCGCAACGACCCGGCGCAGCTTATAATAATCGTTGATCCTCAGGGAAATGATGATCTCCTCGAAACGGTTGTTCCGAAGAATCTCCTCCAGCTCTCCGATATTGCCGAGGATCGGGATGCCGTTATAGACGAAGCCCTTCTCCTTTTCGTCGTCAATAATTCCGTGGATGTAGTACCCCCACTGCGGATTTGCCTTGATCCGGTCGATATAGCCCCGCGCCGCCCCGCTGTAGCCGATCATAACCACATGCTTAAGGTTGATGCCTCTGGAACGGAGGGATTGCAGCACATAATGAAACAGGTGCCGGAAGGCAAGTCCCAGCGTAACGTTGAGTACAAAAAACAGGGAGAAGAAATGCCGGGAGATATCCAGCTCCTTCACATAAAACAAAACGAACGCAAAGTAGAGCAGTCCAAGAATGTTGGCTTTTACCAGATCCCATACCTCGATCCGCTTTCTTCTTTTCAGTTCATACAAACCGCATTTTGTATAGATATACAAATATCCGGGAACGACCGCAAGAAGATATTTTGCGTAGGTTCCCATCGAATAAAATCGCTCGTTTTCCCCCAGAGCGAAGAAGTCCAGCCTCTGGAGCACACCAAACCGTAAGCTGTAAGCCAAAATATAAGCGATCACAATCAGAAAAGCATCCGCCAAGATCCGAATGGAGCTGATTGTTTTTTGATTATCGTGATTCATTTCCACCTCGATACATATTTCTGAAGGATTTGTGTATGCGCTCTTATGATACATGATTTTTCGTGCGAATTCAACGCTAAAATTATTAACTCTTTTGTCACAATTAAGACACAGGGAAATGCTATATTGCTTTATACTATCTGGTGAAACAGGAGGAACAGCGCATGAAATTGTTGAAAAAAGCGTTTCTGGGCTTTCTTTTTATTATGATCTCCGCCGGCGTTTTCCTTGGGCTGGTGCTGCTGTTCGACACGGATCAGGCAGCCAAGCCGGAGGTCTCGGCGCTTGCCGAAAAGACCCCCGCAAAGCAGGAGCCGAGCAGCGCCCCAAAGGATTCCGTAAATTCCAAGGACAATTATTCGCTTAACGAGCATACGCGTCTCAAGCTGACCGACGAAGCCGGCGCCAAGCTGCTGTCCGACGTGGACATTGAACAACTGGCAGAGGAAATGCTTCCCTCGATGGTCGCCATTCAGGCGACGGAAACCGGGCAGAACCTGTTCGGGCAGACCGTATCCGCGCCTTCGCAGGGCTCCGGCATTCTGATCGACGAGGACAAGGAATATTATTATATCGTGACCAACGCCCACGTCATTGAAAACGCCGAGGATATCACGGCAACGCTTGCAGGCGGTCAGGAGGCGGCGGTTTCGGTACGGGGCTCCGATTCGGTCGCCGACCTCGCCGTTCTGGCGCTTTCCAAGGACAGCCTGTCGGAGGAAACACGGGCGTCGGTATCGCTTGCCGCTCTGGCGGATTCCACGGAGGCGGCGCCCGGTGAAATGGTCATCGCGCTGGGCAATTCGCTCGGCTACGGAACCTCCGTGACCGTCGGCTATATCAGCGCCACCAACCGTAAAATCACGACCGACAGCGGCATTACGATGACGCTGATCCAGACCGACGCCGCCATCAATCCGGGAAACAGCGGCGGCGCGCTGATCAATCTGAACGGAGAGCTGATCGGCATCAATTCCGCAAAGCTCAGCGCCGTTACGGTTGAGGGAATGGGCTTCGCCATTCCGGCGTCTTCCGCGATCCCGGTCCTCCGGGAGCTGCAAACCATGGAGGAGGTTCCCGAATCTGCGCAGGGCTATCTGGGCGTCCGCATTTCCACGGTAAGCAGCACCATGGCGGACGAATTCGACATGCCGGTCGGCGTTTATATCAACGAGGTCCTCTCCGGCACCGCCGCCGAAAGAGCCCAGCTTCAGGCGGGCGATATCATTACGGGCGTAAACGGGATCGCGATCGCGACCAAGGAACAGCTGTCGGCGCGCATCACCTGCTACCGCGCCGGAACGACGGTCACGCTGACGATCATGCGCCGCGTACAGGGCGAATATCAGGAAACGGAGCTGCCGGTCGTTCTGATGTCAAAGGAGGAAATGGACGCGGTATCCGGAGAATAAAAGCGAAAAAAACGGGCGGAGATACGAAACCCTATCTCCGCCCGTTTTTTGAATGCTTTCCCGCGGCTTACTCCGCCAGCGCTTCGCCCAGCTTTGCGCAGGCGTCCGCCGTCTCCGCGTCCGGCGCTTCGTTGCAGATCACGCTTTCGCATGCGAGCACCGCGCCGTCCTCTCTGCAGCGTTCTTCCCAAGAGCGCATCCACTCGCCGTCGCCCCAGCCGTAAGAGCCGAACAACGCGATCTTCTTGCCCGCAAGCTTTGCCTCGCAGGCGGTGAACATCGGCTCAAATTCCTCCTCCTCCAACACCTCGGCGCCCATCGCCGGGCAGCCGAAGGCCACCGCGTCGAAGGCGTCCAGCATCGACTCGCCGAATTCCGCGGAGGTAAAGAGAGAAGCCTCCGCTCCCTTCTTTTCCGCGCCCTCCAAAACGGCGTTCGCCATCTCCTCGGTATTTCCCGTACCGCTCCAATAAACAACCGCTACCTTCATGATATTTTCCTCCTTTTTCAAAACACGTTTTGCTAAACAACGACCAGCAGCCGCTCAAGCGACGCTGCGTTCGTCCACAGCCTTTGATAAAGATCCGTGCATTTCCGGATCTGCGAAAACCGCTGCTGCGCCCTCTGGACGTCGCCGTACACCTTCCAGAGCCCGACGCACTTATAATTGTCCGCCTTGTTTTCGATAAAGCCCCGGACGTCCTCGGGCGGATAGCCGAGGAACAGACCGATCTCGTGCGGGAATCCGGACGCCTCCGAAAGCCTTCCGATCAGTCGGAGCAAATGCTCCTCCGGCGTGGCGCCCACATAGCCCAGCTCCGCAAGCAGCCGCTTTGCCTCCGCGTCCTCCAGATCGCGTTTGAGAAGCGACGGACGGTACAGATACAGCAGGACCTTCGACTCCCCGTAGCGCAGAGGGAGAATGCGCAGCCCCTTTGCCGCCAAGCCGCGGTTTCGTCTGCGCAGCTCGCCCCGCAGGTCTTCCCGCGTCCGATACCTGACCGAAAAAAGATTTCCGGTCGTCAGCCCCGCCAGCGTCGATGCGCCGTGCTGGACAAGGCTCGCGTCCAGCGTCGGTTCCGCCGGCTTCCCGCTGCCTTCCTTCGGTTTTGGCGCAGCGCGCCCTTCCATATGTTCAGCCGACATTGGCAACCTCCGTACTTGCATGCTCGTTCAGAATGTTCCGAAGCGCCGACATGGACGCGGAATGCGACCGCGCGATGATGGTGCCCGGTGTTTTCGCTTCGTTCAGCGCGCAGCGCAGCATCTTGTGCGACATCGTTCCGGTAAACAGAACAAGCAGATCGGGACTTCCGATCTTGTTTTTCAGCCCGCTTTCCATTTTCGGAAAGACCTTCGCCCGGCATCGGTACGAGCGACATAGCTCCAGATACTGCCTGACCATACATTCGTTGCCTCCAACGATCACTACGCTCATAGTTCCCTCCAAATACAAATAAAATACATTTCCTTCTGTTAGTTTAGACTAACCCATGCTTCAAAAGAGAACGCCTCAACGGATGCTTTATCCTGCGGCGTCTCTTTTCCCCGACGGGGAGGGGGCAAGCCGGGCTTTTATTCCGCGCCCTTCAATGCCTCCACCATATCAATATTTCGATTTTTTCTCGCCACCATCACACTGACGAGCAGCGATACGCCAAGCGTCAACAGCAGGCTGACCAGATACGTTGCGGGCCCCAGAACCAGCTTCAGCTCATATTCGGTCGCAAGCTCGTTCAAAAGATAGCTCAGCACGCCGATCCCAAGCGGCAGCCCGATCGCCATGCCAAGGACGGTCGCCCACAGATTCTGCCCGATGAGCAGCTTGCCGATCTTCCGGTCCTTAAAGCCGACGACCTTGAGCGTCGCCATTTCGCGGTAACGCTCGGTATAGCTCATAACGCCGAGATTATACAGCACAACAACGCCAAGAATAATTGCCGCGGCTGCAAGAAGCACGATCATCAGGTTCATAAGTTCCATAAACGAATCGAACGAATCGACGATCATCTGCTTGGACTGTACGCTTTTAACGGCGGCGTCCGAGGCGACCGCGGACTTTTCCGTCTCGGTATAGATCGAATCGACCACATAGGGAATTTGAAGCGCATCCGCATAGTCCGCCGAAATTACGATACTCTCCGAAAGGCTGCGTATGACGCCGGCAACCTTCAACGTGTACTCCCTGTCGGAGCCGTAAGGACTCAGCGTGAAGCTGTCGCCCTCGGTCAGATCAAAGGCGTCCGCCAGACGCGTGCAGAGATATGCGCCCTCCGCGCCGATCTCCGCCATGCCATCGTCCTTCTCCGGGAACCGAACCAGATCGTTTTCCAAGCGGTAAACGTCAAGGGAGACCGCTTTTTCGCCCATCTGTACGCTGACGCTCGCGCTCCAATCGCCGCGATACTTGGCGATCAGTTCCTGCCGCTGCTCTGCCGTTGCCTCCTCGGTCAGATAGAGCCGGGAGGAATACTGCGTCGCCTCGTCATAGTAAAGCTCCAAAAACGCGTTCATCGTATCGCGCATACCGAGCGCGCAGACAACGATCGTCATACAGCCGACAATGCCGATCAGACTCATGGCCGTTCTGGACTTGTGCCGCATAATATCCCGCAGATTCCAGCGCGTGCCGAACGAAAGCCGGTGGAACAGCTTCGTTTTTTCCACAACCAGCGGCTTCATTTTCTTCGGCGTGTACGGTCGGAGCGCCTCGGCGGCGGTCCCGCGAAGCATTTTCCGGGTGGACAGATAGCCGATCAGAGTCAGCAGCGCAAGAATTCCCACCAGAATCACGCAGCAGAACCATGGCAGATACAAATGCCACCAAGGCATGTCAAAATAGGTTCCCATCATGCCGCCCGGATTCATAATGACCCAAGCGATCCCATAGCCAAGGGCGGTTCCGAGCACCGAGCCGATCACGCCGATCATCAGCGCGTAGGAGGCATAGTGCCGCAGGATGCGCCGATCCCGAAAGCCCAAGGCCTTCAGCGTCCCGATCTGGGTCTTTTCCTTGGCGGTCAAACGGTGCATCGTCGTGACCATCGTCAGCACGGCAATCAGCAAAAACAGCACCGGCATAACGGAGCCCATCGTCTTGCCCTCCTCGGACTCCCCCTGCGCCCCCGAATAGGAAATGTTCTCGTCCTTGGAAAGCACCAAAAGCGTTGTGGAAAGCGTCCCGTCCAGAGCCTCGACGAATTCCTTTTTGTCGAGCTTCGACAGCACGTTGAGCTGCGGATAATACGCGCCGCCCGCCGCCTTCTCGTACATAGCGGGCGATATGTAGGCAAATCCGTGGGTATCGTAGTCGGGCATGAGCTGCGTTTCGTCGCGGACACAGATCATATATTCTCCGGCTTTTATCAACCCGACAACTTTTCCGGAAATCTCCAGTCCCTTATAAAGAAACGTCAGCCGGTCTCCGAGCCGCACCCCGTTCGCCTCCGCATAGCGCTCGGAAAGCCAGATCCCGTCCGCGCTCTCCCTGTCATAGTCCTCTCCGTCCATAACCAGAAAGCCGGAGACCGCTTCGTTCTCGGTCACGGTCAGCGCAACGCTGTCCCCCTCCTGTTCCTTCACGTCCACGTTGACCGAGAGAAACCGGGAGACCTCCGAAACTCCGTTCATCGCAGAGACCTTTTCCGCGTCCTCCTCCGTAATGCCGCTCTCCGAAACGATCCGATAATCGGCAAAGCCGGTCTTTTCAAAAAAAGCGGAGGTGTTTTCCTCTATGCTTACCCATTCCATATTAAAGCCGACAAACACGCCGATCCCCAGAGTGATCATAATGATCATGGAAATAAACTGCGCCTTGTACAGCCCCATCGTTCTCCAAAGCTTTTTGAACAGCATCCTGCATCCCCCTTTACCATTCGATCTCGTCGGCGGATATCGGATGCTCCTGCTCCTCTTGAGAAACGATCCTGCCGTTTTTCACGCGGATGACCACGTCCGCCATTTTCGCAATGTTCTGGTTATGCGTAACAATGACGATGGTCTTTCCGTAATCCCTCGCCATTTTCAGCAGAAGCTTGAGCACCATTACGCCGGTTTCGGAGTCCAGCGCTCCGGTCGGCTCGTCGCAGAGCAGGATCTTGGGATTTTTGGCAAGCGCGCGGGCAATGGACACCCGCTGCTGTTCTCCGCCCGAAAGCTCGGAGGGAAAATTGCGCAGATGATCGGAAAGCCCCACCTCCGTGAGCATTTTCGTGGCGGACAGAGGATGCGGCGCGATCTCGTCCACGAGCTTTACGTTCTCATGCACGGTCAGCGTGGGAACGAGATTATAAAACTGAAACACAAAGCCGACTTTTGCCGCGCGGTATTCCGCAAGCGCGTCGTTGGACAGCGTGGAAATGTCCTTTCCGTCCACGACGATCTTTCCGCTCGTGGGACTGTCCAGTCCGCCCAGCAGATTCAGAAGCGTACTCTTGCCCGCGCCGGAGGGCCCCAGAATGACAACGAATTTTCCCTCCTCCAATTGAAGATCGACATTGTCCAGTGCCTTCAGCTCATGATCGCCGCTTTTGTAAACGCGGCTGACTCCGTGAAATTCTACGATAGCCATACAACAACTCCCCCTCGTATCTCCGGCGTTAGCCAAAGCTAACTCCTTCCTTAAAAGAAAAGCGGCGGCCAAATTAGCCGTCGCTAACCGTTGCTTTAATATAACTCCGTTTTACCGCCTTGTCAAGCAATTTTTTTATTCCGCGGAAAACTTAACCGAAAAGGAGCTGTCCCGCCTTCCGGTTCCACCCGGTCTTCCAAAAACCGTACCGGCACAGCAGGCTCCACTTTTCCGGCAGGGGCGCGTTCTCCGTCCGAAGATACGCCTCCAAGATCCCGCGCCGCTCGTCCGAAAGCTCCGCTCCGTAAATTTCCCGGAACTCCTCCGCCTGACGGTAGGTTCTTTCAAGGGACGCCCGGATCTGCTCCTTTTTCGCCGCCATCCGCAGACTTGCCGAAAGCGAGGAATAATCCTTCGCCCCCTCCACGTTGTTTTCGTGCAGCCGGTAACGGATATACGGCGTTTTCAGAAAACCGATCCTCCCAAAGCACGCCGCCGTCAGCCCGATCCACCAGTCGTGCATGACCGAATGCTCCGGAAGCACCGTCAGCTTTTCCAAAAGCGCCCGGTTGCACATCATCGTACAGCCGGTCACGCAGTTCTGCACGAGCTGCTTAGCAAAGCTCCTGCCGGTTCCGGAAAGCTTCTGCAGGGCGAACATGGAAGGATACAGCACCCGCTCCCGCTCGTCCACAACGATCAGATCGGAATGCACCAAAAGCGGCGTATCCGCGCCGTACCGCTCCTCCATGCGCCGGAGCGCCCGGAACGCCGCCTCCACCTTGTTCGGAAGCCATACGTCGTCCTGATCCGCAAACATCACATAATCGGCGGCTGCAAGCGGCAGCATCCCGTAAAAATTTGCCGCCGAGCCGCCGGAATTGACCGCATTTTGACGGACGGTAATTTTCTCCGGAAAACGCGCCGCATAGCCGCATAGGATCTCCCATGTGCCGTCCTTCGAGCCGTCGTCCGAAACGAACAGCCGCCAGTCCGTGTTCGTCTGCGCAAGGATCGAGTCGAGCTGCGCCGCAAGAAAGCGTTCTCCGTTGTACGTTGCCATTAAAATATCAATGCTCATAGCTTGTCCACCATCGCCAGCGCCGATGCGATCACCTTGTCCATATCATAATACTTGTATTCGCCGAGCCTGCCTCCGAACAGCACCTTGCTCTCCTTCTGCGCCAACTGCCGGTAGCGCTCGTACAGCGCCTGATTTTCCGCGTTGTTGATCGGATAATAGGGTTCCTCCCCGACGCTCCATTCCGCCGGATATTCCTTGGAAATTACGGTTTTCGGCTGTTTTCCAAAGACAAAATGCTTATGCTCGATGATGCGCGTGTAGGGAACCTCGCGCTCCGTATAATTCACGACCGCATTGCCCTGATAGTTTTCCATGTCCAGCACCTTGTGTTCAAACGTCACCATCCGGTACTGCAAAACGCCCTCGGAATAATCGAAATACTCGTCGACGGCGCCGGTGTAGATCACCTTCTCCGCCAGCGCGTCAAGCTCCGCCCTGTCCTTTTTGTAATCGACGCCGAGCCGAACCTCCACGCCTGCAAGCATCCGCTCGACAAGCTTGGTATAGCCCTCCACCGGGATCCCCTGATAGCGGTCGTTAAAGTAATTGTTGTCGTAAGTAAATCGAAGCGGCAGCCGCCGGATAATGAACGCCGGAAGCTCCTTGCAGTCGCGCCCCCACTGTTTTTCCGTATAGCCCTTGACAAGCTTCTCGTAAACGTCCCTGCCGACGAGGGAAAGCGCCTGCTCCTCCAGATTCCGCGGCTCTCCGATCCGCTCCTCGGCGATCTGCGCGGCAATGATCTTCTGCGCCTCCGCCGGAGTACGGACGCCCCACATCCGGTTGAAGGTGTTCATATTGAACGGCAGATTATACAGCTCGTCCTTATAGACCGCCACCGGCGAATTCACATAGTGATTAAACTCCGAAAACTGATTGACATAATTCCAGATCCTTGCGTCGGACGTATGGAAAATATGCGCCCCGTACCAATGCACCGGGATCCCCTCGACCTGCTTACAGTACGCGTTGCCCGCGATGTGATCCCGCCGGTCGATCACGAGACAGCGCTTTCCCCGGAGCGTCAGCTCCCGCGCCGCGGTCGCCCCGAACAGCCCCGCGCCGACAATCAAATAATCGTACATACCTGCCTCCAAAATCAACTGTTGATCTTTTCCTCGTAGATCGCGGCCACCTCTTCCACGCCGCCGCTTGCGATCAGCTCGCCCTGTTCGAGCAAAATCGCCTTATTGCAGAGCGCTTTGACCTGTCCGATGCTGTGCGAAACAAACAGCACGGTCACGCCGCTGTCGAACATGGACTTGATCTTGTTCTCGCTCTTCTTCCGGAACTTCGCGTCTCCGACGGAGAGCACCTCGTCGAG
The DNA here is from genome assembly GCA_030524525.1 of Lachnospiraceae bacterium. Classification (GTDB taxonomy): domain Bacteria; phylum Bacillota; class Clostridia; order Lachnospirales; family Lachnospiraceae; genus ISDg. The sequence continues at coordinate 214,773 of JAUNGI010000001.1, forward strand.
GATCAGGATCTCCGGCTCCACCACGGTCGCGATGGAAAAGCCCAGCCGGGCCCGCATACCGGAGGAGTAGTTCTTTAACGGCACGTCAAGAAACTTTCCCAGCTCGGAAAACTCCGCGATCTCCGGATATTTCTGATTCAGGAAGCTGCGGGAAAAGCCAAGCACCGAACCGTAGAGATAAATATTCTCCCGTCCCGTATACTGCATGTCGAAGCCCGCGCCCAGCTCCAGCAGCGGCGCGATCTTTCCGTGGACATGGATCGCCCCCTTCGTGGGCTTCAGCACCCCCGAAATGACCTTCAAAAGCGTGGATTTGCCGGCGCCGTTTAAGCCCAAAATACCGACCCGGTCGCCCTTTTCCACATTAAAGCTGATATTTTTCAGCGCCCAGAATTCGTTATAGCGGATATCGCCCTTGAGCTTTTTGATCAGAAAGGTTTTGAGGTCGTCCACCTTTTCCTCGCTGAGGTTAAAGCAAAGACTGACGTCCTTTACTTCTATCGCATTTTTTGCCATTGTATTCCGTCCTACTTTCCGTCCTTCAAACTACAGTACATATGCGCAAGCTTGGCTTTGAGCTTCCGCTTCCAAGACGACTGCATCAGCTCCAGCTCATGCCGCAGCCGCCGGTTTTCCATCTCCGCCTCCGCCGCGCTCAGCCGTTTCTTCGCATCCTCGGAGTCGTCCGCGGTCAGGCAGTACAGCTCCCTTTCCTTCTCCGCCTGCTTCAGCTTTTTGGAAATTGCAGAGCGTCTCTCGCCGACCTTATACGCCTTGCGGTCCACGCCCGGACCGTCCATTGCCCGATCCATCGAATCCAGCAGGTCTCCGGCGTCGTAATCCTGTAAGGTGGAAAACGCGTTTTTTTTCAGATAATTTTCATGCCAGCACCGCAGAAAGAGATAGGCGTTTTTGGCGCGCTCCTCCTCGGACAGCTCCGCCGGCTCCTGCCCGACGGAGCTCAGATAACGGTTCCAGCAGGGCGTCGGCTCCAGCAAAAAGCAGCCGCGGTTGTGCTTGACCGGCAGATAATTCCGCGAAACGTCGATCATCGTCGCGTCGATCTGCCGAAGCTGGTCGATCACAAGCTGCGGGATCAAAAAATGATCCGTCGTCCGGTTCAGAATGATCAGCCTCGTGCCGGGCTTTGAAAACAGCGCGAAATGCGACAGCGTGCCGCAGCAGCAGGCGATCTCCTTTGCCCCCGCCGCAAGGGCGAACTGCTCGGCGATCGGAAGCTTTTCGGGCGCCGCAACATGATAGCCCTGTTCCCGGAAATAGTTTTCAAAATAGATCTCGTTTAAGCAGTCCTGCTTTTCAAACTGCGTTCTTGTAAAATAGACCTTTTCATACGGGCTTTTCGGCAGCCGCTCGGCGATCGTATCGTAAACGTAATTCAGCTCCGTGCGGTAGCCCGACCAGAGGTACATCGTTTCGTCCGGTACGATCAGCATGTCGTAGCGGGTCGGCACCTCCACATATTCGACCTTTTCCGGAGGGATCTCCATCAGCGCGTACAGGTCGTTGATCCAGCCGGGGATCTCCGTCGTGATCGCGAACACAAGCCGGTCGTACTCGCCCGGATGCTGCATGACCCACCAGAGGCGCGAAAGCCCCTCGGAAAAGAAATGACCGAAATGACCGTCCACCACGCCGCCGAATACGGCGGTACCGGAAACCGTGCGGATCTCGCCTTCGGGGACTTCGTACGCCCGCAGACAGGATTTGTTCATCTCCCGATCCTGCCTCCGGCTCCAGCCTCCGACAAAATTTCCCGCTTCGTCGCAGGCTCCGCCCCTGCTGACATAGTCGATCATGCCCGCCTTCTTTTCCTTGCGGACGGGCAGCACCATTCCGCGCGGATAACTGACGACTCCTGCGGGTTCCGCAATGCGGTAATCCTTTTCACAGAACTCCTTCCATTTTTTCTCCCTTTGTACAAACAGCGTTTCCATCAAGCTTTCCACTCCTTCCCGGCAGAGCCCTCTTTGCGCCCCGCAGCTTAAATGTGAAGAATAAATTCATCCTGCTTGCGGTAGAATACCGTAAATCCTACAAACAGAGAAATTGCCGCAAAAATGCAGCCCAGCACCATCGTATCCCGGTCAAGCCCCTTTCCTTCCATGACCGTCCTGCGCAGATTATAGATCATCAGATACACCGGATTGACCTTGAAGATCCAGCCCGCATCGCTGGCCTTCAGCGTGTCCACCTTGTAAAATACGGCGGAGCAGTACATCAGCAGCAGGCAGAATACGTTCCAGAGATATTCGATATCGCGGAAAAACACGTTTATGGTCGCCAGCAGCATCCCGATGCCCACGGCAAACAGAAGCAGCACGAAGATCGGTACAAACCCTTCCAGCAGATGCCATGTCAGAGGCACCTTCTTATACGCCATCACCACGCCCAGATCGATCAGGGAGATCAGAAACAGGACGAAATTATAAAGGATCGTGGACAGCGGATACATGTACTTGGGAACGTATACCTTTTTTATCATGGAAGCGTTTGAGCGGATGGAGCGAAGCGCCTCCTTTGTTGTACTCTGAAACAGGGTAAACATCAGACGTCCGGTCAGGATATAGACGGCGTAAAGCGGCTCCCCGTGCCCGAAGAAGTTCCGGAACACATAGGTCAGCACCATCATCGTGAGCAGCGGCTCGATCAGCGACCAGAGTATTCCAAGGAACGAACGCCGGTATTTCAGAACAATCCCCTTCTTTACCAGCTCCAGCAGCAGGAAGCGGTACTTGGCCATATTGCGGAAAATATCCCGCAGCCGCTTTCCCTTTGTTCTGCCCTGCACCGGCAGCATCAGAAGGTGCAGGAAAATCTCCATCGTCTCGGAAAGAAGCATTGCGGCGATCACGAGCATAAGCGGCACATAGACCATCAGCCAATGCGCCTTACTGATCGTCTGTAGGATCGAAACATACCAACCCTGATAGGTGAGAATGCGCAGCGCCGGAAGGAATACCACCGCACACAGCACGTTTTTCGGCTTGGGGAACAGCGCGCCCAAAAGCGTGGAAAGAGAAAACATCGCAAACAGCGCAACAAGCGTCAGCAGCGTCTTGAGCAGATGCAGAAGGACCAGCTCGCCGGTTCCCGCCGTGAGCGAATAAAACGGCGTGAAGAACAGCTGTCCCATCGGCTGCAAAAGCGACAGGTCCCAGATCGCCACACAGCCGAAAACAAGAAGAAAGAGTCCCGAAAAGATCTGCGCTCCCTTTTGCCGCAAAAGTGCCGGAAGCTCCGAGCCGGCAAGCCACCAGCCCAACAGCAGATACGGAAGTCCCCGGAACAAAACGTTCAGCACCGGAAGCTTTTCGCCCCAGCCGGTAAAATCAAAGGCGAATGCAAGCACGAGCGCGGCGCCGAACAGGAGCCCCGCAGGCACTCTTGCAAGCACAAGCAGGAGCAGGCAAACCGCCGTAAGCACAAGGAGCGCCTGCAGCATGACTTCCTCCGCGGGAACGATATGCTTGGTCACCGGATCGCCGAAGCCGTGCAGCAGAATCAGCGTCAGCAGGATCGCCAAAACGAGCGAATAGGCGTAAACGAGCAGCTCCTTTCCGCACACTCTCCCCTGTACGCTCCGTCTCCGCATGTCCGCTCCCATTGCCAGCAGCAGCGCCGGCGTTCCCACCATGCCGGAGACAAAGAAAATGCTCTCCAAAAGGGGCGACGTTGCGGCGAAGATCACCGATAGTTGTTCCAAAGTAACGCTCAGAACCGCAAAAACAACAAAGCAGTTCCAAGGAGTTTGCTTTTTGTTCATAATGTTCCAGTATTCGCAGACAAATGTCTACGGTTCCTTTCATAAAATCAAGACCGCGAACGAGCCTACGCCCGTTTCATCAGCTTTTGCAGCAGTCTCCGACTATAACCGTATTCCATCGGACAGTCAAAATGCTGCTTTGCAAAATACGCGGCGTTTTGCAGCCCCGCCTCCGGATGCAGAATCGCAGCCGGCAGCTCCTGCGCCGTGCGGAGCACGCCTCCCGGCAGCGCCTCGTAGTCGAGGTAGCAGCCCCGGTCGTAGCGTTCCAAATCGTAGGCGAAAAACAGCAGCGGTTTTCCCAGCAGCGAGTATTCGACCGCCGTACACGAATAGTCCGTTATCATCAGCTCCGATACGGTATACAGCCCCTTTACGTCCCCATAATCCGTTACGTTGACGCAGTTCCTCGGAAGCCGCTCGATCCCCTTCGGCGGACGCTGCGGATGAAAGCGCACGAGCAGGACATACTCCTCTCCCAGCCGCCGCAGCAGCTCCTCCGCCCGAAGCTGCTCCCAGATCGCATCGTTTTCCTCCGGCTCGGTCCGGAACGTGGGCGTATATAGGATCAGCTTTTTCCCGCGGCACGCAGGATAGCTCCGGTAAAAGCGCTCCGCCGCCCGCTGCTGCCGCTGCCCGTCAAAGTAATAATCCATCAGAGGGATCCCGTCGGGATGAATGTTTTTTCTTGGAATTCCAAGCGCCGATTCGTAAATCGGCACAATATGCTCCGCCGTGACGGGCACATAATTGACCCGCCGGTTGCCTTTTTTGACCATGCGGCGCACATCGGGATCGGGCTCCGTATCCAGTCCGAAGCGCTTGAACGCCCCCGCTCCGTGCCAGAGCTGCACCAGCACCGCGTCCGGCGAAAACGGCATATAGGCAAGCGGCAGAAAATTATCGTTCAAAAAGATATAGTGCGAGGTCGCCATATGATAGTTGACGACGACGAACAGCCCCAGACTGCCGATCAGCTTTTGCAGCCCTTGGGCGAAGGCAGAATTCCCGCGGGGGGCAAACAGCTGTTTTTTGGAGATCACGACCCGGCGGATGCCCGGATATTCCTTTTTCATCGCGTCGTGAACATAGCGGATGTTTCCCTGAAACTTGCAGTCGTGCCCCATAAAAAAGAAGGCTTTATCCGGTTTCATTCCGAACAGGCGAAACAGACGAAACAGCAGTCCGTAGCCCCGATACAACCATTGATTCATATTTCCTACCCGAAGATCTGCTCGCTCTCGCGAAGGTCGTACAGCGCCCGAAAGACATAAAAATCGTTCGGCGTCGTAATCTTGATGTTGCTCCGAAGCCCCTCCACCATATGCATCTCATAGCCGTGCTTTTTCATGAGCATGCAGGAGTCGATCGCCGTGTTCTGCCCGGCAGCCCGCTCGATCTCATGAACGGCAAGAATGTCCTTGAGGAAAAAGCTCTGCGGCGCCTGCGCCGTGTAAAGCGCCTTCCGCTCCGGCACCCGCTCTACGCCGACGCCGTCCCTCGATTCGACGATCGTCTCGTTGCACGATACCGCGGAAATGGCGTTGCCGAAGCGGAGCGTGGACTGAATGTTCCGGCTGATGAGCTCCCGGTCGATCAGAGGGCGCACGCCGTCGTGGATCAGCACCACCGAATCCTCCGGGAAGCGCTCCGACGCCGCCTTCAGGGCGTTGTAGATCGACTCCTGCCCGGTGCTTCCGCCCGGAACGACCTCCACCGCCTTTGTAATTTCAAATTTCCGAAGCAGCTTTTTCAGGTATGGAATCCAGTCCGACAGGCAGGAAATCACAATCCCGTCGATGTCCGGATGCCCCTCAAAAACCTCAAGCGTATGAATGATGATCGGCTTTCCGTACAGCTCCAGAAATTGCTTCGGCTTTCCGTTGGTCTTCATGCGAAGCCCGCTTCCGCCGGCAAAAATAATTCCGATATTCATAAAGTTCCTCCCATAATCTTGTGTGGCGCGCCCTACGGCATACTTGCCGCGGCGCTGTGTTGGAAACGCCCCCGCATCAGAGACCGCAAAACGGTCTCTATGCTCTGCCGCTGCTTCCGCCGCTTCCTGCACGGTCCACGGCAAAGCCGCGAAATCCGCCGGCTTTCGCGG
>JAUNGI010000020.1 GCA_030524525.1 Lachnospiraceae bacterium
TTTTTCTTCGGACTATATTTGTTCAATAATCTGGCGCTCTACCCGGTCGGAAAATATTTAAGATATTTTCAACCGTTTGCATTATTCGGGCTGCTGCTCTGCAATCTTGCGGTGCTTGTGCCGCTGATTGTGACAAGGTGCAGGCAGATGGGGAAGGCGGATATTTGCGAGTATTAGGGGAGAATACGGAAACGGGAAAACATCATGCGACAGCGCGTAAGGCAGAGGCTTTACGCGCTGTGTTTGGGCTTGGAATCTACAAAATAATATTTGAGGGTTTGTAAAAAATCTTCAACTGATTTAGGTCGTAAATGAGGTCGTCATACAACGCTACTCTTTTGTTCCAAATATCCCTTACTAGTGATCCAAACGTGATGGCGAGAAAAAAGAAGTAAAAAAGAATTGCAGCCAAGAGTACAACGAAAAAAAGCAATTCATCTATCGTCGCGACATCGGCAATTTCTTTTGCTGTGTATATAACCACAGATAATAATGTTCCGACAAAAAACTTGAGCTGCTTTTTTAGGGGTAAAGAAAAACTATTAATCTCATTTTTTGTTTTTTCCGCCTGCTCAATTAGCATATCGATAGTACATGAATTATAAATATCAAGCCCGTATTTCTTAAATGTATCCACTAAAACTGCCATGCGAGACTGAGAATATACAATGTAGTGATTATCCAGCATCTCTCGCAGATTTTTTTTGGTTGAGTCAAGTAAGGAGAAGATGATAAGGATTACGACGAAAGCAATCAATGAAATAAGCATAGGAATTATTTTCCATAAAGGTATTGATAAAATAATTATGGAACCGAAAACAAAAGTGAGAGATAGAAGAACTTTTCTGTATAACGGCAGCTTGTGCCAAGGAGAATAGTTTTTTACATCTTTAATACCTATTTTGTATTCTAGAAAAAAGTCACAGAATCGCATAAATTTTATCCTTCGTTCTACCTAAATGATATTTACCTTTTACGAAAGCAGTCTAGGAAGCTATCGTGAGAAAAACTACCAGTAAACGATATTATATTACAACTGCTGTAAAAAGTAAATATGCGATTTCGGATATAAATATCCTGATAGACAGAAAAAAGTCAAATAAGAAATTGACAGAAAGAAGCTGCCGTGACAAAATAAAAGCGGAAAACAATGACCGGTGATCCGGAACGGAGGCTGCCATGGACGCTTTCCTGCAAGAAACAAAGCTGCTGGACTACAGCAGTAAGCCCGTGCAGGACTTAATAAAACAGAGAGGGTGGAATGCCCTTGACGATTTTCATAAAATTCAAGAGATCTACAACTTCGTCCGGGACGAGATCGCGTTTGGCTACAATGTCAGCGATGCGATCCCCGCGTCCCGCGTTCTGCGGGACGGATACGGGCAGTGCAATACAAAGGGGACTTTGTTTATGGCACTGCTGCGAGGAGTCGGGATTCCCTGCAGAGTACACGGATTTACCATCGATAAAAGGCTGCAAAAGGGCGCGATGACCGGTATCGTCTATAAAAACGCGCCTTCCGAGATCTTTCACAGTTGGGTGGAGGTGCGGTATGGGGCGCAATGGTATGCGCTGGAGGGGATCATTTTGGATCAGCCCTATCTGAGTAAGCTGCAAAAGAGATATGCCGACTGCACCGGAGCGTTCTGCGGATACGGAGTCGCCGTAAAGGATCTTCAAAATCCGATCGTTGACTGGAACGGAAACGACACTTATATCCAGAGCGAGGGCATCGTTCAGGATTTCGGCGTATATGATTCTCCGGACGAGCTGCTGCGCGAGCATCATCAGGACATGTCCCCTTTTAAGGAGCTGCTGTATCGCTGTGTGGGACGGCGCCTGATGAACCGAAATATAAAGAAGATACGATTGCTTCTGGGCGAAAGCAAATAGCTCTGATGGTACCCCGTCGCAAATGCTCCGGAATGTGGATTAGATTGAAAAATCACATTGGTATGCTGATTTTTCGCTCAGAAATGAGGATTGGGAGAAGCAAGCCATGCACTCGGAAAAAACACCGCTCAAAATCGACCTTATCCGCAGCGGTCGGCGGACGCTGAGCCTTGAGATCACAAGCAGCGGCCGTCTGCTTGTGCGCGCGCCGTATCTGCTGCCGGAACGCGAGATTCAAAACTTTATCCTGTCCAAAACCGCATGGATCGAGAAGCAGCTCCGGCTTTTGGAACAGCGGCAGGCGGCGCAGGGGGAAAAGCTCTCGGAGGAGGAGCTGCGGCAGCTTGCGGAGCAGGCGCGGCGCGTCCTGCCCGAACGTGCCGCGCGGTATGCAAAGCAGATGAACGTCTCCTACGGACGGGTGACGGTGCGCTGTCAGAAGACAAGATGGGGCAGCTGCAGCCGGACGGGCAATCTGAGCTTCAACTGTTTGCTGATGCTGGCACCGCCGGAGGTTCTCGATTATGTGGTCGTACACGAGCTTTGCCACCGGAAGGAGATGAACCATTCCGCCCGGTTCTGGGCGGAGGTGGAAAAGGTTCTGCCGGATTACCGGATGCGGAGGCGCTGGCTGAAAGAAAACGGAGAGGCGCTGATCCGGAGAGCGCGGTAGCCCATAAAGTAGGGATTCTGACGGCATTTTTGACGGAAACCGCGTCCGATACAGAAAAAAATTGATTCCTTACACGGAACTGTGTATAATAGCCGCAGGGCGAGCCGATGGCGTCGGAAGGGAAGCGGCTCGGAACAAAGGAGCCTGTGAGCGCTCCGGAACGGAGGAAAAATGGAAGTTAAAATTACGGAAAAGATTCGGTACATAGGCGTGGACGACAACGACATCGACCTGTTTGAAAATCAGTATCGGGTGCCGGACGGAATGTCGTACAATTCCTATGTGATTCTCGATGAAAAAACGGCGGTTCTCGATACCGTTGACAAAAGAGCCATGGGGGAGTGGGAGGAAAAGCTTCTGCGGACGCTGAACGGACGCAAGGTCGATTATCTTGTCATTCATCACTTGGAGCCCGACCATGCGGGAAGCATTGCGAGACTTGTCGAGCTGTTTCCGGATGTGGTGCTTGTCGGAAACGCAAAGACGTTTCAAATGTTCCCCCAATTCTTCGATATTGACGTCACCGGCAGGACGCTGACCGTAAAAGAGGGCGACTGTCTGTCGCTGGGCGAGCACGAGCTTCATTTTATGCTTGCGCCGATGGTGCATTGGCCGGAGGTCATGCTGTCCTACGAAAGTACGGAGAAGGTGCTGTTTACCGCCGATGCCTTCGGAAAATTCGGAGCGCTTGCGAAGACCGAGAACGACGATTGGGCGTGCGAGGCGAGACGCTACTATTTTAACATTGTCGGCAAGTACGGCGCTTTGGTACAGGGTGTGCTGAAAAAGGTTTCCACCTTGGAGGTGGCGTGCATTTGTCCGCTGCACGGGCCGGTTCTGCGGGAAGATCTCGGATATTATATCGGTCTGTATCAGACGTGGAGCGGCTATCAGCCGGAAAACCGGGGCGTGCTGATCGCCGTCGCCACCATTCACGGCAATACGATGGCGGCTGCCGAAAAGCTTGCCGAGCTGCTGCGCGCCAAGGGAGAGGAAACGGTCGTGGTCAGCGATCTGGCAAGAGCCGACCGGGCGGAGGTCATTGAGGATGCGTTCCGCTACGACCGTATTGTGCTTGCGGCTTCGAGCTACGACGGCGGCGTATTTCCGTGCATGCGCGACTTTTTGTATCAGCTCCAGAGCAAAGCCTATCAGAACCGCCGGGCGGCGCTGATCGAAAACGGTTCTTGGGGGCCGACTGCGGGCAAGACGATGCGCGCGATCCTCGAAACGATGAAGAATGTGGAAATTTTGGAACCGACGCTGACCATCCGCTCGACCTTGAAGGAGGCGGATCTTCCGGTGCTGGAGAGCATTGCGGACGCGCTGATCGCCGCCGCGGAGCGGTAGAATTTTACCGTTCGCTTGGACAGCGGCGCAATGCAATAAAGATGTCTATCGGCGACAAGCCTCCTTACTACGGAGGCTTGTTTGTTTTTTTTAACGGGTGCTCCGGTACTGCGGAGCTAGGCTCGGATTGCTTTTACAACGGAAACGTGATAGGATAATGCCGTAAGGAGTATATGGAAAATGCTGATAAAAGTTTTGGTCTGTTTGTTTGCGGGTCTTGGCGCGGGTCTCGGAACCGGCTTTGCCGGGATGAGCGCCGCCGCCGTTATTTCGCCGATGCTGATCACCTTTCTGGGAACGCCGGCGTATGAGGCGGTGGGCATTGCCTTGGCAAGCGACGTGCTGGCGAGCGCCGTCAGCGCCTACACCTACGGAAAAAACAAGAATCTGGATATCCGGAACGGGCTTGTTATGATGGCGGCGGTGCTGCTGTTTACGCTTGCGGGCAGCTTTGCCGCAAGCAGGATGTCAAACGCGGCGATGGGAAATTTCTCGGTCGTGATGACGTTTCTGCTGGGCGTTAAGTTTATTGTCAAGCCGGTGATGACGACGAAGGAGAGCATGGCGGAGGTAAGCCCGAAGAAGCGGCTGCTCCAATCCGTTCTCAGCGGAATGCTGGTCGGTTTTATCTGCGGCTTTGTGGGCGCGGGCGGCGGGATGATGATGCTGCTTGTGCTGACGAGCATCCTCGGCTATGAGCTGAAAACCGCGGTGGGAACGAGCGTCTTTATCATGACGTTTACGGCGCTGACCGGAGCGGTCAGTCATTTTGCGATCGGCGGGATGCCCGATCTGTGGACGCTCTGTTTGTGCGTCGCCTTTACGCTGCTGTTTGCACGGATCGCGGCGCTGTTTGCAAATAAAGCCGGCGCGGCGACTCTGAACCGGGCGACGGGCTGCGTGCTTGCGGCGCTGGGACTCGCGATCCTTATCGTGAATCTTGCCTGACCAAACGCCAAGCGGGAAAAAGAACCGCGGCGTTCCGCTTTAACATTTCGGAAACATATCGGTGCTATCATAAAAACGAAGGAGGCGTGCAGCATGATCAGAATACTGCTGGTGGAAGACGACAGGGAGCTGAACCGTACGGTCTGTACCTATTTGAGGCAGAACGGTTACGATGCGGTGGGCTGTCTGTGCGCCGACGAGGCTTATGACGCGATGGACGGAACGCCGTTTGATTTTATCATTTCGGATATTATGATGCCGGGGACGGACGGCTTCGAGTTTGCAAGGACCGTGCGGAAATGGAATCCGGAGATCCCGATCCTTTTTCTGACCGCGAGGGACGATTTTTCCGCCAAGCGGCGCGGGTTTCAGGCGGGGATCGACGACTATATGATAAAGCCCGTGGATTTGGAGGAGCTGCTGCTTCGCATCGGCGCGCTGCTGCGGCGGGCGAAAATCAGCGCGAACAAAAAGCTTACCATAGGAGAACTGACGCTTGACGCGGAAGAGCATGGAGCGTATCTGAAAGGGAAGGAGATCCCTCTGACCGTTCGGGAATTCGATCTGCTCTTTAAGCTGCTGTCCTATCCGAAAAAGACCTTTACGCGTTCGCAGTTGATGGATGAATTTTGGGACTGCGCTTCCGCGTCGGGGCCAAGAACGGTGGACGTGTATATGACGAAGCTTCGCGACAAGCTGTCCGAGTGCCGGGATTTTGAGATCGTTACGGTACACGGGCTGGGATATAAGGCGGTGCTGCGGGGGAACGGAGATGAATAGGAACGAAAAAAGCAGGACGAAGCTCCTTCGGAGGGTTCTGTTCTCACTGTGGTCGTACCTTGTGTTCTTCCTTTTGATCGCCTTTATCATTACCTGCTGCCTGCAGCTTTTTCTGCATAGTATGGCGGAGGAGACCGGCATCGTCCTTACCAGAGAGGGCATTCAGCAGGCGGCAAAGCTGACGTTTGCCAACGTATTGCTGCTCAGCCTGCTCTGTACGGTGATCAACGCGATCCGTCTGAGGATCACCGTGGAACGTCCGGTCAGGCAGCTTGCGGAGGCTGCCGAAAAAATAAAAAAGGGCGATTTTTCGGTTCGGGTCCCGGCCATGCGCCGCGTGGGAGCCTCCGACGGCTTTGACGAGATCGGGAACTGCTTTAACCAGATGGCGGCGGAATTATCCGGGATTGAAACGCTGCGCACCGATTTTATCAGCAATGTTTCGCACGAGCTGAAAACGCCCCTTTCCGTGATCCAAAATTATGGTACGATGCTCCAGCAGCCCGGTCTGCCGGAGAAGGAGCGCCTCGAATATGCCAAGGCGATCACCGAAGCCTCCCGCAGATTGGCGAATCTGATCTCCAACATTCTGAAGCTGAATAAGCTGGAAAGTCAGCAGATCTTCCCCGAGGCACAGACCTACGATTTGGGCGAACAGCTCTGCGAATGCTTGTTGGGGTTTGAAAACGTATGGGAAGAAAAGGGGCTGGAGATCGAGACGGAGATCGAGGAAAATGTTTTGGTGCGGACCGACGCGGAAATGCTGACGCTCGTCTGGAACAACCTGTTCTCCAACGCCGTCAAATTTACCGAGCCCCACGGAACCGTTTCCCTGAGACTGAAAACGGAGGGGGAATTCGCGGTCGTTTCGGTATCGGATACCGGCTGCGGCATTCGCCCGGAGGTGGGTCGTCACATGTTTGAAAAGTTTTATCAGGGGGACACTTCGCATGCCGCCGAGGGAAACGGGCTGGGGCTTGCGCTTGTGAAGCGCGTCGTGGATATTGTCGGAGGAGAGATCTCCGTGGAAAGCGAGGTCGGGAAGGGCAGTACGTTTACGGTAAGAGTGAGGAGGGCGTACGATGGAGAGATGCAGAAAGATCCTGCATAAGCTGTTGTTTCCGGGGGCTGCGGTTTGTCTGCTGGGCGTGCCGGTTTCGGCGGCGCTTCTGTTTTACATCTTTTTTTACGGACACGAGGACGAGCCCGTGGCGTATGCCGCGTATGTCCTGTCCGCCTATGTGCTGATCGTTGTCTGCGCGCGGCTTCCGAGGCTCGTAAAGAGCGGCTCGGCGCTTGTTCACCGAAACGCGCTTTTTCACCGCTTCTTAACGGACGTTGCGTTTCGGATGCACGTTTCCATGTATCTGTCGTTTACGGTCAACCTGCTGTATGCGGTCATGAAGCTCTCGCTGGGCGTTTATTACCGTTCGGTCTGGCTGGAATCGTTCGGCGTTTATTATACGCTTCTGGCGCTCATGCGCTTTCTGCTGCTTCGGCACGCAAAACGCAACGCCTTTGGAAAAGAGCTCGTTTCCGAGCTGAGAAGGTACCGTATCTGCGGAATTTTGCTGCTGCCGATGAACCTTGCGCTTTGCGGTGTGGTCATCCTTGTCGTAAAGCAGAATCAGGGATTTGCCTATCCGGGCTACCTGATCTATGTGATGGCGATGTATGCATTCTACAGCAGTATCGTCGCAGTGGTCAACGTTGTGAAGTACCGGAAGTACAACAGCCCCGTCATGTCCGCAGAAAAAGCCGTCGCGTTGGCGACGGCGCTGGTCTCCATGCTGTCCCTTGAGACGGCGATGCTTGCGCAGTTTGACGACGGGAGCAACGGGGAGCATTTTCGAACGTGGATGACGGCGTCAACCGGTGGAGCCGTCTGCGCGTTTATTCTGGGAATGGCGGTCTTTATGATCGCGCGCTCGACAAAACGTCTGCAGGTGCAGTCGGGAACGGAGGTGAGATAACCATGCACGAAAACAAAGAAACTTTTCATTATAACTATTCCGCGCAGCAGCAGGGGGAGATCCGGAGAATTCGGGAAAAGTATCTGCCGAAGGAGGAAAGCGCGCTGGAGAGGCTGTACCGACTGGACGCAAGCGTTACAAAGCCCGGGACGATCGCCGCGATCGCAATGGGCTGCATCGGCACGCTGCTGCTGGGGATCGGTATGAGCTGTACGATGGTCTGGGCGGAAAACCTGTTTTTGCCCGGCATTCTGATCGGTCTTTTGGGTATTGCCGGAATCGCCGCCGCCTATCCGCTCTATCAGGTCATTACCAAGAAACGGCGGAAAAAGCTGGCTCCCGAAATCCTGCGGCTTTCGGAGGAGCTGACGGAATAGAACGCTAATTGCCGCAGGTTCCGTCCGAACAGTGGGCGCATGACGCGGCAGGAAACTGCCGGACGTCGTACGCAATGCCGTTTTTGTCATAGTAATCCTTAACGGCGGCTTTGACCGCCTCTTCCGCAAGCACCGAGCAGTGCAGCTTATGGGCGGGAAGCCCGTCCAGCGCTTCGGCAACCGCCCGGTTGGTCAGCTCCAGCGCCTCGGCAAGGGGCTTCCCCTTGATCATTTCCGTTGCCATGGAGCTGGAAGCAATGGCGCTGCCGCAGCCGAACGTATGGAACTTTACGTCGGTGATCACGTCGTTCTCAATTTTCAGATAGATCTTCATAATATCGCCGCATTTGGCGTTGCCGACCTCTCCGACGCCGTCGGCGTCTTCCAAAACACCCACGTTCCGCGGATGCAGAAAATGATCCATTACCTTTTCACTGTATAACATAGCTTCGTTTCCCCTCCTGTAAATCTCTCCAAACGGTCGACATGCCGCGCAGGTACGCCACGACCTCGCGAATGGACGAAATCATATATGCGATCTCCTCCGGCGTATTTTCTTCGGAAAGCGAGAGCCGGAGCGAGCCGTGGGCGATCTCGTGGGGCCGCCCGATCGCCAGCAGCACATGACTGGGATCGAGAGAGCCGGAGGTGCAGGCGGAGCCGGAGGAAGCGGCGATGCCCTTCTGATCGAGCAGCAGAAGGAGCGATTCGCCTTCGATGCCCTCGAAGCAGACGTTGACGTTTCCCGGCAGGCGCAGCTTGGCGTCGCCGTTGAGAACGGTATGCGGGATCTCGAGCAGTCCCGAGATCAGCCGGTCGCGAAGCGGCAGCAGCTTGGCGGTCGCCTCTTCGAGCTGTCCGGCGGCTTCCCGCAGCGCCGCCGCCATGCCCACGATTGCCGGAAGGTTTTCCGTTCCCGCCCGCTTTCCGCGTTCCTGCGCGCCGCCGTCGATCAGGTTTGTGAGGACGATCCCTTTTCGGGCGTAAAGCGCGCCCACACCCTTCGGACCGTGGAATTTGTGCGCCGACAGGGAAAGCAGGTCAATGTTTTCCTCGGCGACGTTGATCTTTACATGACCGACCGCCTGTACCGCGTCGGTGTGGAACAAGACGCCCCGTTCCCGGCAGAGCTTCCCGAGCTCGGAGATGGGCTGCAGGGTGCCGATCTCGTTATTGGCGTACATGACGCTGACCAGAACCGTGTCCGGGCGAAGGGCTTCCGCCAGCTCCTCGGGACGGACGATCCCGTTTTCGTGCGCGTCAAGCAGCGTGATTTCAAAGCCGCGCTTTTTCAGCCTTTCCAAGGTGTGAAGCACGGCATGATGCTCGATGCTGCTGGAAATGATATGCTTTTTCCCTTTTCTTTCGCCGATGGCAGCGGCGGAGAGGAGCGCCTGATTGTCCGCCTCGCTGCCGCCGGAGGTAAAATAAAGCTCTTTTGCGCCGCATCCAAGCGTTTGGGCGATCGTTTCCCTTGCCTGTTCAAGCGCCTCCGCAGCCCGCTGTCCGGGGCTGTGGAGGCTGGAAGGGTTCCCGTAAATCTTGTCAAAATACGGCAGCATTGCGTCGATCGCCGCAGGGCTCATTTTTGTCGTTGCCGCATTGTCTGCATAGATGTTCATAAAATACCTCGTTTTGCAGTAAAAAGAATCAGTTTTGATCGTCGAACGCCTGCGCCAGATCGGCAAGGATATCGTCGATATGCTCGGTGCCGACGGAAAGGCGGATCGTATTCGGTCGGATGCCCTGATCGAGCAGCTCCTCCTCGGTCAGCTGCGAGTGCGTCGTCGTGGCGGGATGGATCACAAGGCTCTTTGCGTCCGCCACGTTCGCCAGCAGGGAGAAGATCCGAAGCCGGTCGATAAATTCGTGCGCTTCCTTCTGACCGCCCCGGATCTCAAACGTGAAGATCGAAGCGCCGCCGTTCGGAAAATACTTTTCGTAAAGGGCGTGGTCGGGATGCTCCGGCAGGGAGGGGTGATTGACCTTTTCCACCTTCGGGTGGTTTGCCAGAAAGGCAACGACCTTTTTGGTGTTCTCCACATGACGGTCAAGGCGCAGCGAGAGCGTTTCGGTTCCCTGCAAAAGCAGAAAGGCGTTGAACGGAGAGATGGCGGCACCGGTGTCCCGAAGCAGGATTGCGCGGATGTAGGTGACGAACGCCGCCGGGCCTGCCGCGTCGGTAAAGGAAACGCCGTGATAGCTCGGATTCGGCTCGGAAATGGGCGCGTATCTGCCGCTTGCCTTCCAGTCAAAGTTTCCGGAGTCCACAATGACGCCGCCAAGCGTCGTTCCGTGTCCGCCGATAAATTTTGTGGCGGAATGCACGACGATATCGGCTCCGTGCTCGATCGGACGGATCAGGTACGGCGTGCCGAAGGTGTTGTCAATGACCAGAGGCAGACCGTGCCGGTGCGCGATTTCGGCGATTGCGTCAATGTCGGGAATATCGCTGTTCGGATTGCCGAGCGTCTCCAGATAAACGGCTTTGGTATTGTCCTGAATGGCGGCTTCCAGAGCCGCAAGGTCGTGCGCGTTCACAAAGGTGGCGGTAATGCCGTACTGCGGCAGCGTGTGCGCCAGAAGGTTATAGCTTCCGCCGTAGATGGTCTTTTGCGCAACGATATGCTCGCCCTTCTGGGCAAGCGCTTGGATCGTATAGGTGATTGCAGCGGCTCCGGAGGCGGTTGCAAGCGCTGCGACGCCGCCCTCCAGCGCGGCAATGCGGGTCTCGAAAACCTCCTGCGTGGAGTTGGTCAGTCTGCCGTAAATGTTTCCCGGATCGGCAAGACCGAAGCGCGCCGCCGCATGGGCGGAGTTGTTAAAGACATAGGAGGTCGTCTGATAGATCGGAACGGCTCTTGCGCCCGAAGCGGGGTCCGGGTTCTCCTGACCGGCATGCAGTTGGATGGTTTCGAATTTGTAATTGTTTTTGTATGTATAGCTCATGGGAATACCTCTTTCTTTAATTTATTTCGGCGTCTGCCGATGCTTTTTGAAAAAATGACGGGATTACGGTCGGCGACACATTCGGCCGTTTCTGTAATTATGCCGCAGCATGAGGAGAACAATACGTCCCATAAGCGGTGCCTCTCTTTCATAAGGTTAAGCACATAATTCCTACTTGTTTTGTATGCTTTACAACATATTAACGGAAAAACCGTCGTCTGTCAAGAGGGAAATTCCGTTTTTTCGGAAGATTGCCATGTTGAAAAAAATGCCGAAATCCTTTATAATATAGGGAATGATGTGCGAAATAACAAAAAGCGGAGCATAATTCGCGGAAACGAGGTATTTCATGGGGAACGGAGCAAAAAACGGCGGCTGGCGCACGAACAAATGGGTTCGGGCGGCGATACCGGCATTATTACTGCATTGTAGCATCGGTACGGTGTACTGTTGGTCGATCTTCAGTCAGGAGATCGCGGACTATATCGGGTTTTCCAAGAGCGCCACGGAGTGGGCGTTCAGCTTTGCCATTTTCTTTCTGGGAATGTCGGCGGCCTTTCTTGGAAACGTGGTGGAAAAGGACATACATAAGTCGTCCCTGATCGCGGCGGTCTGCTTTGCCGCAGGCATGGCGGGGACGGGCTTCTTTATTTATTACGGCGGGCTTCATCAAAAGAGCGTGCTGGCGCTGCTCGGGATCTATGTCTGCTACGGCTTTATTATGGGGATCGGTCTGGGTACCGGCTACCTTTCGCCGGTCAAGACGCTGATGCTCTGGTTCAGCGACCGTAAGGGTCTGGCGACGGGGCTTGCCGTTGCCGGCTTCGGCGCGGCGAAGGCGATCGCAAGTCCCATCATGCAGGCAATGCTCGACCGCTTGGGCGACGGCGGCATTTACAAGATGTTCCTGATCTTGGCGGCGGTCTACTTCGTCATGATGTTCGTCGGGCATCTGCTTCTGAAAAAGCCGGAGGGCTGGCACGAGCCGCAGAAGAAGGATAAGAGTCAGGGAATTCTTGCGGTGATTAAGTCCAAGCCCATCACCAATTATATCGGTATTTGGCTGATGTTTTATATCAACATCACCTGCGGTCTGGCTTTGATCTCGCAGGAGAAGATGATCGTAAAGTGCATCGGGCTTGCGGGAGCCGCCGGCGTGATCTCCACGGTGTCCGCGGTCTTTAATGCGGGCGGTCGTCTCGGCTTTTCCGCTTGGGCGGACACGATGAAGGATCGGAACACCATTTATAAGCTGATTTTTATTCTGTCGATCGCATTTACCGGCATTGTGCTCCTGACCGGCGGGATTAAAAACGGAGAGGGCAATGTGCTTCTGACCGCGCTTGTTCTGGGGCTGATCTTCGTTGTGAACGCGGGCTATGGCGGCGGCTTCTCCAACGTGCCGACGCTGCTTTCCGATCACTACGGCATGGGAAGCATCAGCGCGATCCACGGGATCACGCTTTCGGCATGGGCGTTTGCGGGGCTGACCGGGAACCAGATGGCGACTTGGATCGTGAATACCTTCGGCAAGGCGGAAACGATCGAGCACAAGCTTGCCGACGGAACGGTGGAGACCATTGTCGTGAACCCTACCGGCTATCAGTACGTGCTCTACGCCACGATCGCCCTGTATGTTCTGGCGCTCATAATCTGCATGGTCATGGTTCGCCCGACGGAGAAGGCGCTGGAGGCGAAAAAGCAGAAGCGGGAGGGCAAGGCAAATGAATAAAGCGTGGTCGGAGTTAAATAAAACCGTGCAGACGCAAATAAATAGGGAAGGGACGTTTCATGAGGGCGTAGCCGCCCTTTTGGAACTGCGGAAACAACTGTTCGGCGAATGCAAGCGTTTCAAGGAAGCCTTGAGCCGAGAGGATTTTCATGCCATTCCTTTTATCAACGCGGACGGTTACCACAGTAAAACGATCGCCTACTCGATCTGGCATATTTTTCGGATCGAAGACATTGTTGCGCATACGCTGATCCAAAACGATACGCAGATATTTCAGCTTGGTGACTATCAAAAGCGTACGCGTTCCCCCATTGCGACAACCGGAAACGAGCTGGTCAAACAGCAGATCGCGGAGTTTTCCGCCGCATTGGATTTGGACGAGTTATATTCATATGCTGCCGAGGTTATGAGCAGCACCGATGCACTGCTGGAAGCCATGGACTTTTCGGAATCAAAACGCAAAATGAGCGACGAAGATAAGGAGAGGCTGAGGCGATCGGGGAGCGTCAGCGACGATGAAAAAGCCTCTTGGCTTATTGATTATTGGTGCGGCAAGGATGTTCGCGGGCTGATCCGGATGCCTTTTTCAAGACATTGGATCATGCACGTGGAAGCCGCTCTGCGGATCGAACGGAAGCTGCATCCGGTTATTTGACGAGATCCTTTATGACCTCCCCGGCGAGGATCAGCCCGGCGACCGAAGGCACAAAGGAAACGCTTCCGGGCGTCTGGCGGCGTTTGGTCTGTTCCGGCGCGGCCTCGGACAGGGGAGGGGCACTTTCGGGATCGGCGGCGGAAACGGCGTCGTCCGAGATCGGCTGCGGGGTCAGCGGCGGCTCCTTGGAGTAGACGACCTTGAGCTTCTTTACGCCGCGTTTTTTCAGCTCCCGGCGCATGACCTTGGCAAGCGGGCAGACCGAGGTTTCGGAGATGTCCGCAACCTCAAACGCCGTGGGGTCGAGCTTGTTGCCGGCGCCCATGGAGCTGATGATCGGCGTGCCGGCTTCCTGCGCCTGACAGACGAGCGCCAGCTTTCCGGTCACGGTGTCGATCGCGTCGATCACATAGTCGAACTCCCGGAAGTCAAACTGTCCGGCGGTCTCCGGCATGTAAAACGTTCGGTACACGTTCACTTGGATCGTCGGGTCGATCTCGGCGATGCGCTCGGCGGCGGCGTCCGTCTTGTATTGCCCCAGCGTTCTGCGGGTGGCGTACAGCTGCCGGTTCAGATTGGTCAGGGTGAACCGGTCGTTGTCGATGAGGTCGAGCGTGCCGACGCCGCTGCGGGCAAGCGCTTCCACGGCATAGCTTCCCACGCCTCCGACGCCGAATACCGCGACCCGTGCCGCTCTCAGTTTCTGCATGGCTTCCGTGCCTAACAGAAGCTCGGTTCTTGTATATGCGTTCTGCATGATCTATCTTATCCTCATTTCTGAACGACTTGCCGCGAAGATGCGGCTGCTGTCGGAGCCATTTGCTTTCGCTCGGAAACAAATGGCTGTCGTACGATTTCCTTAATGATAATGAAAACCGGAGGAAAAGTCAACGCCGCAAAAAAATGATGCGTTAGGGTTGACAAACCGCAGGAGCGGCGCTATAATCTATATACCCCTAGGGGGTATTCGAAAAAGCGCTTGCGGAAGGCGAAGAAGTGTGAATACAGGCGATCGGGCTTATGTTATGCAGGGGATATTTGTGCCGGGAAGGCCGCAAATAATCTCGGAGCTATTTGCTTTCGCCCAGAAACAAACGGCGGACGGAAAAGAGGTTGGTTATGGAAGAAAAGGAATGCTGTGCGCGTCACAAGGAACGCAGCGACGAGGAATACAAGGGTCTGATCCACCGGCTGAACCGGATCGAAGGGCAGATTCGCGGCATTCGGGGAATGGTGGAGAAAAACGCCTACTGCACCGATATTCTGATTCAGGTGGCGGCGGTAAACGCGGCGCTGAACGGATTTAACAAGGAGCTGCTGGCAAATCATATCAAAACCTGCGTATCGCAGGACATCCGCGACGGAAAAGAAGAAACCGTGGACGAGCTTGTGGAGGTTCTGAAAAAACTGATGAAATAGGGGAAATAATAAAAAGGCGGAAAATTGCTTGGGAACGGAGGTCGAATATGGTACAATATGACGTAACGGGAATGAGCTGCGCGGCGTGCAGCGCCCGTGTGGAAAAGGCGGTTCGGCAGGTGGAGGGCGTTTCCTCCTGTTCGGTCAGCCTGTTGACAAATTCCATGGGAGTCGAAGGAAACGCCTCTCCGGAGGCGGTGGTTGCCGCCGTGGAGGCGGCGGGCTACGGCGCGTCGGTGAAGGGCGCCTCGGCATCGGGAAGCAAGGCGCAGGCGTCGGGTTTGGAGGATAAAGCGACTCCGGCGCTGAAAAAACGGCTCTTGGCGTCGCTTGGCTTCTGGCTGGTCCTGATGTATTTTTCCATGGGACACATGATGTGGGATTGGCCGATCCCGTCGTTCTTTGACGATAACCATGTGGCGATGGGACTCCTGCAGCTTTTGCTGACCGTCGTCGTTATGGTGATCAACCAGCGTTTTTTTATCAGCGGTTTCAAGGCGCTCTGGCATCGCGCGCCGAATATGGATACGCTTGTCGCGCTCGGCGCGGGAACGGCGTTCGCCTATAGTACGGTGGCGCTGTTCGCCATGACCCGCGCGCAGGCGGACGGAGATATGGACGCCGTGATGTCGTATATGCACGAGTTTTATTTTGAATCGGCGGCGACCATCCTGACGCTGATCACGATCGGGAAAATGCTGGAGGCGCGCTCCAAGGGAAGGACGACCGACGCTTTGAAAAGCCTGCTGGCGCTTGCTCCGAAAACCGCCTGTGTCGTGCGAAACGGCGTCGAGACGGTGATCCCGGTGGAGCAGGTGGTGATCGGGGATCGGTTTTTGGTGCGCCCCGGCGAGAATATTCCGGTGGACGGCGTGGTTTTGGAAGGAGAGAGCGCGGTCAACGAATCCGCGCTGACCGGCGAGAGTATTCCCGTCGATAAGGCGCCGGGCGATCCGGTCTCGGCGGCAACGGTCAACCAGTCGGGCTTTCTGCGCTGCGAGGCACGGCGGGTCGGAGAGGATACGACGCTGTCGCAGATCATTCAGATGGTCAGTGACGCGGCGGCGACGAAAGCACCGATCGCGAAGATCGCCGACCGGGTGTCCGGCGTGTTCGTACCGGCGGTCATGGCGGTCGCCCTTGTGACGCTGGCGGTCTGGCTGCTGGTCGGAAAATCGGCGGGCTATGCGCTTGCCCGGAGCATTTCGGTGCTTGTGATCAGCTGCCCTTGCGCGCTGGGGCTGGCAACGCCGGTCGCGATCATGGTCGCAAGCGGCGTGGGCGCCAAAAACGGGATCTTGTTTAAGACGGCGGTTTCGCTGGAGGAAGCGGGCAAGATCCAAACGGTGGTACTGGATAAGACCGGAACGATCACCAAGGGCGAGCCAGAGGTGACGGATGTGCTTCCAGCGGACGGTACTACAGAAGTAGAACTTATGAAAACGGCGTTTTCTCTGGAGCAGCGGAGCGAGCATCCGCTTGCAAAGGCGATCCTTGCCAAGGGGCGGGAAATGGGGCTCGCACCGGAGGACGTGACGGACTTTCAGGCGCTGCCGGGCAACGGCTTGCAGGCGCGTATGGACGGAACGGAGCTGCTTGGCGGGAACGGTGCGTTTTTGGCGTCCCGCATGCCGATTCCGGAGGACGTGAGGAAGGCGGCGGAGCGCTTCGCCGAGGCGGGGAAAACGCCCCTGTTTTTTGCCGGCGGCGGACGGCTGCTGGGAGTGATCGCCGTGGCGGATACGGTCAAGGAGGACAGCCCGCAGGCGATCGCCGAGCTGAAAAATATGGGACTGCAGGTCGTTATGCTGACCGGGGACAACGAACGGACGGCGCAGGCGATCGGAAAGATCGCCGGTGTGGACCGGGTCGTTGCCGGCGTGCTGCCGGACGGAAAGGAACAGGTCGTCCGCGAGCTCAAGCGGGACGGCAAGGTGGCGATGGTGGGCGACGGCATCAACGACGCTCCGGCGCTGATGCGGGCGGATATCGGGATCGCGATCGGCGCGGGAACGGATGTGGCGATCGACTCCGCCGACGTTGTGCTGATGAAAAGCCGTCTGACCGACGTCCCCGCCGCGATCCGTCTGAGCCGTGGAACGCTTCGGAACATTCACGAGAACCTGTTTTGGGCGTTTATTTATAACGTGATCGGAATTCCGCTGGCGGCGGGCGTTTGGATCCCGGTTTTTGGCTGGAAGCTGAACCCGATGTTCGGCGCGGCGGCAATGAGCCTCTCCAGCTTTTGCGTCGTTACCAATGCGCTGCGGTTAAATTGGCTCCCCGTCCGTAGCGCAAAAAGGGATAAAAAAATCAAAATCAAGAAAAGAAAGGAAAGCAAAACAATGAAAAAGACCATGAAAATCGAAGGAATGATGTGCGGACACTGCGAGGCGCGCGTGAAGAAATGCCTTGAGGCACTTCCGGAGGTAAGCGAGGCGGTTGTCAGCCATACGGAAGGAACCGCAGTCGTTACGTTGAACGCACAGGTTGCGGACGAGGTTCTGAAAAAGACCGTGGAAGATCAGGACTATAAGGTGCTGAGTATTACGGAGTAGGTTTGAGGCAAGGGGGAAAAACGGGATGCAGACAAAAATCGTATGGGGAGTTTTGTTGTGCCTTGGGCTGCTGCTTTTGCTAACAGCCTGCGGCGCAAAGGAGACCGGCGGGGAGAAGAAGCCGGAGGAGAGCCCCGTGACAGGCGCGCCGGAGCTCAGCGGAGGCGCAGAACCGACGACAGGCGAGCCGACCGGAACGACGGAACTGACCGGAGCGACGCCGACCCACGAGGCGGAACTGACCGGGGAGCCTGAGCCCACGCCGAGCGCCGCGCCGGACCTCAGCGGCGGCGCGGAACCGACGGCGGGAGCCGAACCGACCGGAGCGACGGAGCCCACCGCTACGAAAGCGCCGACCGCCACCAAAGCGCCGTCTCCGACGAAGGCGGCGGGCAATACGCCGACCAAGGCGCCGCAGCTCACGCCCACGAAAGCGCCCACCGGTCCGACGGGCAATTCGAACGAGATGCGGGATTTGACGACGATGGAGCTTGTGCGCGATATGGGGATCGGAATCAACCTCGGCAATACGTTTGAGTCGTGCGGCGACTGGATCACCGGCAACACGCCCCGGAGCTACGAAACGGCATGGGGCAGCCCGGTCATTACCGAGAAGATGATCGCCGGAATGGCGGAGGCGGGCTTTGGCGTTCTGCGGATCCCGGTGGCTTGGTCGAACATGATGGGAGACGACTACACGATCAGTCCGGCCTATTTGAAGCGCGTGAAGGAAGTCGTCGATATGGCGATCTCCAACGATATGTACGTCATTATAAACATTCACTGGGACGGCGGCTGGTGGTCGCAGTTTTCGACCGAGAAATCGGAATGCATGTACCGCTATACCCGCATGTGGACGCAGCTCTGCGACGCGTTCGGCGCTTACGGCGACCGCCTGATGTTCGAATCGCTGAACGAGGAGGGCTGCTGGAACGACATTTGGAACCGCTACGGCGGAACGTCCGGCAAAAGCGCCGCTTACGCGCTTTTGAACGAGATCAACCAGAAGTTTGTGGATGTGGTGCGGGGGAGCGGCGGCAACAACGCCAAGCGGCATCTTTTGATCGCGGGCTATGCGACCGACATTTCTCTGACCTGCGACAAGCTGTTTCAGATGCCCTCCGATCCGGCGGGACGGATGGCGGTGTCGATCCACTACTATACGCCGGCGGGCTTCTGCATCCTCGAAAAGGACGAGAGCTGGGGCAAGGTGCAGACCGAATGGGGCAGCGCCGGCGATCTGGCGGAGCTGAAGGGGTATATGCGTCAGCTTTACGATACCTTTATCGCAAAAGGCATTCCGGTCATTATGGGCGAATACGGCTGCGTCACGAAGAACAAGACGCAGGAGCAGATCCGGAATTTCCTCTCCACCGTATGCAGGACCGCTTACGACGCGGGTATCTGCCCGATTCTGTGGGACATCAACTATACCGAAAATTTGTCTTGGTCGATTTATAACCGTTCTACCTGCAAGATCAACGACAGCGCGCTGGCAAAGAGCTTTTTGGAGATTGCAAAGAGCAAGACGACGCCGAAGCGACCGTAGGGGGGAGTTGAATAGACGGAAGGAGACGGCAGATGCCTCAGAATAGAAGGATTATGGTTTGCGATGCTCCCATTATGGTATCGCAGACGGATTTCGATGATTATATATGCATTACGGATATCGCTGCGGCAAAGTCGGATAATGTCAGAGCTGCGGATGTTGTTAAAAATTGGATTCGCAATAGGAATACATTGGAATTTCTTGGAACATGGGAGCAAATGTATAACGGTGGCTTCAAAGTGGTCGAATTCGACCACTTTAAGAGAGAGTCCGGTTTGCACACCTTTGTGTTAAGTGTGAGCGAGTGGGTTGAAAAAACAAATGCAATTGGTTTAGGAGTAAAATAGAGCATGAACTTGATTATTGAGGGGGAAAAATCATGCCTTTGACAGAAGAAATTTCGGGAAAGGATAAAAAACCATCGCGGGAGGCGACGGAGGAGCCTATGCTCCGGCGGGAGCTTTACCCGATCTTGGAGTATGACGAGAACAAGGTCGCGAAGCTGAATCCGACCAGTTGGGCTGAAGAAAATGCTGAAAAAAATTTCCCGTCCGACAAACTGATCGTTACGTTTTTCCCGGAGGTGATGCAGAAGCTGACCGAAGAAGGAAGGATCACCGTCGAAAGAACAATCGCCGGGGAAAATCCGCTTTGCGTCTATCGCTTTGCGGATTCGGACGTTCTGATCACCCTCGGACAGGTGGGATGCCCTGCCTGCGCAGGCAATCTGGACTTGTTCCATGCCATGGGGATCCATAAGGTGATGTTTTGCGGCGGAGGAGGCGTTCTCGATAAAAACATCGAGGTGGGGCAGATCTTGGTCGTGGACGGTGCGATTCGCGACGAGGGCTTCTCTTATCACTATATCGAGCCGTCCAGATACATATATGCCGATCCCGAGGTGACGAAAACGATCACCGAATATCTGGACCGAAATTCGATTTCCTACCTTCGGGGACTGACATGGACCACTGATGCGATTTTCAGAGAAACGAAAGACAAGGTCGCTCTGCGGAAAGCGGAGGGCGCAAAGATCGTCGAGATGGAACAGGCGGGCTGCCTTGCGGTTGCTCGGTTCCGCGGCTTTGCCTACGGCGCGTTGATCTACGGCGGAGACGATCTTTCTTCGGAGAGCTGGGATCAAAGAGGCTGGCGCAGCCGCAAGGGGATCCGCTACGACCTTGTGACGCTCTGCAAAAAGCTCGTGCAGATCATATAGGGGAAGCGCCGCCTAAAAAAGCGCCGCCCCAATACGCCTCGCCGGTCGTTTTTGCCGTGCCTCCATCATTTTTGGGGAAGTGCGGGAGCGGAGAGAGAAGAAAAAACGCCTTTTGCCCAGACGGACAAAAGACGTTTTTTTATTTCATAGGAAAATGCGTCCTATGAAACAAAAAACGCTCCGCGGGGATCGCACTGCGGCGGAGAGGAAGGTGCTGCTGCGCAGCCCGCCGCAGGCGGAGAATCTCGCAAGCGAGATTCTTTGTTCTTCTATAGGAAACTGCGTTTCCCATAGAAAAAGCTCCGCTGAGGATCGCACTGCGGCGGAGAGGAACCGTGTCGCTGGAGCGACCCGCCGCAGGCGGAGAATCTCGCAAGAGACTTTGTTACTGGGCTAGCTGGATTCGAACCAGCGAGATGCAGGGATCAAAACCCTGTGCCTTACCGCTTGGCGATAGCCCAAAGGATAGTAGAAAAGCCTTTTGTTCTGCAAAAGGCTTTCCAAGGGTGGATATAGGGATTCGAACCCTAGGCCTCCAGAGCCACAATCTGGCGCGCTAACCAACTGCGCTATATCCACCATATCATCAATGAAAGAGAACTCAAAAGAGAACTCCGATTGTGCCAGAAGGGATTCGAACCCCCGACACACGGCTTAGAAGGCCGTTGCTCTATCCAACTGAGCTACTAGCACAAGTTCTTACGTTTCGGCGGGTAAGCCGTTCGCCTACAGACCGGCTCCGCAAGACACGCTTTACATTATACATAAAACGCATTCCCTTGTAAAGGGGTAAAATTGCGAAAAATGTTAAAATGTTGGGGCGTGATTTTTTGTGCTTTCAGGCACAAAAAAAGCGGGTGATGGGAATCGAACCCACGTGTCTAGCTTGGAAGGCTAGTGTTCTACCATTGAACTACACCCGCATCGGTCTTATAGAGCAGCAAACAGGGAGTCGGGGTGACAGGACTTGAACCTGCGACCTCTTGATCCCAAATCAAGCACTCTAGCCAAACTGAGCCACACCCCGTTTGAAGCGATTCTCATTATATTATGGGGAAAATGAAAAGTCAACCCCTTTCTTTTATTTTTTTTCGATGCAAAAAAACCGCCGGAACAGAAAATTCCCAAGATTTTTCTCGCTTGGGCTTGATTTTGCCGGGGCATACTGATAGAATAATGGATGAATTACAATTCCACTTTTTACAAAGAAAGGAAGATCACTCATGGCATTAGTTACTACGACTGAAATGTTTAAGAAGGCTTACGACGGCGGTTACGCTATCGGCGCTTTCAATGTGAACAACATGGAAATTGTTCAGGGAATTACCGAAGCTTGTCAGGAATTGAAAAGCCCGGTTGTTCTTCAGGTTTCCAAGGGAGCCCGTGCTTATGCAAACCACAACTATCTGGTAAAGATGGTTCAGGCTGCCGTTGAAAACTGCCCGGATATCCCGATCGCTCTGCATTTGGATCACGGCCCGGATTTCGAGACCTGTAAGGCTTGTATCGACGGAGGCTTTACCTCGGTCATGATCGACGGCTCCTCCCTTCCGTTCGACGAGAACGTAGAGCTTGCAAAGAAGGTCGTTGATTACGCACACGCGCACGGCGTTGTTGTAGAGGCCGAGCTTGGAACGCTGGCAGGCGTAGAGGACGACGTTAACGTATCCGCTGAGGATTCCAGCTACACCCGTCCGGAAGAGGTTGAGGAATTTGTTGACCGTACCGGCTGCGACTCTCTTGCAATCGCGATCGGAACTTCTCACGGCGCATACAAGTTTAAGCCGGGAACAAAGCCGCAGCTTCGTTTCGACGTTCTGGAGGAGGTTTCCAAGCGTCTGCCCGGTTTCCCGATCGTTCTTCACGGTTCCTCTTCGGTTCCGCAGGAATTCGTACAGAAGATCAACGCACACGGCGGCGCAATGCCGGATGCGATCGGTATTCCGGAGGAAATGCTGCGTGAGGCGGCAAAGATGGCTGTCTGCAAGATCAACATCGACTCCGATATCCGTCTTGCGATCACCGCTACGATCCGCGAATACTTTGACGCTCATCCGGATCACTTCGATCCCCGCCAGTATCTGAAGCCGGCACGTCAGGCCGTTAAGGATATGGTCGCTCATAAGATCGTCAATGTTCTTGGTTCCGACGGCAAGATCTGATCAAATTTGGGTAAAAATGAGGAAAACCCGGTGTGACGGAGGTCACGCCGGGTTTTTTGCGTCTTTTGCCCGCATTCCTTTCTCAAGTCTCTTGCACAGCCCCGCGGCAGCCGCGCCAGTGCAGACGCCGAGAATTACGGACGCCAGAACGTCTGAGGGGAAATGCACATAAAGATATAGCCTTGAGAAGGCGATCAGCGCTGCGGTCGGGATCGCGAAATAACCGAATCTGCGGTTTGCGGCGGTAAGGACAAAAGCGCCGATCACAGACGAAAGCGTGTGCCCGGACGGAAAGGAATAATCCGAAGGGTTTTTGATCAACAGCGCAGCGTCTTCCAGCCAACAGGGACGGGAACGCGCAATAAACGGCTTGAGCCAGAGGTTGCCGATCAGGACGCCGACTGCCAGCGCTCCCAGCATAACAAAACCATATTTTCGGTATTTCTTGGACAGTATCAGCCCGGAAGCCGACAGGAGCCAGACCGCACCGCCGTCGCCAAGCAGGGTGATCTTCGGCATCAGAAAATCCAAAAAGGCGCATTGGAGCTTATTGTGTATTCCGTGCAAGATCGACCAGTCCAGTGCTTGAATAAAATCCGTCATAGAAACCTCCTTTCCGCCGCGCTTTCGCATTGCAGCTCGCGGATGGAGACGGCTCTGCTGTGGACGATGGGCTTCCAGCCCGGTTTACAGAGGAAGGCGGCTACCGAAATCGGAATATAGGTCAGCATAAAGACGGGAAAGGTAAATATGGAGAGGATTTTCCGCCCCGTCCCGCATTCGATATGTTTCCATTCGGTGATCGTTGTAATAAGACCAAGCAGAAAGACCGTCAGGCACAGACCCAAAAGATTCTGACCGGCAGATAACAGCACCGTAAGCGGTCCGGTTCCGTTTCGAAGACTGACTCCCGCCGCAGCAAGGTTCACCACAATGCTTATCCACGAGAGCAGCGCGGCAGGCGCAATGTTCATCAGCATATCAAAGCAGGAGAAGTCTCCTCGGAAGCAGCCCCGCAGAAGCGCCGTGCCGTATTTGCGGAGCACCTGCAGATAGCCCTGCACCCAGCGCATTCGCTGGCGGACGGACTGTCGGAAGCTTGTGGGCTGTTCGTCGTAAAATACGGCGGTGGGACAATAGCCGATCTTTTCGCCGCTGACAATGCTGTGGGCGGCGAACTCAATGTCCTCGGTCAGAAGGAAGAAATTCCAGCCGCCGCATTTTTTGAGAACGCGGTCGGAGAAAAGAAAGCCTGTGCCGGAAACGCCGCAGCTGCTGCCCACCAAAGAGCGGGGGCAGTTCAAATACCGCGCCTCTCTTAAAAACCAAAGCCCGTAGCCGGCGGAGATCCAGTTGTCCCCGTAATTTTTGGAGTTTCGATAGCCGGTAATAATCTCAAAACTCGAGGAAAAGGTTTTGTTGATTTCGGAGATATAGTTCTTGTCCACAATGTTGTCAGCGTCAAAGACGATATAAGCGTCGTAAGACTCAGGGATTTTTTCCAGAAGAAAACGAAGGGCATAGCCTTTTCCGACCAGCTTTCGGTCAAAGCGTTCGTAGACGACCGCCCCATGCGCCTCGGCAACCTCCGCGGTTCGGTCGGTGCAGTTGTCCGCCGCCACATAGACGGAGAACAGCTCTGCCGGATAGGTCTGCTCCTTGAGGCTGTCGATCAGATTTCCGATCACATGCTCTTCGTTTCTCGCTGCGATTAAAACCGCATACCGATGGGGCCGGGCATCCGCCTGCGGCTTGGGCTTCCGGAAGAGCGAGATTGGGATATACGCAAACTGGTAAGCGTAGAAGGAGAAGAACAGCAGCAGGATGACGCAGTTAATGAATTGGATTACTTCCATAAAATTCACCTCTTCTTTTGCATTTCTGCCTGTTACACGCAGAAAAAACGAATCGGTTGGTAGAGGAAGAAACAAAAAAGCCCCCGGCAAAAACCGGGGGCAAAAGAAAATCGCAGAGCGAACGGATTATTTGAGTTTGCTTCCGCATTGGTGACAGAAGCTGTCCCTTGGGCTAACCTTGCCGCCGCAGCTCTCGCAGCGCGTTCCCAGCTGGGAGCCGCAGTAGGAGCAGTACAGATGTCCCGTGCTCTGCGATGCGCCGCAGGCAGTGCAGACGGCGGTATTTCTCTTGTATATTTTATAAACAATCAGCCCGATCAAATTGGTAAATATCCCGATCAGCCCCCAATAAATCGGCGAGAGCTTGGATTTTGCGGCATCCCGATACATCCAAAGCGCGATCAATACCCAATAGATACAAAAGAACAGCATAGCGAGCGCCGCCGCTGCCTTCAGGGCGGTTATCCCCCCCGGCACCGAGGTGGGCGCATTGATCACATAAATCTTCGGGTCGCTCTCGTGGTGCCGGATGCAGCTCAGCATATAGATCGTTTTCGAAGAGAGATCGCTTTCAAAGAAGCTGTCGTCCTCATAGTCCTCCCGGATCTCGCTGAAATCCTTGTTCAGGATGGAGTTGAGCATAAATTCGTCGCCTTTTACATATTGGAATACGCTGTCGGGATGCTCGGCGGACGCAAGGTATTTCTTTTCCTCGCCGACCTTTGTAAGCATAAGCGAAGCTCCGGCAAATTCGGAATCCTTGGCAGAGTAGATCACGCGGTTGTCGTCGCTCAGCACGAGGATGTCGATCACGTCGTCGGACGCCGCGGCAGTTTTATCGACCGCCGCGCGAAGGGTTTCCTCGTCCTCCTTTTCGAGGGCTTCCTCCAAACGGGAATACTGCCATGCAAAGTTCAGGCGCTCCCGATAAAGAATGCCCACGGTTGCGGCGCATGCAATGCCGCTGACCAGAGCCGCAATGAGATAAACAACGGCGATCTTCCTGAAATTCCATTTGGAAAGCAGCTTTTCAAGCTTGTTCATAGATTTTTCCTCCTTGTTCTTCGGTTTGCTCGTGCAAAAGAACCGGTAAAAGCGTTACTATGCTGAGCGACATAAACAGAACCGGCGCGATCAATACGGTCAGGGAAAGACCGATAAACACCAGCAGCGCCGGGACGACCGCGACAAATGCGCAGAGGAGCGCGAACAGTCTGGTCTGCAGCTTTTCTTTTCGGCGGGCTTGCAGCTCTTCGCATTTTTTGTCGATGTCCGGCGTTAGATTTTGGATCAGGCGATCTGCATTCGGAGTCATATGTTTTCCGTCCCTTCTTTCTTTTTGAGCAGCTTTCGGAGCTTTACCGTGCCCTCATGAATGCGGCTTTTCACGGTTTTGGGCGGCACACCGAACCGTTCCGCGATTTCTGAAAGCGTCATGTCTTCTTCGTATTTCAGGCGAATTGCAAGTCTTTGCTCCGGCGGGAGGGTTTCCATAGCCCGGAGCAGCTCTTCATACTGAAGCTTTTGCTCGACCTCGAGGGCGACGTTCCGATTGTCCGTAAGGGGCAGAGCCTCGATAGCTTCCGGATAGACGCGGTTTCGGCGCAGATGGTCGATATAGCAGTTCTTTGCGATGGTAACAAGCCACGTTCCGAATGCGGCGCTGCCGTTCGGATCGTATTTTTCAATGCTGCGGATCATTTTAAGAAAGGTGTCCTGCGTCAGATCCTCTGCCAGCGTATCGTCCGCAGTCGTTTTCCGAAGAAAGCCGGAAACGTACGGATAATATAAGCGGATGAGTTCTTCAAACGCCTGTTTGTCGCCTCTCTGACACTTTAGAACCAAAGAGTTCTTCTTCAACGTTTCCTCCTCCTTCTTGATCTCGCTTACTTATACGTCGGAAACGTGTTTGGGTTGGGGATTTTTTGAATTATTTTCTGCGAAGCGCCCGAAGCTCCTCTTTTTGTTCGGGACGGATGCGGTAGCTCTCCACCGCTTTTTGGATCGTCTTATTGTGGGTCCATGTTTCCAGCCTTCCTTCCTTTAAGTAAGGAAGAATGCTTTCGTACTGCTTGGCAAGCGCCGTGGCGAAGTACCAAGCGACCATCATGTTGACGTAATATTCTTCGGAAACGATCGAGGCGACAAGATTCGGATATTCCGGGGCAAAGCGCTCATCCAGATAATAGCGCATTAGAAGACCGATCGCAAAGCGGACGGTATACGGATGGGGCGAGGCAAGCCAGAGGCGGATCTGCAGGAGCAGAGCGTCGGCGTGCTTTTCCAGCGCCTTGGGGCACATCTGATCGCAGGTCGCCCAGTTGTCCACATAGGGCAGGAACGCGTTCAGGCGGCGAATGCAGGCGTCATAGTCCTTCTCGCTTTCCAAAAGAAAGGCATGGAGCTGGTTTTCTTCGAAATAGCGGTGAGGAAGCTCGTTCAGAAAGGCTTCCGTCTCCGGATTTTTGGAAAGCTCTTTGGCGAGCTTGCGGAGCGCCGGGGTGCGGACGCCGATGATGCGCTCCCGGGGCACGGTCGGAAGGAGCCGCGCCTGAAAATCCCCGTAGGGAACGTCCTGTAAGGAAAAAAGCTGTCTTTGAATTTGGGCCGATTCGGTCATAGGCGTCTCCTTCGGGATGAAATACGGTGTTCCGCAGAGCCTGCTCAGAAGGGCAGCAGGTTATAATTGCGCAGCAGAATATAGGCGGTGTATACCAGATAGATCACGATGCAGACGGCTCCCTGCGCTCGGCTGAACTGCTTTTTGCGGAAGCACATCAGATACATCAGCACCGTGACGCCGAGGCAGACGGCGCCGTCGATCAGCGAATCCGCGGAGATCCCCTTCATCGGGGAAATGGAAGCCGAGGCCGCCAGCACAAACAGGATATTGCAGATATTGGAGCCGATCACGTTGCCGATCGCCAAGTCGCTGGAGCCTTTTGCACTGGCGACAAGGGAGGTAACAAGCTCCGGCAGCGAGGTGCCGAGCGCGACGATCGTCAGGCCGATCAGCGTGGAGCTCATGCCGAGCCGTTCGGCAATGCGGGAGGCGTTGTCCACGACCAGATCGCCGCCCCAGACGACGCCCACAAGTCCCAGCGCGATGTAGACGAGGCTCAGCCAAACCGGCAAAGGCTTAATGGAGTCTTCTCCGACTTCTTTATTTTTGATCGCCGCGATCACAATGACGGTCAGATAGACAAAAAACAGGAGCAGCAGGATCACGCCCTCCGTGCGGCTCAGCCCGCGGTCCCGGAGGAAAAAGACGGTCAGCGCGGTGACAAAAATGCAGAGAGGAAAATCCCGTCGGAGGATGGACTTGTCCACGTTCATTTTTTTCAGAACGGCGCAGCAGCCAATGACCATCAAAAGGTTAAACAGATTGGAGCCGATCACGTTGCTGACGGAGATCGCATTGTTTTGGTTCATTGCGGCTTGAATGCTGACCGCGGCTTCCGGCGCGCTTGTGCCGAGCGCCACGATGGTCAGTCCGATGATGACCGGGGGGATTTTGAAGGTCTTTGCAATGGCGGAACTGCCGTCCACGAAAAAGTCCGCGCCTTTAATTAAAAGGACAAAGCCAAGCAGCAGTAAAAGAACAGGAACCATAATCATTTTCCTCCGAAAAAATCTACATAAAATTTGTGCCCTCAAAGCGTTGGTCAAGCATGATTCTAGGTTTTTTTGCAAATAATGTCAAGAGAGAAAAACAAAGGAAATATCAGGGAAGGTTTCGAAAAATTTTATTTCCATATTCACGGGTTTTCCTGTATAATGGTATTACTCGATACTTTTACTTCAACCACAGGGGGAAAAAATATGAAGTTAGTTTATGCGATCATTCGGGACGAAGACTGCGATCATGTGATCTCAAGGCTGAACAAGGACGGCTTTCAGGTAACGAAGCTTTCCACAACGGGCGGGTTTATGCGCCGGGGCAATACGACGCTGATGTTTTGTACCGATGACGAGAAGGTGGAGCAGGCGGTTCGCTTGATCGAAGAAACCTGCGGCCCCAGACAGCAGATCACCTGCAATATGTCCATCCCAATGGGCGGGTCGGAGATGATGGACAGTTATATGCCGATGCCGGTAAACGCGGAAGTCGGCGGCGCGGTTATTTTTGCCGTAAACGTAGAGTACTTCGAGAAGATTTAACGCAGCATGTCATTCACCGGCAGGTGCTTTGACGCGGTTTGTTTATGGGACACGGAGGAGTGCTATGGCGAAAAAAAGGGATTTTTCGGAAATTACAAAGGACGTTCTGGAACTGACGGATATTTGTTGCGCAAACAGCAATATCGACCCGGAACTGTATACGCGGTATGAGGTAAAACGGGGGCTGCGCGACCTGAACGGAAAGGGCGTGCTGACCGGTCTGACCGAAATATCGGAGATTCGCTCCACAAAAGAGGTGGACGGGAAAACGGTTCCCTGTGACGGTAAGCTGTTTTATCGGGGCTATGACGTGGAGGAGCTGATTCGCGGGTATATGGCAGACCAGCGCTTTGGCTTTGAGGAAACGGCGTATCTGCTGCTGTTCGGCGAGCTGCCGGATAAGGAGAGGCTGAAGCGTTTCCGGAAGGTGCTGGCGGGCTATTGCTCCCTGCCGAACAGCTTTGTGCGGGACGTGATTATGAAAAAGCCCAGCCGGGAT
Organism: Lachnospiraceae bacterium; assembly: GCA_030524525.1. Taxonomy (GTDB): domain Bacteria; phylum Bacillota; class Clostridia; order Lachnospirales; family Lachnospiraceae; genus ISDg. The sequence goes on from JAUNGI010000020.1 coordinate 28,754, forward strand.
CTGATGAACGCGCTTGCGCGCAGTGTGCTGACGCTGTATTCCTACGATAACCGGGCGGACGACACTTCGCTTCCGAACGTGCTGCGCCAGTGCCTGCAGCTGATCGCAATGTTTCCCATGCTGACGGTCTATTCGTATCAGGCTGCCCAGTATTACTATGCGGATCAGAATTTGGTGATCCACAAGCCGAAGAAAGAGCTTTCGATGGCGGAAAATATTCTCTATATGCTGCGCGAGGACTGCCAGTATACCGAGCTGGAGGCAAAGGTGCTTGATACGGCGCTGGTGCTTCACGCGGAGCACGGCGGCGGCAACAATTCCTCGTTTACGACCCATGTGGTGACCTCGTCCGGAACGGACACCTACTCGGTCATCGCGGCGGCGCTCGGTTCTTTGAAGGGACCGAAGCACGGCGGCGCCAACGTTAAGGTCGTGCAGATGTTTGAGGATATGAAGCAGAATCTGAACTGCTGGGAGGACGAAGAGGAGGTTTCCGAATATCTGCGGAAGCTGTTACATAAAGAAGCCTTTGACCGGGCGGGGCTGATCTACGGAATGGGTCATGCGATCTATTCGGTATCCGACCCACGTGCCAGAGTTTTCCACAGCTTTGTGGAAAAGCTGGCGGCAGAAAAGGGAATGGAGCGGGAATATGCGCTCTATGCCCGCGTCGAGCGTCTGGCTCCGGTTATTATCGGCGAGGAACGCCGCATCTACAAGGGTGTCAGCGCAAATGTGGACTTTTTCAGCGGTCTGGCGTATCGGATGCTGGGACTTCCCGACGAAATGTATACCGCGATTTTTGCCATGGCAAGAATCGTGGGCTGGAGCGCGCATCGGATGGAGGAGCTGATCAACGCAGGAAAGATCATTCGTCCCGCATATAAGAGCGTCTGCGAGGAAAAGCCTTATGTGCCGATGAAGGAGCGCTGAAAGGGCTCACCACTTGGGAACGGCGTCCGGACAATGGGACGCCAGCTTTCCGGCGCGGTATAAGACAAAGCAGCCGCACAGACGGCAGAGCCCGTTTGCAAGATTCGGGCAGGCTTCGCAAAGAGAAAGGCGTATCTGGTACTGTTCGCCGCCGGTTCGTTGGTCGGCGGGCAGGGCGTCCAGATAAGCCTTTATTTTTTCGGTCAGCGCTTCTTCGGAAACGCCTTCCATCAGGCATTTGCGGCAAAAGGGACGGGAATCCATGAAAACCTCCGTTTGGAAAACGAACGCCCGAATCCTCAGGGAGAAGCCGGGCGTTCGGATGAGCGTTCTGCTTATTTCAGCTTTAAGGTTACGATGGAGCAGGGCGGGAGCGTCACGAGCAGCCCGTCGTCGGTTTTCTCAAAACCGTTATAGCTCTTGGGTTCTACAGTCGTAGGATTTTCGAAGCTGTTGTAAGCGTCCATCGCGCCGGTCAGGATCTCGGCGCTGCACGTCTCAAAGCCGCCGGAAACCTGCGTGTCAAGCCCGTAGGTTTCGGAAAGGCTTGCGTTGCAGAGCGTCACGGTCAGGCTGCCGTCCTTTTTGGAGGCGGAGACCGACAGGTCGGGGATCGTTACGTCCCCGTGCGTCGTTGTGGAATCCTCCAGCACATGGGTAATGGAGGTCGCATCCTGATGGTCCTTGAACATGCGGAAAACGTGGAAGGTCGGAGTTTTCAGCATATGTACGCCGTCCGTCAGAATGACCGACTGCAGCACGTTGACGACCTGAGCGATGTTTGCCATTACGATGCGGTCGGCGTGCGCGTTGAAGATATTCAGGTTCACGGCGGCAACGACGGCGTCGCGCATCGTGTTCTGCTGATACAGGAAGCCCGGGTTCGTACCCGGCTCAACGTCCCACCAGCAGCCCCATTCGTCTACGATCAGGCCGATCTTGTGTTCCGGATCGTATTTGCTCATGATGTCCAGATGCCGGGTGATGATCTCCTCGATGCGGCGCGTGCATGCGATTGTCGCATAGTAGCCGTTCTCGTCAAATACGGTCGCCTGTCCCTTTTTCTCCCAGCTGAACGGAACGGTGTAGTAGTGCAGACTGATGGCGTTCGCGTGCCACGGCTTGATGATCTGCATGAGCTTTTCCGTCCATTCGTAGTCGTCTCCGTTGGGGCCGCATGCCACCTTGTAGAGCCGGTTGTCGCCGTAATTCCGGCAATAGGTCTGATAGTGGCGGTACAGGTTGGCGTAATATTCGGGCGTCATATTTCCGCCGCAGCCCCAGTTTTCGTTTCCGATCCCGAGATAGCGCAGCTTCCAAGGCTTTTCGCGTCCGTTTTTCTTCCGCCAGTCGGTCATGGGGGAAACGTTGTCCGAGGTCATGTACTCGACCCACTCCGACAGCTCGCGAACGGTTCCGGAGCCGAGATTTCCGGCAATGTAAGGCTCGCAGCCGAGCTGATCGCACAACTCCATAAATTCGTGCGTGCCGAAGCTGTTGTCCTCGGTCACGCCGCCCCAATGGGTGTTGATCATCGTGGCGCGCTCCTCCTTGGGGCCGACGCCGTTTTTCCAGTGATATTCGTCGGCGAAGCAGCCGCCCGGCCAGCGCAGCACCGGAATGTCAAGCTCCTTCAGGGCTTCCACCACGTCGGTACGCATGCCGTTGACGTTGGGGATCTCGGAAGCTTCTCCCACATAGATGCCCTGATAAATGCAGCGGCCGAGATGCTCGGAGAAATGTCCGTAGATCTCCCTGTTGATCCTGCTTTTTTCCACCTCGGGGAAAAGAGCCAGCTTTTTTGTTGTCATAAATACCTCCAATAATAGCTTACGATGCGGTAAGCGTGCGTTCTGTTTTATGAGAACAGGATAGCAAAGCAAGGCGGAAAAAACAATGAATTATTTTAGCCTTTCATGGAGAAAACGATACTTCGAAAGCCGGAAAAAGGGGAGAAAGTCTTTGCTTTTTTGCATGGAGTGTGCTACACTCGTCCCAACAAGGACATACATATACATACACAGGAAAGAGAGGATTGGTTATGGCAAAGATTTATCTTTTTCTCGCAAACGGATTTGAGGAGATCGAGGGCTTGACTGCGGTCGATGTGCTGCGCCGGGGCGGCGTGGAGGTATGCATGCTCTCCATTACCGGAAAGACGCAGATCGTCGGATCGCACAAAATCTCGGTGGAAGCGGATTCGGTTTTTAATAATGACGAAGACTATATGGACGGCGATATGCTCGTGCTGCCCGGCGGACTTCAGGGAACGAACGCGCTGATGGCGCACGAGGGGCTTCGGGAGCTTCTGCTCCGTTACCGCGATGCGGAGAAGTACATTGCCGCCATTTGCGCCGCGCCCAGCGTCCTCGGTATGAACGGTCTGCTGAAGGGCAAGCAGGCTACCTGCTATCCGGGCTTTGAGGATAAGCTGTTGGGCGCGCATAAGAGCGAGCTTCCGGTGGTACAGGACGGATTTATCGTTACGGCAGAGGGGATGGGCGCGTCGCTTCCTTTTGCGCTGCATCTGCTTGCGCTGCTCCAAGGGCAGAGCGAGGCGGATCGGGTCGCGGAGACGATCCGGTTTCGGCGCTCGGATAAATGACCTGTCTGCGCATGCAGAACAGCAGATATAGGTTGGGAAGCAGCAGAAACAGGTTGAAAAAATCGGTCAGCTCCCAGATGAGGCTCCGGTTCATGACGGAGCCCACCACGATCATAAGCAGATAACCAAAGCGGTAGACTTTCTTTCCGGCGGCGCCGGCGAGATCGTCCGCCGCTTTTTCGCCTAAAAAGCACCAGCCCAGCAGCGTGGCAAAGGCAAACGTGATGATGCTGACGTGCAGCATGGCTTCGCCGAGCAGCGGCAGCGTGGAAAAGGCCACGGTCACCAGATCGCCGTCGGAGGCGCCGAGAAACGTCTGCGGGTCGGATTGGAGGCAGGCGACGAGCATCAGCCCGGTAAGACCGCAGAGCACGACCGTGTCGAAGAACGTGGCAAGCATGGAAAAAAGCGACTGTTCTACAATCGTGGAATCCTTATTTTCCACGGCTGTGAGCGTGGCGGTGCCAAGTCCCGCCTCGTTTGTGAACAAGCCCTTGGCAACGCCCTGACGAAGCGCGTACTGCACCGAATAGCCCGTAAGACCGCCCAGCACGGTGCGCGACGGCAGCTCTCCGCGGAAAAAGGCTCCGCGCAGAATGGACAGGGCGGCGGAGGGCAGCGCGGAGAGATGCGTCAGCAGCAGAAGCACGCATCCGCCGAAAAAGAACAGGCTCATGGCGGGTACCAAGACGCCGCATACGCGCTCGATGCCGCGGGCGGCGCCGAACAGGACGAGCGCCAGCAAAAGCGCGCTGACGACTCCGGCGGCGGCGTTGGGGAGCCGGAGGAGCGTATGCGCGGAGGACGCCAGCGCGTTGGATTGGAGCGTGGCGCTGACCACGAGAGCCACAAGCATAACGGCGGCGGCGAACAGCCATGCGAGCAGCGGTTTGTGCAGGACGGAACGCAGCAGGTGCATCGGGCCCTTCTCGCCGCCCTGCTCCCGCGCATGCTGCAGGGAGAGGTTGCATTCGGCATAGGTGGTCGCCATGCCGAATACGCCGGTAAGCCAGCACCAGAATACCGCGCCGGGACCGCCGAGCGCCACGGCGGTGGACATGCCGATGATGTTGCCCGTGCCGAGGGTGGCGGCAAGCGTCGTCGTAAGCGCCGACCAGACCGAGTCGTGCCGCTTTTCGTCGCTTGGGTGAAACAGATTTTTCAGCGCTCTGCCGGTGTGCCTCTGCACGAAACGGGAACGCAGAGTAAAGGAAACGTGGGTCGCAAAGAGCAGAAGCAGGATCGGACCGCCCCACAGCAGCCGGTTCCAGACGATCAATTTGGACAGCATGACGGACGCTCGCAGCAGTTTGTTAAATTTTATGTCGCGCAAAAAAAATAATACGCCTCATTTTTTGCATATTTTTCCTCTGTCTGCACATCCTGCTTTTAGAAAAACGCTAACGGAGGGAACGATGGAACAACAGATCTTGGGAAAAATCAGTTACGGTTTGTTTTTGCTCACCACAAAAAAGGACGGAAAGGATTACGGCTGCATCGTCAATACGGTGATGCAGGTCACCGAGGAGCCGTGCAGAGTTTTGGTCAGCGTCAACCGAAAGCACCTGACGCACGAAATGCTCGAAGCGTCCGGGCAAATGGCGGTTTCGGTGCTGTCGCAGGACGCCAGCAAGGAGCTGATCGCGCAGTTCGGCTATCAGAGCGGGCGCGATGCGGACAAGTTTGACGGGAGCTTTGCATTCGGCGCGGCGCAGAACGGCTGCGTGTATCTGACGAGTATGGCGAACGCCTTCTTCGCGGGTAGCGTGGTCGATCGGATGCATCTGGAGAGCCATACGGTTTTCGTCTGTCAGCTGAACGAGGGAAAGGTGCTTTCGGAGACGCCGTCCCTGACCTACGAGGAATACCGCGAACGCATCCGGACGGCGGCGGCGCAGGCGCAGCAGCCGGACGCTCCGGTAAAGAGCGGTTTCCGATGCACGGTCTGCGGTTATATATATGAAGGCGAGAAGCTTCCGGACGGTTACGTCTGTCCGGTCTGCAAGCACGGCAGCGGCGTTTTTGAGCCGATCGTTCAGAAGATCACCGAAACGACGCCGGTACGTTTGGCGCCGGGCGGGGAACGGACGCTTGCCGGAACGAAGACCGAGGCGAATCTGGTGGCGGCCTTTGCCGGAGAGAGCGAGGCGAGAAACAAATACACCTATTTTGCCGAGGTGGCAAAGCACGAGGGCTACGAGCAGATTGCGGCGATCTTTGAGGAAACGGCGGCGAACGAGAAGGAGCACGCAAAGCTTTGGTTTACGGCGCTGGGGCTTCTGGGCGGCACGACAAAGAATTTACAGTCCGGCATTCAGGGCGAAAATTACGAATGGACCGATATGTATAAGCGCTTTGCGGAGGAGGCCGAGCAGGAGGGCTTTGCGGAGCTTGCCGCGCGCTTTCGGCTGGTGGGCGAGGTCGAGCGCGCCCACGAGGAGCGCTACAAGAAGCTGCTGGACAACGTGGAAATGCAGAAGGTATTCGCAAAGGCGGAGCAGACGATGTGGATCTGCCGAAACTGCGGTCACCTCGTCGTTGGACGCGAAGCGCCGGAAGTCTGCGCCGTATGCGGAAAGCCGCAGGCTTATTTTGAACAGAAAGCAATGAATTACTGATCGAAAAATCCCCATGGATTTCCAATATATTTTTTCGGAGTTGTGACATACTAGGACTACCAAATCAGAGCAAACGGCTTCTCCGAACCGAAGAGGAACGGTGAAACTTAATAGCTTCGGTTTGGAGAATATAAATCGGCTGACGACGTCGTCAAAGTCGGGCTAGTACTGCAGCCGACTCCAGAAAAAATGACGCAGTACAGAAAGAGGAAAGATTATGACAAGCAACAAGAGTGGTTCTAAGATGACTGTGCCTCAGGCAAAGGAAGCAATGGATCGTTTTAAGATGGAAGTTGCATCGGAAATCGGCGTTCCTTTGACGCAGGGCTATAACGGAGATCTTACCAGCGCCCAGAACGGTTCTGTCGGCGGAGAGATGGTAAGACAGATGATCAAGAAGCAGGAAGAGGCTATGGCAGGCAACAAATAAGCCATGCGCCTCCGTGGATGGGAATAACCGGCGGAAAGTATAAGACAGCCGGAAGGAACATCCGTTAGAATAAGACCTCAGAACGAGCGCAACGCCGGTCTGGGGTCTTTTCTAATTGCACGGGGAGAGAAATTTTCCGTGCGGTTTGGGGCGTTTTGCGCGCCGAAAATGCTTCGGAAAAAAGGGCTGGATTTTCGAAAATGCTTATGGTATAATTTAGAATCGTTGAACTCTATACAGCGACATACGGCAGGAGAGAAATGCAAAGCATAATTAAGGAGGATACTGATATGGGTTATCAGGTAGAAGATTTAGGAAAAAATATGGTGAAGCTGACGATCGACTGTACTGCCGAGGCATTTGACGGAGCGATCAAGGCTGCTTATGAAAAAAACAAAAGCAAAATTGCCGTACAGGGCTTCCGCAAGGGAAAGGCTCCGCTGGCGCTTGTCGCTAAGATGTACGGATATGAAATGTTTTACGAAGACGCCGCCAATTTGCTGATCCCGGACGCGTACGAAGAGGCAGCCAAGGGCTGCGGTCTGGAGCTTGTGTCCCAGCCGTCCATCGACGTTTCGCAGATCGAAAAGGGCAAGGATTTTATTTTTACCGCAACGGTCGCAAAGAAGCCGGAGGTCACGCTCGGCGAGTACAAGGGCGTTGTGATCGCCAAGACGGATGTTTCCGTGACCGAAGAAGAAATTGATGCGGAGATCGACAAGGTTCGCGAGCAGAACGCGCGGGAAATCACCGTGGAGGATCGTCCGATCGCCGAGGGAGATACGGCGGTCATTGATTACGAGGGCTTTGTGGACGGCGTTGCATTTGAAGGCGGCAAGGGAGAGAACCATCCGCTCGTGATCGGTTCCCACAGCTTTATCGACGGCTTTGAGGAAGCGCTGATCGGAAAGAACGCGGGCGAATCCTGCGACGTCAACGTGACGTTCCCGGAGGAGTACCATGCGGAGGAGCTTGCCGGAAAGCCTGCGGTATTCAAGTGCACCGTAAAGTCCGTCAAGGCGAAGGAGCTTCCGGAGGCGGACGACGAGTTCGCGGCAGAGGTTTCGGAATTTGAGACGCTGGCGGAATATCGCGAGGATCTGAAGAAGACGCTGAGTGAGCAGAAGGAGAAGGACGCCAGAACAAAGAAGGAGGACGACGCCGTTGCGCAGGCGGTTGCCAACGCGCAGATGGACGTCCCCGAGCCGATGGTGGAGAGTACCCAGAGACAGATGGCGGAGGATTTCGCTTACCGTCTCCAGATGCAGGGACTTAAGCTGGAGCAGTATTTCCAGTTTACCGGTCTCGATTCGAAGACGTTCTTGGAGCAGATGAAGCCGCAGGCAGAGAAGCGCATTCAGACGCGTCTTGTACTGGAAGCCGTTGTAAAGGCGGAAAACATTACGGTTTCCGACGAGGAACTGGAAGAGGAAATGAAGAAGATGGCGGAACAGTACCAGATGGAACTGGACAAGGTAAAGGAAATGTTCGGCGAGGAAGAAAAGAAGCAGATCTCCATGGATCTGGCGGTCGCAAAGGCCGTAACGCTGATCGCCGACAACGCAGTAGAGCAGTAAGCGGTGATTATGGAAGGCGGATCAAAGATCCGGCCGGAACGGAGGAACAATATGAGCTTAGTACCTTATGTCTTGGAGCAAACGAGCCGCGGAGAGCGCACCTATGATATCTATTCCCGGCTTTTGAAGGATCGCATTATCTTTTTGGGCGAGGAGGTCAACGACGTGACCGCAAGTCTTGTGGTCGCACAGCTCCTGTTCTTGGAGTCGGAGGACCCTTCCAAGGATATCAGCCTGTACATCAACAGCCCCGGCGGCTCGGTTACCGCAGGCATGGCAATTTACGACACGATGCAGTATATCAAATGCGACGTTTCCACGATCTGTATCGGTATGGCTGCGAGCATGGGCGCGTTCCTGCTGGCAGGAGGCACGAAGGGCAAGCGCTTTGCCCTGCCGAACGCGGAGATTATGATTCATCAGCCGCTTGGCGGTGCGCAGGGACAGGCGACCGAGATCGAGATTGCCGCAAAGCATATTCTGAAAACCAAGGAGAAGCTGAACCGTATGTTGGCGGAAAACTGCGGAAGACCTTACGAGGAAATCTGCGAGGCTACGGAGCGCGACAATTGGATGAGCGCCGAGGAAGCGACCGCCTACGGGTTGATCGACAGTGTTGTGAAAAATAGATAATGCCGTTTCATGCGGTAGATTGGTGGCGAATATGGCAAAAATCAACGATACGACCAATAAACGCTGCTCCTTTTGCGGAAAGTCGCAGGAGCAGGTAAGAAAGCTGATCGTCGGTCCGGGAGACATCTATATTTGCGATGAGTGTATTGCGCTTTGCAACGAAATTATTGACGACGAGTTCTATGAGGACGAGGAGCCGGTCGTCGGCGAGGAGCAGATCAATCTGATCAAGCCCACCGAGATGAAGGCGTTTCTCGACCAGTATGTCGTCGGTCAGGACGAAGCGAAAAAGATGCTTTCCGTGGCGGTCTATAACCACTATAAGCGCGTACTGGCGCAGAAAAATCTGGACGTGGAGCTGCAAAAGAGCAACATTCTGATGATCGGGCCCACCGGTTCCGGCAAAACCTATTTGGCGCAGACGCTGGCAAAGGTGCTGAACGTGCCGTTTGCGATCGCGGATGCGACGGCGCTGACGGAAGCCGGCTATGTGGGCGAGGATGTGGAAAACATTCTGTTGAAGATCATTCAGGCAGCCGATTACGATATCGAGCGCGCGGAGCACGGGATCATTTATATCGACGAGATCGATAAGATCACCCGGAAGTCGGAAAATACGTCCATTACGCGGGACGTTTCCGGCGAGGGCGTGCAGCAGGGGCTCCTGAAAATTCTGGAGGGAACCGATGCGAGCGTGCCGCCCCAGGGCGGAAGAAAGCATCCCCAGCAGGAGATGTATCATATCAATACGACCAATATTTTGTTTATCTGCGGCGGAGCGTTTGACGGTCTTGAAAAGATCGTCGAGGCGCGGATCGGGGAGAAATCCATCGGTTTTAACGCCAACATTACCGGCGCGCATAAGGAAAATATCGGGGAGCTGTTCCGGCAGGTGCTTCCGCAGGATCTGATCAAATTCGGCATGATCCCGGAGTTTGTCGGCCGCGTGCCGGTCAATGTGGCGCTCGATCTGCTTGATGAAGACGCCTTGGTGCGGATCTTGACCGAGCCGAAAAACGCGATCACGAGACAGTATCAGACGATGTTTGAGCTGGACGGCGTCGCGCTGGAATTTGAGCCGGAGGCGCTGCGCGCCATTGCCCGCCGCTCCTGTGAGCGGAAGACCGGTGCGAGAGGACTGCGTGCGATCATGGAGTCGGTGATGATGGATTCCATGTACGAGATCCCTTCGGAGGAGGACGTTGTTCGCTGTATCGTAACGAAGGAGGCGGCGGAGGGAACCGAAAAGCCGGTTCTGATCCGGGACGCATCGGTGGAGAGCGGACGGATCGGACGTAAGAAAAACAAGAACAACGAAATCGCATAAGAAAAATAAAAAGTCTGTCGTCCTTTTGTGACAGACTTTTTCGTTCCGTTACATGTAAAAGGTAGGATGGTTATGAGCGAAACAAAAATACTTCCTTTTGTCATCTTAAAGCATAGGGTCGTGTTTCCGCGGATGATGCTGGATTTTGATTTGACGCAGACGACTGCGGGAGAAGCCGCAAGACAGGCTGCCCAGAGCGGTCAGGAGATCTTTTTCGCTTTGCAGAGAGAGGAGGAGCCGGAGAATGCAGACGCTTCGGCGGAATCCTATGAGATCGGTGTGATTGCGGGCGTGAAGCAGATTATCCGGCTTCCCAACAATCAGACGCGAATCTTGGTACAGGGATCGGAGCGCGCCCGGCTGATCGGACGCCCCGACACGGAACTGCCGTATGCGTTGGCGGAGGTCGTTTCTGCTCCGATGGAGCCTGCGGAGCTTTCTCCGGTCGAAGAGGAAGCGCTTCGGGGGAGCCTGTTGGAGCTGATCGACGCGTTTTTGCAGAACGGTCCGAAGGGCAACGCCGAGCTGGGAAAGCATCTTCATCGCGCGGCGGATCTCGCGCGGCTTTTGGAGCAGAGCATTGCTGCGCTGCCCATGCCGACGCAGGAAAAGCAGCGCCTTCTGGAGGCGGAAAATATTGTCCGCCAGTTTGAAGGGCTGACCGTGATCCTAAGGAAGGAAATGCAGATCCTTCAGATTCGGCGGCAGATACAGGAAAAGGCGCAGAGCAATATCGACCGGAATCAGAAGGAATATGTTCTGCGGGAGCAGATGAGAGCGATCCGCGAGGAGCTGGGCGAGACCGGCCCGATGGAGGAGTCGGAGCGCTTTCGCCAAGAGGTTGAGGAGCTGGACGCCCCGGAGGAGATCAAAGAGGTCATCCGGGGGGAGATTCGGCGCTTTTCACAGCTTGGATACAACAATTCGGAAAGCTCCGTCGTTCGGAACTATATCGAAACGATGCTGGCTCTTCCGTGGAACCGAAGCAGCGAGGAGCATTTGGAGCTTGCCAACGCTCGGAGGATCTTGGAGCGCGACCATTACGGTCTGGAGGACGTGAAAAAGCGCGTGCTGGAATTTCTGGCGGTACGCGGCAGGAGCAGCGCCGCGCCGAGCCCGATCCTCTGTCTGGTCGGCCCGCCCGGAACCGGAAAGACCTCGATCGCCAAGAGTATGGCTGAGGCGATGGGACGCACCTATGTGCGGATCTGTCTGGGCGGCGTTCGGGACGAGGCGGAGATCCGGGGGCATCGCCGGACGTATCTGGCTGCCATGCCGGGACGTTTCGTGCAGGGGCTTCGAACCGCAAAGGTCAATAACCCGCTGATGCTTCTGGACGAGGTCGATAAGATCGGCAGCGACTACAAGGGCGACCCTTCGGCGGCGCTTTTGGAGGTGCTTGACAGCGCCCAGAACAGCCGTTTTGTGGATCACTTTATCGAGCAGCCGGTGGATCTGAGCAAGGTGGTGTTCGTGGCGACCGCCAACACCACCGAGACCATTCCCAAGCCGCTGCTCGACCGCATGGAGATCCTTGAGATCTCGTCTTATACGCTGTTGGAAAAGCTGCATATCGCCAAGGATTATCTTGTGCCGGGGCAGTTGGAAAAGCACGGTCTGACCAAGGCGCAGCTCAGCTTCCGCGGCAAGGCGCTGGAGGCGATCATTCAGGGCTACACAAAGGAAGCGGGGGTTCGGAATCTGGAGCGCCGGATCGGCGAGGTATGCCGCAAGGCGGTGCTTGCCCTTGCCGAGCAGGAGGAGCAGGGCAGAGAAGCCGAGCGATTCTGTGTGACCGAAAAAAATTTGGAGAATTACCTCGGCGTGTCCCGTTATCGGAAGGAAACGCTGCAAACGGAGCCGGAGGTCGGCATCGTCCGCGGGCTTGCATGGACAAGCGTGGGCGGAGAGGTGCTGGAGATCGAGGTCAATACGATGCCGGGCAAGGGCGAGCTTGTTCTGACCGGTCGTATGGGCGACGTGATGAAGGAGTCGGCAAAAACCGGCATCAGCTATCTGCGCTCGATCGGCGAGGAATACGGCATCGCTTCGGACTATTTCGCACAGCATGACATTCACATCCATATTCCGGAGGGCGCGGTTCCCAAGGACGGGCCCAGCGCCGGGATCACAATGGCGTCCGCCGTACTTTCGGCGGTGACCGATATTCCGGCAAGACAGGATCTGGCAATGACCGGAGAGATCACGCTGCGGGGCAGGGTGCTGCCGATCGGCGGCCTGAAGGAAAAGCTGCTGGCGGCGAAGCTGCTGGGAATTTCTTCGGTGCTTGTGCCGGAGAAGAATCGGCAGGACGTTCAGCTCTTATCGGAGGAGATCCGAGACGGGATGGAGCTCACCTATGTCCGGGACATGAAGCAGGTGCTGGCGCAGGTTTTGACAGGCGGGAGGTAATTTATGCATATTCATCAAGCGGAGCTGGAAACCGTCTGCGGTATTACCAGTAAGCTGCCGGTCAATACGCAGCCGGAATTTGCCTTTGTGGGAAAATCCAACGTGGGGAAGTCCTCTTTGATCAATTCCCTTGTAAACCGGAAGGCGCTGGCACGGACGTCCTCCCAGCCGGGAAAGACGCAGACCATAAATTTTTATCGGCTGAACGAAGCTTTTTATTTCGTCGATCTGCCGGGCTATGGATATGCTAAGGTTTCTCAGGAGCTGAAAGCAAAATGGGGAAAAATGATCGAGCGCTATCTGAAAACCTCCGGACAGCTGAAGCTTGTATTTTTGCTGGTCGATATCCGGCATGAGCCGTCCGGAAACGACAAGGATATGTACCGCTGGATCGTCTGGCACGGGTTTCGCCCGGTCGTTGTTGCGACCAAGCTGGACAAGATCAACCGCAGTCAGCAGGAAAAGCAGAAAAAGCTGATCCGCTCGGCGCTGGGGATGGAGGCGGAGGACGTTCTGATCCCTTTTTCCGCGGTAAGCAAACAGGGAATTGCGGAGCTTTGGGAGATCATAAGTGCGGCTTGCGGAGCCGACCGCAAGGCGGAGGAGGAACACAAATGAGAGAAATTCATCTGGACGGGAATTGGATGCAGACAAAGGCGGAGATGCACGATTATCTGATCGCGAAGCTGGATCTGCCGTATTATTATGGGAGAAATCTCGATTCGCTTTGGAATATCCTGTCCAAGGAGACCGAGCCTATGAAAATTGTCATTACGAATCCGAAAGCCATCGCCCTTGGCTACGGCGAGGTTTTGATTGAAATGTTCCGCGACTTGGAGAAGAGCAATTCCAATTACCGGCTGGATGTGCTTTGAGCGCTATTTGTCCGCAAGCAGAGTGTTGAGAACGTAGGCATAGATGTCTGCGTTCTTTTTTTTCCAGTGGGCGCAGATCGCTTCCGCGTCCTCCTTGGAGGGAACCGTCAGACGGATCTCGATCACCGAGGAATCGCGTTCCAGAACCTTGAGCTCCGCGACGTATTCGTTGGCGCGCGCCTCATAGTAATCCGCCACATTGGAGACTTCTTCCCGGAGCGAATATTTGTTTTCGGTCAGATACAGGTCGATCTCGTCCCGGATATTACGGGAAATGTTCTGATAAAAGAAGGAAAGAGTTTCCCGACCCTCTGGGCTGATCCGGTAGAGGGAGGCGTTTTTTGTCTGCTGCAGGGTGATATAGCCGTCGTCCACCAAGTCGGAAAGCACCTCCTGCACGTTAAAATAGGTTGTGTATTCGCGCGAGGTCATGAGATTGGTGATCTGCGGGTTGGACATCGGGAAATCGACCCGATCCAAAATATACAGAACGATCAATTTGTAAAGCATCAGAGCTTCCGGCTGCATGGGCTTCTCCTTATTTTTCGGTCTTCTTTTGTGTCAGGGCCTGTCCCTGAAAAATATTTTGCTCCCGCATTCGCTTTTCGATCGAAGCGAGCATATGCTTTTTGTTTCCGCTGTAGAGCGGGGCAAGCAGCAGCTTTTTGGGACCGTCCCCGGTCAGGCGGTGGATCACAATGTTCCGAGGAATGTGTGCGACTGCTTCCGTAAGCGCGTCTACATAGGCTTTCTCCTCCAGCATGGCAAACCTCTCCGGATGTTCCCGCCACAGGCGTTCCATCGGCGTTCCGCGAAGAATGTGGAGCTGCTGGAGCTTGATCCCGGCTATGGGCAGGCGGCAAACCCGTTCTACGCTTTGCAGCATATCCTCCCGGCTTTCGTCCGGCAGCCCGAAGATCAAATGGACGACCACGGGAATGCCTGCCTTGGCTGACTGGGTCACCGCGTCCGTGAAGACCCGATAGGGATAGCCGCGGTTGAACGCGTCGGCGGTATCGTCCCGGGCGGTCTGCAGTCCCAGCTCCAAAAAAACGGGCTTTTGGTACCGCCCGCGCAGCTCTGCCAGCAGCGCCACTGTCTCCTCGGGCAGACAGTCAGGTCTTGTCCCGATCGAAAGCCCCACGATCTCCTCCCGGCAAAGCACGGAGGCGTACAGCGAGCGCAGCCGTTCCAAAGGGGCGTAGGTGCCGGAAAACGCCTGAAAATACGCGACGAACCGACGCGCGCCCTTCCGCGCGACCAGCGCCTTGGCAGCCGCAAGCTGCTCGTCCATCGACAGGAGCGGGGAGGGCGTAAAGTCGCCGGAGCCGCCTTCGCTGCAAAAGGCGCAGCCCCCGACTCCGCACGTTCCGTCCCGGTTGGGACAGGTGGTTCCGGGGTTTAAGGACAGCTTGTAAACCTTCTCGCCGAACAGCTCCTGAAAATAGGTGTTAAGGGTGTAAATACGGTCTTCCAGCATGGCGCCTGTCAGCTCCTGAAAAGTTTTGGGGAAGCGTAAAACAGGGCTGTCCGGCGGACAACCCTGCTTGAAAAAGAGTTCTCTTAGTTGGTTTCGGCTGCCAGACTTGCTTTCAGGGCTTCCAGTTCCGCATCGACGTCCGGGTTGTTTTCGTACTTTTCGGTCAGGTCGCGAATCGTGTTCTCCGGATTGGAGGCGTTCAGCTCAGCCATAGCCCTTGCCTTGTCGATCCGGTCGTCCGCCATTTTCTCAAAACGTTCGAAGCTTGCCAGAGAATCGTTGGAGCTTGCGATGTTGCTGGTCATGTTGTTGATCCGCTCCTGCGCCTTGGCAACGGCGATCTTGCCCTTTACCATATCGCGGCGGCTTTCCAGCTCCTTGATGTCGTTCGTCAGCTTGTCGTGCATGGCGCGCATCTTATCCGCATTTTCGGCGGCGATGTTGTAGTTGCTCTGCAGATCCGCCAGCTTGCTGCTCAGCTTCGCCTTCTCGGCAAGGAATTTCTTAGCGTCGGCGTCGTTTCCGGCGTTGACCGCCTTGATGGCGTAATTCTGCATTTTGTTGATCTCGGCTTCGCATTCTTCCAGCTCGCGCTTGCAGGATTTTTCCTGCGCCATGATCGCAGCCGTTTCCTGCTTGACCTTGGCGAGATCAGAGCTTAAATTGCGGATGCACTGATCGATCATTTTTTCGGGATCCTCGCATTTGTCGAGCAGCGCGTTGATGTTAGAAGCCATAATGTCTTTGAATCTTGATAAAATACCCATTTGGACGTCCTCCTCCAATATATTATAGGTTGCCTTCTCGGTTTCCCCCGATTAGGTAAAGTTTATTACAAAAACACAGCTACGTCAAGAAGAACCTGAAATAAGGTAATTATTTTTTACCTTCCGGAATCTTAATTTTCCATGAAGGAATTGCCTGAACGACGAAAATGTGATACGATAGCGACGAGCGCAGTCCGCAAACCAAGCCGTCGTGACAGCTTGGTGTCAGCGACGACTTGGATTGTAGGACTATGTGAGTGCAACGAACAGCGAGGAAAACCGAAGGTTTTGCGAGCGGAGCGCTCGTCGCGGAAGACAG
>JAUNGI010000003.1 GCA_030524525.1 Lachnospiraceae bacterium
GCTTGTGCCTGACCTTTTGGTAGTTCCCCCGTCACTGGAAGAGACAGGAAGGCTCATCTTGGAGGCAGACCAGATTGACGGAACCACAAACGTGCTGAAGGGGACAGCAAAGCTCCATGTTGAGCCTGCCCTTGCGGAGCATCCGGAGTATTGGTTCCTTCTGTGTACCAACCGCTTCCTGAAGCCTTTCATCTATCAGCTCCGGAAGAAAATCAAGTTCGTGTCACTGACCAAGGACACGGATGAGAACGTGTTCATGTTGGATGAGTACCTGTACGGGGCTGACGGAAGAAGCAATGCAGGATATGGATTTTGGCAGATGGCGTATGGCTCCACAGGAGAAGCGGCAGCGCAGGCACAGGGATAAGGAGTAGGTGATAGGGATGTACTGTACCGTGGAAGAGGTTCTTGAAATGATAAAGGATGACATGAAAAGTACCATCATAGGGGATGAGTACATAGAGGATGAGCAGGAACGGGAGGCGAAGATTGCAACGCTCTGTGAGGCTGCTATATCTGATGCTTGCGCCGAGATTGACGGGTACCTTGCCAAGCGGTACAGCGTGCCCTTCAGAAAGACACCACAGGTCATCAATAAGTTTGCAAAGGACATATCTGTGTACAACCTTGTATCAAGGACAGGCATAGATGAGAGTGAAAGAGAGAAGACCTTCCTGAACCGATACAACGCCGCCATCAACTTCCTGCTTGCAGTAGCAAAAGGCACGATTGATATAGGTGTTGAGGAGGCAGAGGGCAGCAACGAGGCAGCCAATGGCTTCAAGATGAAGTCTTCAGGTCGGGTATTCTCAAGGGAAAGCATGAGAGGATGGTGATGGGATGTCATCAATCAGGGCAGAGATGTCCGGGGATACGGATGAGCTGCTCCAACGCCTGAACCGATTGGGGAACCTTGAGACCCGTGGGGTTCTGAACTCCATAGCGGAAGGGTTGAGGACTTCCACAGTGGAACGCTTCACGGAGGAGAAGACTCCGGAGGGCGCAAGTTGGAAGCCATCCATCCGGGCGCAGGAGGAAGGCGGCAAGACGCTCACCAAGACCACGCAGCTCAAGAACAGCATCCGGTCAGAAGTGAGTGAAAGTGGACTTGCAGTAGGTACCAATGACATCAGGGCAGCAACACACCAATTTGGTGATGAGCGGACAATAAGAGCGAAAAATAAGAAGTACCTCACATTCAAGGTTGGTGGACAGTGGAAGAAGGTAGCCTCTGTCAGAGTAAGCATCCCACCGAGACCGTTCTTGGGTGTCAGCGAGGAAGACGAGCGTGACATCAAGGACACCTTGGAGGAGATTTTTGAGGAGTAGGACATGGTAAAGGAAAGGAACTACATCATTGAAACGCTGAAGAGCTCCGGCATCAAAAGTCAGGTCTACACCAATATGAAAAAGCTGAAGCAGGGAAACGAAGTCCACGTTGGTGCGGTATTGCGAAACGGTGAGACATTCACACGCTCAGGCTCAAAAAAAACATACAGAGACCAAGAGGGGCAGCGGAAGCGTAGAGTGAAGCTGTGGGACAGGAGCACATCACTCCATGTAGTGATAGCGGACACATCAGAGGAGAAGGTGGAGGAAATCCTTGAGAGCTTTCTCCGGAACCTGAAGAAGGGGATTGATGTGGATGGAAACTGGGTGAATATCGTGGTAGGTGAAGCGGACTGGGTAGAAGAGGGTGACAGTATCCTGAAGGCGAAAGTAGCGGTACAGTTCGACATCACTTTTGAAGGCGGTATCTATGAAGATAGAGACATGAAGCCAATGGACATTGGCTCTGTCGGGTAAGGAGGAATAATCATGGCAGAAACAAGACAGGCTGCAACCTTAACGAGCATTGAGGAGCTCAAGCAGAAGCTTGGCGTATCTGATGCGGTGTTTGAAGGGACGAAGGCAGCCAACGGATGGAAGAGCGGAAGACAGGTAGAGGAGCAGGAGTTCAGGGAAGCCTGTGAAGCCTTCCGGAAAGCCCCGGTTGACGGGAGCACGAAGGACAAGGAGGCGAAGGGATAATGTACGGAGATGTAAATGTAAAGGTAGAAGACGGGAACCTTGGGCGGAGCAGCGCAACGGGAACCGGGACACAGATTAAAATAGGCATTTCCAACGTGGAAAGCAAGGCACCCATCCTGATTAGCGGCACTATGAACGCCAAGAAAATCAAGGAAAAGGTTGGCAACACGCCTCTTGCGGATGCCTGCATTGATGCAGTTGAGTGGGGCGCATCCTCTATCTACTGCATCCCGGTAAAGGCAGGGACAGCCGGGACGATTGGGGAAATCACCGAGAACAAGACGGGATATGGTACCTTTGCTGTGAAGGGAGCCCCCAACAATGCCTATGACATTGTGGTTGAGGTCATGGATGCCGGGGAGTGCAATGAAGGAAGCTTCCGGTATTCCTTGGATGGAGGGAACACCTTCACGGAGGAGATGACCATACCTGTCACCGGAGAGGCGGAGCTGGAAACTACCGGGCTTAGTGTGAAGTTCACGGATGCAGAGGGCGGTGACAGCTTCAAGGAGGGAGACAGCTTCTCCTTCTCCACAACTTCCCCGGCTATGAGCAACGAGTCAGTCATCAGTGCGGTGGAGAGCCTCATCAACAGCCCCCTTGTGTTTGAGTTCGTTCATATCGTTGGGGTATCCTCTAAGGCTTTGTGGGCTTCCCTGTGTACGCTTGCCAATGACTTCCTGACGAAGTACAAGAGACCGCTGTACTTTGTGTGTGAGGCAAGAGGAAAGAAGGCGGATGAGACCCTTGAGGAGTATGTGAACGCCATGCTTGAGGAACGGAAGGGCATCAACAACATGTACATTCAGGTGGTGTGCAGCAACTCCCGGTATCAGAGGATGGATGGCAGGGTTCAGGTCATCAACAACGCAGGCATTGTGACCGGGCTTTATGGCGCAGCCAAGGAGTCACAGAGCATTGGGGAGGTGAAGAGCTTCCCTATCTCTGAAGCCAAGATGCAGGAGCTCCTTCCGGAAGGGATTGAGGACTACATTGAGACTTTGGATAAGGCAAAGTTCGTGACCATCAGGCAGTACGTTGGCAAGGAGGACTACTATGTGACCTCCGCAAATATGATGTCACCGGAGGGAAGCGATTATGCCTATGCGGAGGATGTCAGGGTGTCGAACAGGCTTGTCAGGGCGGTCAGGGCAGAGGCACTCAATGAGCTTCAGGTGGAGATTGACCCCGGAGACATTGAGACGAGCATCACCAATATTCAGGAGCAGCTCAACACGCCTGTGGAAGATGCCATCCGGGACAAAATCATCAGCTCCGGAAGCGTAGTCATTGACACGGAGCAGCTCAACATCCTTGTGGATGAGAGCCTTGACATCCGTGTGACTTATGTACCTATGGGGCATGTAAGGGAAATGAACATCACCTTTGCAGTAGAAAACCCATACACAGCATCTTAGGAAGGAGGTAGAGATACATGGCAACGAAGCAGTTAATCAATGGGAAGGTCTATGACTGGTCAAGCGTGACAATCACCGCTTCCGGCATGGAGAACATGGAGCCAATGGAAATCTCCTATGATGATGAGCAGGAGAGTGAGCCTATCTATGGCAAGGGCGGAAAGATTAGAGGGTATGGTACCGGAAATCAGAAGAACTCCGTCAAGCTGTCCCTGCTCCGTGAGGACTTCAATGAGATGTGCAGGGTCATCCAGTCAAAGGGATACAAGAACTTCTACAAGTATGTCATCCCGAAGATTGTAGTGAGCTATGCAGACGAAGGAGCTGCAACCTGTACGGATGTCCTCACCAACATTGTGCTGTCAAAGCGGAGCTTCAAGGCGGCACAGGGAGACAAGTCCATGAAGGTAGACCTTGACGGTGTCGCAATGGGCGGCATCAAAATCAACGGTCTTGAAGCGTAACTGATAACAGAATAAATGACAAAAACGGAGGTATGAACCATGAACGAAGCAAGAGAAGAGCAGCTCCTCAATGCAGGGAGAGCAGTTGAAGCAGAGAAGAAAACGGATGTTGAGAGCCTGAAGAAAAAGTATGCCGGGGCGGATGAGAAGGTCTACACGGTAGTCACAACGGTACAGGTGGATGATGAGACGGAGGAAGAGTTCACATTCCTCTTCCGGAAGCCGAAGCCTGCATCCTATGACAGGTATGTGAAGACCATGTCCAACTCCGTGACCAAGGCATCCAAGAGCTTTGCGTTTGACAACATCATTGACGAACAGAGGGAGATGCTGAAGGAGACCGTGGATGAATATCCGGCTATCACTATCAGCCTTGCGGACAAGCTCCTCCGGATGCTTGGGTTGGCAGACACAACATCAGTAAAAAAGCTGTAGAGGATGCCAAGGAGCAGTTCAAAAGCAGCTTTATAAGCTATGGGAAGATGGTCATATACACCTATCTTCCCAAGGAACTGCTTCCGGAAAGCTTTGAAGACCTGACCTTTGAAGAGTTCTTTGACCTGTACGGTCAGGCGGACTGTGCAAGGGAAATGAGAATTGAAGATATAGAGACAGGCGTGGCAAAAGGGATAGCAGACAATTTTAGTGACGAATAAAAAGCCCCACAGCCGGAAACTGTGGGACTTCAATACACCTCTGATATGGTCTTTGTAAGGAATAGTATATCACATTTTAAGGAAAAAGCAACAGGGAGGTGGTTGCATGGGTATGGAGTCAGTATACAAATTGTCTGTCATCCTGAACTTGGTGGACAACCTTTCCAATCAGATGAACGGTGTGCAGAGCAGCGTGTCAGGAAGCGTGAACAAGCTCAATTCTGCCTTTGGGACAATGCAGAAGGCAGGGGCAGCCATGGCAGGGATAGGCGGAACCATCACCGGGCTCTGTATGAAGACAGTCACAGCCACCTTTGACACACAGAACGCTTTGGGAGAGCTATCCTCTTTGGGAGTGAAAGACCTGAAGGCGGTGGAGGATGCGGCAAAGAGCTTCTCCGACACATGGGCAGGCACAAGCAAGGCGGACTTCATAACGGCATCCTATGACATTAAATCAGGTATAGCATCCCTGACGGATGAAGGCGTGGCGCAGTTCACGCAACTGGCAGCCCTGACGGGCAAAGCCACAAAATCAACAACGGAAGAGATGGGCTCACTGTTCGCTACAGGGTACGGTATCTATAAAGGGTTCTATGATGATATGTCTGACCTTGAGTTTGGTGAGATGTTCTCCGCCGGGATTGCAACAGCAGTTAAGAACTATAAGACATCCGGCTCCGAGATGGCAAGCTCCATATCGGCACTTGGAGCCACAGCGACAAATGCCAATGTCCCACTTGAGGAGCAGCTTGCTATTTTGGGACAGCTTCAGACCACAATGTCCGGTTCTGAAGCGGCAACAAAGTATAAGTCCTTCCTCAATCAGGCTTCCAGTGCCGGAGAGAAGTTGGGACTGACCTTCCTTGATACCAACAATCAGCTCCTATCCATGCCGGAAATCCTGACGGAGCTGAAGGGAAAGTATGGGGAGACGATTGATGCAGTAGAGAAGAGGGAACTGAAGGAAGCCTTTGGAACGGATGAGGCGGTAGCCCTCATTGACCTGTTATACAACAATGTGGAGACCCTTGACAGCGGAATACAGGACTTGCAGGGGAGCATGAAAAACGGAATATCCGTGACGGAGGAGATGGCGGAAGCCATCAACAACACACCGGAGCAGAAATTCCAAGTGCTGAAGCAGCAGATACACAACAATGTGGAGGAGCTTGGAAGCGGACTCCTCCCGGCAGTCAATAACACCATGGACAAGGTGAGCGGACTGATAAAGAAGGGCTCCGAGTGGATAAGCAACAATCAGGAGACCGTGCAGAGCATCATGAACATAGCCCTGAAGCTTGGCGTGTTCCTTGTGATTGCCGGAAGCGTGATGGGCGTGGTAGGAAGCCTTGGGAAGCTTTTCCTGTCAGCCAAGAACGCCATAAGCCTTGTAAAGACCGCAACATTGGGAATGAATACAGCCTTCCTTGCTTCACCTATAACGTGGGTGATAGTCGGGATAGTGGCTCTTGTAGCCGCCTTTGTAGTCCTATGGAATAAGTCGGAAGCCTTCCGGAACTTTTGGAAGGGACTGTTTGAACAGGTACGGTCAGTGGTCACTCAAGCATGGTCAACAATACAGCCTGCTTTGCAGAATTTGGGAAAGAAGCTCATGGAGCTATGGCAGGCGGTGCAGCCCATCATACAGATAGTTGAAAAAGTAGGGGCAGTTGTCCTTGTGGTGCTTGGTTCCATCTTTGCCGGAGCCATTCAGGGAGCTATATCCGCCCTGACACCTCTGATAGATGCCTTTTCAAGCTTTGTATCGTTTGTCACCAATGTGGTGAATATGGTGGTTGCCCTGTTTAAGGGTGATTTTTCAGGGGCGATTGATTTTGCATCCGCAGCGGTAGGGGACTTCAAAAACTTCATAGAAAACGGGTTCAATGCAATCCTCTCATTTATCGGGGGCTTTGCATCCGGATTTTTGGATGCGGTAGGCGGAGCTCTTTCTGCTATAGGAATTGATGCGAGCGAGACTATCAGTAATATCAAAAATACCGTGAAAAACGGGCTTGAGGCGGTAAAGGGCTTCTTTGGGAATATCTTGGGAGCAGCCGCCGACACGGTGAAGGAAAAGCTTGGGAACATGAAGGCAGCCTATGAGGAGCATGGCGGCGGCATCAAAGGTGTGGCAGCGGCGGCAATGGAAGGCGTGAAAGGCTTTTATACATCCGGCTTCACATTCATTGACAACCTGACGGGCGGAAAGCTCTCAAGCATCAAGAACCAATTTACAGAGAAGATGTCCGGAGTGGCAAATGCAGTATCAACAGGGATGTCAGCGGCTAAGAATTATGCAAGCACACAGCTCTCCAACATGCAGGCGGCATATCAGGCAAGCGGCGGAGGCATTAAGGGTATCGTATCCGCAACCATGACGGGGGTACAGGGCACCTTCAGTACAGCCTACTCCGCAATCAATACTTTAACGGGAGGAAAGCTTGAGAGCATCCGTTCTACTATCACCACCAAAATACAGGCGGCGAAGGATACGGTCTCTTCAGTCCTTGACAGTATCAAGTCAGCTTTCTCATCAAAGCTTGAAGCGGCAAGGTCGGTAGTATCCAGTGCGATTGAGAGAATAAAAGGTGTTTTTAACTTTTCGTGGAAACTTCCGGACTTGAAACTGCCACATATTAGTGTGAGCGGAGGAGAGGCACCTTATGGTATCGCAGGAAAAGGCTCATTGCCTAAATTCTCCATCCAGTGGTACAGAGATGGAGGTATCCTGAACGGGGCAACCATTTTTGGAGCAATGGGAGGGAACCTCTTGGGAGGAGGAGAAGCCGGAGCGGAAGCGGTGCTGCCATTATCAGAGCTGTGGAAGCAGATGACGGAGATTGTCCGTGGCGTAGTCAAAGGAGAAAACGAGGAAGGCGGTGAAAGCGTACAGCAGACCGGGGCGAACATCACAAGTGCCCTGACATCAAAGGCTGCATCAGTACGGAAAGAAAAAGAGACGAAGACAACCACAAACAAAGAGACCTACACAACCGAGAAATGGGGCAGGGAAGGCGGTACAACCATCCATCAGATTAGCTTCACGGTAGACATAAGCAAGATTAAGGACTTGCCGCTGCTCTACAAGTTGATAGATGAGCTGAAGGATGCACAGAACCGGACAGACAGCCCTACTCCGGCAACAACATAGGAGGTGAGGCAGTATGCTGTATGTGCAGGAGAAGGTGGTGAAGCTTGGCGGCATATACCTGAAGGGACAGGTCACAAGCGTGGAAGTGCAGGAGGCAGGAAGCGTGTATGTGGCACAGGATGAGAAGGGAAGATACAAGAAGTCACAGCCTGTAGGCTATGAAAATGGCAAAGTGATGATAGACATACTTCTTGAGAGCACAAAGGGAGCTACCACATTGGAGCAGCTCACGGAGATGCAGAGGCTCTTCAAGCCCTATGGTCAGACCAAGCCGAAGCTCCTATCCATAGTCAATGAGGACTGTGCCGCCCGTGGCATCACAAAAGTCTATTTCAAGAACCTCACCTCCAAGAAGGTCATATCAGAGAGCAAGCGTATAGCCTCCTTGGAACTGTGGGCTCCTGACATAGTCGGGATAAAGGTGAAAAAGAAGACCACAAAGAAAAAGACCACAAAAAAGACTACCAAGAAGAGCAAGAGCAAGAAGTCAAAAAGCAAGAGCCCGGCAAAGGACAGCCGGAGCACATCCAAGGGAAAGAAGGCAGCAAAGAAGGCTGTCAAGTAGCAGGAGGTGAGAGGCTTGGGATACAAAAAGCTAATATCCCCGGAGTTCCGGGTGACGGTAGGAGATTATGAGATAACGGACGGGATAGAGGTGGAGTGCTTCTCAAGCAAGGAGTCTCACATGGACTGGTGCCGGGTGGAGCTGTCCCCAAAGCTTCAGGGTGTCCTGAAGCTTGAGGATATGGATGAGGCAAGCGTGGAGCTTGGGTATGAGGATGACTTTGACAGCCTGATTGAGGGCTATGTCAGATGCGGTGACACGGACTACTGGAAAGAGATAATGATAAAAGATGACATGATGAAGCTTGACAGAGTGACCATCAAGGCATCCTTTGTAGACTGTGAGCCGCAGGATGTCATCCGGTATGTACTGGCTTGCGCCGGAATTGAAAACTATGTCCTGTCTGAAGAGAATTATGGAAAAAAAGACCTTTTTGTTATCGACAAAAAGAGCGGCATCAATACCATAGCGGAAGTCAACAGCTCATGGGGCATCAAGAACCCATTCTTCTTTCAGAAAAAGGTGTTCTATTGGGGCACAAATGAAGAACAGAAGGAGATATATGTCCTTGAGGAGGATGAAACCATCCTGTCCCTGAATAAGTATGGAGACCTTTGGGAAGCGGAGACAATAGCCATCCCTTGGATACACCACAGCCAAGAGGTTGAGGTGCAGCACAGCAAGTACAGCGGCATTGTGACCGTGGAAAAGACGATAGTGAGAAGTGACGATACCGGGGCAGTACACATGTATATCTATTTTGCAGGAGGTGAGTGAGATGTCTGACATGATGAAGATATTTGTGGAGCAGGAGCTTCAAAATCAGATAAAGAAGAATTATCCGCACATGCAGTATCCTCCCGGCTTGTATGCAAAAGTGGTAGCGGTGAAGCAGGACGGGGAGCTGTATGAGGCAACTCTCAAGATACTTGACAAAAACAGGCAGCCGGACAGCAGTTTCCCGGAAGTCCCGAAGGTAAAGACGGATATACCTGTCCTGAAGAATGAGATTGTGGCAATCGTGCTCATGTATGGTGAGTGCAAGCCTTATATCATAGGGAGGTGCTTCTGATGCAGATAACAGGCGCAAATGATGTAGACATCATGCTTGATGAAGACGGTCAGCCCGTGTCAGACGGGAACGGGGACACCGCCCTTGTATCAGATGACGGGTGTTGGCTTCAGGATATTAAGAATGAGGCAATGACCGAAGAGGGAGAGCTCTTCTATGAGGACGAGGAAGGGGATGCAAGCTATGGGTGGAGCCTGCTTGACTTTATGCAGGGAGAGTATGATGACTTCACGAAGATGGAGATACAGCAGCGCATCCGTTCCAAGATGTCCAAGAGGGACTATATTGATGCCGGAAGCATACAGACGGAGGTGGACTTTGACGGGCACCTCTACCATATCAGGGTAGCTTTCCGGAAGACAGACAGTGAGAGCGAGTACAACATTGACATTGAGAGCAATGGCGTGGAGGTGATTGTGGAATGATAGATGAGAGCATCATGGAGAAGATTATCCCGATACCGGATGAGGATGAAGAAATGGAAAATGTGCAGGGAGAGCTTGAAGATGAGGGCTTCCCCATAACGAACTTCAAAAAAGGCGGCATCTTCTATCACCTTTGCCGGATGCTTGTGACCATATACATAGAGCTGAAGGAGCTTGCCCGGACTATCGTGAATAGCTGCTTCATCAAGCACGCTGAAGGGGACTGGCTGAAGATTAAGGCAGCCGATTACTCCAAGCAGCAGAAGGAGGCAAAGAAAGCCAAAGGATATGTGAGCATATACCGGAGCGAATACAACAACGCCCTTCAGGTCACGAAGGGGCATTGCTTTAAGACAGAGCCGGATGCCGGGGGCAAGGAGCTGAAGTTCTATTGCTGTGAGAACACGGTCATTGATGCCGGGGAGCCTTTGGGAATGGTGCTTGTGGAGGCGGAGGAAGCCGGGACTTATTACAACATAGCACCGGGCAGGATAACCATATCCATGATACACCTTGACGGTGTGGATTATGTGACCAATGAAGAGGACTGGCTCTTTGAGGAAGGAGCCGAGGAGGAAGACCTTGAAGACCTCCGGGATAGGTGTATGAGCTCATGGGCGGAACTGGCTACAAGGACGATAGAGGAGAAGCTCCGGAACGCCGCAAAGTCGGTACCCGGTGTGTTGGATGCCCGGATTGATGCACAGCATCCGAGGGGGCAGGGTACCGTGGATGTGATTGTCACGGGGGCAGCCGGGGAAGCTTCCCCGGAACTGATAAGGAAAGTGGGGGAAGCCATTGAGCCCCTGAAGGGCAACTATGAGGACTACCTTGTGAAGTCCAGTGAGATAGTGAGGCAGGACTTTGAGCTTGTGGTGTACCTTGCTGAAGATGCGGCAACGGATGGGGTGGATGCACAGGCAGAAAAGCTCATTGAGGACATGATGGCTCTGACAAGGGGAGAAATGAATACCCTGTACAGGGACAGCATTATCCAAGTGCTTAGTACGAAGATTGAGGAATACCGGAAGACGGACATCCTGCAACCGCCTGATGACATGGTTCTTGAGCAGGACAAGGTCATCATGGCAGGGGACATCACCGTGACTGTCCGGAACGTAGCACAGAGCGCAAGGGGGAAGGAGTGATGCCACCGTGATAGAGAATTTTATTGAATACATGTGGTATCTGCTCACTACTCCATTTAAGAAGCTGAAGAAATCCCTGAATAAGTGGTACACCTTTTGCCGGGTGTTCGGTAAGAGGTTTGACGAGGCGAAGGAGGACATCCTCCGGGCAAGGGATGAAGGCATGGTTGCCACATGCAGCCACGAGATGCTCCCGGTACATGGAGCTGACCGGAGGCTCACCCGGTATGAAGGAGAGCATCCGGAGAACTTCCGCTCAAGGATAGCCATGTATGAGGAGATATGCAAGCTTGGCGGAACCAATGAGGGCGTGCTGCTTGCGGTCAAGACCCTTGGCTATGCCTCCCCGGTCTTGGTGAGGGCAAATGACCTGACAGGCTTTGTCCATTTCACACTGGATGGAAGCTGGCTCCTTGACGGGAGCCGGATATTGGAGTCTGACACATTGGAAAACAGGTGGGCGGAGTTCTACATCATCATTGTGATGGATGTGGATGAGGAGCATCCTATCAGCTTTGACATCATGAGGAAGACCGTCAGGAAGTGGAAAGAGGTAGGGGCGAAGGACAACTACTTCTTCCGGTACAACTTGGCTGTCAAGGAGATACACACCGGGAACTTCCTAGAGGTGCTCTATAAGAAGTACCTACACTATTATGACTACAGGAAGCTTGACGGGATGTGGAAACTTGACGGGAGCTATGTACTGGATGCGGAGATGACCCACATCAGCAGCCGGGTAGGATACCGGTATGAGAGCAGCTATGGGCTCCATGAAGCCGGGCTTGCTGCCATGGCTTACAATTACGCCTGCCGGGTGGTAGAGAGTGCCATCCTGAAGGCAGTATACAGCTTCAGGATGTACTACTATGATTATCTGAAGACAGATGGCTCATGGCAGACAGACGGAAGCCATGCGGTGGATGCGGAGATGTCCCAAAGGGATATGAAATGGGGCACCATCTTCCGGCATCAGCATGAAGAGGAGCTCATCCTGAAGCAGAGGTACCGGATGCCGCCCTGTGAAGAGGCATACAGCATCAGGAAGGCATTGGAAAGGTACCGGATGGTCATTGATTACTATGACTATCTGAAGCTCAATGGGCTGTGGAAGCTGACGGGCTCCCGGCTCTTGGATGCACAGAGGACAGAATACACCACCAAGCAGGCGTACCGCTTTGGTGTAGAACATACAAGGGAGTACATGGTGATATGGCATGAGGAGCACAACCTCATCTTCCTTGATGGAACATGGAGCCTTGACGGTTCCAAGACAATAGATGCTTGGCAGAAAACGGAGGTATTGTAGAATGGCAACAAAAAGCGTAATAACCAAAATCAGAAGAAAAAAGATGGCTGAAGCAAGCCATACAACCGGGAAGATTGCAAAAATCACGCACATTGCACTTGGTTCCGGTGGAGTCAACGGAGACGGTACCGTGATTGTGCCGCTTGCGGAGAATGTGGCACTGAAGAGCGAGGTGGTAAGAAAGCCATACACCTCATCAACCAAGACTTCAGACACATCCTATGAGTATACCATCAAGCTTGAGGAAGATGAGCTTGTGGGCGTATTCATCAGTGAGATGGCACTCATTGACGAGGACGGGGATGTGGTGGCGTTCTCTAACTTCCTTGCAAAAGGCAAGGATGAGACAGAGGTGACATTCACCATTGAAGACAATTACTAGGAGGTAGATGAAAATGGCAAATTTAACAGCAGCGGATAGCCCGGAGCTTGTCCTTCAGATGACAGCAATGGAAAGGACTACCCCGGCACACTATGATGAATGGAATGTGAGGCATCAGCAGTTCCTTGACAATGACAAATACCTGAATGAGCAGTTTGTCAATGTCTTTTCCGACAGCGCAGCGGCTCATAATTCCATCTACAGAGGCAAGAACCTCACCAACGTGTACACGGTTGATGAGATATGCGAGCGCATCAGCGCAGGAACTTTCAAAGACCTCTACATAGGGGATTACTTTGATGTGAGTATCACTACAAGTTTGGGCGATACCGAGACGGTCAGATGTGTCTTAGCAGGCTTTGACATTATGTGGAACAATGGAGACACAGCTTTTACAAAGCACCATGCTGTGATTGTGCCGAAGGACTGCTTCAAGACCAAGGCAAAGATGAATGAAACTAATGTGACCACCGGAGGATATGCAGGCTCCGCCATGCACACGGAGGTGCTCCCGGTTTATGCGGCAGCCTTGCAAACAGCCCTGAATAATCATATAATTAGCCACAGAGAGCTGCTCTCAACAGCAGTATCTACAACAGGCAACTCCAACGCAGGGGCAGGCTTTACAGGTTATGCAAGCAGTTGGGCGTGGAGTGACTGCCTGCTTAGGCTGATGAGTGAGATACAGGTATATGGTTCCACGGTGCTTAGTTCGTCCTTCTATGACACAGGCAATGCCAATATCCAGTTCCCGTTGTTCCGGTTAGCCCCTAACCTGAAGGTAGCAGGGCTTGGACATAACGGTAGCAGGATGTGGTATTATTTGAGTGCTGTGGTGTCGGCGGCGGCGTTTGCTTATTGTTACATTATTGGTGTTAGTTATTATCACTCCGCCGCCGGGGATGGTGGCGTGCGCCCGTATTTCTGTATCGGTTAATCTTTAATCTGCCCCCTGTATGGGGGCAGATGACCGGAAGGAGGAAACAGGTTGAGCGTACTGAAGAATAAAAGAAGTGTATCCAGTTTGGAGTTCTATCATAATGCCATAACGCTCCGGAGAGAAATTACCATGCTGCTTCTCCGTGACTTTGGCATCAAGGACAAAGTGAGGAGCATCAAGTCATTGTATGGGGTGCCGGGGATGGAGCCGGAGGACGAGCAAAAGTTCCGGGAGATAGTGGAAAAATATGAAATGAAAGCCACGATAATAGAGGAGTATCCGGCATGGCTCATTGACAAGATGCGGAATAACATCATGAATATCCTCCACAACATGATAATGAACATCACGCAGGCAAACACCATCTATCCAGTATGTGAGAGTGAGTTCTATGACCGGAGAAACTTCCAAAATCATGCCATAGGGAACTGTGAGCAGCTCCTTCAGGAGATGCAGTACATCATTTCTATCATCCCGGTGGATGCACAGAAGTACATGAGATATGTGGACATGATTGAGAAGGAGATAGCCCTCCTGAAGGGATGGAGAAAGAGTGACAACCGGATACTGAAGAAAATCAGGGAAAACGAAGCAGCCAAGGCGCAGAAAGAAAGCACTTCCCAAAAGGCTGAAAAGAAAGTATAATTATCCGGGGCAAGCTTTGTATCAAGAGTCATATCCCAACGCAGAGTGCTGTGGTGTCGGCGGCGGCGTTTGCTAATTGTAACAATAATGGTAATAGTAATAATCACTCCGCCGCCGGGGATGGTGGCGTGCGCCCGATTTCGTGTATGTATACTAAGTGTAGGCTAAGTGCCGATATACGATACAGGAAAGGAAAGCTTGACCTTCCGAAAGGTAAAGAAGCCCATCTTCTAGTAGAGGGAGGATGGGGGAGCATCTTGATGTACCCTGATACGTCAGTTGGTACTAGAAACGAGGTGAAACTCTATGAAAGATATGGAGTCTGTATATGATGCCAACTCCCTGCTTGATGCCTTTAACAGGTCTAAGAAGGGGACAGGGTGGAAGGAGTCAGTACAGCGGTATGAAATGAACCTTTTGAGGAATATCAACCAAACTCAAAAGGAGCTGAAGGATGGAACCTATGAGCAGAAGGACTTCTATGAGTTCAAGCTGCAAGAGAGGGGCAAGACAAGACATATCAAGTCCATGCACATCTCTGACCGGGTGGTACAGAGGTCAGTCTGTGACAACGTGCTTGTCCCGGAGCTCTCCAAGTACCTGACCTATGACAATGGGGCATCCATGGAGGGCAAGGGTATCCATTTTGCAAGGAAGAGGTTGAGCACACATCTTCACAAGTTCTACCGGAAGCACAAAAGCAATGAAGGGTATGTGCTGCTGATTGATTTTAGCAAATTCTTTGATAACATAGTCCATGACGGGCTGATAAGGGAGATGCGGAAAAAGATTGGCGATAAGGAGACCATGGACTTCATTGAGAAGCTCATAGACACCTTCAGGGTGGATGTTTCCTACATGACGGATGAAGAATATGCCAACTGCATGAATACGCTGTACAACGCTTTGGAACACGCTGAAATTGACAAGGCAAAGCTGACAGGCGAAAAGTACATGAGGAAGTCTGTGGGTATTGGAAGCCAAATATCCCAAATATCCGGAGTTTACTATCCGACAAGGATAGACAACTACTGTAAGATTGTGAGAG
Organism: Lachnospiraceae bacterium; assembly: GCA_030524525.1. Taxonomy (GTDB): domain Bacteria; phylum Bacillota; class Clostridia; order Lachnospirales; family Lachnospiraceae; genus ISDg. The sequence goes on from JAUNGI010000003.1 coordinate 15,261, forward strand.
GGCTGAAATACTATGGACGGTACATGGATGACATCTATATCATCCATGAAGACAAGGAGTACCTGAAGGGACTCCTGAATGACATACACGGGATATGTGATGAGCTTGGGCTTTTTATCAATCCGAAGAAAACACAGATAGTAAAGCTGTCCCATGGCTTCACATTCCTTAAAATCAAATATAAGCTCACAGAGACAGGGAAAGTACAGGAACGCATCAGCAAGGAGTCCGTCACAAGACAGCGGAGAAAGCTGAAGAAGTTCCGGGAGCTCATGGATGCAGGGAAGATGTCCTTTGCAGATGTGAGGTGTTCCTATGACTCATGGAAGGGCGGTGTGAGCCATTATGACTCATACAACGTAGTCAAAAGCATGGATAAGCTCTTTGATGAGCTTTTCATCCAACCGTTTATTGAAGGAGGACACAATAATGGCAGCAATGAAGAAAAACGAGATAGAGCAGAAAATTAGAGACCTGAAAACCAAGCTCTCCTGTCAGGAGTCGGATATTGGTGACTGGAAGATTGCCAAGTGCATTGAGTATTCCACGCTTGGCATGGAGCCACCCTATGACCTTCAGGAGCTCCACAAGCAGAGACAGGTCATCCGTGATGAGATTGGAGCCTTGGAAGAGGAGCTTGCAAAGTGCGGAGATGAGGATGAAGCCGCTGCTGAAGAGTAGGCGTTATTTGCAAAATTATTGTCAAAAAAGCGGAGGGTTCTGCCCTCCGTTTCGTGTTTGTAAAACCGGGAAATATTTCCCGAAAATCTTTGTCAAAAGTTTTGAGAAAGTTTGTCAAAAATTTTGAGCGGCTACAGAAACGTCGTCCGCCTCGGCTTCTCCGGTAAAGTTCACACGGATCAGCGTCGCGCCGTCCGCGTTCGCTTCGTACTCGCCGGGAGCTACCCAGCTGATCCGGACGACGCCCGGTGTGTCGGCGTTTACGGCGTACATAGCCACATAGGCCGACGTTACTTCCACGCCGTCATAGGTAAGCGCCGCGCTGTCGTAGGTTACGACAACGACACCGTCGGTTACCGTTGTGTCGGTGACGATCTGGGCGGTCGTTTTGCCGGAAGCTTCCGACATGCTGATCCACACGGAGCCGTCTTCTTCTGCGAAAGCCGTCATGGTGAGCGCCGCGCACAGAAGAACCGACAGCAGCAACCAACTGCTTGTTCGTTTTACACGTTGCATTTGATTTTTCTCCTTCTTAGTTTTATTTTATGGTTAAAAAAACCAACTGCATTTTATCATAGCTCCGCAGAAAAAACAATATAACGGGGCCTGTGTTTGCGCCGTTTTGAGGCGCAAACCGAAAATTTCTCTTTCGCCGCGCGGGCATAAGCCGTTGATAAATTGTAAATACTTCCGGTAAAAACAGGAAGGACAAAAAAGATGAAGGAAAACGAATCCATTTGGAAAAAAACGACGGTCATCCCGCATCGGCCTGCCTTGGAGGGGGAAATTCAGGCAGAGGTCGCCGTGATCGGCGCGGGGATGGCGGGACTGCTGATCGCCTATGAGCTGCAAAAGCGGGGGAAAAAGGTGGTCGTACTGGAAGCCGACCGGATCGGCGGCGGGCAGACCGGCAATACGACGGCAAAGGTCACGGCGCAGCACGGACTGATTTATGATAAGCTGATCCGCTGTTTCGGCGAGGACTTTGCCAAGGGCTACGCAAAGGCGCAGCGGCAGGCGATCGACGGCTTTGAACGCATTATCCGGGCGGAGCGGATCGAATGTCACTGGGAGCGCGCAGACTTGTATTTGTATACGGTAAGCGGGGACGAACGTTTGCTCCGGCGGGAGCTGGCGGCGGCAAAGCGTTTGGGCTTCCCGGCGGAATATTGCTTGGAAACGCCCCTTCCGTTCCCGGTAAAGGGCGCGGTACGTTTTTCGGAACAGGCGCAGTTTCATCCGTTGGAATTTCTGCGCGGGCTTTCCGAAAAGCTGACCGTTTACGAAAAAACGGAGGTGCTCCGGGTCAGGGAGCATCGGATCGAGACAAATCGCGGCGTCGTTACGGCAAAGCAGATCGTATTTGCCTGTCACTACCCGTTTCCCGTGGCGCCGGGCATGTATTTTCTGCGGCAGCATCAGGAGCGAAGCTATGTGCTGGCGCTTTCGGGGGTCCCGCATTTTGACGGAATGTATTACGGCATAGACGGCGACGGTCTTTCGTATCGCTGGTACGAGGATCTGCTTCTGGTGGGAGGCGGCGGACACCGGACCGGAGAGGTGGCGGAGGCCTGCGGCTTCCGTGCGCTCGAGGCGCAGGCGGGGGAGCGCTTCCCCTGCGCGAAAACGGTTGCCCGCTGGTCCGCGCAGGATTGTATGCCCCATGACGAGCTTCCGTTTGTCGGGCATTTTTCGTTGTGGCGGCCGGGCTGGTACGTGGCGACCGGGCTGAAAAAATGGGGCATGACCGGCTCCATGGCGGCGGCAAAGCTCCTTGCCGCGCAGATGTCGGGAAGGCACAGTGCCTCCGCCCCGCTGTTTACCCCCCAGAGGCTGCACTGGCGGGCGTCCCGAAAGGCGTTTTGGAACGATGTAAAGCACAGTGTGAAGGGACTCGGCAAGGGCTTTTTCAGAGGAAAAACGCCCCGATGTCCCCATATGGGCTGCGCGCTTGTCTGGAATCCGGACGAAAAAACGTGGGAATGCCCCTGTCACGGGTCCCGTTTTGGGGCTCGCGGCGAATTGCTGGACGGTCCGGCGCAGAAATCCCTGAAAAACGTGAAATCACTTTGACAAAGCGCGGTTTCTTGTGTACACTTAAAACAAAGCCCGGTCGTTTCCTTTTGACGGACGGGCGGAGGAGGCGCATATGGAACTGGATCTATCCGGCTTGGACGACCGGGTGTTTGATGCCTTGGCAGAAACCGCCAAACGCAGATATATTTATATGTGCAACATGAAAACGAACGTATCGCGCTGGTCAAAAAACGCGGTGGAATATTTTGGACTTCCGGGGGAGTATTTTAAGGACGCGGAGCGGCTTTGGGCGGACTATGTCCATCCGGATGACCGACAGCATTATCTGGACGATATTCAAGCCGTGCTGTCAGGGAAAAAGAAGTATCACGACGTGGAGTACCGCGCAAAAAATAAGGACGGAAATTATGTCGTATGCTCCTGCCGCGGCGTTATTGTCCGCGGGGAAAACGGGGAGCCGGATCTGTTTGCGGGAACGCTCGACAATCACGGGCTGCTGGACAATGTCGATCCGGTGACGAATCTGTACAACGGCTATGCGTTCCTGAATGCGCTTCGCGCGTACTGTACCGCCGGAGCCGAGGGACTCATTATGGCTGTGGGGATCAACGAATTTACCAATGTGAACGCCATTTTCGGCTATGCCCTCGGCAATCAGATCCTTTCGAAATTCGGCGATCAGCTTTATCGATTTGTGAAAAACGAAGGCTGCGGCACGCTCTACCGTATGGACGGCGCAAAGTTTGCCGTATGCGCCCCGCATATGAACGAGGCGGGGGCGGAGCGCTTGTACGCCCAGATCCGGGAGATCGCGCACCGAAAGATCTGGATCGCGAACCGGCAGATCCCGCTTACGGTATCGGCGGGCGCGGTGCTGGCGCGCAATTTCAGCGGCGACGAATATGCGATCCAAGCCAGCGTGATTTCGGCGCTTCGCCGTTCCAAGCAGGAGCGTTTCGGACGGCTCGTCTTTTTCGACAACGAGCAGGCGGACAGCGCGCGGAAGGACTTGGAGCTGATGGAGGCGCTGCAAAAGAGCATCGTCAATCACTGCGAGGGCTTTTATCTGTGTTATCAGCCGATCGTGCTGGCGGATTCGGGCAAAATCGTGGGCATGGAGGCGCTGCTTCGCTGGAACAAGGAGCCTTATGGAGAGGTGCCGCCGGGACGGTTCATCCCTTGGCTGGAAAACGATCTGCATTTTTATGAGCTGGGCAGATGGATCCTGCGGCAGGCGATAACGGACGCCGCCGTCGTGCTGGAACAGCGCCCGGATTTCTTTGTCAATGTCAACGTCGCTTACACGCAGATGGAGCGCGCGGGCTTCCGCGATACGGTGCTGGAGCTGCTTCGGGAGCTTCGCTTTCCGCCGCAGAACCTCCATTTGGAGCTGACGGAGCGCTGCCGGTCGCTGCGCATTGATTACCTTCAGGAGGAGATGCAGTATTTCAAGTCGTGCGGCATCCGCATGGTGTTGGACGACTTCGGTATTGAGGGCTCGTCCTTGGAGCTGCTCGGAAATCTGCCGATCGACCATCTCAAGATCGACCGCTCCTTTGTTTCGGAGATCGAATCCGATCCGGTACAGCAGACGATCGTTGAGGCGGTTCTGAATTGCGCCGAGAAGCTGCGGATCCAGACCTGTATCGAAGGGATCGAAACCGATCCGATGCGGAGATTTCTGCTGCAATATCCCGCCAGCTTTCATCAGGGATATTTTTATTCCCGTCCGGTGCGGTTTGAACGGTTTTTGCAGCTTCTGGAAGCATAAGAACATAAGAGTATATGATGGAAAAACAGTATCAGAAGACGATCTATGCCTGCTTTGCGGGTTATATCGTACAGGCGATCGTCAATAATTTTGTCCCCCTACTGTTTCTCACGTTTCAGGAAAGCTACGGGCTTCCGATCACAAGGATCACGTTTTTGATCACTCTGAACTTTGGGCTGCAGCTGACCGTGGACTTTCTTTCCGCGGGACTGATCGACCGCATCGGCTATCGGATCTCCATTATTGCCGCCCATGTGCTGGCGGCGCTCGGTCTGGCGGCGCTTGCCGTTTTGCCGGAGCTGCTTGCCGACCCGTTTGCGGGTCTGCTGATCGCAGTTGTGCTTTATGCGGTCGGAGGCGGCCTGCTGGAGGTTCTGGTCAGCCCGATCGTGGAGGCGTGTCCCGGAGAGAAAAAGAAGGCTGCCATGAGTCTTCTGCATTCGTTCTATTGCTGGGGGCAGGTGGGGGTCGTTCTATGCTCGACGCTCTTTTTTCATTTTGTCGGGATCGAGCATTGGCGCGTTCTGGCGGTTATTTGGGCGCTGCTGCCCGCGGCAAACGCGTTTGTCTTTTCTAAGGTCCCCATCGCGCGCCTTTTGGAGGAGGGCGACGAGGGCATGAAGGTCGGAGAGCTTTTGAAAAACCGTGCCTTCTGGATGCTGGCGGTGCTGATGCTTTGCGCCGGGGCGTGCGAGCTTTCGGTGAGCCAGTGGGCTTCCGCTTTTGCGGAGCGCGGTCTGGGCATCGGAAAGACGCTGGGGGATCTTGCCGGCCCCCTGTTTTTCGCGCTGCTGATGGGAGGCTCCCGCGTGCTTTACAGCCGTGTGAGCGAAAAGGTGGAGCAGAAGCGGTATTTGCTGTTCTGCGGCGTTTTGTGTTTGGGAAGCTATCTGCTCATTGCTTTGGCTCCGTGGCCCTTGGCGGGCGTTTTGGGCTGCGGACTGTGCGGTTTTTCCGTCGGCGCCCTGTGGCCGGGAACCTTCAGTATGGCGGCGGGGACGATCCGCCGGGGCGGCACGGCGCTGTTCGCCCTCTTGGCGCTTGCCGGAGACTTGGGCTGTTCCGCCGGCCCGACGCTTGTGGGGCAGGTTGCCGGAGCGGACGGAGCCTTTTTGAATCGGGGGATTCTGGCAGCGGCGGGATTCCCGCTGCTGCTTGTAGCCATGCTGGCAGCGTCCTTGCTTTGGGAACGAAAGAGACAAGAAGGTTAAAAGAACATAACAGACGGGATCAAAAATGCGGCTCGCCGGGAATCGGCGAACCGCTTTTTGTGGGGATTAGATTGTGTCCGCAGGCGCTTCGGCGGAGGGCGCCGGAGCGTTGGGAATACCGGACACGTTGATGTTTCTTGTGACCTTGGCGTCGTAGGTGTTGGCCTTCATAATATCTACGATATCCAATCCGGTCGTTTCCTTGACCGATTCGATGGTTTTGGCGAGAACGTTGGGAACGTAGCTGCTCATAGAGGAAACCCCGTTGTCCCCGCTGCCGCCGTCGATGATCGTTACCTTGTCGATGGCAGCCAGAGGCTCCGCGATCGCCCGTGCCATTTCCGGCAGCGCCTTGACGATCATCTCGACCATTGCCGCCTGTCCGTAGAGCTTCATGGCTTCCGCCTTTTTCTCCATGGCCTGCGCTTCGGCGATACCCTTTGCCTCGATGGCTTTGGCTTCGGCTTCTCCGACCTTGCGGATACCCTCCGCCTCCTGCGTTTTGGCATACATGGCAGCCTCCGCCTGTATCCGCATTGCCTCGGCTTCCTTTTCCTTCTCGAACTTCTCGGCTTCCGCCTTTCTCTGGCGTTCGAACAGCTCTGCCTCCGCCTTCTGCTGACGTGCGAATTTGTCTGCCTCCGCCTTTTTCTTGACCTCGGCGTCGAGCGTCTGCTCCATAACCTCGGCTTCCTTCTGCTTTAAGAGGATCTCGCGTTCCTGCTTGGCAATGTTGGCGTTTGCGGAAGTGATCTCGATCGTTTTTCTCTGTTCTTCCTTCTGAATCTCGTAAGCCGCGTCCGCCTCCGCCTGTTTAATGTCGGCGACCTTTTTCAGCTCGGCTTTCTTGATCGCCAGCTCGTTTTCGCGCTCGGCAATGACCGTCTGTGCGGCGATCTGCGCGTCGTTGGCTTCTCTCTGGGCGTTGGCCTTTGCCTTGGCGATCTCTTTTTCGCTGTCGGCGCGGGAGATTGCGGCGTTTTTCTGGATCTTTACGATGTTGTCCACACCGAGGTTTTCGATAACGCCGTTTCCGTCCACAAAGTTCTGGACGTTAAAGCTGACGATGTCAAGACCCATTTCCCCAAGGTCGGGCTCCGCGTTCTCTTTGACGAGGTTTGCGAATTTCTGACGGTCGCTGACCATCTCCTCCAAATTCATGCGGCCCACAATCTCACGCATGTTGCCTTCCAAAACCTCTCGTGCGACCTGCGCCACATAATCGGTTTTCTTGTTCAGGAAGTTCTGCGCCGCCAGATTCAGCTTCTCCGGCTTATCGCTGATCTTGACGTTTACGGCGGCGTCCACGTTGATGTTGATGTAATCCGCAGTCGGAACCGCATTGGACGTCTTTACGTCAATGGGGATCAGCTGTAAGCTCAGTTCGTCCTTTTTCTCAAGGAACGGGATGCGGATGCCCGCGCGTCCGATCAGGGTCTTGGGCTTCTTGCGCAGACCGGAAATAATATACGCTTTATCCGGCGACGCCTTGACATATCCGCAGATGAGGATCAAGAGCAGCAGCACAACGACCACGCCAATAACGATAGGTAGAATTTGCTCCATAAGTACACACTCCTTTAAGTATTTCCCTTAGTATAAACGACAGAGAGGTAAATGTCAATTACCTTCCGGCAAATTGCAGCGAAAAATTGCAAGAAAAAAAGAATGCAAAAAACCCCCTCGTCAAAAGGGGATTTTTTGCAAAAAAAGGGAATTATGTGAATGTAGGTAATTGACATCTCATTTCTATATATTAAAATAGCGGAATCCCCCGGATTTGTCTACAGCCGAAATTTCCGCTTTTGGATAAAATGACAAATTTTCCGACAAAAACACCCAATTTTCATAGCCCACTTCTGCTTGGAAAGAAATAATCCGCCTGCTGATACCAACCTGCGCGGAAAAGCTGCATGATCGTCCAGTAACTCATTCCCCGCAGACCGTATTCTACGATCAGGCGGTATTTTTCCTGAAAGTCCCGTACGTCCTCAAACCAGACCTCGTGCTGCGAGCTTGGCGTGCTGTAGAAGAAGAACGGAGACCGGGCGGCGGCGTCAAACTGAATGGGGACGTTGTTTCGTACCGCAAGCTGCACGGCTTCAATATTTCCGATGACGGCGGCGCTCGTTTCCCCCGCGATAAAGGGCAGCGGCCAGTCGTAGCCGTAATTCGGAATTCCGAGATGGATTTTCTCCGGGGGGATCTCGGTCAACGCGTATTCAACAACGCGGCGAACCTGCGGGATAGGCGCCACGGACATGGGCGGTCCGTATTTATACCCCCACTCGTACGTCATAAGCAGCACATAATCCGCCACGGCGCCCAAGCCCGGATAATCCTTCCCCTCGTACAGCAGTCCCTGCTGATCGGCGGAGGTTTTTGGCGCGAGAGCGACGGAGGTCTCGTAGCCGAGGGCGGAGACGGCTTCCTGCATGCGGGCGACAAACGCGACGAAGGCGTCCCGATCCTCGGCGCGGATAAATTCAAAATCCACGTCAACCCCTTGGAAGCCCTTGACCTGCAGCTCGTTCACGACCTCGGAAATCAAGCGCTCTACGCTTGTAGGATCGTTGATCACCACGCTGATCAGGTAATTGTTGAACTGCCCCGAAGCGTCGAAGGGCGTCAGCGTCAGGATCGGGCGCACGCCCTGCAAAAGCGCGGCGGAGATCATCCAGTCCGGGCTTATGGGCGGGGGGATCAGCGCTCCTTCGGTTGTGAAGCCGTAGGAGAAGATAAAAAGATCGGTCAGGTAAGGCAGGGACTGGAAGAGGACATACGGGCTGATAAACGGGTAGGCGTAGCCCCCTACGGTGGCGGGGCGGGGCGGCGCGGGATTGCCCGGCAGCAGTCCTTCCGCGGTTCCGTCGGTCGTCGGGAGGTAGAGCGCCTGACCGATCGCCAAAGGGTAGGGCGCGGGGATCTGGTTGATGAAAACGAGCGTTTCCGGGGCGACGCCAAAGGTTTCCGCAATGGAATTTACGTTGTCTCCGGGCTGTACGACATAAATACTCATGGAACCTCCTCCGTGTGGGGCCTTTTGCACAAAACAGCATATGCAGAGGACGCGGGGGGAAGAACGGCGGCTTTTTCCGTTTCTGCATTTTTTGGTTTGCAGAGGGTATACTTTTCCTATATAATAAGAAGCGAGGGGCGTGGATTGAAATATCACACCGATGTGCTGATTTTTCAATCGGCTATTTGTGCCGGGTCGTCACAAATAGTTCTGATAGCGCCGTTGCGAACGCTCCGGAATGGAGATTCATATGTGTACAAGTATTGCAATGAAAACCGAGGCTTTCTATTTTGGAAGAAATATGGATTGGGATCGGGAATTTGACGAGCATATCGTCATTACGCCGAGAAATTATCCGTTTTGTTTCCGGAACGCGGGAGATCTGCCCCGGCATTATGCCCTTCTCGGTATGGCGGCGGTCGAGGAAAATTATCCGCTGTATGCCGACGCGGTAAACGAAAAGGGGCTTTGCATGGCGGGGCTGAATTTTCAGGGGAATGCGTATTATTCGCCGGAGCTGCGGGGCGACAAAACGAATGTCGCGTCGTTTGAGCTGATCCCGTGGCTGCTTGGGCAATGCGCCGACGTTGCGGAGGCGAAGCGCTTGCTTGCGGACGTGAATCTTGCGGCGCTCCCGTTTGCCGAAGGTCTGCCGCCGGCTCCGCTGCATTGGCATATTGCGGATCGGAACGGCTCCGTGGTGCTGGAGGCGACAAGGAGCGGAGTGCATATTTACGACGATCCGGTGAACGTCCTGACAAATAATCCACCGTTTGAGTTTCATATGACGAACCTGAGCCAATATCTGAACCTGACCGTGGATGCTCCCGCGAACGCGTTCTGCAAACAGGCGGATGTGCAGCCGTTCGGGAAGGGGCTTGGAAGCTTTGGTCTGCCCGGAGATTTTTCCCCGGCGTCCCGTTTTGTAAAGGCCGCCTATCTGCTGCTGCATTCGCAGTGCGGAGGCGGGGAGGAGAGCAGCGTTTCGCAGTTTTTCCATCTGCTCGATTCGGTGGCGGTGGTAAACGGAAGCATTGCCGCCGAGGAGGACAGAAATTACTGTACGACCTACTCCGCCTGCATGAACGCAGACAGGGGGATCTATTATTATAAAACCTATTTTAACAGTCAGTTGACGGCGGTACGGCTTCGGAATGAAAATCTGGAGGCGTCTTGCCTGAAAGAATATCCGCTTCGGAAGCAGCCGTGCATCCGTTGGGAAAACGAAAGGGGAATGTGAGATGAATGAGGAACTTTACGAGGTGAAATGCCCGAAGCGGATTCGGCGGGACGTGACGGCGGTGACGGCGGTGCCGGGCTCCAAATCCATCACGAACCGGGCGCTGCTGCTGGCGGCAATGGCGGACGGAAGAAGCACGCTTCGCGGCTGTCTTACGAGCGACGACGCGGTGCATTTTCTGGAATGCTTAAAAACGCTCGGCTTTCCCGCCGAGGTGATCGCCTCCGAGGAGCTTGGCAGCGATATTGTGATTACGGGCTATGGCGGGGAGATCCCAAAGAAAAGCGCCGAGATCTATGTCGGCAGCGCCGGAACGGCAGCCCGGTTTTTGGTGGCGATGCTTGCGTTTTCCGACGGGGAATATACGGTGCGCTCTTCGGAGCAGATGAAGAAGCGGCCGATGCAGCCGCTGATCGACGCGCTTCGCGACGCGGGAGCCGAGGTCGTTTGCATGGAAGAGGAGGGGCATTTTCCGTTACATATTGCCGGAGCGAGGGGGCGTTCCCGGATCCCGGATCGGTTTACGGTCAACATCGAAAAAAGCTCGCAGTTTTTAAGCGCCCTGCTGATCGCCGTCGGCACGCTGGGGAAAAAAGCCGAGATCACGGTCGCCGGAACGCACGGCCTCAGCTATGTCCGGCTGACGGCGGAGATGATGAAGCGCTTTGGCGTGACCCCGGAGGAGACGGAGGCGGACGGGCGGCTCGTCTACCGGTTTTCCGGAGAAGGGGGCTATCGGGCGCTGGAATATGAGGTTGAGCCCGATCTGTCTGCGGCGGCTTATTTCTACGCGTTGGCGGCGGTACTCGGCGCGAGGACGGCGGTCAAGGGCGTGAAACGCCCCGTGCTGCAGGGCGACGCCGCGTTTCTGAACGTATTGGAGCAAATGGGCTGTACGGTCTGCGAGAGGGACGGCGAGGCGGTCACGGTGGTCGGACCAAAGGACGGAAGGCTTCGGGGCGGTTTTTGCGTCGATATGTCGGCATTTTCCGACCAAGCGCTGACCTTGGCGGCGATCGCGCCGTTTGCGGACGCGCCGATTACCATAACCGGCGTCGGGCATATTCGCTTTCAGGAATGCGACCGCATTCGGGCGATCGTGGAAAATCTCACGGCGCTCGGCATTCGGGTCGAGGAGCGGCAGGATGGCGCGGTCATATATCCGGGTGTTCCGCAGGGCTGCGAGATCGAGACCTATGACGATCATCGGGTCGCCATGGCGTTTGCGCTTACCGGGCTGCGAACCGAGGGCGTGCGCATCCGCAACCCGCGCTGCTGCAAAAAGACGTTTGCGGAGTATTTTACGGTGCTGGAACAGGCGCTGGCTTTCTTGGAGGATAGGTAGTTAGGGGGATATCACATGCGTCAACGTGTTTGAAGTTGATGCAATTGAACTCTTGCCATGTATTGATCCCATTTGGGTGAAACAACACAATATAGCATATGAACATAGTTGCTCTACGAGAGGGGACTCACGAATGAAGATCATTATCATTGAAGATGAAAGCGAGATCGCCGACGGCATCAGTACGATACTTGAAAATGCGGGCTACCAAGCTGAAATAGCTTATGACGGTATGACGGGGCTTGAGGAAATACAAAGCGGGATCTATGATCTTGTACTGCTTGATGTCATGTTGCCGAAAATGAACGGCTTGGAAGTTCTGAAAAGTATACGGAAGGACGGTATTACCGTTCCTGTTATCATGCTGACAGCTTTATCACAGACTGGTGATAAGATATCGGGGCTTGACTGTGGAGCTGACGATTACATAACCAAGCCGTTTGATGCCGGAGAATTGCTTGCAAGGATAAGAGCAAGGCTCAGACGTCCGGATGAAACGGTTTCAAGCAGTCTGGCATTTGCAGATGTACGTCTTGAACAAGCTACGTTTCGGCTTTATGGGAAGGAGAAATCAGTTAAACTGTCACGCAAGGAATATCAGTTGCTTGAATGCCTGATGATTAACAATGGACAAATTTTACCGAGGGACATGCTGATAACAAAAATATGGGGATATGACGAGGAAACAGAGTACAATCAGCTTGATGTATACATTTCGTTTGTGCGTAAAAAGCTGAAATTTGTAGAATCGCAGGCTGTTATTGTTACAACAAAAGGCATTGGCTATTCCTTGGAGGTGGGGAAGTAATGGAGCGGGAACTGCAAAAAAATTTGTTATTGTTACCATGTCGCTGATGTGCATTACATTCGGAATTTTTTATGTGGCATTGAGTTATTATAATAAATACTGGTATGATATTGACACGCTGCAATTTGTTCGCTGGATAACCGATAGCGGTATATTGTTGAATGAGCAATTGGATTCTGCAGGGAGAGAACTCATAGAAAACGACGAGGAGTATAATTCGCTGACAGCAGTGATAGTGTCTGACAGCGGAAAAATATATGAATACCTGTTTACGGGAGGTATTGATGACAGCGGCGCTCCGCAGAGGATAATAGATAAAGTTCTATCACAGGGAAAAGATGATTGGAAAACGGGTTCGTATATTTACGATATTAAAGAGCTAACTGACGGGCAGAAACTTATTGTACTTGCCGATACAAGAAACGGAGGCAACACTCCGCTGCGTTATGTATCGGCAATACTTTTGATAGCAACAGGCATATTTATACTTTCACTTATTACGCTTTACTTTTCACGTTTTGTAACAAATCCTGCAAAGGCAGCTATGAAGCGAGAAAAACAGTTTATATCAGATGCAAGCCATGAACTGAAAACACCCCTTGGAGCTATCAGTATCAATGCACAGGCGCTTGCTACAAAAGGTGATGACAATAAACATATTCGCAATATCATTTCTGAAGCCGAGCGTATGAATCGACTGATCGAGAGACTTCTTATGCTTTCAAAATATGATGAAACGACTGCAATAATGAAAACGGCTTTTTCGCTATCATCATGCATTGAGGAAATGGCACTTACATACGAAAGTGTTGCCTATGAAAAAAGGATATACTACAATTATGACATTGGCGGCGACATAAGCTTGTATGGCTGTGAGGACGACATCCGGCAGCTTATGGCGATATTAGTAGATAATGCCATTAAGAATACTGAGCCTTTGGGACGTATACAGATCTCGCTTACCGAAATAGGCGGTTCCATCATACTGCGAGTTAATAATACAGGAAGGGGCATTTCTGCGGAAGATTTACCGCATATTTTCGAGCGTTTTTATAAGGCTGACAGTTCGAGGAGCGACAGCTCCTTCGGACTGGGGCTTGCTATTGCAAAGGCTGTTACGGAGCGAAACGGCGGTACGATATCTGTAAAAAGCGAAGTCGGAAAAATCACCTGTTTTACTGTTGAATTCAAATAGAAATGGGGCGGAGTTGACCACAATCTCCGCTCTTTTTTGTTTGCATAAAATTATTCAATGTTAATTCAACGTGGGAAAGTTAAAGTTATATTAAAACAATAGGGGAGATATGATGAGTGAATAAGAAAGTTCGGATCGTTTCGTTATGCGTTATTTTTATACTATTGGCACTTGTGCTGAAATTTCTCCTAAAAAACGAATTCTCGTCTGTAGAAGATTTTCAAGCATATATTGATAGATTTGGCATAACGGGATCGATTGTATTGGTTTTTTTTCAGGCTTTTCAGGTGGTGGTGCCAGTTCTTCCGGGGTATTTCGGCTGTGCGGTAGGGGCTATTACTTTTGGAACGGAAGTGGGTTTTTTGTGTAATTACATAGGTATATGTGCGGGTTCGATAATGGCATATATACTCGGAAGGAAGTACGGTATAAGTATAGTAAAAATAATGTTTCCTGAAAAAACCTATAACAAATGGCGTAAAAAAATCGAAAAAAGCAAGTCATATGAACGTTTTTTGTTCGTTGCAACTGTATTACCACTGTTTCCGGATGACTTTTTGTGCTATTTTTCAGGAATAATAAAAATGGAAAGGAGAAAATTTATATGGATAATCCTTCTCGGCAAACCTTGGTGCATAATGGCTTACAGTATTCTGTTTGGTATGATAAAGTGAGGGCGGAGAAAAAGATGATTGGATTCTATGATTACACCGTAATACTGACATACTGCGGCATGATCTCTGCATTTGCCGGTATACTTAACGCTATAAACGGCAACTACCGTACGGCGCTTATCTGCCTTATGTTTACAGGATTATGCGATATGTTTGATGGGACTGTTGCTTCAACAAAAAAGTCGAGAAATAAAAAAGAAAAGCGTTTTGGTATACAGATCGACTCTCTCAGTGACCTTATCAGTTTTGGCGTTCTACCTGCTGTTTTTGTATATATGTACTCAGGCAAAACGTTTTTTTCGGGAGCAATTGCAGCTGTATACACTCTTTTGGCATTGATCAGACTATCGTATTTCAACGTTGATGAAGAAGAACGTCAGGACAATACAAGGGAAAGACGCTCAGAATATCTCGGTGTTCCTGTCACGACAGTAGCATTGTTACTTCCGCTGGTGTATTTACTGTATAAAGGCGGATTGCTGAGCAATACATTGTGGATTAACGTAATATTCCTAATGATCAGCATCTTTTTTGTTCTTGCTGTCAAGGTTAAAAAGCCGCATGTGCTTGGGAAAATAATGGTGCTGCTTCTTGGCATTTTTGAAATGGCATTGCTTATTATCATAAAATGAGGAGGAGAAAAAATGAAGAAAAGCGAAAGTCAAATAAAACTGATACCTCTTGAGGACAATGACAGAGATCAGTTTATCAAGGATAATCAATATGCCTTCCTATATGGAGCTACACAGGAATTCGGAATGAGAGATGATCATTTTGAAGAAGACGGCGAGATAATTTCACGAAAGACAATAGAGCAATCGCTTGACAGAAAAAATTCTCAGCCTTACAGAATTGTGCTGGACGGTAAAAAAGTAGGGGGAGTAGTGCTTAATATCGACAGGGAAAATCAGCGAGGAGAACTCGAACTACTCTTTGTGTCACCTGATGTACATAGTATGGGTATCGGATATGCCACATGGTGTAAAGTGGAGAAAATGTACCGTGAGATCAAAGTGTGGGAAACATTCACTCCGTACTTTGAAAAAAGGAATATCCACTTTTACGTTAACCGCTGTGGATTTCACATTGTTGAATTTTATAATTCATATCACAAGGATAATAATGAAAAAGCGGATGGTGATGATAATAATGTTGACGATTTTGACGGTATGTTCAGATTTGAAAAAGTAATGGACAGGTAGTTAAAGACGCATGATGAGCCCACAACAGACGCTGGCTTTCTTGGAGGATTGGGATTGACAGCGCCAAAGCCGTCCGATATAATAAAGCGGTTCGTACGGCTTATGCGGAGGTTCGCGTAAGCCGTACGGGGAAATTGCATACCGGCAGTTCGAAACCATCCTGCCGGAGCGGCGCCTGCGCCGCCGAATCAAAACTAGGGAGGAAAGGTACGGGAAAACCCTGCCCTTTGTACAGACAAACGCTCCTAGGGGGGCGTTTTTTGTTCTATAGGAAACGGCGTTTCCCATAGAACAAAAAAGCTCCGCTGAGGATCGCACTGCGGCGGAGAGGAACCGTGTCGCTGGAGCGACCCGCCGCAGGCGGAGAATCTCGCAAGCGAGATTCTTTGTTCTTCATTCTATAGAAAGCTGTCGCAAAGCGGGGAATCCGTACCGACAAAACAATGCAACGGTACAGTGTGATCGAAGAAAAAAACAAGAGGGAGATCGTTTTGCTGCGGGGCTCGGGCTGCGTTTACCGCAAATGCACCTTCTGCGATTATTATTCCGACAGCAGCGCAAACCTGCGGGAAAACGACGCGCTCAACCGGGAAGTGCTGTCCAAGGTGAGCGGAAAATACGGAGACCTTGAAGTGATCAATTCCGGCTCCGTATTTGAACTGGGGCAAGCGACCCTGCGGGAAATCAAGCGTGTCTGTGCCGAGAAGGGCGTTCGGACGCTTCATTTTGAGGCGCATTATCTCTATCGGAACCGCATTCCGGAGCTGAGGCGCTTTTTTGAAGGCTGCGACGTGAAAATGAAGCTGGGGCTGGAAACCTTTGATTATGAATTCCGGGAGAACGTGCTGAAAAAGGGGATCTCGGAACGGGAACCGGCGGCGATCGCCGCAGCCTTTGAGGAGGCCAATTTTCTGTTCGGCATTGCGGGGCAGACGACGGAGAGCATGCAAAGCGATATCGAGCTGGGGCTGCGGTATTTTGAGCGGATTTGCATCAATCTGATGTGCCGCAATTCGACTGCGGTACAGCCGGACGCGGAGGTCATCCGCAGCTTTACGGAGCGCTTATATCCGCTCTATCGGGACGATCCGCGGGTGGATATTTTACTGAATAATACCGATTTCGGCGTGGGGGATTGAAACATGACAAACGAAGTTTTATTGATGGGCTCTGTGGTTTTTATTTTTGGTTCGGCGCTTCTGGCGTATCGGTTTTTCGGGAAGGCGGGCTTATACTGTGTGTCCGTGCTGGCGACGGTGCTTGCGAATATTGAGGTGGTGATCTTGGTACGCGCTTTCGGGATGGAACAGACGCTCGGCAACGTGCTGTTTGCGGTCACGTTCCTTGTGACGGATATTTTGTCCGAGTGCGAGGGGAAAAAAGCAGCCAACAAGGCGGTTGGGCTCGGCGTTCTGGCGTCCGTGTTTTTTCTTGTGATCTCGCAGAGCTGGCGGCTCTATGTGCCGAGCGAAGCCGACACGATGCAGAAGGCGGTCGCGGAGGTATTTCACAATACGCCGCGCATGATTTTTTCTTCCCTTGCGGTCTACACGGTCAGTCAGCTTTTTGACGTTTGGCTCTATCACCGGTGGTGGGCGTTTACCGAAAAGCGCTTCGGGGACCGGCGGCGCTTTCTGTGGCTCCGCAATAATGGTTCTACACTTGTAAGCCAGATACTTAACACGCTTTTGTTTACGCTGCTTGCCTTTTGGGGCACCTACGATCTGCCGACGCTCTGGTCGATCTTTTTGTCCAGCTATGCGATCTATTTTGTTGTGGCGCTGCTGGATACTCCGGCGGTATATCTGGGCAGACGGATCCATGACCGCGCCGTAGCCGCAGAAGCGCAGGCGCGGAGGGAAAACGCGTGAACGGGCGGAAGCAAACTGCCGTGATCGGAGCAGGTCACGCCGGATGCGAAGCGAGAGAAAACGTGTGAACGGGCGGAAGCAAACTGCCGTGATCGGAGCAGGTCACGCCGAATGCGAAGCGAGGGAAAACGCGTGAACGGGCGGAAGCAAGCCGGGAAAACGGCAGTGCAGGACGAACGAAAACGCTGCGGAAGACGGAAAGGAGAAGCGGCATGGAGCTAAAGACGATCGGCACGATCCATACGGATTTTGCGGAAAAGTTCGGCATTCCGAGACAGAGCGGACTGGTGGAGGAATTGCGGGGGACGATCGTTATGGAAAAGGAATATCGGAACCCGGATGCGTTTCGGGGGCTGGAGGAATATTCCCACATCTGGCTTTTGTGGCAGTTCAGCCGGGCGGAAGCCCGACCGGCGGCGGTGACGGTACGTCCGCCTCGGCTCGGCGGAAATCAGCGGAGGGGCGTGTTTGCGACCCGCTCGCCGTTTCGACCGAACGGCATCGGGCTGTCCTGCGTCCGTCTGGTGTCGATCGAACAGGATCGGCAGCTGGGACCGGTGCTGCATGTGGCGGGCGCGGATCTGCTGGACGGCACGCCGATCTACGACATCAAACCCTATCTGCCCTATACCGACGCGCATCCCGACGCTGCGGGCGGCTTTGCGGAGCGGGTTCAGGGCCATTCCCTGCGGGTGGAATGCCCTGCGGAGCTGCTGAAAAAAGTGGCGGCGGACAAGCAAAAGGCGCTGCTCGGCGTACTTGCGCAGGACCCCCGCCCCGCCTATCAGGAGGATCCGAACCGGGAATACGGTCTGAGCTTTGCCGGGTATCAGCTCCGGTTCCGCGTGGACGGCGACTGTCTGTTTGTGCTGTCGCTGTCGTCGGATAGGGTCTGACTTTCCTGAGAGCGTCGGAGCGCATTGGCTCTTTCCCGAAACTCCGTCGGCGTGCAGCCCACCGTGCGCATAAAATTCCGGTTGAAATTGCTCAGATTTCCGAAGCCGGTTTCCATGGAGATGGCGGCGACGGTCATATTGGAGGAAAGCAGGAGCGCGCAGCTTTGCCGGATCCGGTATTCCTGCAAATACGGAATGGCGGACATGTGCATTTCCTTCTGGAACAGGAAGCTGAAGCGGCTGACGCTCAGGGAGCACTGCTCTGCCAGCTCGGCGACCGTGATGGGGCTGCGGTAGCGCTCGCGGATGTAGTGGATGGCGGGCTGTATGCGGTCGTAGTCGGGATTGCCCGTCGCCGACGGGCGGGCGTGCAGATACATATAATGCCAGATCTCCAGCAGCTTCCCGCGGACCAGCAGATCGCAGTCTCTCTGAGGAAGGTCCCGATAACGCGTGACTTCCAGCATCAGCCGGCAGACCTCTCCCTGCCAGTCGTTTTGAGGAGAGAAGTGTTCCGGAAAGCGGAGCGTTCCCTTTTCCAGCGGCGTCAGATAGGTCTCCTCCAAAACCCGGTTGTTGTTTAGGCACAGCGCCGAAAGCTGAAAGACCAGAGCAAGGAAATGACAGTGCGGACTTTCCAGCGTGTACGCCGCGTGCAGCGTATAGGGCGGCACGAAAATAACGTCTCCGGCATGCGCCGCATAGCTTCGGTCATCAACGCAGACGAGCGCGTCTCCCTCAAGGAGAAGCAGCAGCTCCGCCTCCGGATGCCAGTGCAGATAGAGCATGAGCTGTTCTTCGTTCGTCGCCCTTGCGTCGTGGATGGCAAAGGGATAGCGGTAGCTGCCGTGGATCACGGTGTCTTTCAGGGCTGTGGGCAGATGCATAAAAAACCTCTTTTCTTTGGTTCGGGAACCTTCATAGTAATATCATATCATATGAGAAGAAAATTTCAATAGCGGAATTTCGACGGGAAGCAAGGGAGGCTTCCTTTTTCTCTGCCCGTGCCCTTTGCGAGGTACTAGCCCCGCGCTCTCGCGAATATCCATAGGATATGCAGACATGCAAATAAAGAAAGCGAGGGAAAATATGAGACAGCCGATCTATTATGCCAACGGAGCCTTTGTCAAGGGAAGAAGACCGGAGTTCAGCAGCGAGCTCCTAAAAGCGCTTCCGGTCAGAACGGGCGAGGCGCGATGCCACAGCGTCAGCTACGAAACGATCAACATGGGGATCGTGAACGCCTTGAATTATTATCTGCATTACGTCGATTTTTACGGTGCGCAGGGAAGCTTGCAGGATTACTACGAGGGCATTTGGGTGCAGACCCTCGCCTTTGCGGCGGGGATGATCTGCAGCGTGGAGGGCTGTATCCTTCCGGATGACCTGCTGCAGGCCTATCTGCAATATAAATACGGAGAAGGCGATCAGGCGGAGCAGCTGGATGTTTTCAATAGAGGTCTGATCGAATTTGCGGGCTGTATGGAGGCTCCGATCAACGGAACGTTTTTGCGGCTGCAGGAGGCGTTAAGTCATTTGGAATCCGTATCGGAAGACGGGTTTCTTGCGTCGCTTGCCGAAATCGCCGGCGAGCTTGTAGGGGCGCTGAACAGCTGTAAAAACAATTTGCGGGCGGGGGACGCAAGATGGAATTCGTCCATCCAGAGCGCTTTTGACGCCGCCGAGTATCGGGTGGAAACGCGCAGGCTTTCCGTGGGAACGGAAGATGGCGAGGAGGAGGTGCAGGTCATTGTTTTGAACAACGAAGCCGATTCGATCCGGCTGTCCAATCTGCTGCATCTTACGCTTGGAAAGGACCCGAACGTGGACAATACAAGCGACGCCCTGACCGTGATCAAAGCGATCAACGGAAAGGGGGAAAGCTTTTTCTACAGCAGCAGCAACCGCAAAAAGGACTTTTTGCGCAATGGAGAGGTTCAGCCCTGCGACTGTCCCGTATTGTATACGGATTATTTTGTGAGAGACGCGCAGGGCGATCCGTCGGAACGGCTCTTGGAACTGTATGATTAAAACGCCGCTTCCGCTTGGATTCTTCCGGCTATACAAAAGAGAAAAAATGTGCTACCATAGACCGCAAAGAACGCAGCGGTTCTTTTGGGAGGCATGGCATGAACCACATCATTGAAGTGAACGGGCTGCAAAAATCCTACGGCGCGGTTTCCGCTCTGCGGGACGTCAGCTTTTATGTAGAAGAAGGAAAGATGTTTGCCCTTCTTGGCCCGGACGGGGCGGGAAAGAGTACGACCATCGACATTCTGTCCACGTTTTTGAAACCGGACGCGGGGACGGTGCGCCTCGCCGGGCATGTGCTCGGCAAGGAGGACAACGCCATTCGCAAGCTGATCGGGACGGTCTTTCAGGAGGGCGTGCTGGACGCCGGTCTGACCGTGGAGGAAAACCTCCGATATCGCGGGGCGCTTTACGGTCTGCGGGGAGGCATGCTGCAAAAGACCGTAAAAAGCGCAATGGCGGTGGTTGGGCTGGAGGCGATGGAAAAGCGCAGATACGGGCAGCTTTCGGGCGGACAGCGCCGCCGCTGCGATATTGCCCGGGCGCTCGTACATACGCCCCGCGTCCTGATCTTGGACGAACCGACGACGGGGCTCGATCCGCAAAGCCGGAATCATGTGTGGAATACGATCAAAAAGCTGCAGTGCGTGACCGGAATGACCGTATTCGTAACGACGCATTATATGGAGGAGGCGGAGGAAGCGGATTACGTCATGCTGCTTGACGGCGGAACGATCGTCGCGCGGGGGACTCCGGGAGATCTGCGGAAGCGCTATGCGAACGACTGGCTTCTGCTGGTGCCGAAGGATGCCGCCCGCTTGGAGAGCCTGCTGCGGGAGGAGGGGCTCTCTTGGCGGCAGGAGAACGGAGCCTTGCGCGTCGGGCTGACCGATTCGACGGAGGCGATCCCGCTTTTGAACCGTCTCGCCCCGGAGCTCGCCTCGTTTCAGGTCATTGCCGGAACGATGGAGGACGCGTTTCTGGCGATCACCGGGCCGCGGCAGGAGGAAGGGGGACGGAAGCGTGTTTAATTTTACAAAACGAAATTTGAAGGTGTTTTTCCGCGACCGCTCCACCGTTCTGTTTTCGCTTCTGGGGCCGTTTGTCGTTATCGGCCTATACATGCTGTTTCTGGGCGATCTCTGGGGAGGCAGCTACCGTTCGTCGGGCGTTTCCGGAGAAATGATGGACGCGTGGATGCTGGCGGGAATGCTGGCGGTGACCTCGGTCACGACCTCCATGGGGGCCTTCGGCACGATGATCGCGGATCGGAGCCGGAAGATCCACAAGGATTTTTACTGCGCGCCGGTGCGTCAGCAGGACGTGGCGGCGGGGTATGTCCTCTCCACGTATTTGATCGGTCTGATCCTCTCGTTCGGAACGCTGGTGCTGGCGCAGCTCTATATGCTCCTGAACGGCGGACATTTTCTGCCGATGCGGACGGTGGGGAGGGTGCTGCTTCTGCTGATGCTCATCGTCTTTGCCAATTCCGCGCTGATGTTTTTCGTCACGACGCTTCTGCGGAGCGAGCACGCGTTCACGACTGTGAGTACGGTCATCGGCATGCTGATCGGCTTTCTGACCGGCACCTTCGTTCCGGTCGGGCTGCTTCCGGACTACGCGCAGTGGCTGGTCAAGCTCTTCCCGCCGTCCCATGCGGCAAGCCTGCTGCGCAGCGCGATCATGGAGCCTTATTTGCTGGAGCTTGAGCCGGAGACAGGAGTAGAATCCGTAAGCCGCTTAAAGCAGGAGCTTGGCGTCGGCCTGTCCTTCGGGAGCTGGGAGATGCCGTCGGGCGGGAATCTGCTCGTGCTTCTGGGTACGGGCGTCGTCTTTCTGCTGCTTGCCGGAGGCATGCTTTCCAGAAAGCAGAGATAGCGCAAAAAAGAAGAAAAGAAAGTACAGGAATGGTAAGGAAAAGACATTGTACTTTTCGGGAAGAAAAGGTAGGATTTCGACAGAATTCCTACCTTTTTTCTTTGGAGGCATTTTATGGTACAGGAGAAGAAGATCAAGGAAGCGGCGGCTTCCTCACGCTGTCTGCAATGGCTTTTTGCAAATCTGTCCGGCTATGGGGCGCTGTATGTCTTGGGCATAATTCTGACCATTGTATATAATGGTATGCAGCTGACCGTACCGATTTTCAGCCAGAAGATCGTCGATCTGTTTTTGTCGGGAGAGGAGAGCGCCGTTACCAATCTGGAGCAGCACAAGGACTGGCTGCTCTGGCTTCTGGTCGGAATGGTGGGCTTGACCTTTCTGCGGACGTTTCTCGTATATCATACCTGTATGATCTTTGAACGGGTGTCGCAGGGAATGCTTTACCGCATCCGGAACCGTCTGTTCCGGAAGATCCTGAATCAGGATATGGGCTTTTACGACCGTTACCGGACCGGCGACCTGATGACGCGCCTGACCGGAGATCTGGACGCGGTGCGGCACATGGTGGCTTGGGTCGTTCGGACGGTGGTCGAATGCGTTTCCCTGCTGTTGTCCGCCTCGATCTATTTTATCTATCTCGATCCGATCATGGCCGTCAGCATTCTGGCGCTTAGCCCGCTGATCTTTTTTGTAACGCTTGCGTTCAAGCGTCAGGTGGCGCCGATGCACCAACGGCTTCGGGAGCGGATGTCGGAGCTGAACACGGCGGCGCAGGAAAACATCTCCGGAAATCGGGTCGTCAAGGCGTTTGCAAGAGAGCAGTATGAAATCGAACGCTTTCGGAAGCGGAACGAGGAGTATTCCGAGGCGCGCAAGGAAACGTCGCTGCTGTGGCTGAAGTACTATCCGGTCATCGAGATGTGCGCGGATGCGCTTCCGGTCATTTTGATGGTGCTGGGGGGCTTTTTCCTGATGCGCGGACGGCTGAGCTTCGGCGAATATGTGGCGTATTCCGGCTTGCTCTGGACGGTCGCCAACCCGATGCGGAACCTCGGAAATATCATTAACGAGTTTCAGCGCTTCCACTCCGCCGCGCAGAAGGTCATGGAGCTGGACGCGGCGGAGCCGACCATCGTGACCGCCGCGCCGTCCGGGACGGAGGAGCCGCTGCGCGGACGCGTGGAATTCCGGAACGTATCCTTCGCCTACGGAGAGCGGGAGGTGCTGCACCGCGTGGATTTGACGATCGAGGCGGGACAGACCGTGGCGATCATGGGCGAGACCGGAAGCGGCAAAACGTCGCTGATCCAGCTGATCCCCCGCTTCTACGACCCGCAGGAGGGCGAGGTGCTGGTGGACGGGAAAAACGTGAAGGACTGGGAGCTGAAAAAGCTGCGCGGTCACATCGGCATGGCGACGCAGGACGTTCTGCTGTTTTCCGACAGCATCGACGGCAACATCGCGTACGGCAATTCCAAAATGCCTGCCTCGCAGGTGGAGCAGTTCGCGGAAAGCGCGGCTGCGGCGGAATTTATCGAACGGATGCCCGACAAGTATGAGACGATCGTAGGAGAGCGGGGCGTGGGCCTGTCCGGCGGGCAGAAGCAGCGGATCAGTCTGGCGCGGGCGCTGGCGATCCGTCCGGCGATCCTGATCCTTGACGATACCACGTCGGCGGTGGATCTGGAGACGGAAAAGCACATTCAGGACAGCTTGTCCCATTTGGATTTCCCTTGTACGAAGATCATCATTGCGCAGCGGATCTCCTCCACAAAGGACGCGGATCAGATCCTTGTGCTGGAGCACGGCAGGATCTCCGAGCAGGGGACGCACGCCGAGCTGCTGGCGAAAAAGGGCTATTATTATCAGGTGGCAATGCTGCAAAACGGAGGTGAGCAGGTTGGCTAGAAATACTTACGGACAGGATGAACGGCTGGAAACGCCTTTTGAGTTCCGGCATTTGCTCCGGGCGGGCGTATATTTGAAGCGCTATCGCTTCCGGATGCTGGCGGCGCTTGTTTTGAGCGCGATCGCCGCAGCCACCGGGCTGCTTTCGCCCATGATCACGCAGAAGGCGCTGGACGACGTGATCCCGGCGGGGGATATGAAACGGCTTTGTTTTCTGGCGCTACTGCTGGTCGGCGTGTTTGCCGTCAGCATCGCCTTTTCCACGATCCGCTCCCGCATCATGACAAAGGTGGGGCAGGATATTATTTTTGATATCCGGTCGGATCTGTTCCGACATTTGCAGGAGCTGTCGTTCCAGTATTACGACGACCGGCCCCACGGAAAGATCCTGATCCGGGTCGTCAACTATGTGAATTCGGTTTCCGACATGCTTTCCAACGGCATCATCAACGTGATCCTTGAGGTGCTGAATATGCTGTTCATCGTTATTTTCATGCTGGCGACCGACGTGGGGCTTTCCCTCGTGGTGCTTGCCGGCGTTCCGGTGCTGATGGCGTTTATGATGTTCATTAAAAAGCATCAGCGGCGGGCATGGCAGCAGGTGTCCAACAAAAACTCCAACCTGAACGCCTATCTTCAGGAAAATATCAGCGGAGCCAGAGTGACGCAGATCTTTACGCGGGAGGAGGAAAACGCGGAGATCTTCGACGGGCTTTCGAAGGATTGTCAGGACGCGTGGCTCGAAGCGACGAAATATTCCAACCTGATCTGGCCGGGGATCGATAACGTATCGGTCTGGGTGCGGGCGGCGCTCTATATGGTCGCGCTGCTCTGGCTGGGGCCGGAGCGGGCGTCGGTGGGCGTCGTCGTTGCGATCAGCTCCTATGCGGCGCGGTTCTGGCAGCCGATCCTGAATCTGGGCAACCTGTTCAATACCTTCATCAACAATATCGCGTATCTGGAACGGATCTTCGAGACGCTGGACGAGCCGGTCACGGTCAAGGACAAGGAGGGAGCGGCGGAGCTTGCGCCGATCCGCGGCGCCGTCTCCTTCGAGGACGTCGGCTTTTCCTACGAGGAGGGCAAGGAGGTGCTTTCGCACGTCAGCTTTTCCGTCCGGCCGGGGGAGAGCATTGCGCTGGTGGGTCCCACCGGGGCGGGAAAAAGTACGATCGTGAATCTGCTGTCGCGCTTTTATAACGTGGGGAGCGGGCGCGTCTGCGTGGACGGACAGGACATTTCGGAGGTAACGCTGCATTCTCTGCGTTCGCAGATGGGCATTATGATGCAGGACAGCTTTATTTTCAGCGGCACCATCGGCGACAACATCCGTTACGGGAAGCTGGACGCTTCGGAGGAGGAGATCGAGGCGGCGGCAAGGACCGTCTGCGCCGACGGCTTTATCCGAGCCATGGAGCAGGGCTATCAGACGGAGGTAAAGGAGCGCGGCTCCCTGCTTTCGCAGGGGCAGAAGCAGCTCATCTCCTTTGCCCGGACGCTGCTCAGCGACCCGCGCATCCTCATTCTGGACGAGGCGACGTCCAGCATCGACGTGCAGACCGAGCAGGCGCTGCAGCAGGGCATCGACGCAATGCTCAAGGGGCGCACCTCGTTTATTATCGCCCATCGGCTGAGTACGATCCGGAACTGCGACCGCATCTTCTATATCGACCGGGGCGGCATTACGGAGAGCGGCAGCCACGAGGAGCTGATGGCGAAGCGGGGGGATTATTATAAGCTGTATACCGCCCAGCAGGAAAAAGTAGCGTTTCTTAATTGACAAATGCCCTCCTTTGTTGTAGAATCAATCGAATGCTAAGCGAAGGAGGGCAAAATCGTGAAAACCGCTTATTTGATGCTGGAAAACGGAGCCGTATTTCAGGGCAGTTATTTCGGCGTTCCCGCCGACGTTACCGGCGAAGTCGTTTTTGCAACCGGAATGACCGGTTATCTGGAAACGCTGACCGATCCCAGCTACACCGGACAGATCGTCGTACAAACATTTCCTCTCATTGGAAATTACGGTATCATTACCGAGGATTTTGAAAGCGCACAGATTCATGTCAGTGCTTATATCGTAAAAGACTGGTGTCAAGTTCCTTCCAACTTTCGTGGAGAAGGTAACCTTGACACTTTTTTTAAGTCCAAAGGAGTGACCGGTCTGTGCGGGATCGACACCAGAGCGCTCACGAAAATGATCCGGGAGTACGGCACGATGAACGGCATCATCGTTTCCGATCCGGAGACCGTCGATCTGGACGAGGTAAAGAGCTATCGGATCCGGAAGCCGGTCTGTCGCGTATCGACCGAAACGGTCTACGAGGCGGCTGCCGAGAACGGCAAACGCAGGGTGGCGGTCATGGATTTCGGATTGAAGGAAAACATCAAGCGGGAGCTTTTGAAGCGGGGCTGCGATCTGGTCGTATTTCCGCACAACGCGTCCGCCGAGGAGATCCTTGCGGTCAAGCCCGACGGCGTGCTGCTTACGAACGGGCCGGGAGACCCGGAGGACAACGAGGAGGCGATCGCCGCCATTCGGAAGCTCATGAAGACCGGCATTCCGATGTTCGGCATCTGTCTGGGGCATCAGCTTCTGGCGCTGGCAAACGGCTTCCATACGCGGAAGATGAAGTACGGGCACCGGGGCGCAAATCAGGCGGTCAAGGAGCTTTCCACGGGACGGGTCTATATCACGAGCCAGAACCACGGCTACGAGGTCGTGAGCGGAAGCGTGGATCCGAACGTTGCCCGGATGTCCTTTTACAATGTCAACGACCGGACCTGCGAAGGGATCGAGTACCTGAATCAGCCGGTCTTCTCGGTACAGTTCCATCCGGAGGCCTGCGGCGGTCCCAAGGACAGTGAATTTTTGTTTGATCGGTTTATTCGGAAGATGGAGGAAGCACGCCATGCCGTTGAATAAAAACATTAAAAAAACCCTTTTGATTGGCTCCGGCCCGATCGTCATCGGACAGGCAGCCGAATTTGACTACGCCGGAACGCAGGCGCTGCGGGTGCTGAAGGATGCGGGCATCGAGACCGTGCTTGTAAATTCCAATCCGGCGACGATCATGACCGACAATCTGATGGCGGACGAGATCTATTTGGAGCCGCTGACGCTGGAGACCGTAAAGCGGATCATCCGGAAGGAAAAACCGGACAGCATCCTTTCCGGGCTTGGCGGCCAGACCGGACTGACGCTCTGTATGCAGCTTGCAAAATCGGGCTTCTTGGAAGAACAGGGCGTAACGCTGCTCGGCTCCTCGCCGGAGGTCATCGACCGGGCGGAGGATCGGCAGATGTTTAAGGACACGATGGAAAAGATCGGACAGCCCTGCATCCCCTCGGAGGTCGTGACCGACGTTTCGGCGGCGCTTGCGTTTGCGGAAACCATCGGCTATCCGGTCATTGTGCGCCCCGCGTTTACGCTTGGCGGCAGCGGCGGCGGCATCGCCGAGAGCCCGGAGGAGCTGCGGGAGATCGCCTCGACCGGACTTTCGCTCTCGCCGATCCATCAGGTGCTGATCGAGCGCTGCATCGCGGGCTGGAAGGAGATCGAGTTCGAGGTCATGCGCGATAAAAACGGCAACGCGATCGCGGTCTGCTCGATGGAAAACTTTGACCCGGTCGGCGTGCATACGGGCGACAGCATCGTTATCGCCCCGGCGGTGACGCTGGCGGACAAGGAGTATCAGATGCTCCGGAAGGCGGCGCTCGACATTATCAACGAGCTGAAGATCGAGGGCGGCTGCAACTGTCAGTTCGCGCTGCACCCGGATTCGTTCGAATATGCGGTCATCGAGGTCAACCCGCGGGTGTCCCGTTCGTCCGCGCTGGCTTCCAAGGCGACCGGCTATCCGATCGCCAAGGTCGCAACGAAGATCGCCATCGGCTATACGCTGGACGAGATACAAAACGATATTACGAAAAATACCTACGCCGCTTTCGAGCCGACTCTCGACTATGTGGCGGTTAAATTCCCGAAGTGGCCGTTCGACAAGTTCGTTTATGCAAAGCGGGAGCTTGGAACGCAGATGAAGGCCACCGGCGAGGTCATGTCAATCAGCGATACGTTTGAATCCGCGCTGATGAAGGCGGTCCGCGGCGTGGAGATCGGTCTTACGACGCTGAATCTGGAAAAGGCGGCGGAGATGAGCGACGAGGAGCTGAAGGCGCGCCTGCGCCATGCGACCGACGAACGGCTGTTTTATCTGTTCGCCGCCATGAAGCGGGGTGTGAGCGTGGCGGAGATCCACGAGGCGACCAAGATCGACGAGTGGTTCTTGGAAAAGCTGAGCAAGCTTGTTTGCTACGAGCAGCGCTTGGCCCGCGAGCCCCTGACGAAGGAGCTTTACCGGGAGGGCAAGCGGCTGGGCTATCTGGACGACACGATCGCCGCAATGAGCGGGCAGGAGCTTCCGGAAAAAGCGGCTCCGGTCTATAAAATGGTCGATACCTGCGGCGGCGAGTTCCCTGCGGAGACCCCTTACTTTTACGCCGTATACGATACGCCGCAGATGGGCGCGGAAAACGAGGCGCTCGACTTCATTCACAAGACCGAAAAGCCCAAGGTCGTTGTGTTCGGCTCCGGGCCCATCCGCATCGGACAGGGCATCGAGTTCGACTACGCAAGCGTACACTGCGTCTGGGCGTTGAAGCGGCTCGGCTATGAGGTCGTTGTCGTCAACAACAATCCGGAGACGGTCTCGACCGACTTCGACACGGCGGATCGGCTGTATTTCGAGCCTCTTAATAAGGAAGACGTGCTGCACATCATCGACATGGAGCAGCCCGTGGGCGTGATCGTGGCGTTCGGCGGTCAGACCGCCATCAAGCTGACGGCGCATCTGGCAAAGGCGGGCATTCCGATCTTGGGAACGAGCGCGGACAGCATCGACGAGGCGGAGGATCGGGAGCGGTTCGACGAGATGCTGGAAAAGCTCGGCATTGCCCGTCCGAAGGGCTTTACGGTCACCACGACCGAGCAGGCGCTGGAGGCGGCGCGGAAGGTCACCTATCCGGTGCTGATGCGTCCTTCCTATGTGCTGGGCGGCCAGAACATGATCATTGCGTTTGAGGATGCGGACATCATCGAATATATGCGGGTCATTTTGGAGCAGAATCCGGACAACCTTGTGCTGATCGACAAGTACATCAGCGGTATGGAGATCGAGGTGGATGCCATCTGCGACGGGGAGGACATTCTGATCCCCGGCATCATGGAGCATATCGAGCGCACCGGCATTCACTCCGGAGACAGTATCGCGGTCTATCCGGCGCCCCATGTGGACGACGAGATCGCCGAGGAGATCCTGCGGATCACCGAAAGGCTTGCGGCGGCGCTCAAGGCAAAGGGCTTGATGAACGTGCAGTACATCGTTGCCGACCGGAAGATTTATATTATCGAGGTCAATCCGAGAGCGTCCCGGACGATCCCCTACCTGAGCAAGGTCACGGGCGTTCCGATGTGCGATCTGGCGACGCGCACGAGCCTCGGCGAAAAGCTCAAAGACTTGGGCTACGGCACCGGCATTTACAAGATCCCGCCCTACACCTGCGTCAAGGTTCCGGTTTTCTCTTTTGAGAAGCTGACCGACGTGGACACGCAGCTTGGCCCGGAAATGAAGTCCACGGGCGAGGTGCTGGGGATCGGCAAGAATCTGCGCGAGGCGCTCTACAAGGGACTTGTGGCGGCGGGCTACGCGATGTACAAGGAGGGCGGCGTCTTTATCAGCGTCCGCAAGAGCGACAAGGGCGAGATCGCCGGAATCGCCAAGAAATTTGCCGATCGGGGCTTTTCGCTGTACGCCACCGAAGGCAACGCGCAGGTGCTGCGTGTCGCCGGACTGGAGGTCACGGAGGTGGACAAGATCCACGAGAGCGAAAACAACGCCATGAAGCTTATTGAAAGCGGAAAGATCAATTATATCATCTCAACCTCCGCGAAGGGCAGAAACCCGCAGCGCGACAGCGTAAAGCTGCGCCGGAAGGCGAGCCAGCTCGGCATTCCGTGCCTGACGGCGCTCGATACCGCCGACGCGGTGGCGGACAGCCTTGGCAGCGGCTTCAGCGAGCTGACGACCGAGCTGATCAATCTGAACCGGATGCGCACCGAGCGGCAGAAGGTGCGCTTTGTGAAGATGCAGGGCTGCGGCAACGATTATATTTATCTCGACTGCTTCGACCAGCAGATCAACTGTCCGGAGTCGCTTCCGCTGATCCTGACCGACCGGCATTACGCGATCGGCGGCGACGGCGTGATCCTGATGCTTCCGTCGGACGTTGCCGACGTGCGGATGCGCGTGTTCAATCTGGACGGCAGCGAGGGCAAGATGTGCGGGACCGCGCTTCGGTGCATCGCAAAATATCTGTGCGATACCGGCAAGGTGGAGAAAAACGTCATCACCGTGGAAACCCTGAGCGGCGTTAAAACCGTGCGCGCCATCAAGCAGCACGGACGCGTCTATATGGCGGAGGTCGAGATGGGAGAGATCGACTTTGCGGCGGAGCGCGTACCGGTGCTTGCCAATACGGAAACGGTGGTGAACAAGCCGCTTATCGTGGACGGAACGGAATATGCGGTGACCTGCGTCAACGTGGGCAATCCGCACTGCGTTACGTTCCTGCCCGACGTGTCCAACCTGGACTTGGAGACCATCGGCCCGAAGTTCGAGTACCACAAGCGTTTTCCGGAGCGGGTCAACACCGAATTCGTCAAGATCATCGACGAGAGCACGATCAAGATGCGCGTCTGGGAGCGCGGCAATCACGAGACTTCCTCCTGCGGGAGCGGAGCCTGCGCCGCGGTGGCTGCGGCGGTGCGGAACGGTTACTGCACGACGGCGCGGCCGGTGGACGTGATCCTGCCCGGCGGCAAGCTGTCCATCCGTTACGACGGCAAAAGGGTATGGCTCACGGGCAACTGCAAGAAGATCTACGAGGGCGTTGTGGAACTTTAGGTTCCTTAAAAATGTATAAAAGAGTGTCGTTTCGGATTGCGGAACGACCTCTTTTTTGTTATTCTAATTGCGGAATGGCAGAAAGCTGTCGAATGGTGACGAGAAAAAGCCCGCCGTGCGGCAGCCTTTTTCTTTTCATACGGACAAAAATGTGGTAAGTTTATGTGAGGAAATTTATGGAACTGAAAGAGATTTTGACGCATGTGGATCATACGCTGCTGGCGCCTGCGGCGACGTGGGAGCAGATCCGGAGCGTATGTCAGGAGGGAATCGACTTTGCGACCGCTTCGGTCTGCATTCCTTCGGTTTATGTGGCGAGGGCAGCGGAATTTGTGCAGGGAAAGATCCCGATCTGTACGGTGATCGGCTTTCCGAACGGCTACAGCACGACGCAGGCCAAGTGCTTTGAGGCGGCGGAGGCGGTTGCCGCCGGAGCTTCGGAGATCGACATGGTGATCTGTCTCGGCGCGGTAAAGGAGGAAAACGACGCGGCGGTGCTTGCCGAGATCAACGCGGTCAAGCGGGCGTGCGGCGGCCGGCTGCTCAAGGTCATTATCGAGACCTGCCAGCTCACCCGCGAGGAAAAGATCCGCATGTGCCGGGTGGTCTCCGCGTCGGAGGCGGATTATATCAAGACCTCCACCGGCTTTTCCTCGGGCGGCGCAACGCCGGAGGACGTGGCGCTGCTGCGGCGGTACACGATCGGAAAGAAGGTCAAGGCGGCGGGAGGCATTCAGAGCATTGCCGACGCCGAGCGCTTTCTGGAGCTGGGAGCCGACCGGCTGGGCACGAGCCGGCTGGTAAAGCTGGCAAAGTCGCTTGGAAATGAGGATTGAAAGGGAGGATGTTATGAGCAATTATCCGACGCCGCATATCGACGCAAAACCGGGGGATTTTGGACGGACGGTGCTGATGCCCGGAGACCCTCTGCGCGCAAAATTTATCGCGGAGCAATATCTGGAGGCTCCGGTGCTTGTGAACAACGTGCGCGGCATTCAGGGCTACACCGGAACCTACGAGGGAACCAAGGTCTCGGTCATGGCGAGCGGCATGGGAATGCCGTCCATCGGCATTTACAGCTACGAGCTGTATCATTTCTTCAATGTGGAACATATTATCCGGATCGGCTCCGCCGGCGCCTATCAGAAAGACGTCCGCGTCCGGGATCTCGTGCTGGGGCAGGGAGCCTGCTACGACTCCAACTATGCGGCGCAGTTCCATCTTCCGGGGACGTTTTCCGCGATCGCAAGCTATTCGCTGCTTTCGGTCTGCGCCGGTCTTGCCGAGGAAATGGGGCTTCGGTTCCACGTGGGCAATCTGGTTTCGAGCGACCGCTTTTACGGAGATCCGGAAGGGGTTCCCGAGGGCTTCCGGGAGGTTCCGGCATGGTCGAAGATGGGCGTGTTGGCGGTCGAGATGGAGGCGGCGGCGCTGTACATGAACGCGGCGCGCGCCGGAAAGCATGCCCTTGCGGTCTGCACGGTCTCCGACCATCTTTTGACCGGGGAGAGCACAAGCGCGGCGGAGCGGCAGGAGTCCTTTACGGATATGATGAAGCTGGCGCTTCGGACGGCGGTATGTTTGGAAAAAGGGTGAAACTGCTATGAGAGAACGAATTGCGCGGTTTATGCGCGGTCGGTACGGGAACGACCGGCTGAACAATTTTTTGCTGGGGCTTTCGCTCGCGCTGATCGTGGTCGATCTGTTTGCGCGGACGCGCGTGCTGTATTTCTTGGGGCTTCTGTGTCTTGTCTGGTCGTATGTGCGGATGTTTTCGAGACGGATCGACAAGCGGGCGGCGGAAAACCGTTGGTATCTTGACCGGACGCAGGGCATACGGAATTTCTTTGCAAAGAAGAAGCGGCTCCGTACGATGAAAAAAACGTATCATTTGTGCAAATGCCCCTCCTGCCGGCAGCAGATCCGCGTGCCGAAGGGGCGCGGACAGCTTGAGGTCACCTGTCCGAAATGCCGCTGCGTTTTCCGGACAAGGTCGTAAGCGTGGAGCAGAGAACAAAAGAAAGGTGTTGGCAGATGTACGGATATGTCGTTGTGAATCAGGACGAGCTGCGCGGCAGGGAGCTGAAGGAATACCGCCGGTATTACTGCGGGCTCTGTCACGCGCTTCGGGAACAGTACCGCTTTGCGGGGCAATGCAGCGTCAACTATGACAGTGCGTTTCTGGCGCTGCTGCTGTCGTCGCTTTACGATCTGGATACCGAAAGCCGGGAGGCGTGCTGCATGGTGCATCCGCTGAAGGCGCAGCCCTACGAGCGGAACGCCGCCATTGCCTATGTGGCGGATATGAACGTCCTGCTGGCGTACTTAAAGTGCATGGACGACTGGAAGGACGAGCGGAAGGTGCTGCGGTACTTTTACGGACGCGTGCTCGGCGCACGGGGGGAACGGCTGCGCCGCCGCTACGGAACGAAGGTGCGGAAAATCTTCCGGGAAATGCGGACGCTTCTGCGGCTGGAACATGCGGAGGAGGAGGATTTTGACCGTTTGGCGGCATGCTTTGGACGGATGCTGGGCGAGATCTTTGCTTGGCGGCAGGACGAGTGGGAAAGCGACCTGCGGGAAATCGGCTTTCATCTGGGAAAATTCATCTATCTGACCGACGCGTACGACGATTACGAGGAAGATCTGAAACAGGCGCGCTTCAATCCGCTGCAGCCGGTTGCGGAGCGCATCGGCAGAGAGCGGCTGCGGGATTGGGTCGGGCAGGTGCTGGAGCTGATGGCGGCGGACTGCGCCCGCGCCTTTGAGCGGCTGCCGATCGTGGAACATGTGGAGATCCTGCGGAATATTCTGTATTCGGGGATCTGGACCGCGTTTGAAAAGGGAAAGAAGCCGTCGGGGAAAGAGAGGTAGAGAAAAAACATGAGAGATCCTTATGCGGTCCTTGGGCTGCCGAGAACTGCAAGCGACGACGAAGTGAAAAAAGCCTATCGAAAGCTGAGCCGCATCTACCATCCCGACGCCAATATCAACAATCCGAACAAGGAGCAGGCGGAGGAAAAGTTCAAGGAGATCCAGCAGGCGTATCAGGCGATCATGAACAAAGAGACCGGCGGCGCGCAGGAGAGCTACGGCAGCGGTCAGGGCTATTACGGCGGACACTACGGCGGCTTTGACGGCTTCGGCGGTTTCGGCGGCTATGCGAACGGGTACGGCAGAAGAACGGCGCAGCAGAACGCCTACGAGGACGACAATACCCGGTATCTGCATGTGGCGGAAAACTATATCCGGAACCGCGCGTTTCAGGAGGCGGTCAACATTCTGCGCTCGGTCACCGAGCATACGGCGTACTGGCACTATCTTTACGGCGTGGCGAACGCCGGGCTGCGGAATCAGGCGGCGGCGCTGGAGCATTTGCAGGAGGCGGTGCGGATGGAGCCGGGAAATGCGACCTACCGGCAGACCTACGAACAGCTTCAGGGCGGCGGCGAATGGTACCGGGCGACCGGCAGTCTGTATGGCGCGCCCACCGGCGAGATGAACGGCATGTGCTGGAAGCTCTGTCTGGCGAACATGATCTGCAATATCTGCCTGCCGGGCTCCTTCTGTATTTGATTTCTCAAAAGAGAAGCTTTTATAACGTAGCCATTGACTTTTTCTTTTTTCGCGGATATACTCATTTTATTGGGAATTAGAGTGAAAACGCAGGAACGGAGACGGAGGTTATTATGGCTAAGATTATTTTGACCGGAGATCGGCCCACGGGCAGGCTTCATGTCGGACATTATGTAGGTTCGTTAAAGCGCCGGGTGGAGCTGCAGAACTCCGGGGAATTCGATAAAATTTTTATTATGATCGCGGACGCGCAGGCATTGACGGACAACGCGGACAATCCGGAAAAGGTGAGACAGAATATTATCGAGGTGGCATTGGACTATCTGGCCTGCGGGCTGGACCCCCAAAAGGCGACGATCTTTATTCAGTCTCAGGTTCCGGAGCTGACCGAGCTGTCCTTTTATTATATGAATCTGGTGACGGTTTCCCGACTGCAAAGAAACCCCACGGTAAAGAACGAGATCCAGATGCGGAACTTTGAGACGAGCATTCCGGTGGGCTTCTTTACCTATCCGATCAGTCAGGCGGCGGACATCACGGCGTTTCGCGCCACCACCGTACCGGTCGGGGAGGATCAGCTTCCGATGATCGAGCAGACGCGGGAGATCGTGCGCAAATTCAATCAGGTCTATGGGGAGACTCTTGTAGAACCGGAGGCTGTGATCCCGGAAAACGCCACCTGTCAGCGGCTGCCCGGAACCGACGGAAAGGCCAAGATGAGCAAGTCGCTCGGCAACTGCATCTATCTGGCGGATACGGCGGAGGAGCTGAAGCAAAAGGTCATGAACATGTACACCGACCCGAACCATATCCGGGTCTCCGATCCCGGCTGCGTGGAGGGCAATACGGTCTTTACTTATCTGGACGCTTTCTGCAAGGAAGAATATTTTGCAAAATATCTTCCGGAATACGCCGGGCTGGACGCTTTGAAGGAGCATTATCAAAAAGGCGGTCTGGGCGACGTGAAGATCAAGCGCTTTTTGAACGCGGTCTTGGAGGAGGAGCTTGCGCCCATCCGCGAACGTCGTCTGGAGCTCGGAGATCAAATTCCGGAAATTTACGAAATGCTCCGGCGGGGAAGCGAGGAAGCGCGGAAGGTGGCGGCGGAGACGCTTGCCGACGTAAAGCGGGCGATGCGCATCAATTATTTTGAGGACGCCGCGCTGATTCGGGAGCAGGCGGAACGCTTTGCAAATAAATAAATATCGGCAGCGGCGGCAAAGGACGGAGCCGCCGCATACAGAGAAGGGGGCGCTTGGAATGGGAGTAAACGAGCGTTATTTTGAACAGAACGAGCGGAATGTGAATCGTTTCCTTCTTTGCTGTATGGGGGTGCTGACGCTGCTTGGCCCCGGACTGGCGCTTCTGCGGCGGTTTCACTGGGACGGCGTCTCGCTTGCGGAGTGCGCCTATATTTTTGCCTACACGCTTGGGATGCTTCTTCTGGCGCTTGGGCTGGAGCGGCTTGCCCGCTGGCGGGGAGTGACGAAATACGTTCTGACCCTCGGCATTCATCTGCTGATCTGCTACATATCCACCAAGGACGGCATGAATCTGAATATTGCCTATGCGCTTGTGCCGGCGCTGTCGTGCCTGTATTACGACCGCCGGTTTACGCTGTATATAACCGAGATCTGCTATGCGGTTCTGATCGTAACGATTTACATAAGATCCTACACCGAGGTCATGGTCAGCTATCCGGATCTGAAGCCGATCGAATGGTTCGTTTCGTTCGCCTTTTGGAGCACTGTGGAATTTATGATGCTGGCGGTGATCTTATACCTGCTTGTCAGCAAGATCCACCAGACGCTTCTGACCTTACAGAAGCAAAACGCGGCGATGCTGGAAATGCAGAATCAGCTTGTGACGGGCTTTTCCAATCTTGTGGAGTCCCGCGATAAGAGCACCGGAGAGCATGTTCTTCGGACGCGGGAGTATGTGAGGATGATCGCGGAGGAGCTGAAGCGGCAGGGGCATTATGTGGACGAGCTTTCCCCGGAGACCATCCGCAAATACGCGATGGCGGCTCCGCTGCACGACACCGGAAAGCTGGCGGTGCCCGACGCGATCCTGCACAAGGAAGGCAGTCTGACCGAGGAAGAATACGAGATCATAAAAAAACATACGACCGAGGGGTATCGGCTCGTCACCGAGAATCTGTCCAATCTTGGAGATGCGGAATTATTGCAGGCGATCCAGCATACCGTGTTATATCATCACGAACGCTGGGACGGCAGCGGCTATCCGGAAGGACGGCGGGGGACGGACATCCCGCTCTGCGCCCGGATCATGGCGGCGGCGGACGCGCTGGACGCGCTGCTCAGTGAGCGCTGTTATAAAAAGAGCATGGAGGTGGAGGAGGCCTTCGCCGTTTTTGAAGAGCAGAAGGGGTCGTATTTTGAGCCGTGCATCGTGGACGCCGTGCTGGAGCTGAAAAAACCCATCACGGATTTTCTCCACAGATAAGAACAAGGGAAGGGAAGAAAACCAATGATAAGAAAGGGATTTGACAACGAACGATATCTGGAAATGCAGTCCGCCCATATCAAGGAGCGGATCGCGCAGTTCGGCGGAAAGCTGTACTTGGAATTCGGCGGAAAGCTGTTCGACGATTTTCATGCCTCGAGAGTGCTTCCGGGTTTTCAGCCCGACAGTAAGATCCGAATGCTGCTGCAGCTTCGCGACGAAGCGGAGATCGTAATTGCCATCAACGCCGGGGACATTGTAAAAAATAAGGTGCGCGGCGACCTGAGTATTACCTACGACCTTGACGTGCTTCGGCTGATCGACGCGTTCCGGGGCTACGGTCTGTACGTCGGAAGCGTGGTGCTGACGCAGTTCGTGGAGCAGGAGAGCGTGCTGCAGTACCAGAAGAAGCTGGAGGCGCTCGGCCTTCGCGTGTTCCGGCATTATCGGATCGAGGGCTATCCGTCCAACATCGCAAAGATCGTCAGCGACGAGGGCTACGGACGGAACGAATATATTGAAACAAGCCGTTCTCTCGTTGTAGTAACCGCGCCGGGGCCGGGCAGCGGAAAGATGGCGACCTGCCTTTCGCAGCTCTATCACGAGCACAAGCGCGGCGTGCAGGCGGGCTATGCGAAATTCGAGACGTTCCCGATCTGGAACCTGCCGTTAAAGCATCCGGTCAATCTGGCTTACGAGGCGGCGACCGCCGATCTGAACGACGTGAATATGATCGACCCGTTCCATTTGGAGGCGTACGGAAAAACGACGGTCAATTACAACCGCGACGTGGAGATCTTTCCGGTGCTGAACGCGATGTTTCAGCGCATTTACGGAACGTCTCCGTACAAGTCCCCCACCGATATGGGCGTGAATATGGCGGGGAACTGCATCATTGACGACGAAGCGGTGAAGGCGGCTTCCTGCGAGGAGATCATCCGCCGCTACTATGCGACGCTCTGCGACCGACGCAAGGGCAATGTGCTGGCGACCGACGAGGCGGTATATAAGATCGAGCTTCTGATGGAGCAGGCGGGGATTTCCGCCGCCGATCGACCGGTCGTTGCCGCCGCCACCAAGAAAGCGGAGGAGACCGGCGCGCCGGCG
Organism: Lachnospiraceae bacterium; assembly: GCA_030524525.1. GTDB lineage: Bacteria > Bacillota > Clostridia > Lachnospirales > Lachnospiraceae > ISDg. The sequence goes on from JAUNGI010000003.1 coordinate 53,139, forward strand.
GTCGCCATCGAGCTGAACGACGGGCGGCTGATCTGCGGAAAAACCTCCAATCTGCTCGGGGCTTCCTCGGCGGCTTTGCTGAACGCGCTGAAAGCGCTGGCGGAGATCCCGGACGAGGTCCGGCTGCTGGCGCCGAGCATACTGGAACCGATTCAGGACCTTAAGGTCAATCACTTGGGCAACCGCAATCCGCGGCTGCACACCGACGAGGTGCTTTTGGCGCTGTCCATCTGCGCGCCGACCCATGACGAGGCGGAACGCGCGATGCAGCAGCTGTCGTCCCTCGCGGGCTGCGAGGTGCATTCGAGCGTCATTCTGTCGTCCGTGGACGAGGGCGTGTTCCGAAAGCTGGGGATGCGTCTGACCTGCGAGCCGAAGTATGAGACCAAAAAGCTGTATCACAAATAAATTCATTCCGTAACGGGAGGTCAGAGTGAAAAATATTTTTATCCCCGAAGGCTATGCCTCGGCATTGAACAACAAGGAAAACCAGATCGCCATTAAGCGGGTCAAGGACTTTTTTGAACGGGAGCTGGCGACGCAGCTGAATCTGTACCGCGTATCGGCGCCGCTGTTTGTGGCACCGGAGACGGGGCTGAACGACAATCTGAACGGCGTGGAGCGTCCGGTCAGCTTCGGCGTGAAGGAGCAGGCGGAGCGTTCGATGGAGATCGTGCATTCGCTGGCAAAGTGGAAGCGAATGGCGCTTGGACGCTACGGCTTTCGCGAGGGCGAGGGGCTGTATACCGATATGAACGCCATCCGCCGGGACGAGGTGACCGACAACATCCATTCTATCTTTGTAGATCAGTGGGACTGGGAGAAGATCATCCGCCGCGAGGAGCGGACGGAAAAGACGCTCCGGGAGGTCGTTAAATCGGTTTACGAGGCGCTCCGCGTTACGGAAAAATATATGGCGAACCGCTACGAATATATCGAGTGCGTTTTGCCGGAGGAGATCTTCTTCATCACGACGCAGGAGCTGGAGGATCGGTATCCGGGGCTGACCCCAAAGGAACGGGAGTATCGGATCGCCCGCGAGAAGGGAGCCGTATTTATTATGCAGATCGGCGACCTGCTGGCGTCCGGCGAAAAGCACGACGGCAGAGCGCCGGACTACGACGACTGGAAGCTGAACGGGGATATTATCGTATATTATCCGGTGACCGATATTGCGCTTGAACTGTCCTCGATGGGCATTCGTGTGGACGAGACGGCGCTTCGCGAGCAGCTCAAAAAGGCGGGCTGCGAGGAGCGCGCGGAGCTTCCGTTCCAGAAAGCCCTTTTGGAAGGAAAGCTTCCGTACACGGTCGGCGGCGGCATCGGGCAGTCGCGCATCTGTATGTTCTATCTGCGCAAGGCGCACATCGGCGAGGTGCAGGCGTCCGTCTGGCCGGAGGAGGTCATGAATTATGCAAGGGAGCGGGGCGTCGTTCTTCTTTAACGGAAAGATGAAGCTTATATGAAAGAATATTCGCAGGGATTCCGGGACGGGATCCCGATCGCGCTGGGCTACTTTTTTGTGTCCTTTTCTTTTGGGATCACCGGAGTAGCCCACGGTTTGTTTTGGTGGGAGGTCGTGCTGATCTCCATGACCAACCTTACGAGCGCCGGTCAGTTTGCCGGCGTACAGATTTTGCTGGCGGGCGGTTCCTTGGCGGAGCTGGCCGTTTCCCAGCTTGTGATCAATCTGCGTTATGCGCTGATGTCCGTTTCGCTCTCCCAGAAAACGGACGAGCGATTTCGGGGCGTAAGCCGGTGGCTTCTCGGCTTTGGCATTACCGACGAGATCTTCGGCGTCGCCATGAACCGGGACGGGGCAGTGAGCCGCAGTTATTTTCTCGGATTGATGAGCCTGCCTTATTTCGGCTGGGCGCTTGGCACTCTGGCTGGCGCCGTGTTCGGAAGCGTGATGCCGCAGAAGCTGACCGAAGGTATGAGCATCGCGATCTACGGCATGTTCCTTGCGATCCTTGTGCCGAAGGCAAAAAGCGATCTGCGCGTGCTGGCGGTCGTTGCGGTGGCCGCGGCATGCAGCTGCCTGCTGTTCTATGTTCCGGCGTTTTCCGGAATCTCCGTGGGGACCCGCATCATCCTCTGCGGGCTGCTGTCCTCGGTATTCGGAGCGCTGATTTTTCCGAGAGCGGAGGAGTTCGAAAAAACGGAGGAGGCGTGAAATGGAGCTGACGCGATTTTTGCCCGCGGCGGCGGTCATGGCAGGCGTGACCTATCTTGTTCGCGCCGTGCCCTTTGGACTGATACAGAGAAAAATTACCAACCGCTTTCTGCGGTCGCTGCTGTTTTATATTCCCTATGCGGTGCTTGCCGCAATGACATTTCCGACCGTGTTTTACTGTACGTCCGATCCGCTGCCGTCCCTTGTCGGAACGGCAGCCGCGCTTGTGTTCGCTTGGCGTGGGAGCGGGATGGTGAGCGTGGCGCTCGCCGCCTGTGCCGCAGTCGGACTGACGCTGCTGCTGCAGGCGTGAACGCTGCCGAGAGAAAAAGGAAGTCCCCGCATCCGATGCGGGGACTTCCTTTTACAAATCAAAAACAAAGGAGAAGTATTTTACTTTGCGGAACCGTCGATCACGATGGTCGTTACGCTCTCTGCCGGAAGCGTTACCTTGTTCTGGTCGGAGAGGGAGCCCTTGTCCTGATAGAGCATATCGGCGGTGTAATTTTCGGAGAACACGGACTGGATAACCTTTGTTCCGGTCACGTTGTAGCCTTCCAGCGGAAGCTGAAGGGTTTCTTCCTCCGTACCGTTATTGATGACAACGAGCACCATCCGGGACTGGTCGGGACTTGCGTACATCGAAAGGCGGATGTTTCCGTCGTTCTTAATGGAAGCGGTAATGCGGCTGTAGCCGGGACGGATGTATTCGGAGAAGTGGCGCAGCGCATAATAATCGCCGCAGACCAGATAGCCGTCCTCCGAAGGCCAGTTCGGAATGCCCTTGCCCACAATGATCAGGTTGCTGTCGTAGATCGTATCGGTTTTCTGCGCCTCCCAGATGCCGCCCCAGTAAATATAGGCGCTCACGTTTTCATAGGTCAGGGAGTTGTTGATCACGTTTGCCGTCTGTAAGGAGGTCCCGCGGTAAAACTCGGTCTGCCAAGCCTTGCAGTTGTTCTTCTGAATGAATTCCTTGTTGTCCATAAAGTTGAACAGGAAGGAGTCGTAATCGCAGTATACCGGATCGTCGGTGGAGGTGCCGCCCAAATACAGATGGTGCGCCAGAGCGTAAAGGCTTTCCGGCTCCTCATCGATGATCTTCTGAACGTACATCCGCAGATCAATCGAAGATACGGTCATCGTCTCCGGTCCGATCATAAGCGGGATCTCGTCGCCCAGCGTGTCCCGCAGCAGCCGGTAGGTTGCCAGAAAGGCGTCGGCATAGCAGGCGTTTTTGGATGTCTCCGTCTGGTCAAATTCACAGCTCTCGTAGCTGGCGATAAAGTCGCATTCGTTCTGAATGCTGATTACGTCTACGGGAATGCCTTTTTCCCGGTAAGCCTGCACCCCTTCCAGCCACCATTGAGCGAAGCCCTCGTAATCGTATTCGCCGTTTTGGTTGCGGCGGAGCGTGCCTTCCCCGTCTACCTTTCCGCTGCTCTTTAGGTAAGCGGCGGGAGACCAGCTGGTGTAAAGGATCGTAACGTCCTCTCCGCGTTCCTCCGCGCGGGCTTGTGCAGCCTCATAGAACGCAAGGTTCGTGGCGGCGGAAGCCTCAAAGGAATCGTAATCGTAATCGTTTTTGAAGCGCAGGATCGAAAGACCGGCGTCTTTGAAAAGCAGGTCCATGATCTCGTCGGAATTGTGCGCGTCAACGGCGTAGTTGCTGTACCAGGTAAAGCCGGCGCCGAAGCCGTCAATTTCCTGTTCCTTCTGCGAGGCGTCGTATTGGAGCTGCAATGCGTTTTCGTCGATGGCAATGCCGGCGCTCGGCGTTGGGGTGTCCGAAACCGTTCCGGTCGGAGTGACCGCGCTGCCCGGCTGGTCTGCGTTTTGACATGCGGTCGTCAGCAGAAGAGAGGCGGCGAGTACCGTCAGAAGCAATTTTCTTTTTAACAAAGACATAGGAAATCCTCCATAAAGAAAAAAACGTCGTAATAATTCTTCTATAGGATAAAATAATTTGGCGTTTTCTGCTAATCAAATTCTGTTTTATACTTCTCATTTATTGCGAAATTGATGAAAAAAATTCGCCGGGGCGATATTTATTTGGAAATATTGCTTGCATTTCGCGGGAAAATTGTATATGCTGAGAAAAGCTATAATCACTAGGAAAAGGAGAGCCACATGATGTGGCGGGAGAGGAAAAGCCATGAAGGGACCGGTAGCACCCAAGGATCCGACAAAGCAGCGACCCAAGCTCTATTTTATGCTGGAGGATAATCTGGTAACCTCCAATCCCTCCGACAACGGATTTTCGGAGACGATCTTTCTGGAGGGGCGCGTAAAGAACAAGCTTCAGCTTATCTGCCCGGCGCTTTCGGAGGAGCTTTGCGGACGTCTGCAGAGCAGCAGAGATTTTTTTGAGATCGTACATAGCGTTGGAATTACCGTGCAGGCGGAAAAGGAGGAGGATCGGGAGATCCCGGTGGTCTGTGCGCTGCAGCACTACGGAAAAACCGATAAATATGTGACCGGAAGCTGGATGCGGATGGAGATTTGCCCCGACGGCGCGGAACGCGTGTTCCCGCTTTCGGATTTTTCCTGTACGGAGGAGGACGATATTTTAGGCACGCTTTATTTTTACTCCGAGAAGGAGGGGCTTTCCGCCAAAGCGACGATCGTATTTTATCTGAACGACGGCTACCGCGTACCCGAACCGGAGATCGATCCGCCGATCGCTTACGACGCGCCCGCATACCGGGAGATGCTTTCCCGCTCCTTACTGTCCCTCGGCAATACCTATCGGCTGCGCAGGGCGATCGAAAAGGCGGCGCGCGGGGAGGACGTGACGATCGCTTTTATCGGCGGCTCCATTACGCAGGGGGCGGGCGCAAAGCCGATCGAGTCCAAAAGCTATGCCTATCAAATTTATAAAAGCTTTGCCGAGACTTACGCCGAGAAGCCGGAGAACGTGCATCTGATCAAGGTCGGTATGGGCGGAACCTCCTCGGAGCTGGGGCTGCTTCGCTACGAGCGCGACGTGCTTCGAAACGGCAGGGAAAAGCCGGACATCGTGATCGTGGAGTTTGCCGTAAACGATGAGGGCGACGAGACCAAGGGGGTCTGCTATGAAAGTCTGCTGGCAAAGATCTGGAACGGACCCGGAGAACCGGCGGTCCTGCTGCTGTTCTCTGTTTTTATGAACGATTGGAACCTACAGGATCGGCTCGCGCCGATCGGCGCCCACTATCAGCTTCCGATGGTCAGCGTACTGGATGCGGTCAGTCCCCAGTTTGCTCGGCCGGAGGGCAGAGTCCTGACGAAGCGGCAGTATTTTTACGACTGCTTCCACCCGACGAACGACGGGCATCGTATTATGGCGGACTGCGTGATGTACTTGCTGGAGCAGTCGCTGGCGCATGTTTCCGAGCCGCCCGTGTGGCCGGACAAGGCGTACCTGAGCCGCGCCTATGAGAAGACGGTGCTGATCTCCCGGAACACGGCTCCCGAGGCGCTCCGGGAGCAGGGCATCTTTCTGGACTGCGGCTCCTTTACGGAAACCGATACGGTGCTGCAGGCTGCGGAGCTGGATCTGGATCCGACCGCAACGCCGATGTTTACCGACAACTGGATGCGGCCCGGGAACTGCCCGGACGAGACGCCGTTTACGGTTCGGCTTCGCTGCCGGAGCTGCTTTGTGATTTTCAAGGATTCGGGCGATCTGGAAGCGGGCAAAGCGGAGATCTTTGTGAACGGAAGTTCGGTTCGGGTCTGCGATCCGAAAGAGATCGGCTGGACGCACTGCCATGCCGCGCTCGCGATCCCCGACGGAGAGGCCGCCGATTATGAGATTAAAATTTGTCCAAACGGAGAAGATAAAAAGAAGCGATTTACGATCTTGGGGCTGGCTTATGTCCGCTAAGGCATAGCCGGCGAAAAGCGGGAAGGAGGAAGAAGCTATGGAGAGAAACGGATTCTCTTTTGAGCAGGCGCTGGATTTGCTGCACCAAAAAAAGTACGCGGCGCTTCGTTCCCTTCTTTCCGACGCGGAGCCTGCGGATATCGCGGAGTTTTACGAGCAGGTTTCCGGGAATCAATATGCGATCGTCTTCCGCATCCTGCCCAAGGAGCTGGCGGCGGAGGTATTCGTCGAGCTGGACAGCGACCTGCAGCAGATCCTGATCGAATCGTTCAGCGACAGCGAGCTGAAAGAGGTGCTGGCGGAGCTTTACATGGACGACACGGTAGACCTGATCGAGGAAATGCCGGCGAACGTGGTAAAGCGGATTCTGGCAAATTCCACCGGAGAGACCCGAAAGACCGTCAACGAGCTTTTGAAATATCCGGACGACAGCGCCGGCGGCATCATGACCACGGAGATGGTCCGTTTTAAGCAGAACATGACGGTGGAGGAGGCGTTTGAGCTGCTCCGGCGGGTCGCGATCGACAAGGAGACGATCTATACCTGCTATGTGACCGACGTCAATTCGCACCTGATCGGCATTGTGACCGTGCTGACGCTGCTTTTGGCGTCGAAGGACGCGCTGATCGGCGACATCATGGAGGAAAACGCGATCTGCGTTTCGACTCTGGACGACAAGGAGTTCGTTGCCGCCCAGATCAGCAAATACGACGTGCTGGCGCTGCCGGTCGTGGACGCGGAGCACCGGCTCGTGGGCATCGTTACCGTCGATGACGCGATCGACGTCATGCAGGACGAGGCGGAGGAAGACTTTGCCAAGATGAACGCCATGCTTCCGACCGAGAAGCCCTATCTGAAAACGGCGCCGTTCGAGCTGTGGAAGTCCCGCATTCCGTGGCTGCTGCTTCTGATGGTTTCCGCGACCTTTACCGGAATGATCATCTCCTCGTTTGAAGAGGCGCTGGCGACGCAGGTGATCCTGACGGCGTTTATTCCCATGCTGATGGATACGGGCGGCAATTCCGGAGGGCAGGCTTCGGTTACGATCATCCGCGCGATCTCGCTTGGCGAGATCCGTTTCGGAGACTGGTTCCGGATCGTTTGGAAGGAAACGCGCGTGGCGCTTCTCTGCGGAGGCACGCTGGCGGCGGTCTGCTTTGTCAAGCTGTTTGTTGTGGATAAATGGCTGATGGGGAAGGAGATCACGTTTTTGATCGCGCTTGTGATCTGTCTGACGCTGTGCGTGACCGTGCTGTGCGCGAAGGTCATCGGCTGCACGCTGCCGCTGTTGGCGAAAAAAATGGGCTTTGACCCTGCGGTCATGGCGAGCCCGTTTATTACTACTATTGTAGACGCGGTTTCGCTGCTTGTTTATTTTCAGCTTGCAAAATACTTTTTACACTTATAAGGAGGCATGCAGATGGGGGAACGATATCAAAAGCTGCGCAGACAGTTTGTCGTATGTATGCTTTTTCTTGTCGTGGGAATCGCGGTGGTGGAGGTTCTGTTCTTTTTCTTGGTACACCGTCGGGAAACCTCGTGGACGACATATTCCGAGCTGTATTTTTGGCTGCCGCTGCTCTTTAACGGCGGCGGCTGGATCGCCTTATATTTTGTTTTGGATTCTCCCAACATATCCGACCGGTGGAAAAATTTTGCGACGATTTTCTATCTCGGCTTTTTGTGTACCACCGTTTCGGCGGTGCATTTCCGTCAGGTCCCTGCCGTCGTCGGCTGCTATCATGCGCCGGTCATTTGGTCCGCGATCTATGGAGATGAGAAGCTCAGCCGCTGGACCCATGCGATATCGCAGATCGCGCTGGCGATTCTCTGCGCATTTTATTCTTGGCTGAACGGCGGAATGGGGAACAATGAGATCGGCATTGTGGCGATCATGTTTACGCTTGTCATTTCCCGGCTGCTTGCCACGATGCTGATGCGCTTCGTCCGAGAAAAGGACGAAATGATCCAGCTGCATGAGCAGGACAACGAATCGCTCGGCAAGCGGCTGATGCGGGAGCCCATGACCGGGCTTTACAACCATTCGGCGTTTTATTCGCTGCTGGAAAAGAAGATTCGGGAACGGGGCGACGCGCCGCTGTCGCTTGCCATTGTCGATATCGACAATTTTAAGTCGGTCAACGATACATATGGGCATGAGAACGGAGACAAGGTGATCCTATATCTGGCGGAGCTTCTGAAAAAGCATTGCGGCGAGCGGTTTTTTCCGTGTCGATACGGCGGAGAGGAATTTGCCGTGATCTTTCCGGGCTTAAAGGGCAAGGAAGCCCGGGGGGTAATGGAGGAGATCTTGGCGGAGTTCCGGACAAAGGAGTTCGAGTGGAATTCCGGCTCCGGCATTACGTTCAGCTGCGGAGTTTTTCAGCATAACGAGGTGAATATGACGGCGACGGAGCTGTTCCAGATTGCCGATCAGATGCTCTATAAAGCAAAGCAGGGCGGGAAAAATTGCTGCGTCAGCGGACTGTAGACGCATGCGGCTTATGCTGCGGGATGAAAGGAGAGAAGTTATTATGCGATTGCTTCGAAAAATCAAACTGGATGTGATCTTTATTTCCAGCGTCTATGTGGCGCTTGGCGTATTGATCCTGCTGTGGCCGGAGCAGACCCAGAGCGTTATGTGCTACCTTCTGGCTCTCTTGCTGCTTGCCGTGGGAATCTGCTTTTCGGTGGATTATCTCCGGAAGGAGGTTCAGGTGGACGAGCGGAGCTATTCGCTTTCGTTCTCGTTATCTGCGCTGATCGCCGGGATCGTGGCGTTCGTCTATGCGGACGAGATCCTCGAACGCCTGAATTTTGTCCTGTCGTTTCTTGTGCTGTTCAGCGGCTTTATGAAGCTGCAGAACGCGTGGGACATGAAGAAGCTCAACTATTCGGGAAAGCTCGTGCATCTCGTTCTCTCGCTGATCTCCATCCTTCTTGGCGGCGTGCTGCTGCTCGGCTGGCTCTCGGAGCTTAACCCGGAGGTTTGGATCGGCGTGGGTCTGATTTACGGCGGCTTTACCGATCTGATTTCTTCGTTTACGCTTTCCCGTGTGCGAAAGGATGCGGAACGGAGACGGAGGGAAGCGGAAGACAAATAAAGCCGCAGCGCCTTTGCCCTTTTGGGACTTTGTGAAATTTTAGTGCATAAGCTTTACTTTTCTTACGCCTCTGTGATAGAATAAGAGACATGTTTGAAAAACTACGATTGGAGATTTATCATGAAGCGAATTGGAATATGGTTCTGTTTTTTGGTATTGGCGCTGGCATTGGTTGGATGCGGCGACAAGGAAGATGATGAGATCAACGTGGCGACCCCGTCCCCGACGTCTGCGCCCGATTATTATCATGACTGCGGCGGAACGATCACGCTTGGCGAATACAAGGGACTTTCCTATGACGAGCCGAGCTTGGAAGTGACCGACGAGGAACTTGAGGAGGAGATCAAGGAGATCCTCAAGGATCAGCCGAATTATGAAAAGGACGACAGCCGGGACGAAACCGAGGTAAAGAGCGGGGACATCTTGAATATCGACTATCTGGGGAAGGTTGACGGCGAGGCATTTTCGGGCGGCACCGCAGAGGGAGCGACGCTTGAGATCGGTTCCAAGTCGTTTATCGACGGCTTCGAGGACGCGCTGATCGGGAAAAAGGTCGGAGAGACCTGCGATATTGACGTTACGTTTCCGGACCCCTATAAAAACAACACGGATCTGTCAGGAAAAGCGGCGGTCTTTACGGTTACGATCAATTATGTCTGCAAGGTGAACGAGGAGCTGACCGACGCCTATGTCTCCGACTATACGAGCGACAAGTATACGACGGTAGCCGATTTCCGCGCGTATCTGAAGGAAAGTATGGAGCAGGAGAAAGAGGACAACGCGGAAAACGAGAAGCTTCTTCAGCTCATCAATCAGGTCATTGACAACTCCACGATCACGGTGGATCAGGAGGATGTGGATTATTACTATGCCGATGCGATCAGCGTTTACGAGTATTACGCCAGCATGTACGGTCAGTCGGTAGCCGACTTTGTGGTTATGATGGGGGTAGCGGAGGATTACGAGACCTTCCAAGAAAACATGAAGAAGCAGGCAGAGGAGACGGTAAAGCAGTATATGGTGCTGGAGGCCATTGTCGAAGCCGAGAAGATGGAGCTTTCGGACGAGGAATACAACGAGGCCGTTAAGGAATATATGGACGGCGTCGGCGCGACCGATCAGGCGACCTTTGAGTCCACCTACGGTGTGGATTATATCCGGTACTGCATCCTGACCGATAAGGCGTGGGATATTATTATCTCCAATGCGAAAGCAACGGCGACCAAATAAGGAAAGAAACGGCAGAGGGCGAAGCTTTTGCTTTGACACAGCCGGGGAAAAACAGACGCATAGGACGGCGGCACAGCGTAAGGCTGTGCCGCTTTTGACTTTCGGAAGACAGAAATCACAGAGCGGAGCGCTGCTCTGCGTCAGCCGGTGCGGATCCGCTTGAGCTTGTACTGCTTCGGCGTGATCCCCTTCCAGCGCTTGAATATTTTGATCAGGTGACTGCAATCGGAGAAGCCGGTCTCCTGACTGATGTAGCTGAGGTCAAAGTCCGTGAACAAAAGCAGCTCCTCCGCCTTGCAGACCCGCACGAATTCGATATATTCCTTGCAGCTTCTTCCGTAGATCTGCTTGAAGTTTTTTGCAAAATAGGAATAGCTCATATTGCAGCGGGCGGCAAGGTCTTCCACCAAGAGCGGTTCCTGCGAGTGCTCGTCGATATATTCGGTGATCGAGTCGATCGCGCTTGCGTCCGTCGAGCTGGGGATGGCTTCCGTTGTGTTCAGCCCCTCCGAACGCCAAATGCGGATCAGTCCCATCAGAAGCGTGCAGAGCGTCGAATGCACGACGATGTCGTAGCCGTAATTTTTCTCCTCCAGCTCCGTAATACAGGTGGAAAAGGCGGTGTTCAGCGAAAGCGCCGCCACGCGCTCGGCAGGGAAGAAGACCTTTGCCGTTTCGGTCATGCGGGCGCATTCGATCAGCGTCCGGAGCCGGGGCGTAAAGCTGTTGCTTATGTTCAGACGGCTGATGTCAAATTTCAGTACCCCATAGCGGTAGTTTTCCGGATCGACCGGATAAACGGTATGGATCATTTTGGGGTGAAAGATGGCGAAGCCGCCGGGACGGAGCGTCGCCTTCTGCTGCTCGCATTCAACGATCAGCTCGCCCGACACTGCATAGATCAGCTCCATATAATAATGCCAGTGCGGGCGGGTCGGATCGTTGATATTGTGACTGTCCACCCAGAACGCCTCATAGGGGGAGTTCAAAGAGTCGATATATTCAAAAAGCTGTGGCATGCCAAGAGCCCTCCAAAATAGAATCGTACGATTTTTACATGAAGTCATTATATCAAAAAAAACGCAGGATTGCTATAGTGAATTCAACATAAAATTTTACGAAACGTAAAGGAGTTTACGAATATGATTATTGGTGAAAATCTGCCGAATATCCCGTGGGAGGATAAGCCGGAGGGATGTACCGATCCGGTTTGGCGCTATTCCAACAACCCGATCATCAAGAGAAACCAGATTCCGAGCGCGAACAGCATTTTCAACAGCGCGGTCGTAGCAAAGGACGGCGCCTTTGTCGGGATCTTCCGCAGCGACAACAAGGCGATGGAGCAGCATCTGTTCCTTGGCAAGAGCGAGAACGCCATCGACTGGGATATCGAGCATGAGCCGCTTCCGCTTTACAACGAGAAGGACGAGTGCGTGGGTGTGGCAACGGGCTATGACCCGAGAGTCTGCTGGATCGAGGATCGCTACTATGTAACGTGGTGCAACCAGTTTGAGGGCTGGCACGGTCCGACCATCGGCGTTGCATATTCCTATGATTTCAAGAAGTTTTATCAGCTTCAGAACGCATTCCTTCCGTTCAATCGGAACGGCGTGCTGTTCCCGAAGAAGATCAACGGCAAGTTTATGATGTTCTCCCGTCCGTCCGACAACGGCCATACGCCGTTCGGCGATATGTTCCTTTCCGAGAGCCCGGATATGGAGCACTGGGGCTATCATCATCATGTTATGAACGCGCAGGGCTGGGCATGGACGAAGGTCGGCGCAGGCCCGATCCCGATCGAGTTGGACGACGGCTGGCTGCTTCTGTTCCACGGCGTCGGCACGATGTGCAACGGTATGATCTATTCGATCGGCGCCTGCATCTTGGACAAGGACGAGCCTTGGAAGGTGAAGTATCGCTGCAAGCCGTACATCCTGCATCCGACCGAGATGTACGAGTGCGTCGGCGACGTTGCAAACGTATGCTTCCCGTGCGCAACGCTATGCGATGCGGCAACCGGCAGAATCGCGATCTATTACGGCGCGGCGGATACCGTTGTGGCAATGGCGTTCGCACAGGTAGACGAGCTGGTTGCTTACATTAAGGAGAACGCGCTGTAAGGCGGACGTTCCCGAATTTGTCAGCTACCCTGCCGCAGTGACCACCCTCCTAATATTCCATTGCGGCAGATCCGATATACCCCCGGAATCCCCAAGGCGAAAGCCTAGGGGATTCTTTTTTGTTCTATAGGAAACTGCGTTTCCTATAGAACAAAAACGCTCCGCGGGGATCACACTGCGGCGGAGAGGAAGGTGCCGCTGCGCAGCCCGCCGCAGGCGGAGAATCTCGCAAGCGAGATTCTTTGTTCTTTTATAGGAAATTGCGTTTCCTATAGAACAAAAACGCTCCGCAGGGATCGCACTGCGGCGGAGAGGAGGATGCTGCCGCGGAACGCGGGATACGGAAAAACTTGTAGGGGGAAATCTCGCATGGGAAAACTCTTTATCCTTGGGGAATCTTTTTGAAAAAACTTGACGTGCATAGAAAAATATGCTAGTCTATAACAAAAGGAGGTAAATTACTGAGGAGAATTGTTGCGTAGTAAAGGGGGAAGAAAAACGATGAAACGAGCCATGAAATGTCTTGCGCTTCTGCTGATTTCTGCCTTGCAAAAACAGAATAAAACGCTAAGGAGACTGCAATGAAAAAAAGACTTTTAATTACCAACCTGCTCCTGCTTTCCCTGCCGGCGCTGTTCCTTTGCGGCGGCTGTTCTAAGGAGCCGGCCTCTGGCAGCGAAACGCTTTCCCCGGAACCGACCGCCCGACCCACGCTTGGCGTGTTTATGGAGGAGGATATCACGCGGCTGGACAAGGACAATCGGATCGAATGGAAAGATGTGGCGGAGATCTATTTTGGAACCAAGCAGGAGGATGTGATCCGACGGTTGGGTTTTCCAAATAAGATTGTTGGGTCCGGCTTCTTCATCGTTCAATATCAATGTATAAATGGCAGCTATGTTATGATCTGGTACGAATGGCGAGAGAATGAGGAGTGGACGGGGTTTGTCGTGGAAGCCATAATGATCGATGACGAGCCGTTTTGATTTATGGGGGGAGAAGTTATGAAAAGGGAAATTGCGATCATTGGAAGCTTTTGCATTCTTGTGTCGCTCCTTCTTGCGGGCATTTGTTTTAGGGAGGAGCTGTTTCCCGACGGTACAGACGCTGCGGTACAGCCGACCGCCCGACCCACGCTTGGCGTGTTTACGGAGGAGGATATCACGCGGCTGGACAAGGACAATCGGATCGAATGGAAAGATGTGGCGGAGATCTATTTGGGAACCAAGCAGGAGGATGTGATCCGACGGCTGGGCTTTCCCAATGAAAACGTTGGTTCCGGTCACTTTATTGATCAATATCAGTGTGTAAATGGCGACTATGTTCTGATCTGGTATCGAAGGCAGGAGAGCGAGGAGTGGACGGGGTTTGTCGTGGAATCCATAATGATCGATGACGAGCCGTTTTGATTTATGGGAGGAGAAGTTATGAAAAAGAAACTTGCGATCATTGGAAGCCTTTGCATTTTGGCAGTGCTCCTTGTTGCGGGCATTTGTTTTAGGAAAGAGCTGTTTCCCGACGGTAAAGACGCTGCGGCGCAGCCAACGGCACGACCTACCCGCGCCGTGTTTACGGAAAACGACGTTATGCGTGTGGATAAAGAGAATCGGGTCGAGCGGGAGGTTGTGGCTCTGATTTCGCCCGGAACGAAACAGGAGGAGGTCGTCCGCTGGCTGGGCTTTCCCAACGAGGCTAGGATTGCCGATCAATACATTGCCGAGTATTCCTGTACCAACGGCGAATACTTCTGGATCCGTTATGAATGGAAAACGGAGGAAGGATGGGAAGGCTATGCGGTGGATTCTATCAGAATAACAAGCAAGCCGTATCCATGGGAGGATTGATCCGTGCGTCGGAGGCGGAGCTGCGGAAGTGGCAGACTCGTTCGGCGTAAATAGAATTCCGATGTTTTTGCCCCGAAATGGAGGTCATAATGAAAAAACTTTTCAATACCCGTCTGTTCCTGCTTTCCCTGCTGGCGCTGTTCCTTTGCGTCGGCTGCTCCAAGGAGCCAGCCTCCGGCAGCGAAACGCTTTCCCCGGAACCGACCGCTTTTCCTACGCTTAGTATGTTCACGGAGCAGGGGGTCATGCGGATGGACAAGGATAACCGGATCGAATGGAAAGATGCGGCGGAGATTCCTTTGGGAACCAAACGAGAGGATGTGGTTCGACGGCTGGGTCTTCCCAATGAGGATGTTGGCTCCGGTTGTTTAATTGATCAATATCAGTGTGTAAATGGCGACTATGTTCGAATCTGGTATGGAAGGCAGGAGAGCGAGGAGTGGACGGGATTTGTCGTGGAATCTATAATGATCGATGACGAGCCGTTTTGATCTGCCTCAATGTTTTTGCCCTGAAATGGAGGTTATAATGAAAAAAATTAATTCCCTGCCTGTTCCTGCTTTCCCTGCCGGTGCTTTCCCTTTGCGTCGGCTGCTCCAAGGAGCCGGCCTCCGGCAGCGAAACGCTTTCCCCTGCCCCCGACAAATTCACGGCAGGAGATATTTTCCGGGAGGATGAAGCCAATCGGGTCGAATGGGAAAATGCGGAAGAAATTCGGATCGGAACCACGCAGGCGGCGGTCATTCGCCTCCTCGGTTTTCCGAATAACGCCGAGGAGAATTGCGCTCAGTATTACACTGCGGACGGCGAATATATCATGATCTATTATTGGCAGCGGCAGATCGGGGAATAGAAGGGCAACGTGGTGTCCGAGATGATTCTTGCGAGCCGGCCGTATTTGGTGAAATAAGAGCCCCATTCGTCGCATCGGCGCGACAAAAATGTATGGCACAAGGGAGGAAAATGTGTTATTATATAAAAAATGCTCCGCATTCTGCACGCTTGGATTAAGCGTGCGCGGAAGCGCATGAGGATATAAAACTCCGTTGCGGCGGAGTTTTTTCAGAATCCATAGTTAGCGAAGGCTAACCAAGGACAATAATGCGTAGGATACATTGCAAAAAGGAGAAGATAAAACATGCCCAACTCACCGGATATTTTGCGTATGCGGGTGCTGCTTTGCTTTTTGAAAAAAGACGAGAGCTGTACCGTAATGGGAATCTCACGTACATTGAAGGAAGCAAAACAGAATGTCAGCCGTGCGATGATCGCCTTAGAAAGGGACGGACTGCTTAACCGGAGCAATCCGAGATGCCCCGTTTTAACGGAACGCGGTGAACGGCAGGCAAAGCACTATGCCGAGCGGATCGAGATCACATTAAATCATTTGCTGTATGAGGGCGTCGATGTGGAAAACGCAAGACAGGACGCTTTTTTATGGGCGCTTTACTGCTCTGAGAAGACAATGGAAACCATTCGGGCGACCGAAGAACGCTACCGTGTAAAATATGAATTGCGGGATCAGGCGCAATTCGGCGGAATGCAGCTTTGCAGACTGCTGAAAAACGGTTCCTATCGTTTTCCTTTTCTCATATACCGGGAGCAGGTGAAGAACGGGACGAATATTTCAATGGCAAACGGGGGCTTCGAGCATCCCTGCACGCTGTATGTGGATGACGGTGAAGGCTGGATACAGCTTCGGTCCCGGTCGATTTCGGCAAAGTCGGCGTCAAGCGGAAGGCTCTTGAGCGGCAGGGCGCAGAGCCTGCAGTATTTTGACAGCGGTCGTTTTATTGACGCGGAGGTAAGCGGCAACGTGTTCTCCTTTCCCGCGGAAGCGCTGCATTTTGTCAATATGGGAACCGGCGCCGGTCAGATCCTTCACGGAAGCTGTTCCGTGAAAATAGGGTGTTCGGCAGGGTTGATCCATATGCCCGAATCCACGGCGATCTTTACGATGCTGATATGAAAAGCGGATGCTGCGGGTCAGAAGCTTCAAAATAAATCGGGTGTTTGTCACGGGACTGCGACTCGTTATCAGGGGCGTAAAATAAGGCGTTTCTCATTATGCCGCCCGCAAAATGCGCTTGATTTGTCCGCACTGTGTGACAAACCCGTTTGAGCCGAATGAAAAAATTCATGCTATACTGTGTACGCCTGTGATATAGGTGCTCCGAATAGGAGTATTTTTTTGGACGAGAAGGTTAGCTACGACTAACAAGCTTGCAGCTCTGACCCAAGAGGTAAAATTGAAAGGAGAATTTATTCTATGACAATGACCAAACAAAAACGGTTCAAGCGCAGCCTGTCGCTGTTTTTGGCTCTTGCTCTGTGTATGAGCATGGGGAGCATGACGGCGCTTGCGGCAGACCAAAGCAAGGCGGATGCCGTGACGGCAGCCGTTGACGCGGCTCTTGAAAAGGCTGCTGCGCTATCTTCTGAAGGACAATACATTGTTCCGATCACGTCGCTTGTGAGCTCCGCGCCATTGCAGCCCGTGCAGCTTGCGTTCTCAAAAGCGTTTGGCGACTGTGTGACGGTGATCGTAAAGGAAGACGGCACAATGACTGCCCGGATCAAAAATCAGCATATGATCGTTGATATGTCTGTATGGGGCATGAATAAATACGATGCGAATGTTGCCTCGATTGTGGATGCGGATAAGTCTACCTCGGAAATTGAGAACGCAACCATTCTTTCCACGAAACAAGAGGTGTTTTCCAATCCTAACGGCGATCTTACGGCCGAGCCGGTGCAGACGGACATTATCGTTCCGGACGAGTTTGAGATCCCCTTAAATCTTGATGAAAAAAACCAGCAGAAAATATCCATAACGGTAGATTTTATGGATCACTTGCTGGGCGGCGGCAGCCCTTATCCTACAACGGTAACACTTACGCTGGATATGGATGCGGCTCAGATTGACGTGTCGGAGCTGGAAGCGCTTATTGAGGAGTGCGAAGCGATCACCGGGGAAAATTATACGGAGGAAAGCTTCGCCGCGCTGACAGACGCGATCGCAAAAGCCCGGGGCGTCGCTGCGGATCCCGAAACAATGGAGAACCTCAACGCAATGATCGCGGAGCTTAAAGAGGCCAGAGCCGGCCTTGAATATAAGGGAGCGGATTACTCCGCCGTGGACGCCGCCCTTGCGAAGATCCCGGCAGACGGCAGCGTTTATACGGAGGAATCTTGGGCAGCAGTAGAGGCGGCAAGGAACGCCGTTGTAAACGGTCTGGATATTACCAAGCAGGAACTGGTCAACGGCTATGCCGAAGCCATTGAAACAGCCGTTTCCAACCTTGTGTTGAAGGATGCGGATTATTCGCTTGTGGATCAGGCCATTGCTTCGGTTCCCACCGATCTGTCCAAATATACGGAGGAATCCGTGGAGCGGGTCAAGCTTGCGATCGCAGCGGTTGAACGGGGACTGAAAGCGGATCGACAGGCGGAGGTAAACGCCATGGCAGCCGCAATAGCGCAGGCAGTTGCGGCGCTTGAGGAAAAAGGAACCGATAAGCCCGCAGACGGAGAGATTGATATCAACAATCTGAGGGACGGCGTATATGAAATCCCGGTTGCCCTCTGGCACGCAACACAGGATAAGGCGTCCATGGCGGCAGCCTCGTTTGTCGGGACAGCAAGAATTGTTGTTAAGGATGGCGCCATGACCGTATATGTTTACACAAAGCCGATGACCTTTGGGGCAATTACCGCAAGTCTGCAGGAAATGAAGGTTGAGCAGACGGACGGCACATGGGTCAATGCGGCTGTGGAGACGAAGAGCGGCGACGGAAATCCTACCTGCTTCTCCTTTGCGCTTGATCGGCTCAGCCAGTATATAAACACCAAAGTGAACCCTTATGTCGAAATGATGGGGAATCAGGATTTGGATGCAAGACTGAAATTTGATCTCGCTTCCATTAAGCTTGTTTCGGAACAAACGGACGATAAACCGCTTACTCCCCCGTCGGATGCAAACGGCAATGCAGGCGGTGCTGCAAGCCCGGAAACAGGGGATACTTCGAAGCTTGTTTTTTGGGTCGTACTGATGCTTTCTTCTGCAAGCGCCGTCGCGTTAGTCTCTGCGAAAAAGCGCAGAGCAGTTTGGGGAAAATAACACGCTCGCATGGTGACGGCTTCAGCTGATTCCGCTTGAAGCCGTCACGATTTTGATATGATAAAGGCTTGAGGTGAGATCCATGAAGAAAAAAATCTTGTCTTTCTTTTGCACGGCAGCACTTATTCTGTCGCTAAGCGCTGCGGCTGCCTTTGCCGACGCATTGGGGGAAGGAGCCTATACGGTCGGAAGGGAAACCTCTTATGTAAATCCGGATACGGGGGAAACCGAAGACGGAGGAACCAATATTGCGCTTGGCGACAGCATGTGCGCAAGCATTATTGAAGACCATCTGCTGGTGGAGCAGGCAAACGGAAAAACCTATATTACGATCGGCGTCGGCTTAATGTCGAATATTACAAATGTTCGTGTGCAGGTACAGGATCCGGACGGCGTATACCATGACGCCAAGCTCACAAAGACCGGAAGCTGTCAGCGGAACGGAGATACTTGCAATCATTATCGTTTTGAAGTTTTTTCCGCCGACGGGTACATAAGTCCGATTATTTATGTTGAGCCAATGCAAAGGGATGTGCAGTTCTTTGTTATGCCCGATATCGGTTCGGCACAAGAAGGGACAGGCAATTTTGTCAGTGAGATGATACCGAAAGAGCCGGAAAGTTCGGTGACGCCGGCTGCGGAACCATCCCCGGAGCCGACGACAGAGCCCACCCCGGAGCCGACGACCAAGCCGACGGAAGCGGCTCGGCATGAAACCTCCGAGGCTAAGGAAACCTCCGATCATACGGCGGTATGGCTGATCGGCGGCATTGTTGTTTTGGCGGCAGGCGGCTGCGGCATCTGGTACTTCCGTCTTTCCAAAAAGAAACAAAAATGAGGAGGAATACGGAATGAAGCGGAAAAGAACGCTTTCTCTTATCCTTGCCGGAACGCTGCTTTTTTCCTGTGCCGGATGCGTGCGTCAGCACCCCGAGGATCAAGAGGAGGACAAAAAGGTACTTGCATCGGATTACCGTATTGCGGCTACTTCCGTTGCGACCTGCGAAATACTTGACGCTCTGGGCGTTGAAAGCGAGCATGTTGTCGGAATCCCCCATTCGGATACGTATACGGTTCCCGCGATTTATGAGAATGCGAAAAGTCTTGGTTCGCCAATGGCGCCGGATATGGAGATCCTAAAATCGCTGGAGGTCGATTACGTGCTGACGCCGAATTCGCTTGAAGGAGAGTTAAAACCTCAATATGACAATATCGGCGTAAAAAGCTATTTCCTTGATTTGAAAAGTGTGGACGGCATGTATGCCTCCATTCGCGAACTGGGGGAGCTGCTGGACAAAAACGAGCAGGCGGAGCGGCTGTGCGAGGAATACGAACGGTTCAAGGCGGAGCTTTCGGAGCGGAACGGCAGCGAGGATCCGCCCAAGGTTCTTATCCTTATGGGGCTGCCCGGTTCCTATGTGGTTGCAACGGAGAGCAGTTACGTCGGGAGTCTGGTAAAGCTTGCCGGGGCTGAAAACATTTATGGCGATGGCGACGGATCGGATTTTTTGTATGTAAATGTCGAGGATATGCTTTCAAGAAACCCGGATATTATTTTCAGAACCTCTCACGCCATGCCGGAACAGGTGAAGGTCATGTTTGCGGAGGAATTTGAAAACAACGATATATGGAAGCATTTTGACGCCGTAAAAAACGGGAAGGTTTACGATCTGGATCACACAAACTGCGGAATGAGCGCAACATTCCGATATAAAGAAGCCATCAGCGACATCACCTCTTTTTTATACGGAGAACAGCCCTGACAGAGAAGTGCCCGCAGCTATGGGGGCTTTTCTCAAAAATCGTGCGAGTCTTCTACGAATACAAATTTCAAGTCGGGAGGTGTTCTTTTTGATCGGTACGCGAAAAAAAATCCTTTCCTTCTGCGTCACGGCAGCAGGACTTTTCCTTCTCTTCCTTTTTGCCGTCAACACCGGCAGTCTGAAGGTGTCCCCTGCGGAGCTGTGGAGAGGACTGTTTATCCAATATGACCCGAATGTGGCGACGATCTTCGACCTGCGTTTTCCGCGCATTTTTATCGCCATGCTGGGCGGCGCTGCGACCGCCGTTTCCGGCGTGCTGCTGCAGGCGGTAATGAAAAATCCCCTTGCCGATCCCGGCATTATCGGCGTCAGCTCGGGGGCAAGCTTTACGGCGGTTCTGGTTACCGCCTTCTTTCCGTCGCTTTTTTTCTTTACGCCGTTGTTTGCCTTTCTTGGGGGAATGCTGGCGTTTCTGCTGGTATATAGCCTTTCCTATAAAGGCGGTCTGGCGCCGCTTCGCATCATTCTTGTCGGCGTAGCGGTCAACGCCATGTTTACCGGTCTGATGAGCGCTTTTAACTCCGGCACCGGCAGCAGCTATTCGGGAGCGGCAAGCATTGTCAACGCTAACATCACAATGAAAACATGGGACGATTTTCGCACGCTGTTTCTTTATACCGTGATCGGGCTGATCGCAAGCTGGTTTGTGGCAGGGCGCTGCAACCTTCTTGCTCTTGAGGACAAAACGGCGCGGAGCCTTGGCGTGAATGTTACAGGGAGCCGTATCGTGATCTCCGTGATCGCCGTGCTTCTTGCGGGAATTGCAACGGCAGTCATCGGCCCCATTAGCTTTTTGGGGCTGATTGTCCCGCATATTGCGCGGCTGCTTGTAGGTTCCAATCACAGGGTACTGATCCCGTACACCGTCTTGCTGGGGGCGTTTACGCTGCTGCTGGCGGATACGGTGGGGCGGACGATTGCCGCGCCGTACGAGATCAGCGCGTCGGTGATTATGTCGGTGATCGGCGGTCCGTTCTTTATTCTTTTGCTTAGGAGGTCAAAACACGGCTATGGACAATAATAGCATTACCTATTCGGTGAAGGACCTTTTCTTTTCCTACGGCAGGCATGAGGTGATAAAAAATCTTTCCTTCGATCTGCATAAAGGAAAGATCACGACGCTTATCGGCGCAAACGGCTGTGGAAAATCCACGTTATTTCAGCTGATGACAAAGAACCTCAAGCCAAACGGCGGTGAAATTCTGCTGGGAGGAAGAAGGCTTGCGGATATCCGCCTCAAGGATCTTGCAAGAGAGGCGGCGATCGTGCATCAGTATAACACCGCGCCTGACGATTTGACGGTGGAGAAGCTGATCTCCTATGGAAGAACGCCGTACCATACGCTTGGAATTTCTTCGAATGCGGAAGAGGATGAGGAAAAAATAAAGTGGGCAATGGAAATCACGCATACCGCAAAGCATAAGGACAAACCTGTGGCGGAATTATCCGGCGGTCAAAAGCAGCGCGTATGGATCGCCATGGCGCTGGCGCAGGATACCAAAATTTTATTTCTTGACGAACCCACCACCTACCTTGATATCCGCTATCAGCTTCAAATTCTGAAGCTGATCCGGAAGCTGAATCGTGAATTGGGGCTCACGATCATTATGGTGCTGCATGATATTAACCAGTCTTTCTATTACAGCGATGAGATTATCGCGATGAAGGACGGGCGGATCATTGCGCAGGGACAGCCGGAACAGGTGATCACAACGGAGCTTGTCAAAGAGGTTTATGATGTGGCTTTACAGATCCGGTCGGCAAACGGCAGGCCCTTCATCCTCCCGGTTTAGGGAAAAAACGAAACGTGCGGTTAGCGCAAAGCGCTTGGGCGTTTAATACAAAAAAGACGGCGGTGAGATCATATGATGATAAATAAAAGGTTGCTTGGCATGGTTCGCGAAAGTAAAAGATATATAGCGGGAAACGTAATTTTGCAGTGGTGCTCCCTTGCAGCGAATATTGCGATGATGACAACTGTCACATATCTTTTGCAGGAGCTGTTCCGAAAAAAAGCGAACGGGAAGACCATTGCCGCGACGGCGGTCGTTGTACTTATTTCGGCAGTGGTTCGCGTTCTCTGCACAACGGGAGCCAGCAGGATGGGATATCTTTCTTCAAAAGCGGTGAAAAAAACGCTTCGGGAGAGGATATACGGCAAGCTGCTGAGGCTGGGGACCTCGTACAGCGAACAGGTGAAGACTTCCGAGGTGGTACAGGTCGCCGTGGAAGGCGTGGATCAGCTGGAAACGTATTTCGGCGCTTACCTGCCCCAGTTCTTTTACGCCATGCTGGCGCCGCTCACCCTGTTCGGGTATCTGTGCTTTGTCAATGTCCCGGCAGCGATCGTCCTGCTTGTGTGCGTGCCGCTGATCCCCGTCGCGATCGCTGCGGTGCAGACTTGGGCGAAGAAGCTTCTGGCAAAATATTGGGGGCAGTATACGGCGCTGGGCGATACTTTCTTGGAGAACTTACAGGGATTGACCACACTGAAAATTTATCAGGCGGACGGCTTCAAAAACGAGGAGATGAACCGGGAATCCGAGAACTTCCGAAGGATCACCATGAAGGTGCTGACGATGCAGCTCAATTCGATCACGATCATGGACCTGATCGCATACGGCGGCGCGGCGTTGGGCGTGATCATGGCGGCGACGCAGTATAAAAGCGGCAATGTGTCGCTTGCCGGCTGCCTGCTGATCATTCTTCTTGCGGCGGACTTTTTTATTCCTATGCGTCAGTTGGGTTCCTTTTTTCATATTGCCATGAACGGTATGGCGGCGAGCGAAAAAATATTCCGCTTACTTGACCTGCCGGAGGCGGAAAGGAAGGTCGAAAAGGTTTCCTCGGATTGCTCGATCGTGTGCGAGGCGCTGCATTTCCGCTATGACAGGGACAGAGAAATTCTGCATGGAATTACAATGACCTTTCCGAAGAACTCCTTTACCTCCATCGTAGGCGAATCCGGCTGCGGAAAGTCCACGGTTGCAGCCGTCCTTATGGGGCGGAACAAGGGCTATTCCGGTTCGGTGAGGATCGGCGGCACGGAGCTTTCCGAAATCGAGGAGGCGAGCCTGATGAAAAGCATTACCTATGTGGGGCATCAAAGCTATCTGTTCAAGGGAACGGTGCGGGACAATCTCTTGATGGGCAGACCGGATGCGGCGGAGAACGAGATGTGGGCGGTGCTGGAACGGGTCGATCTTGCGGACTTTTTACGGGCGGAAAAAGGTCTGGATACCCCTCTGGCAGAAAGGGTGGGCAATCTGTCCGGAGGGCAGCGCCAGCGGCTTGCCCTTGCGAGGGCGCTGCTTCACGACAGCCCCGTTTATCTTTTCGACGAAGCGACCTCCAATATTGACGTAGAGAGCGAAAACGATATTATGCGCGAAATACATGCGCTGGCAAAAAGAAAGACGGTCATTCTTATTTCGCATCGTCTGGCGAATGTAACCGCCTCCGACAACATCTATGTCATGGAGAAAGGCGCGGTTGCGGAAAGCGGAAAGCATGAAGAACTGCTCCTGCAAAACGGAGTCTATGCGAGTCTGTGGAACGCGCAGCAAAGTCTGGAGAATTACGGAAGGAACGGTGAAGACGCATGAAAAAGAGAAGTGGAATTACGGTAATGGCAAGGCTGATCGGTCTTGTAAAGCCGCTTGCCGGGTTTATGCTCCTTGCCATTCTGATGGGACTGATCGGTCATCTGTGCGCGGCCTTTATTACGATTTTCGGCGGCTATGCCGTGCTTGCGCTCCTGCGCTTTGATACGCCGCTTGGACTGCGTGCGCTGTTTGTTTCCGTGGGCGTATTCGCGCTTGTCCGAGGGATCCTTCGGTATGCGGAACAGGCGTGCAATCACTTTATTGCTTTTAAGCTGTTGGCATTGATCCGGAATAACGTGTTCGCGGCGCTTCGCCGTCTGTGTCCCGCAAAGCTGGAGGGCAGGGATAGGGGCGATCTGATCGCGGTGATCACCTCGGATATTGAGCTTCTTGAGGTGTTTTATGCGCATACCGTTTCGCCGGCGGCGATTGCGCTTCTGTTCACCGTTGCGATGTGTCTGTTTATCGGAGCCTATCATTGGCTTCTCGGCATTTTGGCGCTGCTTGCATATATGGCGGTGGGACTTCTCGTTCCGAGTATCACCTCAAAACGAAGCGGCGACGACGGCATGAAATTTCGCATGAAATCGGGCGACCTGAGCAGCTTTGTGCTCGAAAGTCTGCGGGGACTTTCCGAGACCCTGCAGTACGGGCAGGGCGAACATCGCCTCGCCGAAATGAACGCAAGGAGCGATGCATTGGCAAAGGACGAGGAGCGCATGAAGCGCACGGCGGGCAGAAATATTGCGGTGACGAATACCGTGATCCTGTTTTTTGATTTCGCCATGTTACTGGTGTCGGCAATGCTGTTTCGGAACGGAGCCGTGGATTTTTCGGGCGTGCTGATCCCCACCATTGCGCTGATGAGTTCCTTCGGGCCGTGCGTGGCGCTTGCAAATCTCGGAAGTACCTTGCAGAATACCTTTGCGGCAGGCAATCGCGTGCTGGATATTCTGGAGGAGACGCCGACGGTGGGGGAAGTAACGGGGAAACCGGAAGTCGTTTTCGACGGCGCGCGCACGGAGCATGTGACGTTTTCTTACGGTGACGACACGGTCCTCGACGATGTCTCTCTGCAAATTCCGAAGGGGTCCGTGATCGGCATTGCCGGACGGAGCGGCAGCGGGAAGTCCACGCTTTTGAAGCTGCTGATGCGATTTTGGGACGTGCAGCGAGGCGGCGTGAAAATATCCGGTACCGATATTTCCGATATCAACACGGAAAACTTACGTGATATGGAGAGTCTTGTGACGCAGGAGACGCATCTGTTCCACGACAGCATTAGAAACAATCTGCGGATCGCAAGGCTTGCCGCAACGGATTCGGAAATTGAAGAAGCCTGCAAAAAGGCTTCGGTACACGATTTCATTATGAGCCTGCCGCAGGGGTATGATACGCCGGTGGGTGAGCTTGGCGACACGCTTTCCGGCGGAGAACGCCAGCGGCTTGGCCTTGCGAGGGCTTTTTTGCATGACGCGCCGTTTCTGCTGCTGGATGAACCAACGAGCAACCTTGACAGCCTGAACGAGGCGGTAATTCTCAAGGCTCTTCGGGAGGAGCGGAAGGGCAAAACGGTCGTGCTGGTTTCGCATCGGAGGTCAACGATGCGGATCGTGGATCGGATTTACTCTGTGGAACACGGGAGGATGAGCTGATGTCAAAAAATATCAAGGACAAGCGGGAGCGGGAAAAAGCAATGGTTTCGCAGATGATCGCATTGTATTGCAAAAAACGTCACGGCGTCAAAGGCGGGCTTTGTCCGGAATGCGACAT
The DNA here is from genome assembly GCA_030524525.1 of Lachnospiraceae bacterium. GTDB lineage: Bacteria > Bacillota > Clostridia > Lachnospirales > Lachnospiraceae > ISDg. Next base: position 78,802 of record JAUNGI010000003.1, read on the forward strand.
GCTGAACGCCTATGCAAGGCAGCGCAGCGAAAAATGCCCGTTTATGGAGACAAAGACCTTTTGTTCCAATTGCAGGGTCCATTGTTATAAGCCGGAAATGCGTGCGAAGATCCGAGAGGTCATGCGTTTCTCCGGCCCGCGGATGCTTTTCCGTCATCCTGTGGCGGCGATCCGGCATGTGGTGGAAACCAAAAGAGAGAAGCGACGATTGGAGAGAGAAGCATGAGGCTGAAAAAGTTCTTTTGGATTGTGCTCGGCTGCCTCGGAGTAGGGCTTGGCGCAATTGGTGCGGTGCTGCCGCTTTTGCCCGCGTTTCCGTTTTTGCTTTTGGCGGCGTTCAGCTTTGCGAAAAGCTCCGAAAGACTGCATACATGGTTCATCAATACAAAACTTTATAAAAAGAATTTGGAGAGCTATGTGCAGGGCAGAGGAATGACATGGACAACAAAGCTCCGCATTATGATCACGGTCACGCTCCTGATGGCGTTTGGATTTACCATGATGATGCTGAAAAAACTTTATATTCCCTGTATCATTCTTGGATGCGTTTGGGTATTTCATATGCTGTATTTTGCTTTCGCCGTAAAAACGATGGAAGAAGAAAAATGAGAAAACAACAGCCGGGAGCGCTCCCGGCTGTTTTCCTGTTCGCAAGAGACCGGAGATGCAGAATGCCTGCTCACTCCGTTTCCTAACAAAACTTAAGGTAAATGTTATTGACACTCCTGCGGCGCTTTGTTATAATACAACACACAACGCAGTTATTTGCGCCGGAGCGTCGCAAATAATTTTAGGCGGAAAACTATCGTTTGACGCTTCAGAATGGAGACCAGTATGGAAAAAAAGAGGATACTCAGAATCCTGCTCTCGTTGGGAATTACGGCGGTCGTCGGCTTTGTGACCTTTTATATCGCTTTGCCTCCGCTCAATTTTCATGCCGTGGGATTTTATTTCTACATGATTTTTCTGTGTTTGCTATACAGCGGAGCGTATTTCGTGCTTTCCATAAGCGCATGGAAGGATCGGAGATATCGGCAGCCCGCAGGAGGACGATCCTATGGGGCGACGGCGGGGCTGCTTCTGGCGGCGCTGCTGTTCGCGATTTTATGCGTCGGCGGACTGTTCTCCGCGCAGCTGTTCCATGCCAAGCGCTACGCTTCCGTGGCGACGATCGAAACGGCGGCTTTTGAGGAGGATATGCCGGAGCTTACGAGCGTAACGAATATTGCGCTGATGGACACGGATTCGGCAAGGATCATCGGCAACCGGACGCTGGGGGCGCTTTCGGAGCTGGTGTCGCAGTATCGGATCAACGAGACCTATACGCAGATCAACTATCAGAATCGTCCGCAGAAGGTGGCGAATCTGGAATACGACGACTTTTTTAAGTGGTTCAACAATCACGGCGAGGGCGTGCCGGGCTATGTTATGGTCGATCCGGTCAACAACAGCGCCGCATACAAGAAGCTTGAAAAGCCTCTGCGCTATGTCGAGAGCGGTTATTTCGGAGACAATCTGATGCGGAAGCTTCGATTCAGCTATCCGACCAAGATCTTTGACACCTGCTATTTCGAGATTGACGAAGAAGGGAATCCGTACTATATTGTATCTTGTCTGAGTCCGAAGATCGCGCTGTTCGGAGCGATGGACGTCAGCGAGGTCATTATTTTCGATCCGTGCGACGGCTCCTCCGAGCTCTATCCGGTGGGGGAGGTTCCCTCGTGGGTGGATATCGTCTATGACGGCGAGCTGGCAATGGAGAAGTACAACTGGTACGGAACGCTTTCGGGCGGTTTCTGGAACAGCGTGATCGGCAACAAGAACTGCAAGGAGACGACCGACGACTACGGTTATATCGTGCTTGGCGACGACGTCTGGTATTTCACGGGCGTTACGAGCGTGACCTCGGACGAGAGCAACATCGGCTTTATCATTACCAACGCGCGAACCGGCGAATACAAGTTCTATCCGGTGGTGGGCGCCGAGGAATATTCCGCGATGGGCGCCGCCGAGGGCGAGGTACAGGAGAAGGGCTATGTGGCTTCGTTCCCGTCCCTCATCAACGTCGGCGGACAGGCGACCTATATTATGGTTCTGAAGGATACCGGCGGGCTGGTAAAGCTGTACGCGCTCGTGAACGTGGAAAATTACGGCATTGTGGCGACCGGTGAAACACAGACCGAGGCCATTGCGGCATATAAGAAGCTGCTTCGGACAAATCAGGTGGATCTGAACGGCAGCGATGAGGTGACCAAGGAGATCACGGTCGAAGAGGTTCGTGTCATTGCGGTGGAGGATTTAACGACGGTCTATATTACCGATACGGACGGCAATGTATATAAGGGATATCTGAAGTCGGACGAGAGCCTGATCCTGATCCGTTCGGGCGATCGGCTTCGCGTGTCCTATGCGCCGACGGAGATCGACCGGCTGTATTTTTTGGAAAGCTGGGAATTTGCGGCGCAGAGCGAATAAAAGAAACGGAAGCGGTCCTCCCGCGGTCAGAAAACGGGACGGCGGGAGCGGACTGCGGGGAGGCAGCGGATGGAAGGATTTCGGGTTGCTGCGGTTTTCAGCAGCAATATGGTGTTGCAGAGAGAAAAGAAGCTTCGGATCTTCGGGGAAGGCAGCGACGGCGGGAGCGTCAGCGTTTCCCTGACCTTGGGAGATACGGAGCTTGCACATGAGGTATGTGATATTACAGAGGGGAGATGGCTCGCAGAGCTGCCTCCCCAAAAGGCGTGTAACGGGGCGGTGCTGACGGTTCGCTGCGGCGCGTTTGAGAAGGTCCTGACGAACGTGGCGATCGGCGAGGTGTGGCTGTGCGGCGGACAGTCCAATATGGAGATGGAGCTGCAGAACATTCAGGACGGACGGAGGTTCCTCAGCGAGGATCAGGAGCCGAACGTGCGCTTTTATTATACGCAGAAAAAGGGCTTTTTGAACGAGGATTTTTACGAGACGGAGCGGCAGATGTGCTGGAAGGAATTCAGCGAGCAGGACGCCGCCTGCTGGTCGGGCGTCGGCTATCTGTTCGGGAAGGAGCTTGCGGCGAAGCTCGGCGTGACCGTGGGACTGATCGGCTGCAACTGGGGCGGCACGAGCGCTTCGACATGGACGAGCCGGGAAAGTCTGCTGGCGGATCGGGACGCGTCCGTTTACTGGACGGAGTATGAGGAAAACAATGCGGGCAAGTCGCTTGCGGAGCAGATCGCCGAATACGAAGCCTATGAGGAAGAATATCAGGTGTGGCTGAAAAAGCAGGAGGAATGCTACCGCGAAGACCCGAAGATGGATTGGGGAACGCTGCAGGAGCGGATCGGAGTCTGCCGGTGGCCGGGGCCGGTCAACGCACGGAACCCGTTCCGTCCGGGAGGACTGTATGAGTGCATGCTGCTGCGCATCGCGCCCTACTCGCTGCGCGGCGTGCTGTTTTATCAGGGCGAGTCGGACGACCATCGCCCGCGGCTGTATTATGCACTGTTTACTCGGATGATCGCGCAGTGGAGAAAGGATTTTCGTGAGCAGACGCTGCCGTTTTTGTTTGTGCAGCTTCCGATGCACCGCTATGCCGCCGATCCGGACTACAAGCACTGGTGCCTGATCCGCGAGGCGCAGATGGACTGCTTTGCAACGGTCAAGGGAACCGGCATTGCGGTGGCGATCGACTGCGGGGAGTTCAACGAGATCCATCCCAAGGACAAACGTCCGGTGGCGCATCGACTGTATTTACAGGCGATGTGGCAGGTCTACGGACTGGCGGACGCGGCGGAGGCAATGGGGCCCGTGTACCGGGATTTCATTGTCCGGGGACGGGAGATGGAGCTTTGCTTCGAGTATGCCGAGAACGGCTTCACGGTTCGCGGGGAGGAGCCGGTCGGCTTTGAAATCGCCGGAGCCGACAAGCGGTTTGTTCCGGCAAAGGCGCGGATCGACGGTTCGCGCGTGTTCGTTTCTTCGGAGGCGGTGCAAAAGCCGCGCTATGCGCGCTATTTGTGGACAAACTACGGAGAGGTGAATTTGTACGGGGCAAACGGGCTTCCCGCGGCGCCGTTCCGGACCTGCCGGGACGACGAAACGCAGACCGCAGAGATCAAGACGGAAATTCACCAGATTATGGAGGTCGGGGGGACTCTGCCCTCGTAAGGGACTATGCGTCGAAAACGTAAGAAGGTTGTTCATCCGCTGCTGCAGCAGCTTATCCTGCCCTTGTCCTTTGTATGGCTGGAGCTGGCGTTTCATATCGGTATTTTTCGCGGCTTGGGAAAGGAAGGGATCTTTCCGACCCTGTTTGCGCTTGGCGTCGGCTTTTTGCTTTCCTTTGCGGCGGGCTTTTTGAAGGAACGCGGCATCCGGATCTTTACATGGACGGTTCTGTCCGTCGTGACGCTGCTGTTTGTGGTGCAGACGGTGTATTACACGATTTTTAAGACCTTTTTGACGATCGGCATGTTTCTCGGAAATGCCGGAGACGCAACGCAGTTCTGGCGCGAGGGGCTTTCCGGCGTCTGGAAGGCGATCCCCGTCGTACTGCTTCTCTTGGCGCCGCTGGGGGCGTTTGGCTTTCTGCAATGGAAGGGGTACCGGGCGAAGCGCCTTCGCCTTTCCGTTCAGTGGGCGACCCTGACGATGGCGCTTTTGACCTACTCGCTGGCGATGGTGCTGATCTCCACGGAGTCGGGACGGAGGCTGGGACTGCCGGAGCTGTACGGAGAGGGATGGCAGATCGACCGCGGCGTAAAGCAGTTCGGCGTGCTGGTGGGCTTCGCGGAGGACGTGAAGGAAAATCTGACCTACGAGGAGGACGTGCCGGAGGACGTGGACTATGTGGGACTGCCGTCGGTCGTCGTGCAGAAGCCCACCGATACGCCGCCGGAGGCGACGCGGGAACCGGAAGCGACGCCCACGCCCACCCCGACGCCGATCGACACCTCGCCCAACGAGCTGCCGATCGATTTTGCCGGACTGGCGCAGAAGGAATCCGACGAGAATATCAAAAAGATCCACGAATATATGAGTCAGGCGCTTCCGACCAACAAAAACGAGTATACCGGCATGTTTGAGGGGTATAACCTGATCATGCTGACCTGCGAGGCGTTTTCGCCTTGGGCGGTGGACGAGGAGCTGACGCCGACGCTTTACAAGCTCGTCCATGAGGGCTTTTATTTTAAGAACTTCTATACGCCCATCTGGATCACGAGCACGAGCGACGGGGAATACGCGGCGTGTACCGGGCTGCTCCCGGATCTGAAAAAAAACAACAGCTTCAAGCGCTCGGCGGACATATCCATGCCGCTTGGCTTCGGCAATCAGTTCCGGCGCTTGGGCTATACGGCGCGCGCGTACCACAACAATAGCTATACCTATTACGGCAGGAACAAGTCGCATCCGAATCTCGGCTACGACTTTGTCGGCGTGGGCAACGGGCTGGAGATCACAAAGCGCTGGCCCGCGTCCGACTTGGAAATGATGCAGGTCACGGTGCCGGAATACATTCACGACGAGAAGTTCCACGCCTATTATATGACGGTCAGCGGTCATCTGGAATATTCGTTTACCGGAAATTCGATGGCGAAGAAAAATCAGGAGCTGGTAAAGGATCTGCCGTATTCGGAGGCGTGCAAGGCGTATATCGCCTGCAATATCGAGCTGGACCGGGCGATGGAGTATCTGCTTTCGGAGCTGGAGAAGGAGGGAATCCTTGACCGGACGGTCATCGTTATGTCGGCGGATCACTATCCGTACGGGCTGACCGTCGAGCAGATCGAGGAGATCCAAGGCGGCGACGTGGAGGAAACCTTTGAGCTGTACCGCAATCATCTGGTCATCTGGAGCGGCTCCATGAAGGAACCGGTGGTGGTGGAGAAGTACGGATGCAGCGTCGATATCGCGCCGACCCTGTGCAATCTGTTCGGCATCGAATACGATTCGCGGCTGTATATGGGCAGCGATATTCTTTCGGACGCCGCTTCGCTGATCATTTTTAAGGACGGGAGCTTTATTACCGACTACTGCAAATACAATGCCGGAAACGGCAAGATCACGATGCTGGCGGATGTGGCGCTGCCGGACGATTATATTTCCGTTGTAAAGGGGATCGTTTCGAGCCGCCTCAGCATCTCCCGCGCGATCCTGAATCACGATTACTACTCGTACATCGAAAAGTATCTTCCGTAGAAGAAAAAGGATTGATTCCCGATGGGAATTTGTTTACAATGGAGAAAAGGAATACGGTTGGGAGGAAGTTATGAACGCTTATCAAACGGGAAATTACCGCAATTATTTTTTGGAGCTGGGGCTTTCGGAGCAGGAGATCCGGGAGCGGGTCGAAAGCACGTTCCAAACGCTGTTTTTTGGCGCGGAGGACGAGCGCATTTATCATGAGGTCGGCGACGATATGGGCTATGTGACCGACACCGGCAACAACGACGTCCGGACCGAGGGCATGTCGTATGCGATGATGATGTGCGTGCAGCTTGACAAGAAGGAGATCTTCGACCGTCTCTGGAAATGGACGCGGACGTATATGTATCTGGACGAAAGCTGGTACAATCACGGCTATTACTGCTGGTCGTGCGGACTGGACGGAACGAAGAATTCCGAGGGACCCGCGCCGGACGGCGAGGAATATTTCGCGATGGCGCTGCTTTTCGCCTCGCACCGCTGGGGAGACGGCGAGGGGATCTTTGCCTACTCCAAGCACGCGAAGGATCTGCTGCGGGAAATGGTACATAAGGAGGACGACGGCAAGGGCGAGGCGATGTTCGACCCGTCCAACAAGCTGATCCGCTTTATTACCTGCGTGAACTTCTCCGATCCGTCGTACCATCTGCCGCATTTCTACGAGCTGTACGCGAAATGGTGCTACGAAGAGGATCGGGCGTTTTTTGAGGACGCCGCAAAGCGGAGCCGAGAATATCTGCATCTTGCCTGCCACCCGGAGACCGGTCTGTGCGCGGAATACGCCAATTATGACGGAACTCCCGTGCGCATGGAGGGGGACTGGGGCGAGCACTGGCATTATTACAGCGACGCTTACCGGACGATCGCCAACATCGGTTTGGACTGGGAGTGGTTCGGCGCCGATCCGTGGCAGCAGGAGATCGCGGCAAAGCATCAGAAGTTTTTCTGCGAGACCGTGGCGGACCGGCCGGATCGGGTATATCGGATCGACGGAACCGTGGAGGACGAGAAGGCGCTGCATCCGGTTGCGATGATCGCAACGAACGCGCAGGCCTCGCTTGCTTCCAACGGTCCTTGGGCAAAGGCGTGCGTGCAGAAGTTCTGGGATACCCCGATGCGGAAGGGCGACCGCCGCTATTACGATAACTGCCTCTACATGTTTGCGATGCTGGCGCTTTCGGGACAGTATCGGATCTGGTAGTTTATTTCCGACGAATGCGGTTCCTTTGCGGGCGCAGCGTCATTTCGGTAACGACGACGTCGCGGCGCAGACCAAGGATATACATAAGCGCGTCCGCCGTTTCTTCGGGCAGCAGGCGCGCGTCTTCCTCGGAGGCCGTTGTAAAATCCGCATTGCGGTACAGATTGGACTCGGTGAGATCCGGCTGAAGGGTGACGACCCGGACGCCGGATTTTCTGCATTCTTCAAACAGGCTCTGCCCGAAGCTCGTCAGTCCCGCCTTGGTCGCGCCGTACGCGCAGCCGTAGGTGTTGTTTTGGGAGCGGGCTGTCACGGAGCTGACGTTTACGATCGTCCCGCGCCGTTCCTTGAGGCTTCGCAGCAGAAGCTGCGTCAGCACGAGAGGGGCTTCCAGATTGACCGCCACCATCTCGTGGATCTTTCGGGGCGACAGCTCCTCGTGGGGGCCGTAGTATGCCGCTCCCGCGCAGTTGACAAGCAGGGATATGCGGTGCGCGAGCGGAAGCTCCCGGAGCCGTTCGGGCAGCTCGGCGGTTTTGCAGAGGTCCATCTCCAGAGGATGGAACGCCGCGTCGCGGATGGGGCAGGCGGAAAAATCCCTGCCGATGCCGTAGACTGTGTAGCCTGCGGCAAGCAGCCGTCTGCAAATGGCGAGTCCGATGCCGCTGGAGGCGCCGGTCACAAGGGCAAGCTCGTTATTGGGTGCTTGGGTTTCGGTTGGGTTCATGGGAGACCTCCGTTATCATGGATTTTCGGGGCTTTCCCAGAGGAACAGCTTTTCCTCCGGAAGATATCGCTTTAGTTCTTCTTTGGCAAAGCCGAGCAGCTCCGCCGTCTTTTCCGCTCCGTAATGGTAGACGCCCCCGCTCAGCTCGTAGGGATAGCAGGCAACGTCGCAGGGCCGGTTTTTGCGCATGGCTTTCAGGTAGTCCCTGCCGATGCGGAAAACGCCAAGGCTGACGTCGGTGATCCCTTGCGGCGGAAGCGTCGCAAAGGTTTCCCGGAACAGCTCCCGGTAATGCGTCCGGAAATCCGGGATCCGCAGCAGCGGATCAAAGCAGAGCCGTATTTTCCGTCCCTCGGAAAGCGCCTTTGCAGCCGTCCGGAGCCGCGCCGAAAGCGGCGGCGTGCGGTGCTCGTAGCGCTGGACGACCGTCTGCGGCGACAGCGTAAACGCCCAGATGATGTTTGGCAGGACGGGCAGCGCGGACAGGACGCCGGAGGCGGCAGCCTTGGTGCGGACTTCCAGCAGCAGCGTCGGATGCTCGGCGGCAAAGGCGCACCAGTCGGCGAGAAAGCCGGTCAGAGCCTCGATCGCCAGCAGATCGGTGTCGTAGCTGACGCTGACATACATGGGATGCGCCGCAAGCATCCGTTCGATCTCGGCAAACGTATCCTCCAGATTGACGAAGATCACCAGATGGGAAGAAGGGTACATCCCCTGCAAATAACAGTATTCACAGTCAAAGACGCAGTTCATAACGTTGGACGTATAGTAAAAATGCTCGTTTCCAAAGCTCTGGCAGACCGCGGCGCCCGGATGGATGGCGGGCTGCTTGGAGCGAGCCAGCAGCAGCGCCTGCGAATTCCGCTGTACGGCGGGGCGCTGGCGGGGGCGGGAAAAAATCTCCTTGTAATCTCTGCACTCAATGACGACCGCGTCCGGAAATCGCGCCAGCAGACGTTTGGCGCGCGGGTGATCCTTGGCGGCGCTTTCCACATAAATGTGGGAAAACGGCTTATTGTAAGCAGGCTTCGCGGAATCGTTCAAGATAAAGCTTCCCCTCCTTTCGGGAAAGTGGGCGCCCGCCGTCTGCGGAGCGAAGCCCGTGCCCTTCGATAAAATCCTGCAGCATGGCGATGGCGTAGCCCCGTTCCAGCTCGTAGTAGGTGATCAGGCGGCGGATCTCAAGCCGCATGCTTTCCGACGCGCAGAGCAGACGGCAGAATTCTTCGATGCGCGCTTCCTCCTCCGGTCCGTAGACGGCGCCCCGCTGCCGGTTGGCGGCAAAGCGAAGCAGCGTATCCCGGATGGCGGGAAGCGCCTCCTGCCCTTCGGAGAGCAGCGCCGTGGGCGAAAGCTCCGAGACCGCGCCGTAGTCGGAGACGGTCTTGAAAAAGAACATGCGCTCGGTCGAAAAAAACGGCAGCGCGGCCTGAAACAGGGCTGCCGCCTCCATGTCGTAAAGCATTCCGGCGGAACCGCCCGCTTCGCGCTGCGGGATCGCCTGCGTCGTCAGACTGCGTTCGGGGAACGAATGCACATAGAGCATGTCCGGATAAAAGCTGCGGTCGGAGGCGGCCTCCAGCAGCCGATGGATCAGAACGGTTTGTCCGATGGGTACGGAGCCGTCCGGACAGCCGCAGGTGCCGATGTTGGAAAAGAGATCGTCCTCTTTGGGGGCAAGCTTTGCAAGCACGCGGCTGAGCGCGGCGGCGGACGGCACGGGGCCGGTGCCGGTAACGATCAGAAACGTCGGTTCGGGCTCCGCTTCCGAAAAGAAGACTTGGTCCTTGGTAAATTCGGGGAGCCGCTTTGCGGACAGGGTACGAATCCACGGAGCCGCCTCCCAATAGAGTGCAAAAGCAAGAAAAAGCATAAAAACCTCCCGAAAATGAATGGGAAAACACAAAAGAAAGCTAAAATTTGATATTGCAGTCCGGCCGCTTTTATCATAACATAGGAGAAGATTTTAGAAAAGAGATTCTTTTTTGAACCGCGGTTCCAAACCGCAGAAACGGAGAAACGAATGAACGTGAAAAAAAGAGGAAGGATCGTCAGCTGGCTTTTGCTTCTGGCGATGTCCGTTATGCTCATGGCTTGCAGTCAGGAGGACAATGAGGAAGTGAAACCGACCGACCAGCCTACCGGGGAAGCACAGGCGTCCGCTGCGCCGGAAGCGACGCCCACCTCGACGGTAGTGACAAATCCGGAAATTACGGAAGACGATTTACATAAGCTCTCCTACGATTCCCTGCAGGAGGCTTATGCCGATTATTTTATGATCGGCACCATTTATACGAACGACATTACCCGCGGCGCAGATTATGAGCTTGTGACGAAAAACTTCAATCAGCTTACGCCGGAGAATATTCTGAAGCCGGATGCAACGCAGCCGACGGAAGGAAATTTCACGCTTAACGCGGCAAAGCTCATGATGACCTATGCGGAAACGGAAAACATGACCGTGCACGGACACGTTCTGGCATGGCACCAGCAGTCCGGCAACTGGCTGGGACAGACGAGCGACCGCGACGTGGCGATCAATCAGCTGAAAAACCATATCAACGGCGTTGCAGGGGAATTCGCCGGCGAGATCTATTCGTGGGACGTGGTCAACGAGGCGATCCGGGACGGCGCTAAGTTGCCGGCGGACGGCGATTGGACGAAATGTCTGCGGGAGACGCAGTGGACGAAGTCCATCGGAACCGATTACATCGCGCTTGCTTTTCAGTTTGCGCACGAGGCGGCTCCGGACGCGCTGTTATATTACAACGATTACAACTTAGACGATCCAAACAAGGCGGAGATCGTCGCCGCCATGGTGACCGATCTGCGCGCGCAGGGCGTTCCGGTGGACGGAATCGGTATGCAGGGGCACTACAATACCAACACATACATCGGAAACGTGGCAGGTAGCCTGGAGATGTTCTCCAAGATCGACGGGATCCGGATCAGCTTTTCCGAGCTGGATCTGGGCGTCAGCGGCGTGACGAGCGGAAAGCTGACCGAGGAGCAGGAGCTGCAGCAGGCGATCGCCTACGCAAAGCTGTTTTTGGTATTCAAGGATTATGCGGATATCATCGAGCGCGTTACGTTCTGGGGCTATAAGGACAATACAAGCTGGAGAAGCGAGAGCGCCCCGCTGCTGTGGGATTCCATGCTCCAGCCGAAGGAGGCGTATTATGCGGTCATGAATCCGGAGGCGTACGCCAAGCTGGAAGCTGCCGGCGAAACGGTCGAGACCAAGCAGGCAAAGGCGGTCTACGGAACGCCCGAAGTCAACGGCGTGGTGGACGACTGCTGGAGCGCAGCACCCAAGTATGACATCGCCAACGCGCTTTTCGCATGGCAGGGCGCGACCGGAACCGTACAGATGATGTGGGATGAACAGTATCTCTATGTGCTGTTCGACGTGGACGATACCGTGCTGAACAAGAATGCGGAAAACAAGTACGATCAGGATTCGGTCGAATTCTTCTTGGATCAGAACAACTGCAAAAAGACCTATTACGACAGCGGCTGCGGTCAGTACCGGTGCAACTATGCCAGCGAGGTTTCGTTTGGTTCCGTGCCGAACAACGACGGCTTTGATGCGGAGGCGTTTTACAAGAAGGGCGGCTACATTGTGGAGATGCGCATTCCGCTGCTCCAAGGCGGCGAAAAGGGCATGGTTATGGGCTTTGACGCGCAGATCAACGACGCCAACGCACAGGGCGTACGGCAGAGCGTCATGAAGTTCAACGCCACGACCGATTATGCGTACAACAATCCGTCGATGTGGGCGGAGGTTACCTTGGAGTAAAATCCTCTGCCGCTGGCAAATGTTACAAAAACATTTCCAAAATGTTAAAGTTTTGTGTAAAAATTGACAAATCGGTGCAAATGGAATAGAATAATACCGACCCTTTCAAACGGAAGGGTGGGGAATCTGAGAGGAAGCGGTTCGCCGTTTCCTCTTTTGATTTTCAAGAAGAACAATACGAAAGCTGGGAGATGAATGGAGAATCAACATCATTGGGAAGTGGAGGAATTCGGAGAGGTGCAGCAGAAGTCGATGCGGCTTTTTTTGGCGGAGAATCATTCTCCGGAGCAGCTGCTGGAATTTACGAAGCGGTTCGCGGAACTGATGACGCTTTATGAGTGTGCGATCAAGGAGGTCACGACCAAGCTGGAGGTGCTGACGATGGAGTTCCGCTCGACGCGGAGCCGGAACCCGATCAATAACATCCAGAGTCGTATCAAATCTCCGGAAAGCATTATGGGGAAGATGAAAAAGAAGGGGCTTCCCTATAATTTGGAAATGATGACGGCGGAGCTCAACGATATTGCCGGCGTGCGGGTCGTTTGTCCGTTTATTGACGATATTTATGCAGTCGCGGATATGCTGATACAGCAGGACGATATCGTGCTGCTGCAGCGCAAGGATTATATTGCGGAGCCGAAGCCCAACGGTTACCGGAGCCTGCATCTGGTCATCGAGATCCCGATCTTTCTTTCAAACCGAAAGCTGCCGATGAAGGTGGAGGTGCAGATCCGGACGATCGCCATGAATTTTTGGGCGAGTCTGGAGCATCAGATTCACTACAAAAAGCAGCTGGAAAATTCGCAGGAGCTGGGAGAGGAAATGCGTCAGTGCGCGGAGATCATTCACGATACAGATGTGCGGATGCAGATGATCCAGCGGAAGATGCATCTTGTGTCGGAAGAGGGCGAAAAGAAATAGTCATGCAAATGCCGTGCGGGCCGCAGAGCCCCACGGCGTTTTTTGTTGCAAGCGTTCCGGGAATCGTCTTTTGCGCGCCTGCCGGATTCAGGAGTTTTTTGATTCTATAGGAAACTGCGTTTCCTATAGAATAAAAAAACGCTCCGCAGGGATCGCACTGCGGCGGAGAGGAACTGTGTCGCTAGAGCGACCCGCCGCAGGCGGAGAATCTCGCAAGCGAGAATCTTTGTTCTCGAATTCCGGGTTTTGTCATTAAAAATCGAAAAAAGAGAACCGGAAGAAATAAGAACAAAATGTGCCAATTTCTTCACTTGCTTAATGACGCGAAATAGGATAAAATCATATTAGAATACTAATGTTACGCTGATGCGCAGTTTTATGAAGGCAGGTTGTTTGCCGGCGTCAATGTGACTGCCGACCGTTGGTAGTACGAATGCGTCTATCTGGGGCATATCCGTACCATACGTTCAATACAGTATCCGGAGGAAAAGTAGGAAGATAAAAGGAGGGGATAAAATGCGTACAAAATTCTGGATTGTTCTTTTTGTGCTTCTTGGCTGTCTGACAGCCTGCGGAGAAAAGAAGGAGCCCGCAGCAGCAGGGAGCGGAGCGGTGCCTACAACAGGGGAAAACATCGCGGCGGAAACGCCGTCACCGACGGAAACGCCTTCTGCCGATCCGAGCGGAGATGCGTTGACTCCGTCTCTGACGCCCCTGCCTCCGGGAACTCTGCCGGAGGTCGATTCCTTGCCTAAGGCGGACGATTCTTCGGTGGGAAGCAAATGTACGCTGCGTCTGCTGGCGACAGAACGTCAGAGCTTTGCTTACTACTATGACGCCAAGAGCGGTCGCGAACGGCTTGTGACCGTACCGGTACCGCCGGATGAGGAGTATATTTTTCAGGGAGAATCCTATGTTCTTCCGCCGAAAGCTGCGCCTATAACGGTGTATGAGACGGCGCTTGGCGGAATAGACGGTCTTCGGGCGGCGCTGAACGGCGAGATCGAGGCAACGGTGCTGGCGGTTGTCAATATTTCTTATCAGGAGATCGATGCGGCTCATTGTGCAATTGCCTTTCAGGAGGAGCCGACCGATGCTTTGCAGTCGGTGGAACTGAACTTCGGGGAAACGGCTTCGGAAGGACTGGGACGCTTTTTCGGGGCAAACAGCCCGGAGCCGTATTCGAAAAACGAGGCGCTTTGGCAGCTTCTTCCCGACGGACAATATGTTATGCTTTGGGAGGCTGTAAAGGAGGAGGACGATACCCGGAATCCGAATATGGATGAGATCTTTCGGAGGATATACGAACGCTTCGGACTTACCGAGCTGATTTTTGGGGCAAACTAGCGCAGGAGCCGTTTTTGCAATGCGCCTTCCCGAAAGTGGACGAAGCAAGAGACGGAAGAAGTTTGCACATTTTGTGCAAACTTCTTCTCTTGCCATCGGGTGAGAAATAGGGTATACTATTGTTGCGGATGGGAAATGCCGCAAATGAACAAAGCTGGTCATGGGAACTGAAACATAAAGAGATCCTCTCTGTTCGGGAATGAACGGAGGGGATTTCTTTTTGTTCTATGGGAAACGCAGTTTCCCATAGAACAAAAAAGCTCCGCTGAAGATCGCACTGCGGCGGAGAGGAACCGTGTCGCTGGAGCGACCCGCCGCAGGCGGAGAATCTCGCAAGCGAGATTCTTTGTTCCCGGTGTGTTAAAATATATGGAAAACTTTGTGAGCGCCGCGCGGGACGGGGGAGAATGTGAGAGAAGCCGGGGAGAAGCGTGCGCCGGGCTATGTGACGCGGCGGACAGGGCGTCGCCCACGGGGCGTTAAAATGCTTGACGAAACTTCTGCGGACATACGAGCGTTCCGGAAGGATTGTGCCGTTTGGAAACGAAAAAATACGGAAGCGGCTTGTGAAACTTGGCTTTAAGAGAAGGATCGAAAAAAGGGACAAAGGGAAGAAGTTTGCACATTTTGTGCAAACTTCTTCCCTTGCCATCGGGCACAAGATGGGGTATAATCTGATTATAGAAATTGAGACGTGCCTTAGAGCTTGAGTGAAAGCGAAGGAAAGAGGCGCGCATACATATGGATGGCGGCGGATATGGGACGCCGCAAACTAACAGAGCTGGTCATGGGAACTGACTAGATAAAGAAATCACCTCTGTCCAGAAATGGGCAGGGGTGATTTCGTTGTTGGGAAAAGGCGAGTAAGAGCGGCTTCGAACCCGTCTCGCAGAAGGAAAAAAGAAGCCGCACGTATTAGGGGGATAGCAATGTAGAAGTTTTTTTGAAATATTGTTAAACAGACAGATACAGCGGACTATGGAGCTGCCGGTATCCAACAATTGGACATCGGCAGCTTATTTTAATTTTTTCTGTAGGCGCTCGGAGTAACCCCGAAAAGTTCTTTGAAACTGCGGCAGAAGTACCCGACATTTTCAAAGCCTGTATTACTTGCAATTGAGTAAATACTGCTGTCCGTGGAGGCAAGAAGCTTTGCGGCACGTTTCAGTCTGAAGTTTATCAAATAGCTTACGGGTGAAATGTGCAGATATTTTTTGAATATATTCAGCGCGCTACTTTTGCTGATAGATACGGTTTGCGCTATGTCGGCAAGAGTTATATGCTCCGAATAATTTTTATGTATATACTGCATCATTATTTGGAGCTGTGCCTGCGTGTGGGCAGAAGCTTTTGCCGCGGGAAGGCTTTCCGATATATTTGCGTTTCCGTATACGTTTCCCCATATTTTAAGCAAAAGCTCAACTGTTTTTATTTCACGAATATTTGCCGTTTCCTGAACGTCGAATACTGACAGCAGGTTTTTCAGAACGTCTTTCTGCCACGGGATTTCAGGTGAAAATATCAAGCACTCGATCGACGAATCAAGCAGGGGCTGTACATACTTGCTATATATGAGACTGTCCTCTGCGGCAAGCAGATGCGGCGAAAAAACAATATTGGGAATAATAACGCTTTCGGACGATTCAAAGCGGTGAATGACCTGCGAATTTATAAATATGCCCGTCCCCTCGGTCAGAATATGTTTGCTGCTTCCCACAAGAAATTCGGCAGTACCCTTTTCAATAAATACAAATTCCACCTCGGAATGCCAGTGCCAGTCAATGCAGTGAAAATCAAACAGCCATATATCCTCCTTATAGTATTTGAACGGATATTCTTCGCTGCCGTGACAAACCGTTTCCCTCAAAGTCTCGTCGGTTTTTATCCTGCTGTAGTTATTATCCGCACTCATTGCTGTGTCTCCCTTTTACGATATTATGTAATAGAATTGCGAAATAGTGTCTTGTTTTTCTACCGTGTCTGCGATATGATATAATTATATTGTAACAATAGATTGGAGAAGAGTCAATATGGCAAAAAAATATAAAAGAACTTTGGTGGCTTGCTATCTGGGCTTTATAACGCAGGCAATAGCGGCAAATTTTGCGCCGCTGCTGTTTCTTAAATTTCACGATGATTACGGTATACCTCTTGGAAAAATCGCGCTCATTTCCTCCGTGTTCTTCATAACGCAGCTTATTACCGATGTTTTATGCGCTAAATTTGCGGACAGGATAGGATACCGTCAATGCGCTGTGGCTGCCGAAATATGTTCTGCCGCGGGACTTGTAGGGCTTGCATTTTTGCCCGAGCTTTTTCCCGCCCCATTTGTAGGGATAATAGCAAGCGTTGTAGTCTACGCTGTGGGCAGCGGACTTATAGAGGTGCTGGGCAGTCCTATTGTGGAGGCGTGTCCCTTTGAAAACAAGGACGCCGTTATGAGCCTGCTGCACTCGTTTTACTGCTGGGGCTCGGTGGGAGTAATACTTATATCAACGCTTTTTTTTGCGGTATTCGGAATAGAAAGCTGGAAATGGCTTGCCTGTGTTTGGGCGGTGATACCGCTTTGCAACGTGTTTAATTTTGCGGTCTGTCCGATTGAAAGACTTACGGACGACGGCGAGGGAATGAAAATAAGCGGTCTGTTGCGCGTACCGTTATTTTGGTTGGCTATCATACTGATGATATGCGCAGGGGCTTCGGAGCTGGCTATGGCGCAGTGGGCTTCTGCGTACTCCGAAGCGGCTCTCGGGTTGTCAAAGGCCGCGGGTGACCTTGCGGGTCCCTGTATGTTTGCGGTAACAATGGGCATAAGCAGGGCAATTTACGGAAAGTACGGCGGTAAACTGAACCTGACGAAATTTATGCTTGGCTCGGGCTGCCTTTGTCTGATGTGCTACATAGCCGCTTCGTTGTCGGACTCGTCTGCGATAGGCTTGGCAGGCTGCATTGTCTGCGGCTTTTCCGTTGGAATTATGTGGCCGGGTACAATAAGCATATGTTCGGAAGGTATTCCTGCTGGCGGTACGGCTATGTTTGCTTTGTTGGCTATGGCGGGCGATCTTGGAGGGGCTTTCGGTCCGGGCTTGGTAGGTAGTACAGCGCAGAACGCAAACGATAATTTGCAGAGAGGTATGCTGGTTGGCTGTGTGTTCCCATTGGTACTGATAATATCTCTTATTGTTTTGAAATGGATCAGGAAGGATGAAAATATATAATAATTTTATTTGCTACAGTGAATATGGATGATGTAAGAGAGTGCAGAGGGAACGGCTGCCTCTCGGAGAGCGCCTGTACTTATGATATTGACCTAAATAGGCAATATCATAAGTACTATGGCGTTACTTAGGGCAAAGCTCAAGTAAGTCGTGCGGCTTCGCCGATAAGCTAAAGCGTTCTTTCAAAGGTTCGCATGCCATACAAACTGTATGTATACTTTCACTTGGTAGGGTGCACATGCCTTTACCGTTTTATATTGTCTCAAAGCATACCGAAATTAAAAAAATCGCTTCCGGAGTTACGCGAGAACCGATTGAACGAATTATAGTTCATGCTTTAGACAAGCCAAGCGGGCACTGGGTACAGCAAATTGACATTTGCTATCGGTTCAATATAGCGGTTTCTATGGTGATTGCCGACCGCAGGGATTGTGACAAAAACAGAAAGGCTGTGTAGTGATACGCAACCTTTTCAAAAAAATCAAAGATACTTCCATACTGATATCAGCCTTTATGTGCGGCTTCCTTAAAAAATAAAAGCACGAGACGGAGTTCGCCCGTCAAGCGAAGCCCCTTTTTCGCTTGACGTATCGACATTACCGAGCCGAAAGGCGAGCAAGAGCGGCTTCGACCCCGTCTCGCAGAAAGGAAAAGAGAGAAGCCGCACGTATTTGTGCGGCTTCCTTAAAAATAAAAAGCACGAGACGGGATTCGCCCGTCCAAGCGAAGCACCTTTTCCGCTTGGACATAGCGACACCGAGCCGAAAGGCGAGTAAGAGCGGCTTCGAACCCGTCTCGCAGAAGGGAAAAGCAAGAAGCCGCACGTTTTTTGTGCGGCTTCCTTAAAATTAAAAGCACGAGACGGAATTCGCCCGTCAAGCGAAGAATCTTTTTCGCTTGACGTATCGACATTACCGAGCCGAAAGGCGAGTAAGAGCGGCTTCGAACCCGTCTCGCAGAAAGGAAAAGAGAGAAGCCGCACGTATTTGTGCGGCTTCTTTAAAAAAATAAAAGCACGAGACGGGATTCGAACCCGCGACCCTCGCCTTGGCAAGGCGATACTCCACCACTGAGCCACTCGTGCATGCTTTGTTATGAAATTTTCTTTGCGTCAGACGCAAGACATAATATACACGATGAAAACCGGTTTGTCAACAGGAAAATTCAAAAAAATTTTTTTTTTCTGCCGGAAAATCCCTCTGAAATTTCTTGCTTTTTTGTCGAAATGTGGATTGCAAGAACAGGGCTCGTGTGGTAAACTACTGGTGTTAGGGCTGCGACCGGAAAAGTTTGTTAAAAAATAGTCAAACTTGCTCGTCAGGGTCACGGCTGCTGCCCGAGATGCCACAAAGGACGGAAAAGCGGTTTCGGAATCGTTGGCTCCGTTTTCGGGGCAGCGAGAAGAATGAACCCCAAAATAAAAGTAAGAGAGGTAACGGTATGAAAGTCACAGTTATTGGTGCAGGCAGCGTGGGAGCTACCATTGCCTACACATTGGCGACCAGCGGTACGGCGTCGGACATTTTGCTCATTGACATTAACAAAGAGAAGGCAATGGGCGAGGCCATGGACATTATTCAGGGAGCGCCGTTTATTGCGCCCATGACCATTGAAGCCGGTGATTATCCGGATGCGGTAGGCTCCGACGTGGTCATTATCACATCGGGAATTCCCAGAAAGGCAGGCCAGAGCCGCCTTGAGCTGGCGCAGACGAACGTAAACGTCATGAAGGACATCGCCAGCAAAATTACACCCTATGCAAAGGATGCCGTTTATATTATCGTAAGCAACCCGGTCGATGTTATGACCTATGTGTTCCACAAGGTTTCCGGAATTCCGGAAAACAAGATCATCGGCTCCGGCACGATTTTGGATACCAGCCGTCTTCGCGCAAAGCTGGCGGAGATCTACGACGTGAGCCAGACCAACGTACACGCGTATGTTTTCGGTGAGCATGGAGATTCCTCCTTTGCAACCTGGTCGATCGCAAACGTTTCCAACGTACCGATCGAGCAGTGTAAGGAGAGATTTAAGTTCCAGGACGGCAGACCGTTCCCTGAGCTGAATAAGCCGGAAATCGAAGATTTTGTCAGAAAGTCCGGCGGAATTATTATTTCGAGAAAGGGCGCGACGTTCTACGCCATCGCGATCTCCGTAAACTATATCGTACAGTGCCTGAGCAAGGCGGTGGATTCCACGATGACGGTTTCGACGATGATGCATGGCGCGTACGGAATTAACGACGTATGTCTCAGCACGCTGGCGATCGTCGGCAAGAACGGAGTAGTAGGTCATATCGAGCTGCCGCTTTCCGATGAGGAAATTGAAAAGCTTCATAAGAGCGCGGACAATCTGAGAAACGTAATCAACAGTCTGGAGTTATAATTTGATTCTGAGTGCAGTGCTTCCCGATTTGCGGAGAAGCGCTGCATTTGATTGATAGAAAGGATGGAATTTATGGAGTATCGGATCGAACACGATTCCATGGGCGAAGTGAAGGTTCCGGCCGATAAATATTGGGCCGCGCAGACCGAACGAAGCCATGAGAATTTCCTGATCGGCGTGGGGATCGAGACCATGCCGCGGGAGATCACCCATGCCTTCGGCGTCCTGAAAAAGGCGGCTGCGATCGCCAACCACGCGCTGAAGCCCGAAAAGATGACGGCGGAAAAGCTTGCCGCAATTTCTCAGGCGTGCGACGAGGTCATGAGCGGAAGTCTGAACGAGCATTTCCCTCTTGTTGTATGGCAGACCGGCAGCGGTACGCAGTCCAACATGAACGCAAACGAGGTCATTGCCAACCGCGGCAACGAGATCGCCGGCGCAAAGCTGCTGCATCCGAACGACGACATCAATATGTCGCAGTCCTCGAACGACACGTTTCCCACGGCAATGCATATCGCGGCGGTTCTGGGGATCGAGGACAAGCTGTTTCCGGCGCTCAATCTGCTGATCGGAACGCTTAAGCGTCTGGAGGAAGAAAACGAAGGAATCGTCAAGAGCGGGCGTACGCACCTGCAGGATGCGACGCCGATCAAATTTTCACAGGAGATCAGCGGCTGGAGAACGAGTCTGGAGCGCGACAAGCAGATGCTTTCGCTTTCTCTTCCGGTTCTGAAGGAGCTGGCACTGGGCGGTACGGCGGTCGGGACCGGTCTGAATGCGCCGAAGGGCTTTGACGCAAAGGTTGCCGAGGCGGTTTCGGAAATTACCGGAAAGACGTTTGTCACGGCGCCGAATAAGTTCCACGCATTGACCTCGAAGGACGAGCTGGTGTTTGCGCACGGGGCGCTGAAGGGACTGGCGGCGGATCTTATGAAGATCGCCAACGATATCCGCTGGCTGGCAAGCGGCCCGAGAGACGGTCTGGGAGAGATCTTTATTCCGGAGAACGAGCCGGGCTCCTCGATCATGCCGGGCAAGGTGAATCCGACCCAGTGCGAGGCGGTTACGATGGTTGCCGTGCAGGTAATGGGCAACGACGTGGCGGTGGGTATGGCGGCAAGTCAGGGCAATTTCGAGCTGAACGTTTTCATGCCGGTATGTATTTATAATTTCCTGCAGTCGGTTCGTCTGCTTTCCGAAGCCATGGTTTCCTTCAACAACAACTGTGTTGTTGGTATTCGCGCAAACAAGGAGAAGATGGAGCATAACCTGCACAATTCTCTGATGCTTGTAACGGCGCTGAATCCGTACATCGGCTACGAAAATGCAGCCAAGACCGCTAAGAAGGCATTTAAGGACAACATCTCCCTGAAGCAGGCATGCGTGGAGCTGGGCTTCCTGACGGAGGAGCGGTTCGACGAGGTGTTCCATCCGGAGCAGATGGTGTAACGGTTACCTGTTGTTTACCGGCGGCTTTGATAAATATGCGTATCAGGGCCGCTGATTTAAGAGAGCGTATCGCATGCGCAGATAGGAAAAAGAGTTATGGTTTATAGTTATTTCCCCGGATGTACGTTGAAAAACAAAGCGTCTGACCTTGATATGTATGCAAGAAAATCTGCTGAAGTTCTCGGAATCACAATGGAAGAAATCGAAGAATGGCAGTGCTGCGGCGGCGTATACCCGCTGGGCGCCAACGAGACGGCTCCGAAGCTGGCTTCCGTTCGCGCGCTCGTGGCGGCAAGGGAAAAGGGACAGGATCTGCTGACCCTGTGCTCCGCCTGTCATCATGTGCTGAAGCGTGTCAACAATGACATGGCCGAGAATGAGAATATTCGCACAAAAGCAAACAATTACATGCAGCTGGAAACTCCCTACAGCGGAGAAACGAAGGTCGTACATTATTTGGAAATGCTTCGCGACGTGGTCGGCTTCGATCAGTTAAAGGCAAAGGTGGTCAATCCGCTGAAGGGCAAAAAGATCGGGGCATATTACGGCTGCCTGCTGCTCCGCCCGTCGAAGGTGCTGGGAATGGACAATCCGGAAAATCCCACGATCATTGAGGATTTCATCAAAGCGATCGGCGCGGTTCCGGTGATCTATCCTTACCGCAACGAATGCTGCGGCGGCTATATGACGATGGAGAACAAGGAGCTGGCAAAGAAAAAGAGCAACACGGTTCTGGAGAGCGCAAAGGAAAACGGCGCGGAATGTGTGATCACCGCCTGTCCCCTCTGTATGTACAACCTGAAGGTCAACGGAGGCGTGGACGACTTGCCGGTTTATTATTTCACCGAGCTGTTGGCAGAAGCGCTTGGCGTGAAATAGAGGAGGTAGAGTATGGAAAACAACGAAAAGGAATTAGCACAGCTCATACAGGAAATCAGCGGACTGAATCCGAAAAAATGTATGAAATGCGGCAAATGTTCCGGCGCCTGTCCCGCATTTCACGAAATGGAATATCATCCGCATCAGTTTGTCGATATGGTGGATCGCGGAGACGTCAATAAGCTTCTGGCGTCGAAGTCCATTTGGATGTGTCTCTCCTGCTTTGCCTGCGTGGAACGATGTCCCCGTGACGTAAAGCCGGCAAACTTTATCGAGGCTGCCAGACTGGCACTGATCCGTCAGCAGGGCTGCAACCATCTGAAGGACGAGGCGGTTCCCGCCCTTCTGGATGACGAGCTGCCCCAGCAGGCGATCGTCAGCGCATACCGTAAGTATAAGAAGTAAGAGAGGAGAAAAGACATGCAAAGAATTGGTGTATTTGTATGCTGGTGCGGAAGCAACATTGCTGCCACGGTGGATGTGCAGCAGGTTTCCGACGCGCTGGCGAAAGAGCCGGGTGTCGTCTATTCTACCAATTATCAGTATATGTGTTCCCAGTCCGGACAGCAGATGATTCAGGATGCGATCAAGGAACATCACCTGACCGGTATCGTCATCTGCTCCTGTTCGCCGCGGATGCACGAGACGACCTTCCGGAAGACGGCGGCTGCCGCCGGGATCAATTCCTACATGGTGGAAATTGCAAACATCCGCGAGCAGTGTTCGTGGATCCACAAAAACAAAGAAGAAGCTACCGAAAAGGCGATCATTCTGGGACGTGCGGCGATCGCAAAGGTACATCTGAACGCACCGCTGACCGCAGGAGAAAGTCCGGTCGTTAAGCGCGCACTCGTGATCGGCGGCGGTATCGCCGGAATTCAGACGGCGCTCGACATTGCCGACGCGGGCTTTGAGGTCGATATCGTGGAGAAGAAGCCGACGATCGGCGGTAAGATGGCGCAGATCGACAAGACGTTCCCGACGCTCGACTGTGCGGCCTGCATCCTGACCCCGAAGATGGTGGATGTGGCGCAGAACGAGAAGATCCACATTTATTCCTACAGCGAGGTCGAGTCGGTCAAGGGCTTTGTCGGCAACTTTACCGCAACGATCAAGAAAAAGGCGAGATACGTTAAAGAGGATATTTGTACGGGCTGCGGTCTGTGTACCGAGAAATGCCCGATGAAGAAGGTGCCGAACGAGTTCAACCAGATGCTGGATAACCGGACGGCGATCTACATCCCGTTCGCTCAGGCGGTTCCGAAGGTGGCGACGATCGACCCGAACGCCTGCATGATGCTGAAGAACGGCAAGTGCGGCGTCTGCTCGAAGGTTTGTACCGCAGGGGCGATCGACTACACGCAGAAGGACGAGTTCATCGAACAGCAGTACGGCGCGATCGTCGTTGCGACGGGCTTCAATACGATCAAGCTTGACAACTTCGACGAGTTCGCATACTCCCAGAGTCCGGACGTTGTAACGAGCTTGGAGTTCGAGCGTCTGATGAATGCTGCCGGCCCCACCGGCGGAACGCTGCTGCGTCCTTCGGATCATACGCATCCGCATACGCTCGTATTCGTACAGTGCGTGGGCTCCCGGGACGTTTCCGGCTGCGGAAAGCCTTACTGCTCAAAGATCTGCTGTATGTATACGGCAAAGCACGCGATGCTCTGCCGCGAGAAATACCCGGATACCGAGGTTTATGTATTTTACATCGACGTTCGTACGCCCGGCAAGAACTTTGACGAATTCTATCGCCGTGCGGTAGAGGAATACGGCGTGCATTATATCAAGGGTATGGTCGGCAAGGTGGCGCCGAAGAACGGCAAGCTGATGGTGCAGGCTTCCGATCTGCTGGCAAACGATCAGCTTATGATCGAAGCGGACATGGTCGTTCTGGCGACCGCGATCGAGCCGGACGAGTCGGCAAGAAGCATCGCCACGATGCTGACCGCCAGCATGGATACGAACGACTTCTTCACCGAAGCGCATCCGAAGCTGCGTCCGGTAGAGAGCCCCACGGCAGGTATTTTCCTTTCCGGCGTCTGTCAGGGACCGAAGGATATTCCGGAAACGGTATCTCAGGCAAGCGCGGCGGCGTCCAAGGTCATCGGACTGCTGGTAAAGGATAAGCTGACCTGCAACCCGTGCGTTGCCGAATCCAACGAAATGATGTGCAACGGCTGCTCCGCATGCGAAAAGGTTTGTCCTTACGGAGCGATCACTTACAGCGATAAAGAATTCCGGACGCCGTACCGTACGACGATCATGCGCCGCGTGGCATCCGTCAACCCGGCGGTTTGTCAGGGCTGCGGTGCTTGTACCGTGGCTTGTCCTTCCGGCGCAATGGATCTGAAGGGATTCTCGACGAGACAGATTATGGCGGAGGTAGATGCGATATGCAAGTAGACGAGACGAAAGAATTTAAGCCGACGATTGTTGCCTTCTGTTGCAACTGGTGTTCCTATGCCGGCGCCGACCTTTCGGGTACCAACCGGCTGAATTATCCTGCAAACGTAAAGATCATCCGCGTACCCTGCTCCTGCCGGGTCAACCCGATGTTCATTCTTCGGGCGTTCCAGCGCGGCGCGGACGGCGTGATCATGTGCGGCTGCCATCCGGGAGACTGCCATTACACGTCCGGAAATTACTACGCAAGAAGAAGAATGACCCTGCTGTTCAGTATGCTGGACTTCCTCGGGATCGAGAAGGAGCGTACAAGAGTAGAGTGGGTTTCCGCTGCGGAGGGTGCGAAGTTTGCCGCGACGATGAACGATTTCGTGGCAACGATCACCAAGCTGGGCGAGAACCGCAGATTGGAGGATATAAGATGCAAGAAGCAATGATAAAACGTGCAAAAGAATTGCTTGCGGACGGAACCGTAAACCGGGTCATGGGCTGGCAGGCAGGCGAGTTTGCCTACGATATCACGCCTACGGTTTTTTCCTCCGCAGACGAGCTTGACAAGTCGTTTGTATATAATGACTTTTGCAGCGCAAACGTGTCCAAATATATGATCAACGAGAGCCGGAAGGACGGCAAGATCCTCTGCTTCCTGAAGCCCTGCGACTCCTACAGCTTCAATCAGCTTCTGGCGGAGCATCGGATCTGGCGGGATCATGTATATATCATCGGCATCCCGAGCTACGGCAAGGTGGATGTGAATAAGGTTCGCGCAAAGGGCGTGACCGGTATCACCGGCATCCGCACCGAGGGTGCAAACGTGGTTGTGGAGACGATCTACGGCCCGGAGACGATGGTAAAAATGGACGTGATGGAAGACCGCTGCCTTTGCTGCAAGAGTAAGAAGCATATGGTTTACGACGAGCTGATCGGCGAAGAAGGCGACGTAATGGAAAGCAGCCGCTTTGATATGGTGGAGAAGCTGGAAAACATGACGCCCGAAGAACGGTACGAGTTCTGGAGAGGCGAGCTTTCCAAGTGTATCCGCTGCAACGCCTGCCGAAACGTATGTCCGGCATGCACATGCGAAAACTGTGTTTTCGATAACCCGAACTCCGGGATCGCCAACAAGGCGCCGTCCTCGGATTTTGAAGAAAACATGTTCCATATTATCCGCGCGTTCCATGTGGCGGGCCGCTGTACCGACTGCGGCGAATGTTCCAGAGTATGTCCGCAGAACATTCCGCTGCACCTGCTGAACCGCAAGTTCATCAAGGATATCAACGAGCTGTACGGCACCTATCAGGCGGGCGAGGACGTGAACGCCAGAGGGCCGCTGACGAACTATACCGTAGATGACTGCGAGCCGAGCATCGTTCATCACAGAAGGGGGTAGAGAAATATGTTAAAGGTTTCCGTAGATAAGATAAACGATCTTTTCCGGGCCATTGCGGCTACCCAGAAGCTGTTCCTTCCGGTGGACACCAATGCCGGAGCCCAGTACCGGGAATGGAGCGAGGGCGTGACGATGAGTCAGGCGCTGAACACCAACCGCAGTGCAAAGGATTTCTTCTTCCCGCAGACAGAGAATCTGGCTGAGTTCAAGGTGGAAGGAAAGAAAATTGAAGTAAAGCCTCAGGTAAACGAATACGAGGACTTCGTCGTTTTTGGCGTTCGCGCCTGCGACGCGGCAAGCTTTGCCATTCTTGACCGCGTATTCCTGAGCGAGCCGGTCGATACGTTCTACGAGCATCGGAGAACGCACGGCACGATCGTTACGCTTGCCTGCAACCGTCCCGCAGAAACCTGCTTCTGCACGACCTTCGGCATTGATCCGGCGGTTCCGGGCGGAGACGTGAGCGCATGGCAGATGGGCGACGTCTTATATCTGGAGGCGCAGAACGAGAAGGGACAGAAGCTTCTTGACGCGGTGAACGCCGAGCTTTCCGAGGCGCCTGCCGATGCGGCGGAGCCGGTAAAGGCAGCCATCCGGGTGATGATGGAGAAGCTTCCGCTTGCCAACCTGAGCCTGAAGGGGATCGAAGACCAGAAGATGCTCGATCTGTTCTATTCGGACAAATGGAAGGGGCTTTCCGAGAGCTGCCTTGGCTGCGGAACGTGTACGTTCGTATGTCCGACGTGCCAGTGCTACGATGTGCGCGATTTCGACACAGGAAACGGCATTCAGAGATTCCGCTGCTGGGACTCCTGCATGTACTCCGACTTTACGAGAATGGCGCACGGCAATATCCGGAATTCGCAGATGGAGCGTTTCCGTCAGCGGTTCATGCATAAGCTGGTTTACTTCCCGGAGAACAACGAAGGCATTTATTCCTGTGTGGGCTGCGGCCGCTGCCTTGCGAAGTGCCCGATCCACATGAATATCGTAAAAGTGATCAAGACGATGGGAGGGACTGAAAATGAGTGAACGATTTGACCCGTTGATCCCAATGGTAGGTATTGTAACGGATATCCGCGTGGACACTCCCGACGTTAAGACGTTCCGCGTGGAAGCGCCGGAGGGGGGCAAGGTATTTGAGCATATCCCCGGACAGTGCGCGATGCTTTCCGTTCCCGGCGTCGGCGAAGGTATGTTCTCCATTACCTCGTCTCCGACCCAGAAGGACTACATGGAATTCAGCATTAAAAAATGCGGCTGCGTGACCTCTTGGCTGCACAGCATGGAGGTCGGTCAGATGATTACCATCCGCGGGCCTTACGGCAACGGCTTCCCGGTCGATACGGATTTCCGGGGAAAGGACATGGTATTCATTGCCGGCGGTATCGGACTTGCGCCGCTGCACTCCGTGATCAACTACGTGCGGGATAAGCGCGATCAGTACGGAACCATCGACGTGGTTTACGGCTCCCGAAGCGCCGACGACTTGGTGGATTTCCCGGAGATCCAGAACGTTTGGTGCAAGGAAGAGGGCATGAACGTGCATCTGACGATCGACCGTGAGCAGGAAGGCTGGGACGGTCATGTGGGCTTCGTTCCCAACTATGTAAAGGAGCTGGGCTTCGACTCGAGCAAGACCTTTATCATCTGCGGACCGCCGATCATGATCAAGTTCACGCTGGCAGGTCTCGTTGAGATGGGCATTGCCAAGGAGCAGGTTTATACGACCATGGAGCTGAAAATGAAGTGCGGCATCGGCAAGTGCGGCCGCTGCAATATTGGTGACAAGTATGTGTGCAAGGATGGTCCGGTGTTCCGTTGCGACCAGATTGACGAAATGACGAATGAATACTAGGAGGTAAACATCGTGAGTGATATGTGCAACATTTTCCTCTTTGGGAAAAAATATGAGGTTCCTTCCAATCTGACGATTATGAAGGCGATGGAGTATGCAGGATATCAGCTGGTTCGCGGCTGCGGATGCAGAAACGGTTTCTGCGGAGCCTGCGCAACGATCTACCGGATCGCCGGCGACCGTGAGCTGAAGGCATGTCTGGCTTGCCAGACGAAGGTAGAAGAAGGGATGTACATTGCGACCCTTCCGTTCTTCCCGCTGGTAAAGCCGGTCTATGACATTGAAAAGGTGTCCCCGACGCAGGCGATCATGATGCAGCTTTTCCCGGAGATCTACTCCTGCATCGGCTGCAACGCATGTACAAAGAGCTGTACGCAGAGCCTGAACGTAATGCAGTACATCGCATACGCGCAGCGCGGAGATTTCGAAAAGTGTGCCGAGGAGTCGTTTGACTGCGTTATGTGCGGCGTATGTTCCTCCCGCTGTCCTGCCGGTATCAGCCATCCGCAGGTCGCAATGCTGGCGCGCCGCTTGAACGGCAAGTACCTTGCTCCCAAGTGCGAGCATCTGAACAACCGGGTTGCCGAGATCAACGAGGGAACCTTTGACAAGCTGATTGAGGATCTGATGGGCAAGCCTATTGCAGAGATCAAGGAGCTTTACAATAACAGAGAAATCGAAAAGTAGGAGGTGCTTACCATGTATACTGAGGAAATGCTTGAGTTAATGAAGGTGGTGGAAGCCAAGAGAGCGGCGAATGCGGCTCTTGAGCCGACCCGTATGACGGCAGACGAGAAAGAGGCACTTCTGGCACAGTACCATCCGGATCACAAGGCGGAGGAGTTCAAGGAGCTGCTGATCGGCCCGAACAAGGGCGGAAAGGTTCCCAACGAGCTGGCGGATATGCTGCAGGCAAACAGCCGGATCCGTGAAATGAACATCGACCTGTCCAATCCGGACTATGAGACCGACGTTTTGATTATCGGCGCGGGCGGCGCGGGAACCTCCGCGGCGATCGAGGCGGATAAAAACGGCGCGAGAGTTATGATCGTAACGAAGCTTCGTATGGGCGACGCCAATACGATGATGGCGGAGGGCGGAATTCAGGCTGCCGACAAGGAGAACGATTCTCCGGCGATCCACTATGTGGATGCTTTCGGCGGCGGACATTTCGCGGCGAAGCCCGAGCTTGTTGCCAAGCTTGTAACGAAGGCTCCGGAGGCGATCCAGTGGCTGTCCGAGCTGGGCGTTGAGTTTGACAAGACCGAAGACGGCACGATGGTAACGACCCATGGCGGCGGAACGAGCCGCAAGAGAATGCACGCCTGCAAGGACTACTCCGGAGCGGAGATCATGAGAACGCTTCGCGACGAGGTTCTGAACCGTCAGATCCCGGTTGTGGATTTTACCGCAGCCATTGAGATCATCAAGGACGATAAGGGCGCTGCTGCCGGTGCGGTTCTGATGAATATGGAGACGAAGGAAATTCTCGTTGCCAAGGCAAAGACCGTAATTATCGCCACGGGCGGAGCCGGACGCGTACATTATCAGGGCTTCCCGACCTCCAACCACTACGGCGCGACCGCGGACGGTCTGGTGCTGGCTTATCGTGCGGGCGCAAAGCTCCGCGACGTGGATACGCTCCAGTATCATCCCACCGGCGCGGCTTTTCCGGAGCAGATCTTCGGCGCCCTCGTTACCGAGAAGGTTCGTTCCCTCGGCGCTAAGCTTGTGAACATAGACGGCGAAGTATTTATGAACCCGCTGGAGACCCGCGACGTGACGGCGTCCTCCATCATTCGCGAATGCTCCACCAGAGGCAAGGGCATTCCGACGCCGGAGGGCGTTGGTATCTGGCTTGACACGCCGATGATCGAGCTGAAAAACGGCGAAGGTACGATCATGAAGCGGATCCCGGCAATGTACCGTATGTTCGCAAAATACGGCATCGACATCCGCAAGCAGCCGATCCTCGTTTATCCGACGCTGCATTATCAGAACGGCGGCGTAGAGGTGACGACCGACAGTATGACCAATATCGAGAACCTCTATGTGGCGGGCGAGGCAGCCGGCGGCGTACACGGACGGAACCGTCTGATGGGCAACTCTCTGCTGGACGTGATCGTATTCGGACGGAATGCCGGTCAGTTCGCAAGTGAGAAGTCCAAGAGCGTAACGGTGGGCAGTCTGACCCTTTCCCATGTGGCGGATTTCGCAAAGGAAATGGCGGACGCAGGCATTGAAACCGAACAGGTTTCTCCGATGCTGCTGCCGAACTACGCGCGGAAAAACTAAAGTAAAAAATTACAAAAGGAACCTGTCTTTTTAGGGCAGGTTCCTGTATTGTGAGCAGGAAAGGGAAATTCCATGGAATATTTGGGTGATATCGTAACCTCTTGGTTAGGTAACGGAATTTTTTATGTGTTTATAATCCTTGCGCTGGGATACTTGATCGGGGGAATCAAGATCAAGGGCATTTCCTTAGGAGACGCTGGGGTTCTGGTCGTTGCCCTGATCTTCGGTATTGTTTCTTATGAACTGGGGGGACAGTTCTCGATCGGAGACAAGAGCATTGATCTCTACAACGACGACGCGTTCAAAGCTACGTTTAAGCTGGTTTCCAATCTGGGTACGGCGATGTTCGTGACCTCGGTGGGCCTGATCGCGGGACCGAAGTTTTTCCGAAGCTTCAACAAAAAGATGCTGGCTTATATCGTGATGGGAATTGCGGTTATCGGCTCGGCGTCCGTCGTGACTCTTGTGGCAATCAAGGCGTTCGGCATCGACGCGTCCACCGCAGTCGGTCTTTTGACCGGCGCGCTGACTTCCACACCGGGCTTTTCGGCTGCAAAGGAGGTGGCGAGCGTCAACGAGGAGGCGGTCACTGCGGGCTACGCAATCGCATACCTGTTCGGCGTTTTGGGCGTCGTTTTGTTTGTACAGATCCTTCCGAAGCTTCTGAAGGTCAACATTGAAGAAGAAAGGAAGAACTTTATTGCCGCCAGCACGGTCGAGGCGGCAAAAAGCAAAAAGAATTACGTCTCCGTTGACGGTATGGGGCTTTTCCCCTTTACGCTTGCGGTGGCGTTCGGTTATATGATCGGCTGCATCAAGATTCCGGGCATCAACTTCTCCTTCGGAGCTTCCGGCGGAACGCTGATCGCCGGTCTGATCCTTGGACATTTCGGACACATCGGACCGCTGAACTGCCAGATCAAGAAGGACACGCTGAACTTCATGCGCGAGATCGGTCTTGTGCTGTTTTTGGTCGGCGCGGGAGTTCCGGGCGGCTACAGCTTCATCAGCCATATCACGCTGAAATACTTTATCGTGGGCATTCTGATGACGCTGATCCCGATGATCATCGGGTATCTGGTCGCCAGATACATATTCAAGCTTTCGATCTTCAACAACCTCGGCTCGATCACCGGCGGCATGACCAGCACGCCCGCGCTCGGCGCGCTGATCAGCGTTGCGGGAACGGACGATGTGGCAAGCGCTTATGCGGCGACCTATCCCATGGCGCTGATCCTGATCGTGCTTGCGGCAAAGGTACTGGTGCTGCTGTAGGCAGTGCAGAAGAAAATAAGCCTTCGCGGGATGCTAGGCGAAGGAGCAGCAGAGTGAGATTCTAGCGTCTCTTTCCCCTCGATCTTCTCAATAAATGTGGCGGAATAAGGGAAACGTGCAAAAAGCGTCGCCGATAAGTCTCAAAACGGCTTATCCCGCGACGCTTTTCAGTTCTCAAACTTTTTACAAAGCGCTGATTTCTTCCTTGCTCACAACCGCGACTCCGGCCTTCTGCAATGCCGCCGCGCCGGTTTCCCGGTCGTTCAGCCGGAGGATCAGCAGAGCGTCCCTGCCGGCGCTGTAATGGAAGGAGTAGAGGTATTCGATGGAGATCCCGGCGTCGTCGAGGATCGACAGCACCTTATCCAGTCCGCCGGGCTCGTTGGTCACGCGGACACAAAGCACCTTGTTTTTCCGGGCGGAGTAGCCTGCGCTCTGCAAAAGCGCCAGACAGCCGTCGATGTTTTCCTCGCGGACGATCAGACGGGCAATGCCGAAACCGGAGGTATCGGCGATGGTCAGCGCCAGAAGGTCGATATGGTTGCTGCTGAGGAGTTTGGTCAGGCGGCTCAGAGTGCCCTTTCCGTTTTCCAAATAAACGGAGATTTGTGAAATATACATAAGCTTCTCTCTTTCTGCGGGGGACGTACGACCCCGCGGTTGCTGTAGGGCAGCCCCATTAAGGGCGGCAGACCGATCAGTGGAGATTTCGGTTGTCGATAATGCGCTTTGCCTTGCCTTCGGAACGGGGCAAGGACTTCGGCGGAACGAGCTGAACCTTTGCGCTGATGCCGACGACCGACTTGATCCGCTCGGCGATCCGGCAGCGCAGCTCCTCGATCTCGCTGATCTTATCGCTGAACATTTCCTCGGTCATTTCCACCTGAACCTCCAGCTTGTCGGTGGAGTTTACGCGGTCAACGATCAGCATATAGAACGGAGCGACGCCCTCCAAGTCCACAAGACAGGCTTCGATCTGGCTCGGAAATACGTTGACGCCGCGAATGACGAGCATATCGTCGGTGCGGCCGGTGATGCGGCTCATGCGGATGGTCGTCCGCCCGCAGGCGCAGGGCTCGTCCGTCAGCGTGCAGATATCGTGGGTTCGGTAGCGAAGCATCGGCATGCCCGTTTTCGTCAACGTCGTGAAAACCAGCTCGCCGGGGGTACCATAGGGCAGCGGTTCTTCGGTCACCGGGTCGATGATCTCCGCCAGCACATGATCCTCGTTGACGTGCATTCCGTGTTTCTCCAGACATTCAAAGGCAACGCCGGGGCCGCCGATCTCCGTAAGCCCGTAGATATCGCAGGCGTCGATGTCCAGCAGGGACTCCAGCTTCTGCCGCATCTCCTCGGTCCACGGTTCCGCGCCAAAGCAGCCGGATTTCAATTTCAGCTTATCCTTCAAGCCCATATCGTTGATGGTCTCGCCCAGATAGGTCGCGTAGGAAGGCGTGCAGCAAAGCATTGTGGCGCCAAGCTCGGTCATCATCATGATCTGCCGCTGCGTATTGCCCGAAGACATCGGGATCACCATGGCGCCGACCCGATCCGCCCCCTGATGCGCGCCGAGTCCGCCGGTAAACAGACCGTAGCCGTAGCAGACCTGAACGATGTCGTCCTGTCCGCCGCCGGCAGCGGTGATCGCCCGGGCGACCATTTCCGTCCATACCTCAACGTCGTTTTGCGTATAGCCCGAGACGATGGGTTTTCCGGTTGTGCCGGAGGAGCCTTGAATCCGCACGATATCCTTTTTGTCGGCGGCCAGCAGCCCAAACGGGAATTCGTCCCGCAGATCGGTCTTTTCCATAAACGGAAGCTTGCGCAGGTCGTCCACGGTTTGAATGTCCTCGGGCTTCACGCCCTTGGCGTCCATTCGCGCGCGGTAGAGCGGAACGTTTTCGTATTCGAGCCTTACGGTTTCCCGCAGACGTTCGTTTTGAAGCTTCCGGCGTTCCGACCGCTCCATGCATTCCGCAATGGGGTTGTAAATTTTATGTACCTTGGGTTGTTTCATCTTTCCCTCCAGAACGGAGCAGATTTTTTTGCGGAGCGGTCTGCGCTCCGTTGCAAAACACTCCATATTTTTCATAATATAGGATGGAGAGGGGCTTGTCAAACATCTTTTGAAATTCCCGTCTTGACAGCGGCGGCGATCTTTGTTATGGTGGAATCGGTATGAGGGAGTAGTTCGCATCGAACGATGTCGTACCGTTCGTCAGCTCGCCGTTTTCGGCCGGACGGTACCTGAAATAAGAACGAGACTTTTATCGCATGGATTTGCATGTGATAGAAGTCTCGTTTTCCATGCAAATCAAATATCTGCAACAGACGAAGGAGGAGTAACATTATGTTGACACCCTGCATCTTTTTGGTATTTGGCTTTGTATGTCTGATCTTTGGTGCGGACTGGTTTGTGGAAGGAGCCGTGGGGATCGCAAAAAAGCTGCGCATCCCGCAGCTCGTGATCGGACTGACGATCGTGGCGATGGGCACGAGCGCGCCGGAGGCGGCGGTCAGCATCAGCGCGGCGCTGAAGGGCAACGCCGCCATAACGATCGGCAACGTGGTGGGCAGCAACCTTTTGAACGTGGGGATCATTTTGGGGATCGCGGCGCTGATCCGGGAGCTGCATGTGGCAAAAACAACGGTTCGCTATGAGCTTCCGTTTCTGTTTGGCGTTACCGGGCTGCTGCTTGGCTTGGGAGCCAGCGGCGGACACGTTACCTTGGGCGAGGGCTTGTTGCTGTGGGCGGTCTTTCTGGCTTATCTGTGCTATTTGTTTCTGCTCGCGGCAAGACAAAAGGACAAGCCCGACGAAGGTGCGTCGGAGGGCGGCGAGCCCGCTTCGGAAAACGAGTCGAAGAAGACTCTGCGCGAACGGATCACGGAGCAGATCCGGAAGCATCCGCTGCTGGGGACGGTGATCGGGCTTGCCGTCGTGATCTGGGGCAGCGATCTGACCGTGGACGGGGCAACGGAGCTGGCGCGCATGCTCGGTATTTCCGAGCGGATCATCGGGCTGACGATCGTGGCGCTCGGAACCTCTCTGCCGGAGCTGGTCACTTCGATCGCGGCGTCCCGCAAGGGCAACAGCGACATTGCGGTCGGGAACATTGTGGGCAGCAATATCTTTAACATTCTGTTTGTTGTCGGCACCACTTCGCTGATCGTTCCGGTCAGCTTTGCCCGCAGCTTTTTGTGGGACACGGCAGCGGCGGCAGGAAGCACGGTTCTGCTGTGGAGCATGGTTTGCAGGAAGCGGACGCTGACGCGCGCGGCGGGAGCGGTTCTGCTGCTGACGTATTTGTCATATGCGGTATTTCTGATGGTTTAGGGCATTCGTCCGAGACGGAGGGAAGCATCCGCGGCAGGCAGGAGGGAGCATGTCGGAAATTCATTTGCGGTCGCCTAGGGGCTGGATCAACGACCCGAACGGCTTTATTTATTATCAGGGAAAGTACCATCTGTTTTATCAGCATTTCCCTTACGCGCCCCGCTGGGGACGAATGCATTGGGGACATGCGGTCAGCGAGGATCTGACGGACTGGAAGCATCTTGAGATGGCGCTTTTCCCGTCCAAGCCTGCGGACTGCGACGGCTGCTTTTCGGGAAGCGCCGTGGAAAAGGACGGAAGGCTTTGGCTTTTCTATACGGGAGTGCGCTACGAGTCGCCGGACCCGGAAAATACGAACTGCTGTCTGAACGGCGAATTCGTCTCCTCGCAGCTGTCCCTTTGCTCGGAGGACGGCGAGACGTTCGACAATTTCGGCGGCAAGCGCACGGTGATCCCGCCGATCGAAGATCCCGCAATCGGCGATCTGCGCAATACGCGCGACCCGAAGGTGTGGAAGGAAAGCGACGGCCGCTATTACATGGTTTTGGGAAGCACGGCGGGGGAGAAGGGACGGCTGCTGTTTTATCGAAGCGACGATCTGGAACGCTGGGAATATGCGAATTCCGTGTCCGCCGAAAACTACGGCTGGATGTGGGAATGCCCCGACTATTTCCGGGCGGGAGACGCCGGCGTGCTGCTCTTTTCCCCGATGGGAACCGAGTACGGCAATCAGGCGGTCTGCACGTTCGCGGAGTTTTCCGTGGGGGACGCCTCCATGCGCATGGGGAAACGGTTCCGGTTTTTGGATTACGGGATGGATCTGTATGCGCCGCAGAGTACCGTAGACGCCGAGGGCAGGCGCGTCGTGATCGCATGGCTGCGGATGCCGGAAGCGCCGGACGGAAGGCGGATCGGAATGTTCTGCATTCCCCGCGTCTGCGAGGCGGAAAACGGGCACATTTATTTCCGGCCGCATCCGAATATCCGGGGAAAGCTTTCGCGGGAAATCGCCGCGCCGAATCCTGCGGAGCAGGTCTTCCGGCTTTGCACGAGCTTGGAGGAAAACGAAGAGCTCTGCGTCGGCGGTTATGTGATCGGCAGGAAGAACGGAAGGATCTTTGCCGACCGGAGCGCCGTCGTCAACGGGCATACCGAGGTTTTGGGGCGCAGCGAAACGCCTCCGCTGCACGACGGCTTTGCCGTGGAAGCGTACGTTGACCGCAATATCGTCGAGGTCTTTGTGAACGACGGAGAATACGTCATTACCCACGCGGTATACGGATTGACCGAGGAAGTGCGAGCGGAGCTCCGCGCGGGCATCCATTATTTTGCGGCTCAGTAAAGGAGGAGAAGAGGCATGGCAAACGTAACGATCGAATTATTTTCCGGCGCACTGTGCAGAAGGGTGACCTTTCGTATGTATCTGCCGAACGACATCCAGCCGGACGAAGCGGCGGCAAGATCGCCGTATGCAAAACGACCGATGAAAACGCTGTTTCTGCTTCACGGCTACACCGGCAGCGCGGAAAGCTGGGGCATGGAGGAGCTGGCGAAGCAATATCGCGTGGCGCTCGTAATGCCAAACGGGGAAAACGGCTTCTGGCTGGACGGCGCTTCCACGGGACACCGCTATGCGACCTTTGTGGGCGCGGAGCTGGTGGACTATCTCCGCAGCACCTTCGGACTGGCAAAATCGGCGGAGGATACGGCGATCTGCGGGCTTTCCATGGGCGGCTTCGGCGCGCTGCACACCGCCTTCGCTTACCCCAACCGCTTTGGAAAGGTGGGCGCGATGTCCTCCGCTCTGATCGTGCATGAGATCGCCGGCATGCGGGAGGGCGAGGAAAACGGAATTGCGAACTATGCGTATTACCGGGAGTGCTTCGGCGACTTGGAAACCGTAGAGGAAAGCGACAGCAATCCCGAGGTGCTTGTGCGCCGACTCAAGGAGCAGGGCGGGCGGATTCCGGAGATCTATCTGTGCTGCGGAACCGAGGACTTCCTTCTGGAAAATAACCGCGCCTTCCATCGCTTTTTGGAGTCGATTTCGGTGGAACACCGATATACGGAGAGCAAGGGCACGCACGATTGGGGCTTCTGGGGAGAATATTCCGGGAAGATCTTACGGTGGATGTTTGGTTCCGGGGAGCCGGAGACATGAGACGCCGCAGGGACGGGGACGCGCTTGCCGATCCGGAACGCCGAAAGCGCCGCTCGGTCCTCTGGTTTGCGCTGATGCTTGTATGGATGGCGGTGATCTTTTGCTTTTCGGCGCAGCCGGGCGACGAATCGTCGGTATCCTCGAATTGGCTGGCGGATCGGCTTGTGGGAATGCTCGGCTTCTGGTACGACGGACTGCCCGGGGCGGAGCGGCAGCTCTGGTACGCCCGCTTTACGCTTCTCATCCGAAAGACGGCGCATATGTGCGAATACGCGGTCTTGGCGATTCCGGCGTTTTGGTGGCTGCGGGACCGTTTTTCTCTTTCGGAGCGGAACACCGCGCTGTTGGCGTTTCTGCTTTGCGGCGTCTATGCGGCGAGCGACGAGTTCCATCAGACCTTCGTTCCGGGGCGCTCGGGAAAGCCTTTGGACGTCCTGATCGACGCTTTGGGCGCGGCGCTTGCGATTTTGCCGCTCTGTTTTTGTATGCAAAAAAAGCGGCGGCGTACCGCGCTCTATGCGAAAACTCACAATGAGGAACGGGATTTGTGAGTTTATTTTGGAGAATCTGAACACAAGAAACTCATGCGGAGAGACGGATTACCGGCAAAACGGAGAAAAAAAAATCAACTCTTGCGAAAAAAACAGTTTTTCTGTAATATCCAACTGTAGGATGTGAATTGTGAGTTCTACTTGTTTCGTTTGAAAAAGAGGGAGGAAATATCCATGGCAAAGAAAGTAACCGATATTGCAGAATTAAAGACAGAGGCGGCAGAGGCTGCAAAGGTCGCTGCAAAGAAGACGGCAAAGACGGCGGAAAAGGTCGCTGCAAAGGCGGAGAAAACCGTAGAAAAGGCAGTGGAGAAGACCGAGAACGCAGTAAAGAAGACCGCTGCAAAGTGTGCGAAGAAGGCGGACGCAAAGGTAACGTATGTGGTACAGTTCGCAGGCAGCGAGTACACGGCGGAGAGCGTTCTTGCGGCTGCAAAGGCAGATTATGAGGCTGCAAACAAGGACGAGATCAAGGACATTACGCTGTATATCAAGCCGGAGGACAAGGCGGCTTACTACGTTGTAAACGGCAAGGTCTCCGGAAAGGTTTCTCTTTAATTTTGTTGGGGCTTGACCCAAAACCCAAAAGGTAGGATAATGAAGGCAGAGTGAACGCACTCTGCCTGTTTTTTGTTCTATAGGAAACTGCGTTTCCTATAGAACAAAAAACGCTCCGCGGGGATCGCACTGCGGCGGAGAGGAACCGTGTCGCTGGAGCGACCCGCCGCAGGCGGAGAATCTCGCAAGCGAGCTTCTTTGTTTTTTATATAGGGGGATGTTATGGCGACGATTGACGTGGTGATTCCGGTTTACCGACCGGACGAAAAACTGGATCGGCTGATCCGAAAGCTTTATTGTCAGACCGTGCTTCCGCACGCGGTGATTCTGATGGTGACCGTGACCGGCGGCGAAAAGGAGCTTCCCCAAATTTCCGGACGCGCGGCTGCCGCGGCGCGGGGAACGAAGGGAGAGGGACGCGTTTCGCTGGTGCTGCGGGGGCTTGGGAAGGAAGAATTTTCCCACGGACGGACCCGAAATCAGGGAATCGCCCTGTCCGAGGCGGATTACGTCGTCTGTATGACGCAGGACGCCGTTCCCAAGGATCGGTTCCTGCTGGAACGGCTGCTTTCGGCGTTCTCCCGTTATCCGCGGGTAAGCTCCGCCTATGCGAGACAGACCGCGGGCGCGCAGGCTCCGGAGCTGGTGCGCATGACGCAGAGCTTTAACTATCCGGCGGAGGAGCAGGTAAAAAATCGCTGCACCTACGGGAAGCTGGGCATCAAAAACATTTTCTGCTCCGACGTGTGCTGCATGTACGATCGTTCGGTCTTCGTTTCGCTGGGGGGATTTGTCGATCGCGTGATCTTTAATGAGGACATGCTTTATGCGCGGAAGGCGATCGACGCCGGATATCAGGTGGTTTACGCGGCGGGCGCGGCGGTCGAGCATTGGCACGACTACACGCTTTCGCAGCAGTTTCGGAGAAACTTTGACCTTGCCGTGTCCCAGAAGGAGCATCCGGAGGCGTTTGCGGACCTTTCTTCCGAGGCGGAGGGGGTAAGGATGGTGAAGCGCGTGCTGGGGATCCTGTACCGGAAGGGCAGATGGGGACAGATGCTTCGCTATGTGCTGCTTTCCGGCGCAAAATATCTGGGCTACCGGGCGGGGCTTTGCTACCGTCGGCTTCCGCTTTGGCTTGTCAAGCGGTGCAGCATGACGCCGGGATATTTCAAAGAGTAGGAGCCGTCCCGGGTCATTCGCCAAGCTCCGTAACGGCGATCCGATCGGCAAAGCCGTCGGAGAACACGAGCGTTCCGTCCTCCATGACCCAGAGCGCGTCGGTGTCCGGAAGGTTGGAGATCATGGTTTTTCCTTGTTCTACAGAGAGAGAATAGCACGCCTTTGCCGCGGTCTGTGCAAGCACCGGGGAGGAGGAGAAAACAAAAACGGAGGAAAAGCCCTGCCTGCTCGGGTAGCCGGTATGCAGATCGAACATGGGATGATAAACGCCGTCCTCCGTCTCCTGATACTGCTCGTAGCAATGGGCTCCGGCAATCGCCAGATTCCGCACGGTCACGGAAGCGACCTCGCGCACGGCTTCTCCGTCGGGAACGCTCAGCGTAACGGTATAGGGCGATCGCTCGTCGTCCGCCACGAGGTAATAGCTCAGATTTCCGAAGGAGAGGATGCCGGCTTGAACGCCGGCATTTTCCAGCGTTCTCAGGGCTTGCAGGGCAGCGTAACCGTCAAAATAGTCGGCGGTATTGAGCTGCATCCCTTCGATTTCCAAGGTCAGCTCGCTCCCGGTCAGCGAGAGCTGCTGATAGTTGATGCAGGACAGCGCGGCGGAGACGGCTTCTTCGGTGGGGAGCAGGAGCATCTCGCCGGAAAAATCCCAGAGCGTGCGCAGAGGCTCGCTGGTAAGATCAAAGGCGCCCTCGGTCAGCTCGCTGCATCGGATGCCCTCGGCGATCATGTCCGCCTGCGTCTCGCTCAGAGAGAAGACGGTCTCGCCCGAATTGTTAAAGGCAAAGAGCTCGCTCGTTTCGTCGGAGGAATCCAGCTCGCGGCTCAGTTCCGCGTAATCCGAAAAGATCCGGCTTGCCGTCTCCTCGGAGATCTGCTCCGAAACGGTGATGGACAGACCGGTTCCGTTGTAAAAGCTACTGAAAAAGGTCCCGTCCGTACCCGGCGAGGGCAGGGGCTCGTCCGAAACGGAGGCGGAAGGGACGGGGGCGGGCGTCAGCAGCGGTTCCTCCGATACGCGCGTGCAGCCATGCACCGGAAAAATCCAAAGGAATAAAATAAAAAACAGAGAAATTGCAGACGTCCGTCGCTTCATAAGATCCTCCTTGTCGCTGCCGGGAGCTTTTTAAGAGTAGTGTAGCACAATTCGGGCGGTTTGCATACGGAAAAAGGGTAAGAAAGCGGAGAAAAGGTATGAAAATTTTGGATATGCATTGCGATACGCTGGAGCGTCTTTGGAAGTCCGAACGGGAGGGAAGGCCGATCTCGATGGAATCCAACGCGCTGCAGCTGGATTTCCGCCGGATGAAAGCGTCCGGCTGCGCCGTGCAGAATTTTGCGGTCTGGGTGGACTGCGGCAAGTACGAAAAGCCGATGGAAGCGTACCGGGCGATGGCGGACGTATTTCGCCGTCATATGAGCGACTGCCGCCGTCTTGCCGCGCCCGTAAGGAGCGTGCGGGAGATCCGCGCCGTACATAAGGCGGGCAGGATCGCCGGGATGCTGACCGTGGAAGACGGGGGCATTTTGGAGGGCGATCTGGAGCGTCTTTCGGAGCTTGCGGAGGACGGCGTCCGGATGATGACGCTGACATGGAATTACAATAATGAGCTGGGGACCGCGGCGGTCAAGGCGGCGGAGGGCGACGCGGGGCTGACGCCGCTGGGAAAAGCCTGCGTGGAGCGGATGGAGGAGCTTTCGATCATTGTGGACGTTGCGCACCTGTCCGATCAGGGCATACGCGACGTTTTGGAGGTCGCGAAGAAGCCGTTCGCGGCAAGCCACTCCAACGCGCGCGCGCTTTGCCCGATGGCAAGGAACCTGCCGGATGAGCTGCTTCGGAGGCTGGGGGAGCGGGGCTGCGTCGTGGGGCTGAATTTCTTTGTTCCGTTTCTGGTGCGTCCGCTGCCGTGGATGACGCGGAAGCGGCTGCCTGCGGAAAAGTGCTTTACAAAGGAGCAGATCATGGAAGCCGTTGTGCGGCACGCGAAGCATCTTGTGAACGTGTGCGGGAGCGAGGGAGTCGGTATCGGCTCCGACTTTGACGGGATCGACCCGAATCCGGCGCTGCCGGGCTGCGAAGCCTTTCCGGAGCTTTACGACGCGCTTCGCCGCGGCGGGGTCGCGCCGAGCCAGATCGACCGGATCTTCTACGGCAATGCCATGCGGTTGTACGAGGAGCTTCTGCCCGTCTGAGGCGTTAGGCTTCCCGCCTGTGCGGTTTCGCCGTCTTATCCGAATACATCTTGGCGTCGGCGGTTTTATACGCCCGGTCAAAGGTAAAGGCGTCCCTGCTCTCGACGCAGACGCCGAGGCTTACGGAAACCGGATAGGCCTTGCCTGACGTCCGGTTGATCTGCGCAAGACAGTCGGTGACGGCGCGTTTGATCTCCTGTTCGTCAAACGTATCGCCGGCGGCGCAGAGCACGAGCTCGTCCCCGCCGAAGCGGGCGCACAGCTTGGGCTCGATCGGTACGCTCTGAAGCGCGCGGGAAGCCGAACGGATGGCAAAATCGCCCTCCTCGTGCCCATAGTGATCGTTGATATATTTCAGACCGTCCAAGTCTGCCGCGACGATCAGAATATTGCGGCAGTTCGTTCCTTCGGTCAGCTTTGCCAATTCCATAAAAAAGCTTTTACGGTTCAGCAGGCCGGTCAGGTAGTCGAGCCGGTAAATTTCTTCGATATGCCGGGTCATATACCGCTGATGGTTTAAGCTCCGAAAGCCGTTGACGGCATTGTTCAAAGCGGTGACATACTGAGGGATCTTGCAGTAATTTTCATAGTCCAAGGAAAAATAAAAGCACAAATAGCCGCACGGATGGTTCATAAAGTTCAGCGCGGAAAAAACAAACGGATAGGTTCTGTCCAAAAGAAGCTCCGCGTCGGGGATGATGTTTCGTCGGGCAAAGGCTTCGGGACGCTCAAAACGGACGTTGGCTTTGAACAGCAGAGCCATGGTTTCGTCAAAGGCGCCGCCGACCCGAGGGCTTTCGGGATCGATCG
This sequence comes from Lachnospiraceae bacterium, assembly GCA_030524525.1. Classification (GTDB taxonomy): domain Bacteria; phylum Bacillota; class Clostridia; order Lachnospirales; family Lachnospiraceae; genus ISDg. The sequence goes on from JAUNGI010000003.1 coordinate 120,939, forward strand.
AAAAATCGAGTACGTCGTTGTTCACAAAAATACAAACGTCGTAAAAATTAAAATCGCCGAGGCGTTCGGAAAATTCCTTGGGGGACTTGGCGGCAGGCAGACTTGCGTTGACCTCGTAAAGCTTGCGCTCGTCGTCCTGATAGCGGTGGAACCGATCCTTGATCCGCTGGATCGTGTCTCCGCGGCTGCTGCCCGGCACCGTCCGGCGACAGCCGCAGGAGTCTGCCGTACGCATCGTGTAGCGGATCTCGTTGACGCGATCAACGGCTGCTCCGCTCAGAAGCTTTGCCGCCGCCGCGATAATGCTTTTGCCGGCTTCCGGACAGTCGCATTCTGCGGTCGTGATCGCGGGAACCGTCCAGCCCGCTTCTTCGGTGCCGTCAAAGCCGGTGACAAGAATATCCTTTGCCGGGACGATGCCGTGGCGTCTGAGGACGGCGGAGGCAATGACCGCCATATTGTCGTTTGCGCATACAAGCCCCTTCGGCAGCCGGTCCTCCCGGATCAGCCTTTCCACCGCCGCAACGGTGGGGTCCTTCCAGTAATCGCCGTAGCTGATCCGGTCGTCGGTCACGGGGATCCCCTTTTCCGTCAAAACGCTCCGGAACACCTCCAGCCGCTCCTCCGAACAGGCTTCCCCCTTGATCCCGCCAAGAAAGTGCAGATCGGTGATTTTGTGGTCGTCCGTAAGATGCCGGACGATCTGCTCGAAGCCGTGCTTGTAGTTGAAAACAAAGCTGACCGTATCTTCGTAAGCCCTTCCGACGGAGATGACCGGAGTGCGGTTTGCCTTTGCCTTTTCACGGATGCTTTTTACGACGGTTTTGACCTGAAACGTTTCGTCGAAAATGATGACAAGATCCGTAACGTCGTAGTCGATCAGCTCGAAAACCGACAGCTCGCCTTCCTCGTTGGCGGTGCGCCAGTAAAGGTCGGAGCATGTCTGGTAAAGGAAGAGCCGGAAATCCCGTTCTACCGCCGCGGCATTCAGCGATTCGATAAATTGGTAATTCCGCTCATCGTTTAACTTTGAAATACATACGGAAATGATCTTGTGTCCCCCAAGCATGAAACGATCTCCTTTCAGGATATAAGCAAAATTATGACACATTTTACAGGGAAAAGCAAGGTGCTCCGGCTCGGGGGAAGGGGGATTTTGGCGCAGGTTGACAGAAGCCGGAGTTTTTGCTATGATTATGTAACAATTTTGTAACATTTTGTCCGCTGCTAAAGAACGAGGATGGTATGGATCAAAAGAAAGCAAGGCTTCTGACGGGAATCGTTTCCGCGATCGGGCTGCTGGCGTGGCTCCTGATCGTCGTTCAGATCGCCGCATACATAAAAAGAGGAGATTCGCGCGGGGCGGTGGCGGATGCCACCGGCATAACGGGCGGGGGGAGCCCCTCCGTTTCTGCCGCCGCACAGGAGCCGACTGCGGAGCCGCTGCCTTCGCCTACCGAAATGGTGGACGAGCGCGATCTGTTTTATTCCGACGAGGACGGTTGGGTCACGGTAACGGCGGAGGAGCTGCGCATCCGCTCCGAGGCCAATTTGGACTGCGCGGTCTATGAAATGGTCACGAAGGGAACCGAATTCGTTTGGATGGAGGCTCTGACGACCGACGAATGGGTCGCCATTTGGTACACCGACGGTTCCGTCGCCTATGTCGCGGCGGAATATGTCGAGGTTGAGAGAAACGAATTTCGGCGCAAGCCCGTGGTGCTGGGCGGATTTTTATCGGATATTTTACGGGACGGAACGGAAACGGAGGACGGAAACGAGCCGTCTCCGGGGGCGGTCACGCTGGCGATCACGCCGAAGCCGACGGCGACCAATACGCCGACTCCCACGCCGTCCCCGA